>NZ_CP106754.1:2615501-3269376 GCF_025642095.1 Kosakonia sp. ML.JS2a
GAAGACGTCGCCCGCGCGGCGGGGCTCTCTTCAATGACCGTAAGTAGGGCGCTTAACACGCCGCAACTGGTGCGACCGAAAACCGTGGAAAAGGTGCTCGCCGCCGTCAAAGCCACGGGCTATATCCCGAATGCGCTGGCGGGCGGGTTGGCGTCGCGCCGCAGTAAACTGGTGGCGGTGGTGGTACCGCAAATCAATAACAATATGTTTGTGGATACCATTCAGGCCATCAGCGATGAACTGGCGGTGCGCGGCTATCATATGTTGTTATGCGTAGCGGGTTACACGCAGCAGACGGAAGCGGAACTGGTGGCGGCGCTGTTGTCCCGTCGCCCGGATGGCATTGTACTGACCGGTATTCACCACTCGACAGATCTGAAAAAAGTGATCCTCAATGCCAGCGTGCCGGTGGTGGAGATTTGGGATTTAACACCGACGCCGCTGGATATGCTGGTCGGTTTTTCCCATGAAAAAGTGGGCCAGGCCACGGCGGAGTATCTTCTGCGCAAGGGCTATCGCCGACCGGGTCTGTTGTGGACCGTGGATAAACGCGCCGCCCAGCGTAAAAGCGGGCTGTGTGAAGTGCTGGCGCGTCATGGCATTACCGATCCTGTGGCTGTTGATGTGGCGCT
The DNA here is from genome assembly GCF_025642095.1 of Kosakonia sp. ML.JS2a. Lineage (GTDB taxonomy): Bacteria > Pseudomonadota > Gammaproteobacteria > Enterobacterales > Enterobacteriaceae. The sequence goes on from NZ_CP106754.1 coordinate 2,616,134, forward strand.
GCCTGCACGTTTTACCTCCGGTCGCGAAGGGCTGTCGCAACTGCTGGCCTGCGGCGAGTGTGATGTGATTGTCTGCAGTTCGGATACGCTGGCGCAGGGGGCGATAATCGAAGCGCAATCCCGCGGCATGCGGGTACCGCAGGACTTGGCGGTGATAGGTTTCGGCGATCTGGATTTCGCCGCCGGGAATCAGCCCGCCATTACCACCGTAAGTGTGGATCGGCAAATTATCGGCCAGCGCGCGGCGACGATGCTGGCAGACCGTATTGAAGGCAGCGACGTTGACGAGCAAATTGTCGACATCGGTTTCCATTTTGTTGAGCGGGAATCCGCGTAATGCTATGAAAATAAATGTGATTGGCACCAGCGGCAGCGGCAAATCCACGCTGGCGAGGCGCATCGCCAGCCAGCTGAATATTCCCTATATTGAGATGGATCTCCTCTACTGGCGGCCCAACTGGCAGGGGACACCGAAAGAGGAGTTCTATGCCCGACTGACGCAAGCACTGAGTCAACCGGACTGGGTGCTGGACGGTAACTACGATCGCAGCCGTGATATCAAATGGCGCGATGTGGATATTGTGGTGTGGGTGGATTACGGATTCTGGCACACCCTGCGCCAGGTGACGCTGCGCGCCATTGCGCGGGCGCAGAGTCAACAGGAGCTGTGGCCGGAAACTGGCAACCGGGAAAGCCTGCGGCGCGCGTTTCTGAGCCGCGACTCCATCATTTTCTGGATGCTGAAAACCTGGCGCCGTAATCGCCAGCGTTACGGGGAGTACATGGTCGATCCCCGTTATCAACATCTGCGCTTTGTTCGCATTAGCACACCGCAGCAGGCAGACGAATTTCTCGCCACGCTGTCCTGAGCTTAGGGTTTCTCCGTTCAGGCGCGATAACAACATCATTTGATAATCGACGCTGAGCGGCTGTGCTACTGTAGCGATCTCATAAAATAAGGAGTTTGCTATGCCGCACGTTGATATCAAATGTTTTCCCCGCGAGCTGAATGATGAGCAAAAAGCCGCGCTGGCGGAGGATATCGCCGGGGTGATTATTCGCCATCTGAACAGCAAAGAGAGTTCCATCAGCGTCGCCCTGAATCAGGTCGCGCCGGACGACTGGAAAACGCAGGTCTGGGATACGGATATCGCCCCGCAGATGGCGCAATTGATCAAAAAACCCGGCTACGATATGTAAATCTCCCGCTGCCCACACCGCTTTTGTGGGCATTTTTATTCCTCTGATTCAACACGTTAGACCAACTCTCATTATTGCGATTTTTTGTATAATTCCGTGCCGCTGAAAGCCCCGGGGATCTCTGCATACTCGTCATAACACCAATGACAAGGAGATACCCATGAAAACGTACGCAATCGCCGCCATTCCCGCAGATGGCATTGGCCCGGAAGTGATCTCTGCTGGCGTGGAGGTGCTGCACGTACTGGCAAAACGGCAGGGCGACATCGAATTTGCCGTTCACACTTTTGAATGGGGTTCGGAATATTACAAAACCCACGGCGTGATGATGCCGGAAGACGGTCTCGCGCAACTGAAAAAATTTGATGCCATCTACTTTGGCGCGGTTGGCGCGCCGGATGTGGCGGATCACATCACGCTCTGGGGGTTACGCTTACCGATCTGTCAGGGCTTTGATCAATATGCCAACGTGCGTCCCACCAAAATCCTGCCGGGTATTCAGTCGCCGCTGCGCCACGCCAAACCGGGGACGCTGGATTGGGTGATCGTGCGCGAAAACTCTGAAGGTGAATACTCCGGCCACGGCGGGCGGGCGCACAAAGGTTTACCGGAAGAGGTGGGTACTGAAGTGGCAATCTTTACCCGCACCGGGGTCACACGCATTATGCGTTACGCCTTCAAACTGGCGCAGTCCCGTCCGCGCAAACTGCTTACCGTCGTCACCAAGTCCAATGCCCAGCGTCACGGCATGGTGATGTGGGATGAAATCGCGCAGGAGGTGGCGCAGGAATTTCCGGATGTGCACTGGGATAAAATGCTGGTTGATGCAATGACCGTCCGCATGACCCTGCACCCGCAAACGCTGGATACCATCGTCGCGACCAACCTGCATGCCGATATTCTTTCTGACCTGGCCGGTGCGCTGGCGGGCAGTCTGGGTGTTGCGCCCACCGCAAATATCGACCCGGAGCGGCGTTTCCCGTCGATGTTTGAACCGATCCACGGTTCCGCGTTTGATATTACCGGCAAGGGGATTGCTAACCCGGTCGCCAGTTTCTGGACCGCCGCGCAAATGCTGGAACACCTGGGCGAAGCCGGGGCAGCGCAGCGGCTGATGGCGGCGGTAGAGCAGGTGAGCGCCGAAGGGATCATGACGCCGGATGTGGGCGGCACCGCCACCACGCATGACGTCACCGCAGCGGTGATTCGCGCCATCGCCGCAAGCTGATCATTTCAATAATAGTGAAACCCCGTTTTGTGCAGTAGTTCGGGTTTCCCGCACGGGGTAAATGATAAACAGGCATTTTCGCTATGGAGATGCCTATGTCGTATAAACCTCAGTTACTTGCCATCACCTTGCTGCTGACCTCGCAGGTTGCGCTCGCCGCGCAAACCACATTCCCGGTCTGGCCATCCGGTGATGCGCCCGGCGCGAAAAACAGCCCGGTCAGCTTTACCTTAACCGAACGCAGCAAAGATCCGGCGTTGCCGGATCGCGCTGTCACCGGAATCCGCGCGCCGCAAGTGACCGTTTACCTGCCGAAAAACCCCAACGGGGTTGCGCTGCTGGTGACGCCCGGCGGATCGTATAAACGCGTGGTGCTGGACAAAGAAGGCAGCGATTTAGCCCAACCTTTTAATGATCGGGGCTATACCTTGTTTGTGATGACCTACAGGATGCCGGAAGACGGGCATGCGGAAGGGGCTAATGCGCCGCTGGCAGATGCACAAAGAGCGCTACGAACCCTGCGAGCGCGCGCGGGCGAATGGAAGATAAACCCGCAGCACATTGGCGTGATGGGCTTTTCCGCCGGTGGACATGTTGCTGCCAGCCTCGAAACCCGTTACGACGAAGCCGTTTACCCGCCTGTGGATGCCATCGATCGGCAAAGCGCACGCCCGGACTTTGTCGTGCTGGGCTATCCGGTGATTTCCATGGACGCGGCGATTGCCCATGCGGGATCGCGTAAGGCACTGATTGGCGATACACCGACAGCCGAACAGATTAAGCATTACTCACCTGAGCTGAATGTTACGGCGCAAACACCGCCGACTTTTTTACTGCACGCGGTCGACGATCCTTCCGTGCCGGTGGCGAACTCGTTGGTGATGTTTAACGCCCTGCATGCGCACAACGTGCAGACAGAGCTGCATCTGTTCAGCCACGGTCAGCACGGTTTTGGCATTCGCGGTGTGAAAAACCAGCCTGCCGCCCTCTGGCCAGAACTGGCAATGAACTGGATAGCTGCACTGCCCAAGAAGTAACCACGTCGTGGGGAACATTATTCACCAGCGGTAATACGCTTGCCGCTGGTGACGAACGTGCCGCCACCAAGGTGATGGATCGTATTGAGTTTGTCGTCATCAAACTGCCAGCGCCCGTTAATAAAGGCGCGGTCATCTGCCGCCGCCGACACCACTTCGCCAAACATCGTGTCGTACTTCTCCTGCGCGGCAGTGGGCGGCAGCAAGCGACACTCCATCCAGGCCAGGCATTTTTCTTCAATCACCGGCAGGCCGAGCACCGGCCCGGCAAACGCCGGGATGCCGTAGCAGTTAAATTTATCTTCATCACGCCCGGTCACGCTGCCAACGGCATAACTCCAGTTTGTCGCCGCCACGCCCGGCACCACAATGCCAAACATGCCGCTACGTTCAATCAACTCACGTGACCAGGCGCTTTTGTCTACCACAATGGCAATACGCGGTGGAGAGAATTCCACCGGCATTGACCATGCCGCCGCCATCACATTGCGGCGGTCGATCTGCTCATCACGGCTGGTAATTAAAATGGTCGGGCCGTGGTTCAGCAAACGGCTGGCATGCTCCAGCGCCACGGGGCGAAAATGACTCATCACGGTTACTCCGTTCGGTGGTTATCAGCATTGCGGGCAACAACAATTTGCCCGCGTCCTTGTTCTTTGGCGAGATAGAGCGCCAGATCCGCGGCCCGCACCAGGTTATCCGCCCTGGCATGGCGCGGCCAGGTCGCCAGCCCGATGGAAACCGAAACCGGGCCGATATCCTGCGATTCGTACAGCATCAGATGGTTCAACACCGTATTCAGCAGCAATTCTGCAACGCTCATGGCCTGCGACTCATTGGTATCTGGCAGGATCAGCAGGAACTCTTCACCTCCGTAACGGAAGGCGAGCCCTTTGTCACCCAGCACATCGGTAATCAAACGCGAGAGCTCGCGCAAGACCTTATCTCCCGCCTCATGCCCATGCAGGTCATTGAGTTTTTTGAAGTAATCGACATCCACCATCAGGCAACTCAGCATCGTGCCTTCCACCATTGCCTGATCGATCATACTGCGCAGCGTCTCATCCAGACTGTGGCGGTTACGCAACCCGGTCAGCGAGTCAAAGGTCGCTTTCTCGGTCAGCGTATCGCGCAGGATCTGGTTGGCTAACGCCAGTGCCAGCGTTTCCGCTAACAATTCCAGATAGATATACGGCGGCTCTTTATCCGGCGTGTAGTTATCGAAAGTCAGCAGACCAATGCTCTTATTCTGCGCGTTCAGCGGCACACAAATCGCCCGTGGCGCAATCTCCGGCGAAATATGTTCGCAGGGCATATCCACCGCGTCTTTACTGGGGCAGTGCAATTGCCCGCGTTTCAGCGCCCAGCAACTGTCGGGTGAAAAAGCCGGATCTTCGCCCGGCGGCAGCCCCCAGCGCGCGACACATTTCATCCGTCCGGTTCGTTTATCGAGAAGATACAAACGACCGCCCATATCCGGAATGATCCGAGGGGCGAAACGGCTGACGACTTTGATGATCGCACTGTGGGAGTCGCAGCCCTGCAAGCGCTGCGTCATGCGTGCCAGTAGCGTCCGCGTTCCCCATTCCGCATCGCGCTCCTGCTCCAGACGCTGGCGGGCCAGACCGTTTTCGCGAAATACGCGGATCGCCTGCGCCATATCGCCAATTTCATCCACCTGCGCCAGCACTGGCGCTTCCACGGCGTAATCCTGCGTCGCCAGGCGGTTAACCACATCGCTCAGCGTGACCACCGGGCGCAGAATGCGATGTTTGATAATAAAACCGAGGACAAAGAGAAACAGGACCGCCGTCAGACCGACCATGATTTCCGACAGTGTACGCAAACGTAACGATCGCTCAGTGGCTTCGTTAATGGCCGTCTGGGTGCGTTGATCGGCAAGGCTGCGAAAATGGGCGAAACGATACTCCGTTTCCGAAAGGCGCTCTTCATAGTTCGCGCTAAACAGCAACTCCATGGCCTCACTGACTTTACCAGCCTCCATATTGGCAATGGCGATGCGTTGTTCATCTTCAAGCTGATCCAGCGTCGAAATGCCATCGCGCAATATCAGGATCTCGGCATCGGACGCGCCATTATCGTGCAGCGCAATCAGGTGGTTCTCCAGTTCCACATCCTGCTCTTCGCGGGTTTTCCAGCTCTGTATCGTTTCAGGTTGCTTTTTTATCACCGCATCGCGCGCCAGGTCGGTGAGGGCGTACGCTTCTTTTTCCAGATCATCGGTGAGTGAATCGAAAACACGGTTTTGCGCCACAGCGGCGCGTTCTTCGCGCTCCGCACTGGACGCCAGAAATAACGCCACGCCGGATGTCAGCGTTAAGACCACCGTGGCGACATAAGCAAAATTAGTGATCGTTGCTATACGCACGATATTGCCTTTTTATGGGTAAAGAGAGGTATGCCTATCATTTTAGACATTCTGTTAAAAATCAACGCGCAATATTCACGTCATTTCTTCGTCATATTCCCTGCCTATAGTCAGCCGAATCAAATCCCAAAGAGGATAACAACATGTTTGCTCCCCTGACGTTTGTGCAGGTGGACGCGTCCTGTGGGCTGCGGCTCATGGGTCAGTCACGGCTTCCCGCTGCGGGAGCCTGCTGATGGATGCGTTCACTGATATCCGCCTTAAAGGTGTCTCCTACGCGTTCGGCGCACACACCGTTCTCAATCACATCGACTTGCATATTCAACCCGGTAGCGTCGTTGCGTTGCTTGGGCCTTCCGGCTGCGGCAAAAGTACGCTGTTGCGACTGCTGGCCGGGCTGGCTGAACCCGCGTGCGGCGAGATCTGGTTTGGCGATCGCCTGGTAGCGAAAGCAGGCTGGTCGTTACCGCCTGAAGCGCGCGACATTGGCATGGTCTTTCAGGATTACGCCCTGTGGCCACATATGAGCGTGGCGCAAAACGTCGCCTTTCCGTTGAAGATGCGCAATGTTCCGCGCGCAGAGCGTGAGCAACGCGTAATGCAGGCACTGGAAAGAGTCGGGCTGGCGGCATTTGCCGGGCGTAAACCCGCAGGGTTGTCCGGCGGGCAGCAGCAGCGCGTCGCGCTGGCGCGCGCCATTGTCGCCGAACCCCGTGTGTTGCTGTTTGATGAGCCGCTCTCCAATCTCGACAGCGCACTGCGCGAATCCTTATGCCATGAGATGGCGCAATTACTGCGCCAAATCGGCACCACTGCCGTCTATGTCACCCACGATCGCCGGGAAGCGGAATGGCTTGCCGACCGCATTGTGCACCTCGCCGCTGGCAATGTTGAATCTGAACGCACCGTTACATCATCCTCAGGGGAAATTGCATGAAAGCCATACTGTCCGTCAAAAAAGGAGTCGCTTTAGCCATGGTGTTGTCATCCATGATGATGTCCAGCGCGCATGCGCTGACCGTCTATACCGCAGGCCCTGGGTCGCTTGCGAAAAGCCTTGCCAGCGGTTTTGAACAGAAGACCGGGGTGAAGGTCAATATCTTCCAGGCCACCACCGGCAAAGTGATGGCGAGACTGGAAGCGGAACAGGCCAATCCGCAGGCGGACATTTTGATCTCCGCCTCCTGGGACACCGCAGAAGATCTGCATAACCGGGGCTGGTTGCTGCCGTTTAGCAGTGCGAACGCCGCGAAAGTGCCAGAGACGCTGAAAAGTGCGGACTACATTGCGCAAGGCGTTTCCGCACTGGGCATTGTGTGGAACAGCAAAAGCGGTACCCCGGAACCGAAAGAGTGGCAGGATCTGACCACCGCCGATTTTAAAGATAAAGTGACCACGCCGGATCCGGCGCTCTCTGGCGCGTCGCTGGATCTGCTGATTGGCCTGCAAAACGGCATGGGTGAGAAAGCCTGGCAGTTGTTCGACGCCCTGAAACAAAACGGCATGGTGGTGAGCGGTCCGAACGCCCAGGCCGTAACGCCGGTGATGCAAGGCGCGAAAGCGGCGGTATTTGGCGCGGTGGATTACGTCACCTACGGCAATATTGCGCAGGGTGAATCGCTGAAAGTGATCTTCCCGGCCAGCGGCACGGTCATTGCGCCGCGCCCGATGATGATCCTCAAAACCACGCAGCATGCGGATGACGCCAAAGCATTCGTGGACTATGTGCTGTCGCCGGAGGGGCAGAAAATGGTTGCCGATGCCTGGCTAATGCCTGCCCGTACCGACGTTGAAGCGAAACGCCCGCTGTTTACCGAACTGAAGGTGCTGCCGACACAAAGCGGTGGCGCCAGCGAACGCGGCGAGGTGCTGAAGCGCTTTAATGCGCTGTTTGCGCAGTAATTCCCTTCTCATTTAGGCGGGGGTAACCCCGCTTTCAGGATCGCCGCTGTGAACCAGAAAATGATTGCGCGGGTGACGATGGCGCTGCTGGCGCTGTTGGTGGCGCTACCGTTACTGTTTATTGTGTTGCAGGCTGTTTTCCCGCATTTCAGCGCGGGAACATTCAACGACGCGTTCGCCGGGGTGCCTGCGCTGCTGGCGGAACCGCAACTGCCCGCTATGTTCAGCGGTACGCTACACATTGCCACCGGTGTTGCGCTACTCAGCATGCTGATTGGCTTGCCGCTCGGCATCGTGCGGGGGTTATTCGATGTGCCGTGGCCAAAACTGTGGGATCTGCTGTTTTTGATCCCGTTCCTCACGCCGCCCTATATTGCCGCCTTGTCATGGATGCTGATCCTGCAAACGCAGGGATATCTGATGCAGCTTACCGGCCTTGACCTGAATAATCTGCTGTTCAGCAAAAGCGGGATTGTGCTGGTGATGACGCTGAATATTTTCCCGGTGGTCTATTTCGCCGTGTCACGCAGCCTGCTCGCCAGCGGGCAACGCCTCGCGCAGGTGGCGCGCGTCCACGGTGCGACGCCATGGCGAGCATTTTGCCATATCACATTGCCGCTGCTATCTCCCGCACTGGCTGCCGGGATGCTGCTGGCGTTTACCCTTGCGGTGGAAGAGTACGGCGTTCCCGCCGCACTGGGGACGCGTGCCGGCGTGGTGATGCTGACGGTGGGGATTGAAGAGAAGCTGGCCGACTGGCCCATCGACATGCCGGGTGCCGCGCTGCTCTCCGTTGTGCTGATCGCCATTGCGCTGGGCGGATGGTGGCTGCAACGCAAACTCACCGGCGACAGCGACGTCACCAGCGTCTCGGGTAAACCCACGGAACACGTGGGTGCACGGCTCGGACTGGCAGGCATACCGGTCGTCATTATCATGGCGCTGGTCGGCTTGATTGCAGTGGTGTTGCCGGGTTTGTCGATGGCAATCACCGGATTCAGTTCAACGCTCTCGGCTGGCCTGTCGCTCGATAATTTGACAGTGAAACATTTTGCTGCGCTGTTCGCCGAACGGGGCGATGCGCTTTGGGCGCTCGGCACCAGTCTGTCGCTGGCGCTGGCGGCGGCGCTGTTCACCGGTTTACTGGGGCTGTGCATTGCCTGGCTGGTGGTATTACAGAAGATAAAAGGGCGCGCAATCATCGATGCGCTCTCGCTGATGCCCGCGGCGCTGCCGGGGGTCGTGGTTGGAGTGGGGCTGATCCTGATGTGGAACCGTGCGTTCTGGCCGGTTTCCCCTTACAACACGTGGGGGATTTTGCTGCTCTCCTATTGCTGCCTGCTGCTGCCCTGGCCGGTGCGTTATATCAGTAGCGCCATGCGTCAGCTCGGCGGCAATCTTGAGCCTGCGGCACGGGTACACGGTGCCAGCGCCTTGCAGGCACTGCGCCTGATCGTGCTCCCACTGATCTTTCCGGCCATGCTGGCGGCCATGTTAATGGTGTTTGCCATTGCTTCCCGCGAACTGGTCACCTCACTGTTGCTGGCCCCCGCCGGAACACAAACGGTCGCGGTGTTTATCTGGCGGCAGTTCGAACAGGGATCGGTGGGTCAGGGGATGGCCATGGCGACATTGACGTTGATCACCGGGTTGCTGTTAATGCTCACGGCGTTGGGTCTGCTGCAACGCAGCACAAAGCGATAAATGCAGGGCACAAAATCGCCGGTGCAGGAAAAAAAATGCGTTATAACAAAGGGACATCTTTCATAAGGAGCCTGTATGACCCCTTTTTTGACCGCTTATCTGGCCCGTATTGGCTGGAATCATACCCCGGATGTGTCGCTGGAGACGTTGCGGGCATTACATCTGCATCACAACGGCGCAATTCCCTTTGAAAACCTTGATGTGGTCTTACCGCGCGAAATCGAACTCAGCGATGAGGCGATCTTCCAAAAACTGGTGGTTGCCCGCCGCGGCGGCTACTGTTTTGAACAAAACGGATTATTTGAACGCGCACTGAAAGAGGTGGGCTTCGAGGTGCGCAGCTTGCTGGGGAGAGTCGTTATCTCCAACCCGCCGCAAATGCCGCCGCGCACCCACCGCATTTTGCTGGTTCAGCTTGCGGGGGAGCCGTGGATCGCCGATGTGGGATTTGGCGGGCAAACGCTGACCGCGCCGATCAGACTGCACGCGGATATTGAACAGATCACACCACATGGCGTGTACCGTTTACAGCGCGCCGGAGACGACTGGGTGTTGCAGTTCCGTCACCATGAGCGCTGGCAATCCATGTACCAGTTTGAAATGGGGCAGCAATACCAGGCGGATTTTGTGATGGGGAATTTTCACTCCGCCCACTGGCCGGCGTCGCATTTTCGCCACCATTTACTGATGTGCCGCCATTTGCCGGACGGGGTAAAACTGACGCTCACCAACTTCCATTTTACCCACTGGCGACAGGGCCAGGTGCAGGAGGAAAGGGTGCTGACCAACGTGGCTGCACTGTATGAAACCTTGCAAACCCGTTTTGGTCTGGGTGTGGACGATGCGCAGCACGGTTTTAGCCTGCAAGAGCTGGAGACGGTGATGTCGCGTTTCGAGCTGCACGGTGTACAGGCTTAGCACAGCTCTTTTGTGATCATCACCGCCAGATGGCGATTGAAGGCCACTTCATCGACATCTGGCATTCCCAGCATACAAATACCATCCATCCCGCAGACAAAGGCAATGAGCCGCCATGCGATATCGTGCGCCGCATCGCCGCCGGTAAACTCGCCTGCAGCCCGGCCTTTGTCGATCAGCTCCACGACTTTGTCGCACCACATTTCCATGGTCAGCAGATAAGCGCCTTTGATTTCAGGCTCTTTACCGGCCAGCACCAGCGCTTCGCGCCACAGGCGCACGTAGGGTTCCAGCCCGCCGTCATCGCTACCGAGCATGGAATGCAATTGATCGCGCCACGGTGCCGTTGCGGGCACCACTTCCACATTGAGCAGGGCGTCGATCAGCCGGATAAACGCCTGCGCTTTGAGTTCATTCGCCGAGGCGAAATGGTGGTGAACCTGACCCGTCGCCACAGCAGCTTCCTGAGCAATACGCCGTACGGTCATGGCGGCAAATCCGTCCGCCAGCGCCACACGCATAGCGGCCTGTAAGATCACCTCCCGGCGATCGTCACGATGTAAATAACGCATAAAAACTCCCCTCAACAGAGACGAAACCGAGTGTAACAAAAAGCTGGACATGCGTTCAACTTTACGTAGGATCGGCATGCTGGACGCATGTCCAGGATTGATAAAACGCGGAGTGTTGTATGTTTCGTCAGTGGTTAACGTTGGTCATTATTGTGTTGGTGTATATTCCGGTCGCTATTGATGCGACGGTGTTGCATGTCGCTGCGCCTACGCTCAGCACCGTACTGAACGCCAGCGGTAATGAACTGTTATGGATAATTGATATTTACTCGCTGGTGATGGCGGGCATGGTGCTGCCAATGGGCGCACTGGGTGACAGAATCGGCTTTAAACGCCTGTTGCTGATTGGCAGCGGCCTGTTCGGTACGGCTTCGCTGCTGGCGGCTTTCGCCACCAGCGCCAGCTGGCTTATCGCCACACGTTCGCTGCTGGCGATAGGGGCGGCGATGATTGTGCCGGCAACGCTTGCCGGGATCCGCACCACTTTCTCGCAGGCGCGCCATCGTAACACCGCGCTGGGGGTGTGGGCGGCGGTAGGCTCCGGCGGGGCCGCGTTCGGGCCTTTAGTCGGGGGCATGCTGCTGGAGCACTTTTACTGGGGCTCTGTATTCCTGATTAACGTGCCGATCGTACTGGTGGTGATGGCGCTGACTGCCCGCTTTGTACCACGCCAGCAGGGGCGTAAAGAACAGCCGTTAAACCTGAACCAGGCGCTGGGGCTGATTGTGGCAATCCTGCTGCTGGTCTGGAGCGCCAAAAGCGCCATGAAAGGGGCCTTGCCGCTGTGGCTCATCGCCAGCACGTTGCTGGTCGGCGGCCTGTTGCTGGCGACGTTTGTCCGTCTGCAGTTAGCGGCAAAAACACCGATGATCGATATGCGCCTGTTTACCCATCCGGTGATTTTAAGCGGTGTCGTGATGGCGATGACGGCGATGATCACGCTGGTTGGTTTTGAGCTGCTGATGGCGCAGGAGCTGCAATTTGTGCACGGTTTTACGCCGTTTGCCGCCGGGGTGTTTATGCTGCCGGTGATGCTGGCCAGTGGGTTTAGCGGGCCAATTGCGGGCATTCTGGTGTCCAGACTGGGTTTGCGGCGGGTTGCGACAGGCGGAATGGCGTTAAGCGCATGCAGTTTTCTCGGCCTGTCGGTCACCCATTTCTCCACGCAGCCATGGCAGGCCGGAATATTGATGGCTCTGCTGGGGTTCAGCGCCGCCAGCGCATTGCTGGCATCAACCGCGGCTATCATGGCCGCAGCGCCAAAAGAGAAAGCGGCAGCGGCGGGCGCGATTGAAACCATGTCCTACGAACTGGGCGCCGGGCTGGGGATTGCGGTGTTTGGCCTGATTTTAAGCCGCAGCTTTGCCCATTCGATCCAGTTGCCGGTGGGGCTGAGCAGCCACGAAGCGGCGCAGGCATCTTCCTCGATTGGTGAGGCGTTCCGCCTGGCGCAGGAGAGCAACACAGGGCTGGCGCAGGAGATTATTGCGGCCGCAAAAACGGCGTTTATCAGTTCCCACAGCGTGGCGCTGAGCACAGCAGGTGTGTTGTTGATCGTGCTGGCTATGGGGATCTGGTTCAGTCTGGCAAAAGCGGAACAGCAGTAACGATGAGGGCGCAGGGTTTAACCTGCGCCAGCAAACGCCGGGTTAAGCCGCCTGGCGGGTCGACCACCAACAGAGCAGCGACCCGGCGCACACCATTAACGCGCCTTGCCAGAATGAGAAGGAGAGCGGGGCGCTTAAAACAAACGCCGCCAGCGCCGAAGAGAGCACCGGCGTAAAATAGGACGCCGCCGCCAGTACGGTCACATTGCCGTGCAAAATACCAATATTCCACGACGCATAACCAAAACCCAGCGCGATGCCGGTCATCACTAATTTCATCACCACCGGCAGCGTAAAGAGCATCGCAGGTTGCGGCGTCAGAGCAAATTTTACCCACAGGGTTGCTGCCGTCAGTAAAACAAACAGCGTAATGCCATTCGCCCCGTTGGCGTATTTCGTGGTTACCGTACAGTAAATCGCCCAAATAAATGCCCCGGCGAAGGCCAGTGCGTAACTGAGCGGGTTGGAAATAATATTGCGTTGGATATCGGCAATATTCAGACCGCTATCACCGCCTAATACCCAGCACACGCCAACCAGGGCCAGTAATAAACCGGGGACGACTAACCGCGTGGATTTTTGCCCGTTAAATAATATCGCGCAGACAATCGTCAGGCTCGGCCATAAATAATTGACCATCCCCACTTCAATTGCCTGCTGGCGCGTATCCGCGTACCCCAGCGAGAGCGCGAGGCACAACTCATAGCTGACAAACAAAACGCTACCGGCAATAAGGTAATGGCGGGGTATCGCACGCAGGCGTGGGAAACCCACTGTAAAAATTAACAACAACCCGCTGATGCTGTAGATCATGGCCGCGCCGCCCACCGGGCCGAGTCCTTCGCTGACTGCCCGAATAAAGCCGACCATCGTGCTCCATAATAATACCGCCAGTAAACCAATTAGCGTTGCGCGTTTTTTCGTCATCACTGCACTTATATTGTCCGTAACAAAACCTCACCTTATAACACAGTTAATTGTGCCCGCGCGAATGACGGTTCGGGCCCACTAATCCTTAAGGATAAGAAAAACCCGACAGTGGCGACTATTAGGTATCAGCCTCCGGCGGTTATTGATTTATCGCAATTCACACACCGTGTGGAATGTTTAGTTTCCCGCCCGAAGTCGAAAAACCAATAATGAGGAAAGCAATGGACGTCAGCCGCAGACAATTTTTCCGCATCTGCGCGGGCGGTATGGCAGGAACCACAGTGGCCGCATTGGGGTTTGCCCCGAAAATGGCGCTGGCTCAAACGCGAAATTATAAATTGCTTCGCGCAAAAGAGACCCGAAATTCCTGCACATACTGCTCCGTGGGCTGTGGGCTAGTGATGTATAGCCTGGGAGATGGCGCAAAAAACGCCAAAGAGGCTATTTACCATATTGAAGGGGATGCGGATCACCCGGTCAGCCGGGGCGCACTGTGCCCGAAAGGCGCTGGCTTGCTGGATTACGTACACAGCGAAAACCGCCTGCGTTACCCGGAATACCGCGCGCCAGGCTCGGATAAATGGCAGCGCATCTCCTGGGATGATGCCTTCAGTCGTATTGCCCGTCTGATGAAAGATGACCGCGATGCGCATTTTATGGAAACCAACGCCGCAGGGGTACCGGTCAATCGCTGGCTCTCTACGGGTATGCTTTGCGCATCGGCTGCAAGCAATGAAACCGGTATGCTGACGCAAAAATTTGTGCGTGCCCTCGGCATGCTGGCGGTAGATAACCAGGCGCGCGTCTGACACGGACCAACGGTAGCAAGTCTTGCTCCAACATTTGGTCGCGGTGCGATGACCAACCACTGGGTTGATATCAAAAACGCCAACGTGGTGATGGTGATGGGCGGTAACGCCGCTGAAGCCCACCCGGTCGGTTTCCGCTGGGCAATGGAAGCCAAAAATAACAATGATGCCACGCTGATTGTGGTCGATCCGCGCTTTACGCGTACCGCATCGGTGGCCGATATTTATGCGCCAATCCGCTCCGGGACGGATATCACCTTCCTCTCCGGTGTGCTGCGCTACCTGATCGACAATAATAAGATCAACGCCGAATACGTCAAACACTACACCAACGCCAGCCTGCTGGTGCGGGATGATTTTGCCTTCGACGAGGGCTTATTCAGCGGTTACGACGCGCAGAAACGCCAGTATGACAAGTCATCATGGAACTATCAGTTTGATGAAAACGGCTACGCCAAACGCGATGACACCTTAAGCCACCCGCGCTGTGTGTGGAACCTGCTGAAACAGCATGTCGCACGCTATACGCCGGAAACGGTCGAGAACATTTGCGGCACACCGCAAGCGGACTTCCTGAAAGTGTGCAACGTGCTGGCCTCAACCAGCGCAGCCGATCGCACCACCACCTTCCTCTATGCCTTAGGCTGGACGCAGCATACCGTGGGCGCGCAGAACATCCGCACCATGGCGATGATCCAGTTGCTGCTGGGCAATATGGGCATGGCGGGCGGCGGGGTGAATGCGTTGCGCGGGCACTCCAATATTCAGGGGTTAACGGACCTCGGTTTGCTGTCGACCAGCCTGCCGGGCTACCTGACGCTGCCGTCGGAAAAACAGACGGATTTGCAGCAATACCTGAGCGCGAATACACCGAAAGCGACGCTGCCGGATCAGGTGAACTACTGGAGCAATTACCCGAAATTCTTTGTCAGTCTGATGAAGTCGTTCTACGGCGATGCCGCGCAGAAAGAGAATAACTGGGGTTTCGACTGGCTGCCGAAGTGGGATCAGTCTTACGACGTCATCAAGTATTTCCACATGATGGCGAAGGGGGAAGTCACCGGCTACATCTGCCAGGGCTTTAACCCGGTAGCCTCATTCCCGGACAAAAACAACGTCGTCAGCACCCTGAGCAAGCTCAAATATATGGTGGTGATCGACCCGCTGGTGACGGAGACCTCCACTTTCTGGCAGAACCACGGTGAGATGAATGATGTTGATCCGGCGACGATTGCCACCGAAGTGTTCCGTTTGCCGTCGACCTGTTTTGCCGAAGAGGATGGCTCAATTGCCAACTCCGGGCGCTGGTTGCAGTGGCACTGGAAAGGTCAGGATGCACCGGGCGAAGCGTTGAACGACGGTGAAATTCTGGCCGGGATTTTCCACCGCCTGCGTGACATGTACCGTACGGAAGGCGGAAAAGGTGCGGAACCGTTGCTGAACATGTCCTGGCGCTACAGCCAGCCGCACAACCCGCATGCGGAAGAGGTGGCGAAAGAGAACAACGGCTATGCGCTGGCGGATCTGTACGATCCCAACGGTCAGTTGCTGGCGAAAAAAGGGCAACTGCTGAACAGTTTCGCCCTGCTGCGCGATGATGGCACTACGTCTTCGTCCTGCTGGATCTACAGCGGTAGCTGGACTGAACAGGGCAATCAGATGGCGAATCGCGATAACGCTGATCCGTCGGGGCTGGGCAATACGCTGGGCTGGGCGTGGGCATGGCCAATGAACCGCCGTGTGCTGTACAACCGCGCCTCCGCCGATCCGCAGGGCAAACCCTGGGATGCGAAACGGATGTTGATCCAGTGGAACGGCACGAAATGGAGCGGTAACGATATTCCGGACTTTTCGACCGCGCCGCCGGGCAGCAATACCGGGCCGTTTATCATGCAGCAGGAAGGTCTGGGCCGCCTGTTTGCGCTTGATAAGCTGGCGGAAGGCCCCTTCCCGGAGCACTACGAGCCGGTTGAGACCCCGATTGGCACGAACCCGTTGCACCCGAATGTGGTCTCCAGCCCGGTAGTCCGGTTGTACGCAGAAGATGCCAAACGGATGGGGAAAAAAGATCGCTTCCCGTATGTGGGCACCACCTATCGTCTGACCGAACATTTCCACACCTGGACCAAGCATGCGCGTCTGAACGCTATTGCTCAGCCGCAACAGTTCGTTGAAATCAGCGAAACGCTGGCAGCGGCAAAAGGCATTGCTAATGGCGATCGGGTAACGGTGAGCAGCCAGCGTGGGTTTATCCGCGCGGTGGCGGTGGTCACGCGCCGTCTGCGTTCCTTGCAGGTTCACGGTCAGCCTGTGGAAACCATCGGCATCCCGCTGCACTGGGGTTTTGAGGGCGTGGCGCAGAAGGGGTATATCGCCAACACCCTGACGCCAAACGTCGGTGATGCGAATTCGCAAACACCGGAATATAAGGCGTTTTTAGTGAATATTGAGAAGGTGTAAGGGGCGAGTATGACAATGGAAACTCAGGACATTATCAAACGCTCCGCAACCCACCCGCTGACGCCGCCCCCACGGGCGCGCGATCACAAGGCGGAAATCGCCAAGCTAATTGACGTCTCCACCTGCGTAGGCTGCAAAGCCTGCCAGGTGGCCTGTTCAGAGTGGAACGATATCCGCGATGAGGTGGGGCACTGCGTCGGAGTTTACGATAACCCTGCCGATCTCAGCGCCAAATCCTGGACGGTGATGCGTTTTAGCGAAACCGAACAGCATGGCAAGCTGGAGTGGTTAATCCGCAAAGACGGTTGTATGCACTGCGCGGATCCGGGCTGCCTGAAGGCATGCCCGTCCGCCGGGGCGATCATCCAGTACGCGAACGGCATTGTCGACTTCCAGCAGGAGAGCTGCATCGGGTGCGGTTATTGCATCGCTGGCTGTCCGTTTAATGTCCCGCGGCTCAATAAAGAGGATAACCGGGTCTATAAATGCACGCTGTGCGTCGATCGCGTCAGCGTGGGGCAGGAGCCAGCCTGTGTGAAAACCTGCCCGACAGGCGCCATTCATTTCGGCACCAAAGCGGAGATGCTGGCGCTGGGGCAACAGCGGGTTGAGAAGCTGAAAACGCGGGGTTACGACAATGCAGGGCTGTATAACCCACAGGGGGTCGGTGGTACACATGTGATGTATGTGCTGCACCATGCCGATCAACCGCAGCTTTACCACAATCTGCCGAAAGATCCGCAGATCGATACGGCGGTCGGGTTGTGGAAAGGGGTGTTAAAACCGCTCTCCGCCGCCGGGTTTATCGCTACCTTCGCCGGGCTGATTTATCACTACATCGGCATCGGACCGAATAAAGACGTGGACGACGACGAGGAGGAGCATCATGAGTAAGTCGAAAATGATTGTGCGCACCAAATTTATTGACCGCGCCTGTCACTGGACGGTGGTTGTCTGCTTTTTCCTTGTCGCCTTGTCCGGGATTTCGTTCTTCTTCCCGACGCTGCAATGGCTGACGGAAACGTTCGGCACACCGCAGATGGGGCGTATTCTGCACCCGTTCTTCGGCGTGGTGGTGTTCGTGGCGCTGATGTTTATGTTTGTGCGTTTTGTCCATCACAACATCCCGGATAAGCAGGATCTGCCGTGGCTGAAAAACATTGTCGAGGTGTTAAAAGGCAATGAGCACAAGGTGGCGAAAGTCGGGAAATACAACGCCGGGCAAAAGATGATGTTCTGGACCATCATGAGCATGATGACCGTGCTGCTGGTCACGGGCGTCATCATCTGGCGACCTTATTTTGCGCACTATTTCCCCATTCAGGTGATCCGCTACAGTCTGCTGCTGCACGCCACCTCGGCAATTATTTTGATGCATGCCATCCTGATCCATATGTATATGGCGTTCTGGGTGAAAGGCTCAATTAAAGGCATGGTGGAAGGCAAGGTCAGCCGTCGTTGGGCGCAAAAACATCATCCGCGCTGGTATCGTGAGGTCGAGCGACTGGAAGCCAAAAAAGAGAGCACGGAAGGCATTAACTAATGGCTAAACCCCGCTCCGGAGAGATCCGGTGCGGGGTTCGGGAGTCAAATATTGGTAATGAGCGCATCAATGGAATTCACAATACGGTTTCTTTCCGCTCGCAAATTACAGACAAAATCTTTTTCTCTGATTTTTGTGGTTTCCAGATGCGTCATCATTGGCGCATGCAGCATCAACTTTTCGAATTCAATATTTACGCGGGGCACAACAGAATCAGCCCAGCACGGAGCACGGCTGTTTCTGACTAAAGGAATAATTACACGGGTAGAAAGATCCGCATAAAAATCATGCTGTACGATCAAATAAAAAGGGATTGAATTTCTGGTGGTTGGGGAATTATTCCGATAAACATCAAATTGTTTTCGCATCATAAGACCCTGAAATAGTCATCATCGGTAAGAACCCCGTGCTCCGCGACAAACTTATTCATTATACGAATATATTCTCTGGTCTGACGTTCTTTCTTTGCCTGTTCTTCCGGTATTAAACTGGCCTTGCTGTTAATCAGGGTTGGTGCGTGTTTTGTTTTACGCTGACGGGTAACGTTCATGATTAGTATCTCTGTTGCTTGTTGATAGAGGCATTATCATTATCAGAAAAGCAAAAACAACAACGAATTTCCTGGTGCAATAAATTTTGCGAACGCTATTGCTGAATAAAGCAAATGAATGAAAGTAATAAAATAAAATGCGAAACACTTCTCACTTTTTATTGAATGAGCGGCTTATTTAACAACGTTAAACGGTATACATGCGTTTGCCGCTCAAAAAAACCAAATTTATGGTACAGCGCGTGAGCCTCTTCACGCTCAGAGCGAGAAGTTAGCTCGATATAGCGCGCAGCATAAATGCAGGCGAAGGAGAGGGCGGAACGCAGCAACGCGGTCGCGATGCCCCGGCGTCGAAATTGGCTGCCAACAATGACATCTTCAATCATGCATTTCTTGCCAGAGAGCAGTGTCGCACAGACTAAGGTCAGCATACCGGCGGGAACGCCATCATCCCAGGCAACAAACAGATGCACTGAGTCAGACGCAAACACACGCTGAAAGTCTTCTACGCTTAACGTCGGCGCGTGGGGGGAAAGCTCCGCCAGCAATCGGGTTAAATCGGTTGCCAGCGTATCAGTAATGGATGACAGTCGTTCAACGCGAAGCGTATGCATGGCTTGCCTGCTCATGGAGTTGGGAACCCTTTCAGCATAGCCTGGTTTATGCCAGCGCGGCAGTTTGCCGCTGCGTTTATTGTGGTGCGCACACCGTTCGATGGCAGACAGATCAAAAGCAACCGAATCCATGGATTAATGTGCCAGCCAGGACATTTCAACTGGTCTGCCCGCAGCGAATGGTCAATAATGCGTGTCGCAATCTTTTAACAAGTGGTCTGTAGTATGAAAAAAACGGTTTTTTCGTTGGCACTTGCGACCTTTGGTTTAGGCATGGCGGAGTTCGGCATTATGGGCGTCCTCACCGAACTTGCTAAGGATGTCGGTATCTCTATTCCTTCTGCCGGGTACTTAATCTCCGGTTACGCCGTGGGCGTGGTCATTGGCGCACCAATTATGGCACTGTTCTCCAGCCGCTTTTCGCTCAAAAAGGTGATGCTGTTTCTGGTGGCGTTGTGCGTCCTCGGTAATGCCATCTTTACCTTTTCCAGCTCCTATACGATGTTGCTGATTGGCCGGTTAATCTCCGGGTTTCCCCACGGTGCGATTTTTGGCGTCGGCGCGATAATCCTCTCCAAAATCGCGCCGCCGGGCAAAGTGACCATGGCGGTAGCCGGGATGATCGCGGGCATGACCGTCGCCAACCTGGTGGGGATCCCACTGGGTACCTGGTTGGGGCATGAATTCAGCTGGCGTTACACCTTTATGCTGATTGTGTTATTCGATGCGGCGGTGATTGTCTCCGTGATTTTCTGGGTGCCGGACCTGCACGATACTGCGCCAACCCATCTGCGCGAGCAGTTTCATTTTCTGCGAAAACCGGAACCGTGGCTGATTTTTGCCGCCACCATGCTGGGTAATGCCGGGGTGTTTGCCTGGTTCAGCTACGTCAAACCCTTTATGGTGAATATCTCCGGCTTTTCCCCCACCTCAGTGACGCTGATCATGATGCTGATGGGGCTGGGTATGGTGCTGGGCAATATGTTCAGCGGCAGGCTGTCGGTCAGATTCAGCCCGCTGCGCATTGCGGTTGTGACCGAACTGGTTGTGGTGCTGGCAATGCTGGCGTTGTTTGTGCTGGGTGAACATAAACAGGCATCGCTGGCGATGGGGTTTGTCTGCTGCGCCGGGTTGTTTGCCGTTTCCGCACCGCTGCAAATTATGCTGCTGCAAAATGCGAAGGGCGGTGAAATGCTTGGCGCGGCAGGCGGGCAGATGGCGTTCAATCTCGGCAATGCCATTGGCGCATGGTTCGGCGGGCTGATCATTACGTTTGGTTTTACCTACAGCTACCTCACACTGCCTGCCGCGCTGTTGTCCCTGGCCGCGATGGGGGCTTTGCTGATGTACGGCCGTCGTAAAGCTACACGCCAGCTGGAGCCTGTGGCAGAGTAAACCCGCGTCTTCTCCGGCCTGCAACGCGGGTGATGAAAACCCTTGCAGGCCGGATCCTCTGAAATGCATTACGGCAAATAGGGTTCTCCGAGCGTCAGCATCAGGCGGTTAGCCCAGGCAAAAAACGCCGCCGACTGGATCAGATCCAACTGCTGCAACGTATCCAGCCCTTGCGCATCCAGCTTCGCCAGGTGGGCCGCCGTTAACGCTGGCGGTGTCACCGATAACGCCGCCGCACTCTCAATTTCAGCGCCCCAACGCGCCGAGTGTCCTTCACTTAACGTTTTCCCCGGTGGGACGGCCAGCAACGCCTCTACGGCATTATCATCCTTTGACAATTGGCTGGTTTTACGCGCATGGACAGAGGCGCAATAGATACAACCGTTAATCTTGCTGGCTACCGTCGCGGCCAGTTCACGCTCTGCGCGCGGCAAGCCGCCTGGGGTGTAAAAGATGCCTTTATCCGTTAACGTGCGCTGTTCCAACACCGGTAAGTTACGCCCTAACAAGCGAAAATAGTCCGAATCGGTATGGCCAAATTTTGCCAGAATCGTCTGTTCGTCCGGCGTAAATTCCGCCAGTGGTTTCGCCGCGATCCACGGCTCCCAGCCCAGCTCTTGCTGGGTAAAGGCCACCGGTGCGACTTTACCGCTCTGGGTACGCGGTGTGGTATGCCAGGCACCCGCAACTGCCGCGCTCTCGCTGGCGGTAGCCGGTTTTCCATTCAGCAACCGCAACCCCACCAACAACCGGCTCTGGAAACTGACAAAGGCGATCAGTTGCGCCAGCGTGACAATGCTCTGTTTATTCCAGCCTGCGCTCACCAATGATTTCAGCGCATCCGGCGTGGCTTTTACCGGTGAGAAGGTGAGCAAGCGGGCAAAATCCAGCGCCGGGGAAAGGCGGGCAGACGTAGGGTCGGCAAGGCCAAAACTGGCGTAATGCGCCGCCAGATCGTTGGCGTTGTGCCATTTCGCCACTTTCGCCGCCACAATAAAGCGCTCATCGGCCGGGAAATCGGCGTTTTCCGCGCTAAACAGCGCGTCGTAGCTGCCCTGTGTGTGTTGCGTCGCGGCATCACGGGTATCGCGGGCGCTGGCCAGCGCGGAACCGGGGGCGATCTCCGCCAGTTCAGCCAGAATATCCTGACGTAAAGCCATCGTGACTCCTTATAAAATATGTGGGGCGACATGCCCGGCAATCAGTTCGATAGAGCGCAGCGTGTCCTGATGCGACGGTTCGACAGAGTGAACCTGGAAGGAGATATCCGTTGCGCGGGCCAGAATGCTGTCATTTTTCAGGGAGGCAACCACGGTTGACGGATCGCCGATATGCGCATCGAACTGGCGGATATAATCCGTGACACTGTCACCCGTAACCTCATAACCCGCCGCACGGTGCTGCTGCGCCTGGCGGGTTAACCCCGGCGTTGCCACCTTCAGCGCATATTCCGTGCTGTCGGCGACAAAGGCAGTGCGCGAGGCGAGAATGCGCGGCGCAACGCCTGCCGGAAGGGCATCAAGATAGGCATCCACCATCGGGTTTTGGATCGCATCCAGCGTCAGTGAAAGGGCGTCCGCCGGGCGCGGCTGCGTGCGGGACAGCATTAATCCGTGCCCGGCCTGTCCGGCGCGGATCGCCCCTTCAACCGAAAACGTGGCAATCCACACACGCTCCGCCAGCTGCGGCGCAGGTGGGTAAAGGTGATTATCGGGATGGGTCAGCGAATCGCCGCGCCAGGCGCTCTGGATCAGATGCAGGTACTCGGCAAATACGCTTGCCCGCTGGTCAATCGTCAGGCCAAACGGCAGAAACGAGGTCGGCGTACCGCCGGAGCCAAAGCCGACGTCCAGCCGCCCGTCAGCCAGCAAATCCAGTACGGCCGCATCTTCCGCCACGCGTAACGGGTTTTCCAGCGGCAGGGTGATGATCGCCGTACCTAAACGGATGCTCTGCGTATGCGCCGCGACATGCGCCAGAAACACCAGCGGCGAAGGCAAACCGCCTTCACGCTCATGAAAGTGGTGCTGCGCAATCCATGCGCTGTCAAAACCATGGCGCTCAGCATGGCGGATCTGCTCTGTCGCCAGTCGGTAACGCTCTTTCGGCGGCGCATCATCCAGTAAACGGGTAAAAAATCCCAGGCGTTTTCGCGTCATGCGTACTCCTCCGTAGCAGGTGAAAAATGGGGAATGGCGTTGATCAATTCCCGGGTGTAGTTGTCCTGAGGCGCGGCGAACAGACGCTCTACCGTTCCGTGTTCCACCACACGTCCATTGCGCAGTACCGTCACGCTGTGTCCGATGCGGCGAACCGTCGCCAGGTCATGCGTAATAAACAGATAGGTCAGCCCGAGTTGCTGCTGTAACTGCTGGAGCAGGGCGAGGATCTGCGCCTGTACGGTCACATCCAGCGCCGAGGTGGCTTCATCCAGCACCAGAATGCCCGGTTCGAGGATCAGGGCGCGGGCAATCGCAACCCGCTGGCGCTGGCCGCCAGAGAGTTCACGGGCATGGCGGCTTAACAGTTCCGGCGGCAATGCAACGCGCCGGGCCACGGTTTCCACCCGCCGTTTACGTTCGGCTTTATCGACAGGCTCGAAATTTTTCAGCGGCTCTTCAATGATGTCGAACAGCGTCTGGCGCGGATCCAACGACGCAAACGGGTTCTGGTAAACAAACTGAATTTTGCGGCGTAACTGGCGGCGGGCTTCCTGGCTCAGGTGCGTGGCATCAATGTCGTCAATCATCACGCTGCCGCTGTCGGCCTGTTCAAACCCCAGCAGAATACGCGCCAGTGTGGTTTTGCCGGATCCGGACTCGCCCACCAGCGCATGCGTGCTACCGCGACGGACGTCGAAACTGACGCTGTCGAGCGCCTGCAACGCGTGGCCTTTGCCCAGTGAAAACTGCTTGTTGATCGCCCGCACACGAATAGCCGCCGACGCCAGTGGCTGGCCGGATACCGGCGCAATCGTCAGCGCATGGCCCTGCAAATCGCTCAGCAACTGGCGGGTATACGCCTGTTGCGGCGCGCGAATAATATCCGCCGTTGCACCTTGCTCCTGAATTTCTCCGTGGCGGAAGACCAGTAAACGGTCGGCCCGCTCAGCCGCCAGTGCCAAATCGTGCGTCACAAACAGCACCGCCGTACCGGACTCGCGCCGCAGCCTGTCCAGCAGATCGAGGATCCTTTTTTGCACCGTCACATCCAGCGCGCTGGTGGGTTCATCGGCGATGATCAGGTCCGGTTGCAGCGCAATGGCGATAGCAATCAACACCCGTTGCTTCATGCCGCCGGAGAGCTGATGCGGAAACTGTTTCATCCGCTGTTCCGGGTGACTCAACCCCACTTTAGTGAGCAACGCCAGCACCTGTTCATCGCGTTCACGGGCGCTGATTTTGCTGTGCAGCGTGAGAATTTCCCCCACCTGCGCGCCGATGGTTTTAACCGGGTTGAGTGAATTACCCGGATCCTGCGGCACAAGGCTGATGCGGGCACCGCGCAGGCTATCCAGCCGCCTGGCTGACCACTGGCTTATCGCTTCGCCATTGAGCAGGATCGTTCCGCTGTCGCGACGGGCATTGTCGGCCAGCAGACCAATGATCGCCTGAGCGGTGGTGGTTTTTCCTGAGCCGGACTCCCCGACAAACGCCAGCATTTCGCCGCGTTTGAGCGTAAAGCTGACGTGATGAACCACCTCGCGCCATTCGCGCCCGGTACGGTAACTGAGCGTTAAATCTTCTACAGCAAGCACCGTCATAGGCGACCTCCGCTAAGCTGGCGGCTGATGCGGTTTACCGCCAGCACGACCAAAATCACCACCACACCGGGGAACGTTGTCAGCCACCAGGCTGTGGATAAATAGTTACGTCCTTCGGCAATCAGCAACCCCCATTCAGGAATAGGTGGCGGCGTGCCGTAGCCGAGGAAACTGAGGGTGGAGAGGGCGAGGATCGCCTGGCCGAATTGCAGTGTGGCAAAGGCCAGCACCGCAGTAAGCGAGTTCGGTAAAATGTGCCGCCACAGCACGGCGAGGAATGTACCGCCACTGCCTCTGGCGGCTTCAACGTAATCGGTATGGCGAATACGCACCACTTCCCCGCGCGCCAGGCGGGCAAAGCTGGCAACCGACGCCACCCCGACCGCAATCGCGGCATTCACCGTGCCGAAACCGAGGAGAATGATCACCGTAAGTGACAGCAACAGCGAAGGAATAGAGAGCAGCACATCCACCAGACGCATCAGTAGTGACTCTGTGCGCCCGCCAACAGCCCCCGCCATGACGCCGAGCAAGGTGCCAGCCAACAATCCCATTGCCACGGCGGCCAGCGCAGCGGAAAGCGAGTGCGATGCACCAAAAATAATGCGGGCATAGAGATCGCGCCCAAGTTGATCGGTGCCCAGCCAGTGTTCGGCCTGCGGCGCCAGCCGTTGTGCACCGGCAATCCCTTCAACGGGACTGTAATGCGTGAACAGCCCCGGAAAAAATGCCGCCGCTACCGCCAGCGCTATCGTTAGCCAGGCCAGCCATAAGCCGGGCTGCCAGCGAAAGACAGGAAATACCCGTGCCCGCTTACGGGCGGCGGCTGCGTAGTCCACCAGACTCATAAGGCACCTCCGGTCACCGTTTTCAGCCGGGGGTCAAACCACGGCATTAACAGATCAACAAGCAGATTAATCAGCACAAACCCGAGCGCGGAGATCATCACCACAGCCTGTAAAACCGCGATATCCTGGTTATTCACCGCCTGCTGGGTCAGTTGCCCCAGCCCGCCGCGACCAAATACCGTTTCGGTGATCAACGCACCCGCAATTAACTCGCCCAGCAGCAAACCGGCAACGTTCAGGACCGGCAGTAACGCGTTTCCGGTCACATGCCGCCACAGCACGCCGGTTTCGCTTAAGCCTTTCGCCCGCGCCACCGCCACAAACGGCTGCGCGGCAACCTGGTCGAGACTGCGCATCAGGATCTGCGCCAGTGGCGCAGAAATCGGGATAGCGACTGTAATAATCGGCAGGATCACCCCTTGCAGCGGCGACGGGTTGATAACCGGGATCAACCTCAACTGGAAGGAGAACACCTGAATCAGCGCGATACCGAGCCAGAAGGTTGGCAGCGAGACAAACAGCACCGGCAACGCCTGAATCGCGTTGCTTAACCCGCGCAGGAACGGCAGTCGCGAGGCAAACGCCAACGCAAACGCCAGCACCACGGCAAGGGCAAACGCAGGCAGGGCGAGGGTCAGTGTTTCGGGCAGATTACTGCGGATCAATTCGCTCACCGCAACGCCCGCCTGGACCGAATAGCCAAAATCACCGCGCAACATGGCGAACAGTGTGTGCACATATTGCTGCCACAGTGGGCTATCCGCGCCGTAGGCAAGGCGCATCTCCTCGATTTGCGCCGGGCTTAGACCAAGATCCGGGTTCTGAAATTTAATCAGCACCGCATCGCCCGGCAGCACCTGAAGCAGCACGAAAGAGAGCGTAAAGGCCGCCCACAACACCAGTAGCCCAAGCCCTGCGCGGCGCAGCAGATAGTGGCTCATCGCACGCCCCCTTAATGTTTCGCAATCCACGCGCCGTAGAAGGATGGACGACCCACGGCTTCAAAGTTGACGTTTTTTACCCATGACGCGCCAGCAAAGACCTGCGGCTCTTCAAAAATAGGGATCACATAGGCGTTTTCCAGCAGGTAGCGCTGCGCATCGCCGGTCAGTTGCAGACGTTTCTGCGGGTCAACTTCGGCGGAAATACTCACCAGCAAGGCGTTGAGTTTGTCGTCGCGGAAGCTTTTCACCTTATCGCTGGATCCGCCCTGTTGCAGCAGCGCATCGCGGTTGGCGGGGTAGAACATGCTTTTCACTACATCCGGATCGGCGCGGCCGACTTCCGACACGGTAAGCGGTGTTTTCAGCGGGTCGAGGTTATCGAGGGTACGGCTGCCCGCATCACCGGCTTTGACCGTCAGCGCCACACCGACCTGACGCCATTGCTGCGCCACCAGTTGCAGCACCTCTTTGTTTTGCGGCTGCGGCAGTGACTCATAAATGGTCAACGCCAGCGGTTGACCCTCTTTGGTGCGGATACCGTCCGCAGCGGTTTTCCAGCCTGCATCATCCAGTAACTGTCGGGCTTTGGCCGGATCAAATTTCAGTGCATCGCTGAGGTTGACGTAACCGGCGGCAGAGTGGGCAATCACCGAGGTGGCTTGCGGGTAATTGGCAGAGAAGAGGGTGTCGACGACCTGTTTCGCATTTGTCGCATGGAGTAAGGCCTGACGCACGCGAAGATCGGCAACCAGTGGATTATCCGGACGGAAACTGATGCTGTCGTTGACGCCTCGGGTGGGCGGCGCATAGATGGCGAACCCTTGTTCTGTGGCCTGTTTTTCATCATAGGCCTGTACCTGGCGAATAAAACCGGCCTGGCCCGCCAGCAACGCGCCAATGCGCACGCTGTCTTCTGGCGTGACGATGAATTTAATGCCATCCAGATTGGCCGGGCCTTGCTGGGCACTATTTTTCGGTCCCCACTGATACGCTTTGCGCGCCTGTAGCGTCACTTCACGCCCCAGTTTCTCGTCCGTCACCACAAACGGCCCGGAGCCGATAATATGCCGCGCGTCGCCCAGCTCATCGAAGTTGCGTTGCAAGGTGCTGAGGGAAACCAGCCCAGACCCGATTGTCGCGGTGCCTTGCAGGAATCCCGGCGACGGTTTTTTAAAATAGAATTTCACCGTCTGCGCATCAATCACTTCGCTGCGTTCGTAATTATTGATGACTTCCGATACCGGCAGGCGCTGCGCTTTATTGCCAAGTCCGTAAGTGTCGAAGTTCTTCGCCACCGCAGCCGCATCAAGCGGAGTACCATCCGAGAATGTGACGCCGGGGCGAATTTTAAAGGTGTATTCCGTTTTGTCGGCGTTGGTGGTCCAGCTTTCAGCAATCCACGGTTCCACCTGCAACGTTTGCGGGTTCTGCCAGGTCAGTTTGTCGGTAATCTGGTTGAGGATGCCGCCGTTTGGGTAAAACCCGCCCGCGGGGGGATACAAATTGGTGTGCGCTTGCTGTTCAAGGTAAATCAGGGTGCCGCCTTTAACCGGCGTATCGGCCGCAAAGGCCTGAACCGAACTGGCGATAATCAGCGCCATCAGCAACGGTAAACGGAAAGCGATGTGCATGGTGAATTCCTTTGTTATCTATTGTCTTAGCCTCGAACGCATCATCCGGTGCGGCTCATAACAAGGGAACAAAGGAATTGAGATAAGCATTTCAGAAAAGAGCAAAACGCGCGACAGGCCTGCTGATCAGGCCTGAAGGCGCATCAACGCAGCCAGGGCGTTACCGTCAGTCCGACCAGCAGACCTTCCGGGCCAAGCAACCGGGTCACGCTTTGCCCCCACGGCTCCAGGCGGTTCGCCACCAGTAACTGATACCCTTTTTGCAGCAGCACATCGGTGGCAGTCGTTAGATCGTCAACTTCGAATTCAATCCAGCCTTGCGGAACCGGATGCGTATCCGGCCATGCCGCCGCGCCGAAACAGGAGGCTGCCGCCTGGTCCAGTGGCCACAGGGCAAAGTGCTTTGCCCCCGCCAGCGCATCGTGATCGGCGACCAGATAGTCGCTGTTGCCTTCCATCGGTTTCAGCGGCAAGCCAAGGGTTTGCTGATAAAAGTCCTGACTGTCGCTCACGCGTTGGGGGATCGGGCCGAACCCGGCGATAAACAGCACGTCAAGCCCGGGAATAGACGTTGTCATAAAGCACCTCCGTTGGGTAAAAAAGGGGCCGCTGGCCCCGCTCCTGCATGCAATATCCGGTAATTCATCGCGTAAAGCAATCACCCGGACGCGTCCGAAAAAAGCGCATTCCAGCCGCTATTTTGGGCGAGTCTGCAACGCGTCACTGTCATGCTGCTGTCATCATTTGTCGCCAAATTGTCGCTTTCTCTCAACAAAAAGAGTAATTAACAATGCATCTGGTGAAAAAATTCCTCGCAGTCAGCCTTTTTCTCTCCGCGTACGCGCAGGCTGACAACATTCTTGAATTCCCGCAGCCGAAAAATAACCCGGACGAGTTTTACGCGGTGACCGAAATTCCGGCGGGCAGCATGATCAAATATGAAACCGACGCGAAAACCGGCTTTATCGTCGTTGACCGTTTTCAGTCCATGCCGGTCGCTTACCCGGCGAACTACGGTTCGCTCACGCAGTCGCTGGCGGGCGATGGCGATCCACTGGATGTCATTTTCTACACCCGCGCGCCGCTGGCCCCCGGTACGCTGATTAAACTGCGTCCCATCGGCGTGCTGAAAATGGTGGATGGCGGCGAGACCGACGACAAAATCGTGGCGGTTCCGGCCAGCAAAATCGACCCGACCTATGACGATATTAAAACCGTTACCGACCTGCCCAAAATCGAACAGGATCGACTGGAAGCCTTCTTCCGCGTCTATAAACAGTTGCCAGACGGCCGCAAAAAAGTGGAGTTGAATGGCTTTAACGATGCCGACACGGCAAAGCAGGAGATCAAAGCGGCGTGGGATGCCTGGAAAGCGAAAAACCCGCAAAAATAATAGACGTAGCCCTTGATGTGTTAATGATATAAAACGCCTGCGAGAATAAACCAGGCCGCCCAATGTTGCACGGCCTGGTTTCGATTAAGTCAATTGCGTATTAATCCGTGTTATCTCCTCACGCCATTGCGCCTGTAGCTGCGGTTTCTGGTGTTTGGGTTTACGGGCCAGGTCCTCTGCAAGGCGTGTTTCCAGCTCAATAAGCCGTGCCAGCAGGGCATCCTGATCGTCCGCAACCGCCGTCACCGCGTGTTGCGACCGGGCAGTTGCATTGATGAGGCCAGTGCTTTCCCGCAGTCGTTCATACACGGTTTGCACATCATGCCACTCCTGCAACTCACCGTTTTCCACCAGCCAGAAGCGGTTACAGCTTGCGTTGATCAACTGACGATCGTGGCTCACCAGCAGCACACCACCGCTGAAGTGTTGCAGCGTGTGCGCCAGCGCTTCTTTACCGGCCATATCCAGATGGTTGGTGGGTTCATCCAGCAACAGCAGGTTAAAGCGCGCCAGCGACAGGCCAACAAACAGCAGCCGCGAACGCTCACCACCGCTCAGCGTCGCAACGCGCTGCCCATGACGTACCCATGCAAAACCAGCGCTGATCAGCGCCATTTTGCGATCCTCCGGTGCCGGGGCGAACGGCTCCAGCGCCTCAAAAAGCGTGGCCTCATCCGGCAACTGGTGCAGCGTCTGATCGTAGTAACCGGCCTGCAAACGCGGGTGCAGGCGCAGAGCCGCTGGGTTTTCCTGCCGGTACGCCTGCCAGATTAACCGCAGCAGCGAGGATTTCCCGCAACCGTTACGCCCGACAACAGCAACCCGATCACCGCTTTTCAGGCGGGCGAGGGGAACGTGAAACAACGCCGGCAAACCTGCCGCTGGCGCAACCGGCAACTGCTCCATTTCCAGCAGACGATCCGCCGGTAACGCCTCGCCATGCAGCGCAAGCGTCCACCGGCTACCGGCGGTCAGTTCCGTCTGGCTCTCTTTCAGGCGCTCAACCTGTTTTTCCATCTGTTTGGCTTTGCGCGCCAGGTCTTCATTGTCATAAACCCGCCCCCATGTCGCCAGCCGTTTGGCACTGGCGGTGACGCGGTCGATCTCCTTTTGCTCGGCTTTATGCCGCAGGGCGTCGCTCTCATCCCGATCATCCAGCGCAAGGCGCGCATCGCTACAGGGTAGTGCGAAGCAATGCAGTGTATGGTCACGCAGGATCCAGGTGCCGTTGGTCACCGCATCCAGCAGTGAGGCATCGTGCGAGACCATGACAAAGCTGCCGGACCAGTGTTGCAAAAACTGCTCCAGCCACAGCAACGTAGGCAGATCGAGGTGGTTGCCGGGCTCATCCAGCAGCAGGAGATCCGGTTCACGGATCAGCGCCCGCGCCAACAGCAAACGGGTGTGCTGACCACCGCTCAGCGTCGCCGCTGTCAGGGCGATCTCCTGCGGGCTCAGCCCCATACTGGCCAGTAGCGCTTCGCCTCGCCAGCGCTGGCTCTCCCGTTCCGTCGCCGGGATCTGCGCCAGCACCGCCTCCAGCAGCGTGACAGGCAATAGCTCAGCGGGGAGATGTTGTTCCACGCGGGCCAACAGGCAGTGGTGCGCCACGGTGACATTACCGGACAGGGGGGACAGCGAACCGTCCAGCACTTTTAGCAGGGTGCTTTTGCCGCAGCCATTGTCGCCAATAAGACCAAGGCGATCGCCTTTTTTCAGGGTAAAGGAGAGATCGGAGAATAACGGACCGAAAGCCGTTTCAACACGGATTGATTGTGCAGATAGTAAAGTGCTCATTGCTTACTCAAGAGTTACAGGCATGTTTATGCCTCGTCAAACATCGCTGACGATAACCCGGTAAGCCCAAGGGAAGGGGATTGTATCTTCGCTCAAGCAGAAGTTATCGCAGCACGATACCGATAACGCTTGAGCTGGTGCGATCACCAAGGGTATGTGAAACACAGAACAGTTCACAATACAGCATAATTAGCCTCCTTTTATATTCAGTAAGTTGATGGGTGAAAGGAGTGTAGCGGGGAAATAATGGATTTGCCAGCGGCGCAGGGGAAACGCCACGTGCAAA
Source organism: Kosakonia sp. ML.JS2a (assembly GCF_025642095.1). GTDB lineage: Bacteria > Pseudomonadota > Gammaproteobacteria > Enterobacterales > Enterobacteriaceae. Next base: position 2,647,654 of record NZ_CP106754.1, read on the forward strand.
AACAGCCATCCGCAGATGGCTGTGAAGAGGAAACACACCGTCAAACCTGAGCCATTCCGCCATCCACGCAGATCTCTGCCCCTGCGATGTAGCTGCTCTCATCGCTCGCCAGAAAGAGCGCTACATTGGCCACTTCGTCGGGTTTGCCCATTCGGTGCAACGGAATATCACGGGTTAATGCTTCGCGAACCTCATCGGTGACAACCGACATCATCTCGGTATCGATAGGGCCTGGCGCTACGACGTTAATACGGATACCGCGGCTGGAGAGCTCACGTGTCCAGGTCCGGGCAAATGAACGCAGTGCCGCTTTACTGGCGCTGTAAACGCCGTATCCCTCCGTGCCGATCGTATCGGCTATCGACCCGATAAGCACCACGCTCGCACCGGGCTGCAATAACGGCAGTGCGGCCTGCAAGGCAAACACGGGCGAACGGACATTCAGGCCAAATATCTGGTCAAAATGCGCTTCGCTGATGTCCCCGATGGTGGCGTATTCCGACATCCCGGCATTAATGACCAGCACATCGATGCGACCCGCTTCTGCCTGAACCGTCGCCATAATGCGGACCAGTTCGCTTTGTTGACTCACATCCGCACGCAGCGGCACTGAAGCGCCTGACAGGGTGCGACTGGCTGCCTGGAGCTCCTCATCACGGCGTGAAGTAAACCAGGTTGTTGCGCCTTCATGGGTGAAACGCTGGCTGATTGCCAGGCCGATGCCTTTTGCGCCGCCAAGCACCACAGCCACTTTATTGTCTAATCTGCCCATCTGTTCTCTCCGGTTTGAGTGGAAAACAGATGATATAAATTTTATACTTAATATCAATTACGCACTTTATTTATATCTGATATCGCGGAGTATATCGCCATGGAGAAAATTGACTGTAACAGCCTGAATAATGTGGGGAAAACCCGTTGGGTACTGGAACACATCACCAATAAATGGTCGATTATGATCCTCACGGTACTCTGTACCGAACCTGCCCGCTTTAATGAAATCCGCCGTCGGCTGGATGGCATTACCCACAAAGCGCTGGCGGACGCGCTAAAACGGCTGGAGCGCAATGGGCTGGTGCGCCGTGAAGTGCTGCCTACCTCGCCGGTGGGCGTGGAGTACAGCATCACGCCGCTGGCGCAGACGCTACAACAACCGTTTATGGCGCTGAATGATTGGGCGCTGGCGCATGGTCCGGCGCTGGAGCGGGCGCAGGCGGCCTACGATCTCGTCCATGCTAATGAGGAAACAACAACGGATTAGCTGAACAGGGCGGGCACACCCGGAGCACGACGACTCCGGGTGGAAAACAGGCGGTTAGATCGAGGTACGGCGATAGCTGCGGTACTTCGGCTCCCAGAAGTTATCATTAATGGCTTGTTGCAGCGCTTCGGCAGAGGTTTTCACCGCCAGGCCTTGCTGCTGCGCCATTTTGCCGACCGCAAACGCGATGGCACGCGACACTTTCTGAATATCTTTCAGCTCCGGTAACACCAGACCTTCGCCATTGAGTAGCAGCGGCGAGTATTCTGCCAGTGTTTCGCTTGCCGCCATCAGCATTTCATCGGTAATGCGTGACGCCCCGGCGGAGATCACCCCCAGACCAATGCCCGGGAAGATATACGCGTTGTTGCACTGCGCAATCGGGTAGGTTTTCTCTTTCCACTGCACCGGCGCAAACGGGCTGCCGGTAGCAACCAGCGCCATACCGTCAGTCCAGCTGATGATATCCTGCGGCGTCGCTTCCACACGGGAGGTCGGGTTAGAGAGCGGCATGATAATCGGGCGCGGGCAGTGTTTGTGCATTTCACGGATGATCTCTTCCGTAAACAGCCCGGTCTGACCGGAAACGCCAATCAAAATGTCCGGTTTCACATTGCGCACCACATCCAGCAGAGAGATGGCTTCGCTCTGGGTTTCGCGATCCCAGTTTTGCAGGTTTTCGCGTTTCTGCACCAGCTTGCTCTGGAACGGCAGCAGGTTTGGCATTTCATCAGTCAGCAGACCGAAGCGATCCACCATATAGACTTTCTGGCGGGCATCCGCTTCGCTCAGGCCTTCACGCTGGGTCTGCGCAATAATCTGCTCGGCAATCCCGCAGCCGGCGGAACCGGCACCGAGAAAGACGATTTTCTGCTGGCTCAACTGGCTACCAGCGGCACGGCTGGCGGCAATCAGCGTGCCGACGGTCACGGCCGCGGTGCCCTGAATATCATCGTTAAACGAGCAGATTTCGTTGCGGTAGCGGTTCAGCAGCGGCATGGCGTTTTTCTGCGCAAAATCTTCAAATTGCAGCAGCACATCCGGCCAGCGTTGTTTAACCGCCTGGATAAATTCATCGACAAACGCGTAGTACTCATCACCCGTAATACGCGGGTGGCGAGAGCCCATATACAGCGGATCGTTAATCAGTTGCTGGTTGTTGGTGCCAACGTCCAGTACGACCGGCAGAGTGTATGCCGGGCTGATCCCGCCGCAGGAGGTGTAAAGTGAGAGCTTACCGATTGGAATGCCCATCCCGCCAATCCCCTGGTCGCCCAGGCCAAGGATGCGCTCGCCGTCGGTAACGACAATCACTTTAATATTGTGGTTCGGAACGTTTTGCAGAATGTCGTCCATGCTGCCGCGGTTCTGCCAGGAGATAAACACGCCGCGCGCGCGACGGTAAATGTCCGAAAAACGTTCACATGCCCAACCGACCGTTGGGGTGTAGATCACCGGCATCATCTCTTCGAGATGGTTATCGACCAGGCGATAGAAAAGGGTTTCGTTCGTGTCCTGGATGTTACGCAGGTAAATGTGCTTATCAATATCGGTTTTAAAACCCTGATATTGCAGCCAGGCGCGCTCCGCCTGTTCTTCAATCGTTTCAACCACTTCGGGTAACAGGCCCAGCAGGTTGAAGCTGCTGCGCTCTTCCATACTGAAGGCGCTGCCTTTGTTCAGCAGGGGAAACTCCAGCAACACGGGACCGGCATAGGGGATGTACAACGATCGGTTTTTATTATGTTTGGCATTCATCTTACTGCTCCTTTATCAACGATCACTCCGCGTGGCATAGCGTTGCGGGTGGGGTACTGCGGCGGGCGCAAGTATAAATCATCAATACGGCAAATACTTCCTATTCGCGGCATTCGTTGATTGAATTTTTATCAAGCAGAAGAGAAAACAAAACGCCACTCCGAATGGAGTGGCGAGGGTGGAAAACATTAGCCAGCGCGGCGATGACGCCCGGAACGATGGACCACCACCGTTTCTTCATGGTTGTCTTTGGTTACCACTTTGCGGGTGTTAGACACTTTGTAATCCAGTCCCATGATATGACGTGCCTGACGGTTCGATTTCATGCTTACTCCTTAATCCAGTTCAATGTTTCAAGGACAAGCCCGGTAAACTGCGCCGGGCGAAATACAATCTCATCATTGCGCGGTACAAAAAACATACCGGACTGTCATCCTCGGACATCGTGACGCAAAGCGCAAGCGAATGACGACTTTTAAGAACAGTCTCTTCTTATTCGTGGCGCAGGTCATAGAATTGATCAATAAACGAACTTGATCACTTGACTGATCAAGTGAGCCAAACCTATTTTTGATGGGCATCTTCCATTTGCTTTCAGAGGGTTGCCCGATGGGTTTTATTCGTACGTTGCATGGAGATATTGCCCCCGCCGAGCTGGGCGTGACCTACAGTCACGATCATATTTACTGCATTCCACCGTATTGGGCGGAGCGTAACGATGAAGATCTGCTGCTCGATTCAGCGGACGCCTCGGAAAGGGAGCTGGCGGATTTTCGCGCCGCGGGCGGGCAGTCCATTTATGACGCCACCGCGCCGGATTATGGCAGACAGGTCGACGTCGTTGCCAGGATCGCACAGCGCCAGCACGTACAGATCATCGCCACTGCCGGGTTTAACAAAGGATTCCTCTGGAGCTGCAAGCGCCCTGGCCACAGCGACACGTTTGCGCAGTGGATTGAGCACTCGCCGCTGGACGCACTGGTGGAGCACGTTGTCCGCGAAGTGACGGACGGCATCGATGGCAGCCAGTACCGGGCTGGCGTGGTGAAATGCGGCACCGGCTATAACATGATTTCACCACTTGAACGCAAAACGCTGGAAGTGATCGTTCGCGCGCAGCAAATCACTGGCGCGCCGATGCACAGTCATACGGAAATGGGCACCATGGCGCTGGAACAGACGCAGGTGTTTAAAACGCTTGGCCTTGATATGTCCCGTTTGTGCTTTGCACATATGGACCGAAACCCCGATCCCTGGTTACATCGTCAAATCGCCAACACCGGGGCGTACCTCTCTTTTGACGGTATTACCAGAATAAAATATCACCCTGAACATATTCGTACGCAGGCCATCCTCGAACTGTGTAAAAGGGGATATCAAAAACAGATCCTGATCGGCGGCGATTTCGCCCGTAAAAGCATGAGCGCCCACTATGGAAAGGGGGGGCTGGGATTGAAGTTTATCCTGGCGGACTGGCGGCCACGGTTTTTGGAAGAAGCGCATGAAGCAGGCTTTGACGGCGAGGCGCTGCTGCACGATTTCTTCATTGCTAACCCGGCCCGCTATTTTGCCTTCAGCCAGGAGAGTTAATGAAACTGCAGATGCTGAACGAATCGCAGGCCAGCGCGGCACTGCACCGCGCGCAGATAGCCTTACTGCCGCTGGGTGCGGTAGAACCGCACGGCGATCACCTGCCGCTGGCGACGGACAATCTGCTGGCGGAGCGCTTTTGCGAACGACTCGACGCGGCGCTCGGCGACGCATCGGTGATGCTGCCGGTGCTACCGTTTAGCCAGGTCTGGTCGTTACAGGGTCACGCTGGCGCGGTAGATATCGGCAACGATTTACTGAGCCAGCTTTTACAGGCGCTGGCGCGCAATATGGCCAGCTATGGCATTCCGGCGCTGGCGGTTATTAATGCGCATTACGGTAATTTTGATGCCATGAAAAGCGCGGCCAGAGCGTTAAAAGACGAGGGCATTACGCTACTCAGCTACACCTGGGCGGGTATGAATGATTGCGTGCACCGGTTAAGGGAATCGAAAGAAGCCAAAGCCGGGTATATGCATGCCGATGAGATCGAAACCTCCCTGATGCTGGAGCTGGCTCCGGAAGCGGTGCAGATGGCGCAGGCAAGGGCGCATTACCCTGAATTCCCCCCCAATTTCGCCTGGCAACAGATGCACTGGACGGAGTTTTCCGACTATGCGGTGCTGGGCGATCCGCGCTGCGCCACGGCGGAAAAAGGGGCGGCGCTTGTTCAGCAGGCACTGGAAACCACGCTCAACTCCCTTCATCACTATCTTGCGCAGGTATCCCGATGATCGCACGCCAGGCCATTCAACTGGACCACCCCGCAAATACGCCGGAGCAGGCGATTCTGGCAGCAGGCAACGCACTGCTGGCAAGCGATGCCTGCACTGAAAGCTATGTGCAGGCAATGGTGGACAATTTTCATCAATTCGGCCCCTACTTTGTGATAGCGCCAGGTCTGGCAATGCCCCATGCCCGGCCAGAACAGGGGGCGCTGACGCCGCAAATCAGTTTTATCCGCCTGCGACAGCCTGTGGCGTTTGGGCACAGCGATAACGATCCCGTCTCGCTGGTGCTGGGGTTATCCGCGACTGGCCAGGATCAGCATATTCAACTTATCCAGCAACTGGTGACATTGCTCAGCGATGAGCATACGTACCACACTTTTCTGCACAGCACGGACGCAGAAGCAATTTTCTCTTGTTTTACGCACAAGAATTAATCACGGAATCACGCACTTCGAGGGCTGATAATGAAAATTCTGACGGTTTGCGGTTTAGGCATGGGCTCCAGCCTGATTTTAAAAATGAATGTCGAAACGGTATTACAAAAAAACGGTATTCAGGCGTCTGTTGAACACATGGATGTCTCTTCCGCCTCCTCGGCGCGGGCCGATCTGGTGATCACCAATAGCGAGCTGGTGGATAACCTGCGCCAGCTTTCCTGCCCGGTGGTGGTGGTGAATAACTACATTGATACGCAGGAAATCACCCGCGCGTTAGCGCAGGCGGGCGTGCTGAAAGAGGGCGTCTGACCATGAGCGAATTTATCGATGTGCTGCACTGGATAACCGTCAACATCTTCGGCGAAGCCTCCATTTTAATTGGTTTGATCGTCCTTCTCGGGCTGGTGTTACAGAAAAAACCGCTGGCGGACATCGTCTCCGGCACGTTGAAAGGTATTCTCGGTTTTCTGATTATTGGCGCAGGTGCGGGCATTATTGTCTCCGCCTTGCTGATCTTTCAGCCCATCTGGACCGAGGTGTTCGGCCTCAGTTCCATGAACCTGACGGACATTATGGGGCAGGTGAAATTCAGCGAACGCTACGGCAGCAGCGTGACCATTGCGATTGCAGCGGGTTTTGCCATTAACCTGCTGCTGGCGAGAATCACCCCGTTCAAATATATCTACCTGACCGGCCATATGATGTTCTGGACGACGATGATCTTCGCCGGGATCATGGTCAACACCAACCCGCAAATCTCTGCGGTGCAGTTAACGCTGATGCTGTCGGTGATCATGGGACTGTACTGGACGCTACAACCCGCAATGGTGCAACCGTGGGTGCGAAAAATCACCGGCAACGACAATGTCGCGCTCGGCCATACATCGTCCTCTGTGGCACTGCTGGGCGCGGTGCTCGGCACGCTCTTCGCCGCCAACAAAATTAACGCCGAAGATATCCAGGTGCCGAAAAAGCTCGGTTTTCTGCGCGACTCCAACGTGGTTACCGCGTTAACCATGACGCTGTTGTTCTTCGTGGGCACCTTTATTCTGCAAATCAAAGCCACGCCGAAAGCGGCTGAAATCCTCTCCCAGTCGGGCGGGCTCAGTTTTTATATCTACGCCCTGAAACAGTCGCTGATCTTCACCGGCGGTATTGCCGTGGTCTTGCTTGGGGTAAGGATGTTTATTGGCGAAATGGTGCCGGCGTTTAACGGTATTGGCTCACGGCTGGTGCCCGGCGCGAAACCGGCGCTCGATTGCCCGATTCTATTCAACTTTGCACCCAATGCGGTGGTGCTTGGCTTCGTGGGTGCCTTTGTCGGTTCACTGCTGTGGCTAACGGTGATTGGTCGCTCTACGGGGTATGTGTTTATTCCCAGCATGATTGTTATTTTCTTCCATGCGGGAACAGCAGGGGTGTTTGGCAATATTACCGGCGGCTATAAAGGCGCGCTGCTGGCGGGGTTTGTCACCTCCACCGTGGTGGCGTGGGGGCAATACTTCTGCGTCAGCTTCTTTATCAACGACACCATTCCGGATACGGCGCTGTGGGCGGGCGATAGCGACATGTTTATGCTGGCGCCGCTGATCGGCGCGTTAACCCGCTTGCTGACCTTCTGAGGATTTGCGATGAGCGACGCGCTGAACCACTACTATGCACAAATTCATCAGAAATTGCGGGAACTGGAGCAGCAACGCGACGTGATTGACCGCGCAGCAGAGATGATGTTCGACACCGTGTGCAACCAGCGCAATCTGTTTGTCTTTGGCGCCAGCCATGCCGGGATCCTGGCGGAAGAGATGAGCTACCGCGCCGGTGGGCTGGCGATCGTTAACCCGCTCTTTAACCCGGCGCTGATGCTTAACGTACGACCGTTAACGTTGACCAGCGCCGTGGAAAATGTTGAAGGGTTAGGGCGCGTCCTGGTAGAAAGTTCACCGCTACAGGCCGGAGATACGCTGCTTATCCACTCCGTGTCGGGGCGTAACGCCATTACCCTGGATGTGGCGATCTGCGCCCGTGAGCGCGGGGTGAATGTTGTGGCGATCACCAGCCTGGATACCGCCGCGAAGGTGACCTCACGCCACTCCAGCGGCAAGCTGCTGGCCACGGTAGCGGATGTGACCATTGATAATCTCTGCGAATATGGCGACGCTGCGGTCACACTACCGGGAATGGCGCAGCGGGTCGCGCCGTTGTCCACTATTATGGGGGCAACGATTGCCAACAGCCTGGTGCTGCGTTTATGCGAACGGATGCTGGAAAACGGCCTTACGCCGCCGGTGCTGGCCAGTGCAAACATAGACGGTAATCAACAGATAAATAGGGATATACTGGAAAAATACAGGAGCCGGATACACTACCTCTGAAGCGGAGTTGAAGTATGTTTGAGTCTGACGGACTCCCACTTTACCTGAAGATCAAAGAGATTATTCTGCAACGGATCATCTCGTTTACCTACGATGACAGACTGCCTGGCGAACTGTTGCTGGCGGAAGAGTTTCAGGTGGCGCGCGGTACGATCAAACAGGCCATCGATGCGCTGGTCAGCATCGGGATGGTGTATCGCGAGCAGGGAAAAGGCACCTTTATTAACCGTGATGCGCTGCTCAAACACTACACCGATCTGCCGGATACGCTGGTCTCGTTTGTCGATCCGCAACCCGTGCATCTGGAGGTTATTTCTCTCTTTCCTTCCATGGCAGACAGCGTGGTGGCGGAAAAAATGGGGCTAAGCCTCGGCCATCAGGTCGTGCGCCTTGAACGGGTCATGATGCAAAACGCACAGGTCGTCGGGCATGTGATCAGCTGGCTCAATGGCCGGATTTATACCGATATCAGCCATATTGATGGCGCGCGTTCACTGCACGGGCAATTACGCGAAACCTTTGGCTATGCGCCGACGCGCGCCCATGAACAATACATGCCGGTGGTGAGCGACAGCGTGCTGGCAAAACAGCTCAACGTGGCGGTCGGCAGCCCGCTGTTACGCATCGAGCGGATTGCCAGTAACCTGGATGATGTGGTGTTTGAATACAGCGTCAGCCATGTGAAAGGGGCTTCGCTATCCCTGCGGGTGGCAACCAGTCAGAGTGCGGGTAATGCGCAGTGGAGTTGCGCAGTCTCCTGGTAAAGGAACGTCAACAAGGCCGCGCGGTTACGCCTGAAACAAAAAGGCCTGAATCCGCTAACATCACGCACCCAGGCCATAAACGCCGCTTAATGTGACTGCCCGGTTTGACAGGGCAGTCCATGTTTTCTGCTTTTACCGGATATTAGTGGATAAGCCCCTGAACACGGGTAATAGCGTTGTCATACACCGTATTGGCTTTTTCATTACGGGCTGCCTGGTAGTATCTCAGCGCTTGCTGATAATCACCCGCCGTTTCGTAAATTTTGCCGATGTTATAATTTGCCCCGGCGCGAACCGTTGGCGCACCGGTGCCGCTGGCTAACGCCAGCGCTTTACGGTTGGCCCACAGCGCTTCCGCCGTGCGACCGGCTTTCTGGTAAACCAGCCCCAGGTTGCCGTATGCCTTGCCGTTATCCGCCCACGCATTGACGGCCGCCGTGAACTGCGCGATCGCCTGATCGTAATCATTTTGTTGATAAGCCGTTTCCCCCAACAGGTTGAAGTTGCGCGACGCGCTCATATCCTGTTGTGACCAACCCGCGTTGTGCGACGCAGTCCAGGCGTCTGCCAGCGCAGGCGAGAGGAGCGTGCCGATGCTCGCGGAATCCGTCGTTACCCCTTCAATTTTGTTGATATCGACAAAGTCGCCCGACGGGGTGATTTTAAATACCGTCCACAGATTCCCGGTCTGATGCTGCGGAACATAATAGGTTCTCACCAGCGATTCACCGACGTAAACGAACACTTTCGCCTGACTCTCGGACAAGCGCGTGGTGCCCGGTCTTTCACGATCGGTAAAGTCATGGATAGCGTAGACATAGGACTGACCATTTTGACGTGCGGTCAGGGTGATGGTTTCAGGACCAAAACTGTCCGTATCGTCAACGTCCAGATTGCCGTTATCCCCCTCTTGATGGTCGAAATAGATATGGTTGCCCGGATAAACAATGTGCGAGTCCAGATCCTCGGGCTGTGCTCCCCAGGTTAAGACCACACGCATGCTGTCCAGCCCGTTCAGCACCGGACTTAGCGCATACGACATGCCATTACAGGGGCATTTCACCACCAGATTGGAATAACCGCTTTTTTTAACGATCAGCAGCGTATCGCTGGTATCGGGCAACGCGCTCTCCAGCACCGCCTGTCCCTGGGCGTTTGTTGTGGCCTTGATCGCGCTTTCACCGTTTCGTTGCAGCATAAGCTGCGCATCGGGGATTTTCGCGTCTTTCACCACGGCACTCAGAATTTCAACCTGGGTCGTGCTGGCCGAACCATAGCCAGACAACAGAACAAGCGGTAAAAACAGCCATGACTTCATATTACTCTTCATTTAATCCCTTAATATCCGGGCAATTTTATGCCCTGTTACGATGTAATAATCTCCCCGTCAGGCTATCAGCGACCGGAGTGGGGAGGTAAAAAGCTGGCTAACAGGAATATCGCGTTCTGCTCACCCAGCAAATTTGAAACTATTCGCGCGGATTATACTTACCGCAACCTCATGATCAAAAGGCATTTTTACGAACCGTGAGTCTGTCAGTGCACGGTTAATCTTGTCCGTCGCGTTGCTGGATCTTTGCCGCAAACAGATGCGTCATATCGCCGCCCATCCGGGTATTTTGTAGCGGTCTTAGCGCCGTGATGCGCTGGTTTAACGCCGCATCGCACTGCTGAAGCTGGCACCAGGCCTCCAGCCAGGCCAGGTTGGTCGGGTGCTGCAAAAAAGCGAGATCCTGCGGCTCCCCGGTTTGCTGTGCATAAGGGGCAGGGTCATCCAGCGAGGCAATGATTTTCGCGCCCAGCCGTTGCAACGCCCGGTTGTTTTCTGCCATCACATCCACACCGTTCGCCCACGCAAACAGGGCGATCATCACCAACGGCTGTATCGCGTAATTATGGTAGGAAAAGGCCCGCTGGCGACGGCGCAGTTCATTGGCTAAAAAACCCTGCGCATCCACTTGCTGCATGGCGGTGCGGTAAATCGCCAGCGACGCGTGAAACAGATCCTGACGCTGGGTGACCACCGCAGTCGACATCAGCGCCCAGGCGGCCCAGTAACTGTGGTTATTGACTCTATCCAGCGGCATATCGCGCCATTCACTGGCGGTTAAGGTTCCCAACTGACTCAACCAGCGCGTGATGGTTTTCTGCTGGTCTGTATAAGCGGCAAGCGGCTGCGCCGGTGAGAAAGCCAGTTGTAACCAGGCCGAGGAGAAACTCGCCAGCGCCCATTTGCGCATGGACTTGCCGGTATGATTCGCCGCTGCGCCGGTTAATGCGCCTGCATCAGCCCACGCGCTGAGTGCGTTAACAACACAGGCGACATAACGCGGATCGCCGCTGCGTGCCCAGGCGGTCACCTGTTTGCTGACCAGGCTCTCCATGGCGGTAATGTTTCGGGTTCGATCGCGAAACGCAGCTTCGGCCTGCGGGTTAAGCGTGGCGCGGGCGCTGTCGGAGCCTTCGTACTTGCTGCGAAAATCGAGCGTGCCGGTAAACGGCGTGGGAATAGCAGGGCAGTTGACCGTTTTTGCCGCATCAACCCGATGCGCGGGCGGCTGCATAAAACCGGAAGGGGGCTGTAAGCTGTCGGCAGCATGGGCCGCCACCGACAGGACTAACGACAAAAGAAACATCAGGACTGCTTTGCAGGGAACCATGCTGCGCCTCTTTTCCGCAACGGAGTCCGTGACTATAGCAGGGTTCAGCTACCGCCAAAAACATGTACCGCGCGATGCAGGCGGGCGGCGCGTTCAGAGAGATCTTCGGCCGCGCTGGTCACCTGTTCCACCATCCCGGTGTTGTTGTGCGTCATCGTGCCGATGCGGGAAACCGATTGATTAATCAACTCCAGCGCCTGAGTTTGTTCATGCGTTGCAACGCCAATCTCTTTGATCATCGTCGACATATTAATCACGCTGTCGATCATGGCCGTCAGGTGTGTTTCCGTCTTCTCAACCATTTCCACACCGCTTTTCACGTTCGCCACGTTATGTTCGATCAACGTCTGGATTTCGCGTGCGGCAGAAGCTGAGTGTTGCGCCAGGTTACGCACTTCGGCGGCCACAACGGCAAACCCACGGCCGGATTCACCCGCACGTGCCGCTTCAACTGCGGCATTCAGCGCCAGGATATTGGTCTGGAAAGCGATGCTGTCAATCACGCCAATGATGTCGACGATTTTATTGTTGTCCGCGGAGACAGCCTGCATCATGGTGATGGTTTTCTTCATCACATCGCCGCTGTTCATGGCGCTGGCGCTGGTTTCATCGGCGCGGGCCATTGCATCGGACGCCGTTTCCGCCGTTTGCCGTACCGCGCTGGCGATCTCTTCCACCGCAGCGGCGGTTTGATGCAAATCAGCGGAGGTTTCTTCGGTGCGTTTTTGCAGGGATTCGCCTTCGCTGGTAATGCGCCCGCTAATGGTACGGATACCGTTAATCTGTGCGGAAACATCCCCAACCAGTGAACTGAGGTTCAACCCGGATTGGTTAACCAGTCGCATTAACAAACCAATTTCATCCACGCGGTTAAAATGCCGGTAGTCGGCTTTACGCCCGGAAACCACTTTCTGCATTTGCGATAAAACTATTTTCAATGGACGCGATATTTGGCTCTGCAAAAAAACAGAAAGCAGTCCGAGAATAATAATAGATGCGCCCGCTTTGGTGGCAGCATTGACGTCCGTATATTGTAATGCAACCAGAAGGGCAGCCGTAATTATACTGCCCAGGTTGATACGTTTTGAAACATTGATGCGCTGAAAAAGAGATAAAAAAGAAAATAAACCGCGGCGCACCACCAGCCCTTTATAGAAACGATAGCCTTTGAGTTTATTCTCATTAACCTGTTGATAGAGGGCTGCACTGGCATCCACTTCTGCGCGTTCGGGAATATTACGCACAGAGATATAACCGGTTAACTGCCCCTGCTGATAAATAGGGGTCACGTTGGCGCGAACCCAGTAGTGATCGCCGTTCTGGCGACGGTTCTTCACCATCCCGGTCCAGCTGTCACCCTGTTGAATGGTAAACCACATATCGCCAAATGCCGCAGGGGGCATATCCGGGTGGCGAATAATATTATGCGCCGCGCCCATTAATTGATCTTCATTAAATCCGCTGGCGTCAATAAAGGCCGTATTGGCATAAGTAATATGGCTGTGCGTATTTGTTGTCGACAGCAACGTCGTACCGTCGTTAAGCAAAAACTCTTTTTGTGTAACATGAGTGTTACGCTTCATGAAAAAAACTCCACGATGGATCGCAATCAATGAGTTTTGCTGACGCGGTAATACGTGTGATTAATTTACCGGCCAGTGACTGTTGTTAGTTATTACCTGTGCATTTTCCACGAACTTATCGGCAACGGAAAGTAGCAACATTAAATATTTTTTTAGTCATGCTTACGCCTTAATTTTTAAATATTGTTATGAATTTGCGACAAAAAAAAGACAGCGCAAAATTTCCCAGGAGATAAGTAAACCCTTAAGCTAAATTATCAGCCAGACATCCGATAAAGGGTGAAAAATAATCGCCGGACAAACAAAAATGTTAACAGCAGAAATAGCCGTATTTACATTAAAACACTATTTCAAAGGCAACATTGCCGCGTAACGTGCTGCTCAGTGATACAGCAATACTTAAATCGTATGACAACAGGGTGGATAAAGACATGATATTTTACAAGGGTAATACGTTGCCTGTCGCTTATTTTTACGGCGTTCGCAGGCGGCGGAGAGACCGCCGCCTGGAGATTAATGGCTGAGGATTTGATCGAGGAACTGGCGAGTACGCGGATGCGCCGGTTGCGTAAAGAACGTTTCGGGTGCAGCAGACTCGACAATGCGGCCATCGGCCATCAGGATCACATTGTCCGCCACGGTACGCGCAAAGCCCATTTCATGCGTCACCACAATCATGGTCATGCCGCTCTCCGCCAGGTCAAGCATCACATCCAGCACTTCTTTGATCATTTCCGGATCGAGCGCCGAGGTCGGCTCATCAAACAGCATGATTTCCGGCTGCATACACAGGGCACGGGCAATCGCCACACGCTGCTGTTGCCCACCTGAAAGTTGCAGCGGGAACTTGTGCGCCTGGTTGGCAATGTGCACTTTTTCCAGATAGTGCATCGCCAGTTCCGTTGCCTGCGGTCGCGTCATCTTGCGCACCAGCGTCGGCCCGATAATCAGGTTATCCAGCACGCTTAAATGCGGAAACAGATTAAACTGCTGGAACAGCATGCCAATGCTCAAACGAATCCGGCTGATGTTGCGCACGTTGTCGTTCATTTCGATGCCGTTCACCAGAATCTGCCCCTTCTGATGCTCTTCAAGGCGGTTAATACAGCGGATCAGCGTCGACTTGCCGGAACCGGACGGGCCGCAGATCACCACGCGTTCACCTTTTTTCACGCTCAGCGACACCTCGTCCAGCACCTGGAATTTCCCGTACCATTTGCTGACCGATTTCATCTCAATTATCGCATCGCGCGATGTCATGTCTTGCATCAGGAGACTCCTTCAGGGTTACGGCGGGCATCAATGCGTCCTTCCACCCACACGGCATAGCGAGAAAGCAAAAAGCCGAATAATAAATACAACGAGGCGATAAACACATACGACTCGATATAGTAGCGACGCCACTGCGGATCCTGCATCACCGCGCTGGTGGCCGTCAGCACATCAAACAGACCGATAATGATCACAAACGAGGTATTTTTCATCGCCGCGATAATATGGTTGGTCACCGCCGGCAGGCAGATACGCAAGGCCTGCGGCAGAATGATTTTGGTGGTGGTGTGCCAGTAACCGAGGTTCAGCACCGCCGCCGCTTCATATTGACCACGGGGAACCGATTGCAAACCACCGCGGATCACTTCCGCCTGGTAACAGGCAAAGAACAACGCAATACCAATGATGATGCGCAGCAGTTTGTTGACTTCCATATCCGCCGGTAAAAACAGCGGAAAAACATTCACTGCCACAAACAGAATGGTGATCAGCGGCACGCCGCGAAGGCCTTCAATAAATATCACCGACAGGCCGCGCAAGAAGGGCAACGGGGAGCGCCGTCCGAGCGCCAGCATCACGGAGACGGGCATACCAATGATCACCGTGCCGGAAAACAGCAGTAGCGTCAGTGGCAGGCCGCCCCAGTCTGCAGAGGGCACCGGTTTCAGACCGAATACGCCGCCGCTCATCAGTACCGACATCGTCGTCAACGAGACGAGCCACAACGGCCATAACAGGCGCGAATGCCAGCAGGCGGGGGAAAGCGCCCCCCCCACGGTAATAAACCACACCAGCATCGCCAGCGCCGCACGCCACTGCTCATCATAGGGATACAGACCGAACAGAATAGGGCGATACTTCTCGCCAATCACTGCCCAGCACGCGCCAGTCGCCGCCCGGCACTGCTCCACATTCCCGCTCAGCCCGACAGCGTTAATGACGCCCCAGCGCAGCAATGATGATCCCACCAGCAGGATCACCGTCAGCAGCAGGAGTGTCAGCACCGTTTGCAGGACGCTGCTGAAAAGATGACGTCGCAGCCAGAAAAGCACAGGGTTTTGCATCACGGTTCCTTAGCGCTCTTTAATGGCGACGTAACGGTTAAACAGGTTCATCAGCAGGGACGTCGCGCCGCTGATAATCAGATACACCACCATCATAATGGCGATCGCTTCCAGCGCCTGGCCGGTCTGGTTCATCAGCGTATTGCTGATGTTCGCCAGCTCCGGGTAACCCACCACCACGGCGATGGAGCTGTTTTTCGCCAGGCTGACGTACTGGCTGGCCAGCGGTGGCACCATGACGCGCATTGCCTGCGGAATGATCACGTGGCGCATCACATGCCACGGGGAAAAGGAGAGCGCCCGCGCCGCTTCGAGCTGCCCTTTGGGCACCGACTGAATACCCGCACGAACGATTTCGGCAATAAACGCCGACGAGTAAAGGGCAATACCCAGCAGCAGCGCGGTGAATTCCGGGCTGATGGTAAAACCGCCTTTAAAGTTAAAACCGCGGAGTTCCGGGCGATTCAGTTCGTGCGGCGCGCCAGCAAGCACCCACACCAGCAGCGGCAGGCCGATAATCAGCGCAGTCCGCAGACGGGCCACCGGCACCATTTTGCCGTGATGCTCACGCCAGCGACGCGCGACGCGTGAGAGCAGTACACTCATGACACACGCCGCCAGCAGCGCCATCAAGGTCCATAGCCAGCCGCTGTGCGCCGCCGGGACGGTAAAGGTCAGCCCACGGTTGGTTAAAAAGCCCATGCCGGGCAGAATGATCGCCTCACGCGGCGAGGGCAGATTACGGATCACCACCGCCCAGAAGATCACCTGCAAAATGACCGGCACGTTGCGCAGCAGCTCTACGTAGCCGACACACACTTTCATCAGCAGCCAGTTTTTGGACACCCGCCCGATACCGACAACAAAACCGAGCACGGTGGCAAGCACAATGCCACACACGGTGACATACAGCGTATTGAGTAAACCGACGGCCAGCGCGCGGGTGTAGCTGTCGCGCGGCGTGTAGTCGATAAGTTTCTCGCCAATGGCGAATTGCGCGCTCTGATGCAGGAAGCCAAAGCCGGTGGCAATACGCTGCGCGCGCAGGTTATCCACCACATTGCTGTAGAGCCAGTAGCTAAACCCTAAAAGCAGCGCCGCCAGCAGGAACTGGTAACACCAGCTGCGCACGGTCTTGCTGCCGAAAAAGGTGAAAAGGCGAAACACGGTGGACGGCCGGGTCGTGTCCGACGCCAGGGCAAGCGCACCGGAGTTGTCAGTCTGTTTCATCATTAAACATCAAGGTTGTTACGGGAGTGGAGAAGGGTCACCCCACAGTCAGGGGTGACCCGGCGATTAACGGATCGGCAGGCCGTAAAGCAAACCGCCTTTGGTCCACAGATTGTTTAAATCGCGATCCAGCGGTTCAGCGCTTTGCGGGCCGAAATGACGGTTGTAAATGTCGCCATAGTTGCCCACCTGTTTAACAATGTTGTACACCCATTTATCATCCAGGCCGAGTTTCTGACCAAAGCCACCGGTCACGCCAAGCAGGCCCTGCACATCCGGATCGGTGGATTTCAGCTCAGCGTCGACGTTACTCTGGTTAACGTTCATCTCTTCGGCGTTAAACGTGGCGTAAACAACCCATTTCACAATGTCAAACCACTGGTCATCGCCTTTGCGCACCGCCATGGCCAGCGGCTCTTTCGAGTAGATGCCCGGCAGAATGATATGGTCGTCCGGTTTTTCTGCATCAAAGGTTTTGATGCCCGGCAACGCCACTTTGTCGCGGGCGATCACATCGCAACGCCCGGCAAGGTAAGCCGCAACGTACTCTTTGTTATTCTCGATCACCACCGGGGTGTAGTGCAGGTTACGCGACGAGAAAATCTGCGCCACATTCTGCTCGGTGCTGCTGCCCGGCGTGATGCACACCGTTGCGCCATCCAGATCTTCCACTTTTTTCACACCGCTGTTGGCGCGCACCATAAAACCGGTGCCGGTATAGAAGTTAGGCGGAGCGAAGTTCAGTCCCAGCGACACATCACGGGTCAGAGAAGCGGTAATGTTACGTGATAACACATCGACTTCGCCGGACTGGATCGCTGCAAAACGCTGGGCGGTGGAGAGTGGGGTGAAACGCACTTTTGATGCATCGCCAAATACCGCCGCCGCCAGTGCGCGGCAGAAGTCCACATCCAGGCCTTCCCATTGGCCTTTGCTGTCAATGGAGGCAAAACCGTGACGGGCAGGGTGAACACCGCACACCAGTTCACCGCGCGCTTTAATTTTCTTCAGCGTGTCGCCATTTGTCGCGGGCGCGTTTTCTGCCTGCGCAGGGAAAATAAAACTCCCCAGCGTCAGCAGCAATACCGACGCCGCAAGGTGGGTTTTCTTCAGCATGGCTATTCCTTTTTAAAGGGTTATTGTCAGGTTAACTAACTGTATTTATTTATTTTTTAAATAACACATCCGTTTGTATACCTATGTTCTTCGTCCACAACGCATTTGGCAAAGAACGAATTCAGTAAAGCATATACGCCAAAGAAGTAAGGAATTATTTCAACCATCCTTCTATACCCTGCCACAGCAGTTGCGCACTGAGCAGGATCATCGTCACACGAAACAGCACGCGGAACAGTTTTTCGGGCAAATTATCCAGCACCCGGGTACCCAGCCAGGTACCGAGCGCGCCGCTGATGATCATCGCCGCCAGCACCGGTAACCAGTTGGCCCAGGCAAACCCCATCAGTCCGAAGGCCAGGATCTTCAACCCGTGCTGCAACACCATACAGGTGGCGTGGGTGGCGATCAGCGGCTGGCGTTTCAGTCCTTGCGAGCTGATAAGCCCGGCGACCATTGGCCCGGTGGCGCCCACAATCATCGTGCCAAGGCTGCTGATGCCGCCGCCGAGGATAAAGAACGGGCGGCTCAGTGGTTTTTGCTCTCCGCGTTTACGTAGCACCGACCAGAGAATAAACAACCCCAGCGCAATACGCGCAAGGCTGTCCGGGATAATCGCGGCCACCGGTGCGCCCACGGCAATACCAACCGCGCTGCCGAGCAGAAACCACAACACCAGCGGCCACACCACGTGCATACGCTGGATCAGCGTACGGCTCAGGTTCGAGCCCATTTGCACCATGCCGTGAACCGGCATCAGACTGCTGACCGGCATGCCCAGCCCCATTACCGCCAGCAGGGCCGTGCCGCCGCCGAGGCCCATGGCCGCCGTCAGCGCCGAAGTAAGAAAACTGCAAAACACCATTACGCCAGCAAACAGCGGCGAAATTTCCGGTGGGATCCAAGTGATGGTCATTCGGACATCCGGTTAGCGGTAATCATCCTGCAACAGGCGTTGATACAGCGCCTGTGCTCCTTCCGCAGACAATACGCGGCTGGCGCAGTCGAGGAATTTTTGTTCAATCAGGTTTTCCGGCAACGGAATTGCCGGGCTGGAACCCCGCGCACCCGCCACGCGCTGGCTGAATTGTCGTCCATCGGTGGTGGTCAGCGTCACAAACGCGCTATGGGTGATCTCTTCATCGTGTTTCTCCAGCGTGACCTTGTGCATCAGGGCTTGCGTTGCCGGATCGAAGAAGCGCGCATCGTCAATAAAATCATCCAGCGTCAGCGTGCCGGTGACAAATGCGCGTGCCACGCAATAATGCAGGCTGAACTTCCCGGCCAGCGGGTTTTCTGGCTGTGGAATATTGATGTGCGGGAAACGAATCGGGTGGACCTTGATGCAAATGTGTTCGATCGTCTCCGGCGAAAGCCCGGTCTCTTCGCGCAGCGCCAGAATGCCATCCAGCGGCGATAAGATCGCGTAGCAGCACGGGAAGTATTTGTAGTTATTGCTTTTCACCGTATCAAGAATAAAGGGGGTTGCGTCCCAGCGTTCCGTCAGTGGCAGGGGGTCGACATTCGCCTCGCCGTTATAGACGTGGAAATACCCCTGTTGATGCTCAAACGCCGTCGCGCCCGCGCTGAATCCCTCTTTCGCCAGTTTGCTCGCCATCACCGCACTGCGGGCAGCCTGACCGACGGCCAACGCTTTGGTTTCGCTACCGAAGTTCGACTTGATCCCCGATGCCAGCGACGCGGTCATCGCCAATGCCGTGGCCGTTTGCTGTTCATTGAGATCCAGCAACACCGCACAGGCGGCAACACCGGCGAAAACGCCCACGGTGGTGGTTGGGTGCCAGCCATGACGATACTGGAACGGGCTAACCGCTTTCCCCATGCGCACAGCGGTTTCATACCCGGTGATATAGGCGCGCAACAGCGCTTCGCCGTGGCGACCCTGTTCATCCGCCAGCGCCAGCAGCGCAGGCAGGACGGCCACAGAGATATGCCCGTGCAGCCAGGAGTTAGAGTCATCAAAATCAAGCAGGTGAGAGGAAACGCCGTTTAACAGGGCGGCGTCCAGCGCATTCAGTTTCAGTTCAGTGCCGAAGACGCGGCTGTTGCCACTTGCGGCAGACGGAACAATGACGGCCCGCAGTTTACTGGCGCCATCCTGTACGCCGCCAGCCAGCGTAACGCCGAGGGTATCAATAATGGCGGTACGCGCGTTGCTGTATGCAGCCTGCGGAAACGCCTGCCGGGAGAACGCCAGCAAATTACTGGCAAGTTGTCGGGCAATGGTCATGTAACAGAGTTCCTGTGCAAAAAAAGAATCAGCGATCGCCTGCAAGCAGTTCCGTAATGCGGGCCAGTGAGCCCGGGCGCTCGAAATGGCAGGCCGCATCATAGAGATCTGCGCTGCGCGCCGCACCGAGAACCGGAATGGTGAGGGCGTCAAACTTGGCGCGTAACTCTTCATCGCTCAGTGGGTTTTGCGCGTGACCGCGATAGACATCAGTATGGGCGTGCAGCACCTCGCCGTCAGCCAGCCAGACATCGATAAATGCCGAACTGGCGGACTGACCCTCAACGGCCTCCACCTGTAGCAGCGGCAGCAGGGCGCGCGGTTGCGGATCGTCCACGGCCGCCTGGGTGAAATCGGTGTCCGTCAAATTGTAGCCACTTAAGGCGAGGGTAATGCAATGAGGGATACTGAATTTGCTCTCCAGCGGGGTGCGCGGATCCATAATCCCGGCGTTGACCATCCCCATCGGGTGCACTTTGGCGCTAATACGGGTAATTTTTCGCCCTTGCAGCTGCGGGTAGATTTTCCGCGCAGTTTCAATCGACGCATGCGTGCCGCGGCAGCTGGCGTAGAGCTTATAACCGTTGGTCAGCAGCTCCCAGCTTTCGCCAAAATCCAGCGGCGGGATCTCTGCGCTGCCGTCCTGGATAAAGATTTTCACCCAGCCGTCCGCTTCATAGAAATGGTGCGCGCCAACGAAGTTTTCTGCCGCCAGTTGCGCCGCCATAATGCCGTCCATCGCGGCTTTACCGGCATGGAAAGGCTTGCCGTGCGTACCGGAGGATTTTTGCAGGCCGCCCATCATGGTCGCCGCAGCACCCAACGCGTTGCGAATCTGCTCTTCAGAAAGCTGTAAAATCGCGGCGGCAACCGCAGCCGCACCGGCGCGACCTACCACTGACGTCGGGTGGAACCCGCGGCGTTGCAGATTGCGTCCGACGCCCGGCACCCAACCGCCGCCCAGTTTCGCCATCACCTCAAATCCGGTAATAAACGCGAGCAGCACGTTCTCTTCATCGACCGGATACGCCTGCGCCATCGCCAGCGCGGTAGACCAGCACGGTCCGCCCGGGTGTCCTGCACCGGCTGGGTGTGTGTCGTCGTAATCCGCCGCATGCGCCATGGTGGCATTCACCAGCGCAGCAAGCGCAGGGGCCGTGGTTCCCGACAGGAAAATGCGCGCATCACCGGCGGCGTTCCAGGTTTTGGCTACCTGGCGAACCGCGTGTACGGCATCGTCGTTGACCGCGCCAATCGCCACGCCGAGATAATCGATCAGGGCGCGTTTCGCTTCATGGCGTACGGCGGGGGGGACGGTGAGTTGATGAGCCTGGCTGATAAACTGGCTGAGCTGTTCTCCACGGGTTAATGCAACTTCTCTTTTTTTAGTCATCGTAAAACGAAGATCCCTGGTGTTGGCCTACAAATAAAAAAGCAGAAACTGTGTTTGTGTTTATTTGAATTCATTTGTATACAATGAATATAAAATAAACATAGCAGCCATTCCGTAAACGTCAAAAGATGTTTTTTAGATAAGCTAAGAACAAAAAAAGCATAGACGTAACCTATCCTGTGGCAAGATGTGCGACGGCAGGGTGCCAGCCTTTATCAGGGTCATCACACAGACAAACGGAGCTTAAACGTGAAATCGACGGGTCGCGACACAGGCTTAACGCCTTTTGAAATCTTGCTTTCCGCCATTGAAGCGGGGGAACTGCAGCCAGGGGAACGTTTGCAGGAAACACGACTGGCGGAACAGTTTGGAATTAGCCGTACACCTATCCGTGAAGCCCTTCACCGGCTGGAGACCCTCGGGCTTGCCGAGCCAGGCCCGCAGCGTGGGCTGATCATTGCCCATATCAGTTATGAGCGGCTGCGCCAGCTGTTTGACGTTCGCGAAGGTCTTGAGCGTCTGGCTATGGATCTGGCGGTCACAGCTGCCTCCACCGAGGAGATTGCGCTGTTACAGGAGATGGTGGATATCGAAGCCACGCTGACCGACAGTAAAGCGCTGCACGACCATAACCGTGTGTTCCATCGTCAGATTTACCGCGCAACGCACAACCCCTATCTGAATGAAATGCTGGATAATTTGCGCATTCACCTGTCGCTGCTGCGCAACACCACCTACGAGTTGCCGGAGCGCACCCTTGAAGCCAAACGTGAACACCAGGCGATTGTCGATGCGCTTACCCGTCGCGACCGTGCGGCAGCCCAGGACGCCGCCAGTCAGCATATTCGCAACGGCTATCGCGCACGGTTGAGTATTTTAAGCCAACGAGAACGCTAAAAGAATGGCCCTTAATTGACGGACGAGATTTTAACATTCTTGCTAGACTGGCGTGATGGCAGCATCTATGTAGATTTTGTGTGGGCATTCTGAGGGCAGCATTTCGTGTTAGCGACTTTGATTTACCGTAGCCGACTGAATCGAACAGTAGATCCCTCTCAACTGACTAACCTTGTCGAGCGAGCAAGCCTGCGTAATTCACAACTGCAGGTAACGGGCATCTTACTGTTCGACGGCGATCATTTTTTGCAGGTTCTTGAAGGGCCGCTGGCGTCTGTTAACGCCGTTTTTGAACGAATTAAACGGGATCATCGCCACGGTAATGTGGTGGAGCTCTTACGTGATTTCGCGCCACGCCGTCGCTTTGTCGATCGTGGCATGGTGCTGTTTGATTTACGCGTAATGAAGCCGGCAGCAGCGCTGCGCGCTATCCTGCGGTTTGGCACGCTGCGCTACCAGTTGGCCAGTATCGACCGGGTCTACAAATTTATCCGTAATTTTATCGCTTCGCAGAATAACAATGATCGGGTACGCAGTACGTCGCCGGAACACTGGTGCTTTGTCTGTAAGACACCACCGTTCACCAGCACTCATGCGCCGGTCTCCGGCGATCAACCGTGCCAGTTTGCGTTTCAGCCAATCATTGAGCCGCTGCGCGGGAATATTTCGTCTATCGAAGCGCTGATCCGCGGCCCAAACGGCGGCAGTCCGCTGGAGTATTTCTCCAGCATCGCGCCGGATAAACTGCATGAAGCCGATCTGGCGTCCAAAGCCTGGGCGCTGGCGATGGCGAGCCGTATGGGGATCGGCAACCATAAAGTGGCGATAAACCTGTTACCCATGTCACTGGTCAAAATCCCCGGCGCGGTGGATATTTTGCTCAGTCAGATTACGCGTAACAATCTCGATCCCGGGCAGATTATCGTTGAAGTGACGGAAGACGAAGTGATCTCAGGTTACGAAGAGTTTACCTGGGCTATTCGCCAGCTTCGCGCAGCCGGTATTGGCCTGGCGATTGACGACTTCGGTTCCGGTTTCGCCGGGCTGTCGCTTCTGGCGAAGTTCCAGCCGGACAAACTGAAAATCGACCGCACGATCGTGACCGATATCCATCTGCACGGCCCGAAACAGGCGATTGTCAAAGCCATCATTGACTGCTGCGCAGAGCTGCAAATCACCGTGGTGGCGGAAGGGGTCGAAAAAGTGGAAGAGTGGTGCTGGCTGGAAGCAGTCGGCATTGAACGTTTCCAGGGCTTTCTGTTCGCCCGCCCGGTGCTCAATGGTATCTCGCCGATTAACTGGCCGCTCAGAGTCACACGCTGACAGCGAAGTCATGCGCCCGCGTTGTCCGTTCGCACTTCCCCTGTGTAAGCAGGGGACATCCCCCGCTTAACACCGGTCCGGTGCAAATAACGCGCTTATTTGGCTTATAAATCATCGTGCTTCTATGCTTAACAGAATAACAGCGGATGTGGTTCCGGAGGGATAATGAAATTCAAGAAGAATGTGGCGCGTGCACTCGCGCTCAATTCATCTCTTGGCCGCAGTATCACTTTTTTTATGGCAGGACTGTTGTTGGCAGGTATTGTCACCTGTGTCTGGACACTGACGCGATCGTGGGACAAGACAGTACAGGACGCGGAGCGCAGCGCCATTAATCTCTCTGTCTCGCAGGCACGCCAGGCGGAAGACACCTTTTTGCAGGCGGAACTGGTCCTGCGTGAAGTACGCCGCAACATTCCGCAGGAAGGGTTGGCATCGCTCAACATTGCCCCCTTTAACACCTATCTGGCCGAACTGAAAGACAGGGTCCCGCAGTTGCACGGGGTGATGGTTTTTGACACCCAGGGGACGATGCTGGCCACCTCGCTGGATAAACGCCCGCTGATGACCAACTACAGCGATCGCGAATACTTTATTTATCATCGCCGCAACAATCACGGCAGTCTGCATATTGGCCATGTGATCCGCAGTCGCTCCACCGGAGACATGGTGATCCCGGTCTCGTTACGCATCAACGATGCGGCAGGCGGTTTTGCCGGGGTATTGCTGGCCACGGTAAAAGTGGAGTATTTCCGCCATTTCTATGGCTATTTCGAGCTTCAGGATCGTGACCTGCTGGCATTATTGACCACTGACGGTACCACCTTATATGTGCGCCCGTATGGCGATGAGACCATCAACCAAAATCTCTCATCCAGCCCCTTGTTCACCCGCGAATTGTCGCAAAAAGATCGCGGCCACGGCACCTGGGTGTCCACGCTGGATAACATCGAGCGTATTTATGGCTTTGCCCGCTCGGAACGCTACCCGCTGGTGGTTGCCGCGGGTTACGATAAATCCGCCTTGTGGAATAGCTGGTTACGCGGCAGCCTGCCGGATATCGTGTTAAACGCCATGCTGCTGCTCGGCACGCTGCTCATGGGCGCAATCATTTTCCGTCAGGTCCGGCTTAACGTACGGAATCAGACGCAACTGGCGACGCTGCGGGATGAGCTGACCAGCATTAACCATACGCTGCAACTGATGGCACTGGCCGATGGCCTGACCGGGCTCGCCAACCGCCGCCAGTTCGATCTGTTCTTGTCGCAAAGCCTGAAAAACTCGGCGCAAACGCAAAAACCGGTGTCGCTGATCATGATCGATATCGACTACTTCAAGCGGTATAACGATTTTTACGGCCATGTGGCCGGAGATAACTGTTTACGTCTGGTGGGCGATATTCTGCAAAAACTGCAACTGAACAAGAATGACCTGATTGCCCGTTATGGCGGCGAGGAGTTTGCCATCATCCTGCCGGATACCGGGCCAGAAGCGGCACTGTTTGTTGCGCGCCGCGCCGTCAGCATGGTGAGGGGGGCGAAAATCCCGCACTCACAGGCGGGCGGGCAACATGCGGTGGTAACCATCAGCGCAGGCTGTTACAGCGTGGTCGCCGATGCCGATTTTGACGACGCCATTCGCCTGAAGGAGGGCGCGGATAAAGCGCTGTATCAGGCGAAGATAGAAGGGCGTGACCGTGCGATGGCGACCAGCGATAGCTAAACCGTCAGGTCGCGGGTCAGATAGTGGCGCTGCATTCCCGGCTGCGGGAAGTCCGGCAGCGTCATTTTCAGCGCATAGCCCAGTTTTTGATAAAACGGCAAGGCCTGAAAACTGAACGTATCCACCAGCGCATGGCGGCAACCGATCGCCAGTGCCTCTTTCGCCGCGCGCTGCATCAGCTCACGACCCAGTCCGGAACCACGCCGATCTTCATGCACCCACAAGTAGTGAATATTCAGCCATTCGCCTTCCTGGCGGGCAATCACGCCGCCTTGCATCACGCCATGCTCATCACGTGAATAGATCGCCAGATGCCCCCACAAACTGACATCAATAAACTGCTGGTTGTAACGTCTTAACCCCGTAAACAGTTCTTCCTGATCCTGTGCCGTGATGTCGTGCTTCACAATCAGATGCATGCGATATTCCTTTAAAACGTTAAGTCCTGGCATCTTAATAAAAAAAAGCCCGATAACGCTACGGCTATCGGGCCTTCGCCAGGCAACAGTTTAGCGGCACGCTTACAGTGTCTTCAGAAACGCCAGCAAATCGTCGTTCAACTGATCCTGATGGGTCACCGCAAAACCATGCGGGCCGTTGTCATACACTTTCAGCTCCGCCCCGGCGATCAGCTCCGCCGACAGCTTGCCCGTCGCTTCAAACGGCACAATCTGGTCATTACTGCCATGAATAACCAGTGTGGGCACATCCACTTTCGCCACATCCGGACGGAAGTCGGTTTCAGAAAATGCAGTAACGCAGTCCAGCGTCCCTTTTAGCGATGCCAGCAGGGCAATATTCAGCGTTTGCGTCAGTACGCCGTCAGAGACCTTCTGCCCGGCGTTCAGACCATAGAATGGGGTGGCGAAATCGCTGATAAACTGCGCGCGATCTTTACGTAACCCCGCCAGGATACCGTCGAATACGCTCTTGTCCACGCCCTGCGGATGATCGGCGGTTTTGCCGAAAATTGGCGTCACCGCGCCCAGCAACACCAGGCCTGCAACGCGTGCGCTACCGTAACGGCCAATATAACGGGTCACATCGCCGCCGCCCATCGAGAAGCCCACCAGGGTCACCTCATTGAGATCGAGCGTCGTGATCAGATCGTTAATGTCCGAGGCGAAGGTATCGTAGTTATAGCCGCTCCACGGCTGATCGGAACGCCCAAAACCACGGCGGTCAAAGGCAATAACGCGGTAACCACGCTCGGCGAGGAAATTGAGCTGGCTGTCCCACATATCACCATCCAGCGGCCAGCCATGGCTGAACAGCACCGGCTTACCCGCACCCCAGTCTTTGTAATAAATCTGAGTACCATCCTGCGTCTTAAATGTGCTCATCTGCTTACCTCATCGTTAAGTAGTGGGTGATTGCCATAAACTTACCGCTCACCGGGCGCTATCAGATAACGCATGACCGGCGAGACGCCGCCCCGGTGGAACGCCAGCACACGCTCCTGAATCAAACGGTCATTGACCGTATGACGTTCATGCTGGCGCAAATGCTCAATCCACGATCCCATCAGCCAGGTTTCCACAAACACCCCCGGCTGACGGATATCCTCATACACCGCCCAGCCCATCGCGCCAGTGCGTCGCCGCACGCGCCGCATCTCCTGGACGGCCTGCATAAAGTGCTGTGCCTCCTGTGGTTCAATCTGGTATTCACAACTCACCAGCACCGGCCCGCGTTCATGGGCCACGGTCATCTCAACGATGCCGTCCGGCGGCCCGATAAGATCGAGGTTCAGCGCTGCATCTTTTTCCAGCCGCCAGCGTAAAACTGTAGCAGTCCCCAGCAACATTCCCACTGTCGCTGCACACAGCGCCCATGAAATGCCATACGCCGAGGCGAGTTTTCCCCAGAGGGCGCTGCCCAGCGTCATCGAACCGAAAAACACCGTCAGATAGACCGCCAGCGCCCGCGCTTTCACCCAGCGCGCCGCACTTCGCTGTGCGCCAACATTCAGCGTCGACAGCACGGCTATCCATGCAAACCCGGTGAAAAACTCAAACAGATTCAGCAGCCAGAAATGACGGACAAACGCCAGTGCCAGCATGGTCAGGGCAAACAGCAAACTGGCTGCCACCATCATCTGGTCGGCATTCAGTCGCTTACGCAGCGTCGGCAGTACCACCGCACCGCAAATCGCCCCCAGACCAATGCAGGCAAGCATAATGCCGTAGCCGCCAGGCCCGAGCCCCAGCTCGCGGCGCGCCACCAGCGGCAGCATTGCCCACCCGGCGCTGCCAAACAGGAAAAAAGCCACGGTGCGCGCCAGTACATTGCGCAGCACTGGCGCGGCATGCACATAGCGCAGCCCGCCGCGGATAGCGGTAAAGAAGTGTTCAGGCGGCAGGCGTTGCAGTGTCGTTTGCGGTTTCCAGCGGTGCAGCACATAGCCGACGCCCAGTACGGACAGGGCGTTGAGCATAAACACCATCCACGGCCCGGCAAACGAGAGGATCAAACCGCCTAACGCGGGGCCGATGGCACGACTGATATTGATCCCCAGCGAATTGAGGGCAATCGCCGGGCTGAGCGCCTGTTTTTCCACCAGATCCGGCACAATGGCCTGAAAAGCAGGGGAGCTCAGCGCCGCACCGGTACTGAGTAAAAACGTGGCGGCCAGCAGCACTTCCGGCGTGACATTGCCGGTAAACGACAGCAGCGCCAGCCCTGCGGCGGCGCAGAACGTCCACACCTGCGAAAAAAGCAGGATCTTGCGACGCTCGACAATGTCCGCGAGCACCCCGGCAGGCAGGACAAACAGGAACATCGGCAGACTGCTGGCAGCCTGTACCAGCGCCACCGCCAGCGGATCCGCGCTCAGGGAGAGCATCGTCCAGTTCACGCCAATATCGCTCATCCATGAGCCAATATTGGACACCACCGTCGCAATCCATAGCATGCGAAACACGCGCTGACGCAGCGGTTGCCAGGCCGATCCAGAGGGTTCCCCCGCAGAAGTTGGTGACACTGTCACTGCTGCATGCAGTTCGTTTTGTTGCGTCATGCAAGGGCTCCTCTGGCAGGCAGGCTGACGCGCCAGCGGCCCGGACCGGTCAGCAACAGAGTGGTAAAGATTATCAGCAACAACCAGCCGAATTGCCCCTCCGCCAGCGACCAGTCCGCATGCACCACCAGCATCGCCACCAGTAACACAATGATGATCGGCACACATGCCAGCCGCGTCCAGAGACCGGCAATGATGAACAGCGGGCAGACCACCTCGGCAAAAATGGCCGGTAACAGACTCATCCACGGGCCAAAACCGAACGGATCTTCGATGTGCGCCAGTTGGTCGCTGAAATGGACGATTTTCGGCAGACCGTGCACATACAACAGCAGCAGGCTGCCCGTCAGGCGCAGGAATAACAGCCCCGTATCAATACGGGGCGCAGAGAGCGGAAACGTTGATGTTTTCATGATGTCAGAACGCAAAGCAGCTACAGCCAAGAGCACCCCAGAACGCGTTCTCATCCGCTACCGGCACGGCGGAGCCGCGGGCGATATCGTGCTGATGAACGTGAACCCCACACGGCCCGGAACAGTGATGCACGCCCGCTGCCTGACCCACTCGCGCCGCCTGTGGCGGAGCGCTGCGGTAATGCCCGGGCACGTTCACCACCGGAGACCACTCCGGCAGTACCGGGATCGCCGGCGGTGCTAACGGTCCGAAACGGCCTGCGGCATACACAATCTCGCCGCCCACCACCGTCAGTACCGACTCAATGCCTTTGATCTCTTCTTCCGGCACGCGAAAATAGTCTTTACTCAGCACCACGAGGTCTGCCAGTTGACCGGCTTTGATCTGGCCTTTTTTCCCCTGTTCGCTGGAGAACCAGGCGCTGCCTTGCGTCCACAGCAACAGGGCGGTATCGCGATCGAGTCGCGCACTGCTTTCGTACATTTGCATACCGCCGACGGTACGCCCGGAGACCAGCCAGTAAAGCGCCGTCCACGGGTTATAGCTGGCCACGCGGGTGGCATCGGTGCCCAGACCCACCGGCAAACCCGCTGCCAGCATGCGCGCTACCGGCGGGGTGTGTTTCGTGGCTTGCTGACCGTAGCGCTCAGCGAAATACTCGCCCTGAAACGCCATCCGGTGTTGTACGGCAATGCCACCGCCCAGCGCTTTGACACGATCAATATTGGCTTCGGTAATGGTTTCCGCGTGGTCGAAGAACCAGTGCAGACCATCAAAGGGGATTTCGCGGTTCACTTTTTCGAACACATCCAGCATCCGGCTGATGGATTCGTTATAGGTGGCATGCAGGCGGAACGGCCAACGGTGTTCGACCAGATGGCGTACCACGCGTTCCAGTTCCTCTTCCATACCTGGCGCCAGATCCGGGCGCGGTTCAAGAAAGTCTTCAAAATCCGCCGCGGAGAACACCAGCATTTCACCCGCGCCATTATGGCGGAAGAAATCACTGCCCTGACCGGGTGTCAGCATGTCGGTCCATTTTTCAAAGTCTTCCAGCTCATGCCCCGGACGCTGGGTAAACAGGTTATAGGCAATACGCACCGTCATCTGTTTTTTGGCGTGCAGTTCAGCAATCACCTCATAATCGTCCGGGTAGTTCTGGAAACCGCCGCCTGCATCAATGGCGCTGGTCAGGCCGAGGCGGTTCAGTTCGCGCATAAACTGACGCGTGGAGTTGACCTGCTGCTCCAGCGGCAGTTTCGGGCCTTTCGCCAGCGTGGCGTAGAGGATCATCGCGTTCGGGCGGGCGATCAACATGCCGGTGGGGTTGCCATTGCTGTCACGCTGGATCTCGCCGCCGGGCGGGTTAGGGGTATCGCGTGTATAACCGACCACCTTCAGCGCAGCGCGGTTAAGCAGGGCACGATCGTAAAGATGAAGGATAAAAACCGGGGTATCCGGTGCAGCCTCGTTGATCTCATCCAGCGTCGGCATGCGCCGCTCGGCAAACTGGAACTCTGTCCAGCCGCCCACCACGCGCACCCACTGCGGCGACGGCGTACGCAGCGCCTGTTCTTTCAGCATACGCAGCGCATCCGCCAGTGAAGGCACGCCTTCCCAGCGCAATTCCAGGTTGTAGTTCAACCCGCCGCGAATCAGGTGCAGGTGCGAGTCATTAAGACCCGGAATCACAGTCTGGCCCTGCAAATCGACCATCTTCGTGCGCTCGCCCTGCCAGGCCATTACCTCTGCGGCGCTGCCGACTTTGACAAATTTTCCGTCACGGATGGCAACAGCGTCGGCAAACGGGTTTTCGCGATCGACCGTGTGAAACTGGCCATTAAGCAATATCAGTTCTGCGTGTGTGAGCGAATCCATCATTCCTCCAGTCTGGGGCGGCGCATAGCGGCCGGTAAGCATCGGGAGGAATTATGGCGACGGGAATAAAGCGCAGGATAGTTGTACCAAAGTATAGGTATACGAAAGGATAGTTATACCATCAGATAATGGTTTTGCCGGGGCGGGATACCTACCATGCAGCCAACGATAGCGATGACCCGTCGTTTGCTGTCTGAACGTAGCGATCTTCACTTTAACCTCTATGGGTACTGATATGACAACCTCGAAGCTTGAAGTCCTGACCCCGGCTAACTGTCAGTTAATCTTTATCGATCACCAGCCACAGATGGCGTTCGGCGTGCAGTCCATTGACCGCCAGGTGCTGAAAAACAATACCGTCGCGCTGGCAAAAGCCGCGAAGGTCTTCAATATCCCGACGATCATTACCACTGTGGAAACCGAAAGCTTCTCCGGCAACACCTATCCTGAACTGCTGGATGTGTTCCCGGAGCAGGATATTCTGGAACGCACCTCCATGAACTCCTGGGACGACCAGAAAGTGCGCGATGCGCTGGCCGCTAACGGCAAACGCAAAGTGGTGGTCTCCGGTCTGTGGACAGAAGTGTGCAACAACACCTTCTCGCTGTGCGCCATGCTGGAAGGCGACTACGAAATTTACATGGTGGCGGACGCCTCTGGCGGCACGTCAAAAGAAGCGCACGACTACGCGATGCAGCGCATGATCCAGGCGGGCGTCATCCCTGTGACCTGGCAGCAGGTCATGCTGGAGTGGCAGCGCGACTGGGCGCACCGCAAAACTTACGACGCGGTCATGGCGATTGTGAAAGAGCACTCGGGCGCGTATGGCATGGGCGTGGATTACGCCTACACCATGGTGCACAAAGCGCCGTCCAGAGCCAAAGCCGGTCACCGCACGCTGGCTCCGGTTCCGGCGCGTTAAGCGCCTCGCTGGCCGGTACCCGCCGGTCAGCGCTCTTCCTTCGTTCTATTCCCGGCAGGAGAAAGTCATGAATATCGGCCTGATATCGTTCGCCGCAGGCGTGCTGATGGGTGTGATCTACGCACTGCTGAAAGTGCGCTCTCCCGCGCCGCCTGCCATTGCACTGGTCGGTTTGCTCGGCATGCTGCTGGGTGAGCAACTGATTGCCACGCTGATAACACACTCAAGCGCAGGGTAAGTCTATGAAATCCTGGATTGTCTCACTCCTTGTCGGTGTTCTGGCTGGGGGGATTTATGCTTTACTGAAGGTTCACTCGCCCGCACCGCCGGTGGTGGCGCTGTTCGGTTTGTTTGGCATGCTGGTGGGGGAGCAACTGGTTCCGGCCATTCGCAGGCTGATCGCCCGCGAACCCTTAACTCTGGCGTGGTTTCGCCATGAGTGCGTGCCCAAAATCAGCGGCGCGCCGCAGCCTGAACGTTCAGACTCGCCGCCGCATTAGCGATGCCCGATGCCCGAGGATAACGAATGACGCTTACACAGCGTGTTGCCATTGTTGATGATGAACCCTCCGTACGCAGCGGTTTGAGCAATTTGCTGCAATCCGATGGCTACGCCACGCTGACATTCGCTTCTGCTGAGGCATTTCTCAACGACATTCCGGCGCGTAACGACACCGCGCTGGTGATTGTCGACATAAAACTGAAAGGCATGAGTGGGGCGGCGCTGTTCGAGGCATTGCAGCAAAGCCCGACGCCGCCGCCGGTGATTTTTATCTCCGGTCATGACGAGGAAACCTGGCCACGGTACGCGGGACACGCGGGTGCCGTGGCTTTTTTACGCAAACCCATCGATATCGATATCCTGCTGGAACATATTCAGCGCGTGCTGACGCCGGGCGAGGATAAACCATGAGCGGGAAAGATCGGCTGCACCGGCAACCCACGGCGGGCGAAACCGACGAGGGCCAGCCGTTTACGCTTCAGGATGACGCCATCTACACGCCGCTGGCGCAGGAGGGATGCATTGTCTGGATGAACGTGCGCCAGCCACAGGCCGATGAGACCTTTATTCTTGCCACTGCCGTCAGCGACGAGACGGAACCCCGCGCCAGCCAGCTCCTCAAAAATGAATTTGCCCTGCGCCCGTATCTCGACAGCCGCTGGGCGGTCAAACCCATCGCCAGCACGCAATACCATGGCCGTTATGCGCTGGTGTATCCCGCGTTCCCCTTTAAGCCGTTAAGCCGCATGGCGACCCAACCCCTGGTCTCGGTTGCCGACTGGCTGGCGCTGGCGGTACAGCTTTGCGCACCGCTGCGCCAGATGCACCAACACCACCTGATCCACGGCGATATTAAGCCTGGTAATCTTTTTCTCGGCGACGACGGCTGTCGGTTAGGCGGCTTCGGCCTGACGACAAGTACCGCCGGAGAACTGGCCCAGAGCTGGTTGCCGCTTTCCGGCGGGACGCTGGCCTATATGTCGCCGGAGCACACCACCCGCACGCACCACGCGGTGGACAGCCGCAGCGACCTCTACAGTCTCGGCATTGTCTTTTATGCGCTGCTCACCGGCGTATTGCCCTTTGATCTCAGCGAAGGCGGGCAGGCGGAGTGGACATTACACCATATCGCTTCCGAGCCCTCGCCACCGCATACGGTGCGCGAAGACGTGCCGGAGATGCTGTCGCGGATTGTGTTGAAATTGCTCGCCAAATCGCCGGAAAAACGCTACCAGAGCATCGACGGGTTAATTGCCGATCTGCGCCGTTGCCAGGCGACGCTCACCGCCGATCACGGCATCGCGCTGTTTACGCCTGCTTTACAGGATCGCTCCCCGGCGCTGCACTTTGCCGACACGCTGTACCGTGACCATCCGCAGGCGGGTGAACTGGTCGCCGCACTGGAAGAGGTGAATCAGCGCGGCGCACAAATGCTGGCGATCATTAGCGGCCCATCAGGCATGGGAAAATCCTCGCTGATGGCCTCGGCGTTGAAGGCCTTCCAGCGTCGTCCCACGCTGATTGCGCTCGGTAAGGCTGAGCAGTCGTCACACGTTGTACCACTGGGCGTACTGACGGCGGCGTTTCGCTCGCTGGCGCTGCATTTGCTGGGGTTACCGGCGGAAGAGGTGGCGCAATGGCAATCGCGGCTCTCCCGCGCGCTGCGTGGTTACGAAGCACTGGCAGCCAGCCTGGCGCCGGAGCTGGGTTTACTGATTGGCAACCCACCGGGATCGTTTGTCGACACCTTCTCACTGGATTCCCGCGCGCGCTTCAACCATATGGTGCTGTGCCTGGTGAACGTGTTCGCCACGCCAGGCCGCCCGCTGGTGCTGCTGATCGACAACCTGCACTGGCTTGATGATGCCAGCCTGCAATTACTGGAATACCTGTTGCAAAACAGCAGCGGGTTACCGCTGTTGCTGGTGGTCTCACACCGGGATCTACCGTCGTTACAGGACAAGACGTTTGAGGCCGCGTTAACCCGACTGCGCCATGCCGCCCGGCAAACGGTGGAAAGCGTGCCGCAGCCGCTCTCCGGCAAAGCGGTCTCCCGATGGCTGGCGACCCTCTTTCAGACACGCCCGGCGGCAACGGTGGATCTGGCGAAGATTATCCACGAAAAAACAGGCGGTAACCCGCTGTTTGTCCATGAGTTTTTTAAGCGCATTGCCGAAGATGGGTTGGTCAGCCATAACCCTTATCAGGGCAAATGGCAGTACGATCTCGAGGCTATCCGTGCCCGGCATTACAGTGAAAACGTGATAGGCCTGGTGCTACAGCAACTGGCGCATATGCCGGAAGAAACCCGCATATTGCTGGGCAGCATGGCCTGTCTGGGCACAACCGGGGGGCTATCGCTGATTGGCCAGATACTGGGGATGTCACCAACCGATGTGCGCTACCGGCTGCACCCGGCTGTGTTGGTACAGTTGATTACCCTCGGTGCGGAAGAGTATGCGTTTCCTCATGAGCGCATTCAGGAGGCTGCCGCCGCGCTGCTGGATCCGGCAGCACGCCGTCAGTTGCACCTGACCGCCGCCACGCTGCTGGCGGAGACATCACGGCAGGCCGCCGGGAATGACGTGTTATTCCGCGCCATTCACCATGTCACGGCGGCCATTGACTGCGTTCAGCCACCGCCGCAACAGCGGATGTTCAGTGAGCTGAGCGAACTCGCGGCTCGCCGGGCAAAGCGTACCGGTGATTACCGCTCCGCGTTGGGGTATTTACACACCGCGCGCATTCTCAGCCCCGACCGCACCGCGCTGTTTGCCCTCGATCTGCAACAGGCGGAGTGCGAATTTCTGCTGGGGCATCTCGCCACCGCCCGCAGTCTGTGTGAAAAGCTACTGGCAGCGCCGGGCGGGCTGACAGAAAAAGCGCTGGCGGCAAACCTGCTGGCGGAAGTGCATATCCGCCAGTCCAGCTATCCGCTGGCGCTGGAGACCACGCTGTGCTGGCTGTCGGTATTCGGTATTCACCTGAACCGCTGGCCCGATGCGGAAGAGTGCGATGATGCCTGGCAGAGCATGCACGCGCGGGTGGGGGAACATCCCGCCAGCCTGTTTATGGCGCTGCCGCGCATGAACCACCGTGAAACCGATGCGTTAATGAACCTGCTGGCGAGCGCCAGTCTGTACGCCAGTTTTATCTGCCCGCGTCTGCATTTTTTGCTGCTCTGCCAGATGCTGCAATTGACACTGGAACGCGGTCTGACAGGGGCATCCACTTCCGCGCTGGCGTGGTTTGGCGTGCTGATTGGCGAACGTTATGGCGAATATCATCTGGGGCTGAAATACGGCACGCTGGCGCACGATCTGGTCACACGACACGCTTTACACGAATACGCCGCCAAGACATTGATGCCACTGGGCCGGATCAGCGTCTGGACGCAGCCCTTATCGCGCAGCGTGGAGTATGCAAAAGCCTGTTTCAGCGCAGCCGTGGCCCATGGCGATCTCACCATTGCCTGTTTTGCCACCTTCCGCCAGGTGAGCAATAGCCTGAGTCGCGGCGATCACCTCGACAGCGTCCTGAGCACCATTGAACGCGGGCTGGCGTTTGTGCGGGAAACCCGTTATCAGGATATGGATACGGTTCTGGAGTTACAACGTCACTTTGTCGAGTTTCTGCGGCAACCGGAAGGCGTGTTCAGCGGTAAAGCGGTGCTCCCGGCGTCACTACTGCCGAATACGCCACCTGCGACCATGCAGTTCTGGTTCTGGCTCTACCGCGGGATGGCGCACTTCTTTGCCGGCGAGTACGCTCAGGCCGGGCAGGCGCTGCCCGAAGCGGAGAAACATGCCTGGTCCGCACCGGGACATATCAATCTGCTGGATCTCCACCTTTACAGCGCATTGTCGCTGTCGATGCAACTGACGCCGGATACCTTTTCCGCCGAACACCGTCTGCGCCTGAACACGCACTACAACAAAATAGCCCACTGGGCACGGGTGAACCCCGGCACGTTCAGCGATAAAGAAGCGCTGGTGTATGCCGAGATCGTGCGTCTCGATGGCATGAACAGCATCGCACTGGCGCAGTACGAAAAAGCCATCAGGCTCTCTCGCGAAGCGGGATTTAACCCCAGCAATGCGCTCTCCCATGAACTGGCCGGGCGTTTTGCGCTGGCCTGCGGCTACCACACCACGGCTGATGCGCACTTTCGTGGGGCGATAGCCGCCTGGGCCCGAACCGGGGCACGGGCGAAAGTTCGCCAGCTTGAACAGGAGCACCCGCATCTGGTGGCACCGGCGGAAAGTACGCCTTACGACACCATTGCCTTTGCGCAAAATGAAGAGATTCGCGATCTGCAAAGCATCATTAAAGCCTCCCGCGCGCTGTCGGAAGAGATTAACCTGGAACGGTTGATGCACATTCTGCTGACCATGCTGCTGGAACGGGCGGGCGCGCAGCGGGGGTTACTGATCCGCGTGCTCAACGACAATATCCCGGAAATCGAAGCCAGCGCGCATACCAGCAACGACGGCGTGCGCGTGCGGGTGATGAAAGAGATGCCGATGGCGACCGATATGCCGTTGTCGGTGCTGGCGGCAGTGATCCGCACCGGGCAGGAGATCCGTACCGGCAGGCCGGAAGAGTACAGCCCGTTCAGTCAGGATCCCTATCTGCTCACTTCCGGCGCGGCGGTGATGTGCGTGCCGATGTTCAAGCAGGCGCGGCTGGTGGGGGTGTTATATCTGGAAAATCGCCTGATGCCGGAGGTGTTTACCGCGGAACACTCCCGCGTGGTAAACCTGCTGGGCGCGCATGCCGCCGTTTCGCTGGAAACCGCGCGTTTGTATGCCAAACTGCTGGAAGAGAACGTTCAGCGCCGTCGGGTAGAGAAAGAGTTGCGCGCCAGCCAGACGTCGCTGATGCTCGGCGAGCAAATCAGCCATACCGGGACGTGGCGCTGGGAGCTGGAGCAGGATCTGATGCACATGTCCGAAGAGTATGCACGCATCCTCGGTCTGCCGGAGAAGCAGAAACTGATTTCGATGGCGGAGTTTCTCACTTTTGTGCACCCGGACGATCACCCGCATATCAGCGAGCTGGTCACCCGCAGCGTTGCGGATGGCCTGACGATGCAGGCTGAGTTCCGTATTATCCGCGCCGACGGCGAGTGTCGGTACATTCTGGGTATCGGCGATCCGGTGGGTGCGGGTAACGCGGTGTATGAGTATTTCGGCACCATCACCGACATTACCGCGCAGCGGCAAAACGAGGACGCCGTGCGCGTTGCACAGGCAGAACTGGCGCGGGTTTCACGGGCCACCACGGTCGGGCAACTGACGTCCTCCATCGCCCATGAAATCAACCAGCCGCTGATGTCGATTGTCGCCAATGCGGGTGCCAGTCTGCGTTGGCTGAATCGCGACCCGATACCGGTAGAGAATGTGCGTACCGGGCTGGCGGAGATCATCAGTGAAGGTCAGCGCGCAGGTGAAGTGATCCGCAGCCTGCAATCCCTGACGCGGCGGCAGACGCCTGTTTTGGAACGCGTCGATTTGCACGTGTTGCTCCGCCATATTATGACCCTGTCGCGCAGCGAACTGGAGCGCCGACGTATTACCGTTGAATACGTTCTACAGGCGGGTAACAGTCTCGTTTATGGCGACAGTGTGCAGATCCAGCAGGTGTTGCTGAACCTGGTGATGAACGCCATTGAAGCGATGAGCGATGTGGATTCGCGCCCACGGATCCTGACGCTGCACACGCAAAACCCGCAACCGGAAACCGTCAGTTGCCAGATTGCCGACACCGGGAGCGGAATGGATGCGGATGTGCAGGCGCGGCTGTTTGAATCGTTCTACACCACCAAACCGCAGGGAATGGGGATGGGGTTAACCATCAGCCATGCGATCATTGAACGTCATCAGGGCAAACTTCACGCGCAGGCAAGGCAACCGTTCGGCAGCCTGTTTACCTTCGAATTACCCGTGGCGGGGGATTAGCGGCTACGGGATTTGGCAATGTGCAGGGTGCCCGCAGCGTGAACCAGATCGGCGAGAGAGCGGGCCTGCATTTTCTCCATTACCCGGCGGCGATGCACTTTGACGGTGATTTCGCTGACCCCAAGCTCGGCGGCGATCTGCTTATTCAGCAGGCCGCTAATGGCCAGCTCAAACACTTCCTGTTCACGCGGCGTCAGGGAGAGGTGGCGCTGCCTGAGGGCGAAGTGCTCCTGCTGTTGTGCAAATTCTTTCTCTGCCACGTTCAGCGCCTCGGCAACCGCAGACAACAGCCGTTCCGGCTCCACCGGTTTGGTCAAAAACTCCCGCGCACCGGCTTTCATCGCCCGTACCGTCAGCGGAATGGTGCCGTACCCGGTGAGAAAGATAATGGGCAGATCGCGCCCGCGATCTTTCAGTACCCCCGCCACGTCAAAACCGTCGGCAACCGGCATATTCAGATCGAGGATCAGGCACGAAGGCACAGAAGGGGCGGAAACCAGAGGATCGGCGAAAAAGGACTCGGCGGAAGGAAAATCGACAGCGGGGTAACCCTCCGACGCCAGCAACCGGACGAGAGATTGCCTGACGGCATGATCATCATCGACAACATAAACGATAGATTCCATTATCAGCCTCTGTATGGGTTGGAATGCGGATAAAGCACCCCGTCAAAGATGAGGGGGAATACTGATAACACAAAAACTAACCCGATGAAATATCTGCGCTTTCCCACAATAACCGTGCGCTTTTGTCCTCAGTTTGTGCATCCTGAGCGCCTGGCGATACGGATGCGCCATTCACGTCCGGCTTTCGAATGAAATGTACCTTAAAAGGGTGAATGTTGCATGAACTTTAATCAATCATTTCTTATTTGTTATTTTGCTAACCCCTTTCAGACCGACAGAGTTGATCGTTTTGAGTGAAAAAAATCAGAACAATTGCAGGTTGGGAGCGGACCGGTTGATGATAAAAGAGGGATAACAGAGTGAGATGTCAATAATGGCGACGCCAGGAGAATAACGATGACCGGTATCAAAACGCTGACCACCACGGAAATTTATCGCAATAAATGGATGCGTCTGCGTGAAGACCGGATCCTGCGGGCTGATGGCAACGAAGGGATCTACTCGGTGGTTGAGAAAGCCGATTTTGTGGTGATTATCGCCAGAGAGGGCGACTCGCTTTATGTTGTGGAGCAGTTCCGCTATCCGCTAAAGCAGCAAACGATCGAGCTGCCGCAAGGTGCCTGGGAGTGCAATCCTGATGCCGATCCCGGCGAGGTTGCCGCCGGTGAGTTACGGGAAGAAACCGGGCTGGTGGCCGGGACAATGCGCCATGTTGGTTACCAGAAACTGGCGCAGGGATACTCAAGCCAGGGCTACCATATTTTCCTCGCAGAAAATCTGCACTATGACCAGCAGTCGCTGGATCCGGAAGAGGTTGGACTGACCGCCCGCAAAATGCCCATCCGCGAGTTTGAAGCGTTGATCCGCGACGGCGTTATCAGCGATGCCACGTCGGTGGCGGCGTATCTGCTGGCTAAACTTAAAGGGATGATGGATTGAACGCCCGAAACCCGCGCGTAGTCTGTTAAACGGGCTCGTTTACGCAGCCTGCAACAAAAAATATTGCAGGCTGCGTACAGTCCGCTAATACTTTTATTTGATCCTCTGAATCACGATACGCCGGAAAGAGGCATATAGGCCATTCCCTGGCAGGCTATTTCTTTACGCTTTTTTATTGTTATTTATCTTTTTCGTGCCCGCTGTCTGCGGCCAAAACCATGGTGGCCTGACCTTATATAATATATTTCGGCGGGCTTCAGTTCCGGTAAATAATCGTGGGAGCGAATATGCATATTGACGTGGTGGTGCCAATTTTTAATCAAATGGAAAAAACGATACTCTTCATTAACTCATTAACCGGGCAAATAGCTAACCGCCTTATTATCATTGATAACGGCAGTGATGAAACTATGCGGCGATACCTGAGAAATCTGGACGCCACGCTTATCACTAACGAGAGCAATCTTGGCTACACCACCGGTATGAATCAAGGGTTATCACGGGTGGAGAACGAATTTGTGCTCTTTGCCAATAATGATGTCATCCTGCCCGCGAACGTATTGCAACGCATGCTTGCCCATTTAAATACCTATGACATCGTTGCCCCATTGACTAACCGAGCATTTGCCTCAACCGATTGCACCAATCCGCTGCTGGTTGATTTTGATTCTCTTACCAGCGATATCGAACAGTTTTCCGCAGAACTCTATGAGAAAAATAAACACCGCTCACAACCCATCGCCAGCGCATACGGCCACTGTTTATTAATGAAACGCGATGTCCTCGACAGGGTCGGATTGCTGGATGAGTCTTTTGATTCGGGTTATTACACGGATGACGATTTTTGCCGCCGGGCGATTCAATTACAGATGAAAATAGGGCTGGCGCTGGATTGCTTTGTTTTCCATTTTTGCCACACAACGCTTCGCGCAATGGGTATTGATCCTCATGCAGAAATTGAAAAAGCACGACGTGTTTTTGAGGACAAATGCCAATGATCTTTATTGAAGGGCTGCCCTGTGCGGGGAAGAGTTTGTTGATTAACGCACTGGCGGCGCAGGGCGAGGCAATCTGCTTCGAGCTGGGGAAAGTGCTCAAAAGGGAGGACTTCCCCGGTAATGGACGTACGCTTGAAGAGGTCGAATACATCAATAACTGGTTTATCGAACACGAAAGTCAGCGTATGCAGGACAAGGCTTTTCGCTTCTTTGACCGCTCGTATTTAACCCATCTCTGCTATGCCTGGGCCTATAGCCGTCTGACCTCGCTCGATATGTTTGAAAGCACCGTGCGCAAATATCACGAAAAAATCGCAGACGGCAGTTTGCCTTTGCCTACACGGGTGATTTATGTCGATATCGTCAGTAGCGAATCGATCGCCCGGCAGAATAACAAGATAGTCAGCGGTATCTCTCGCGGTTTACCGGCATTCTGGCGCGATACACAGTTTTTAGACGATACGCGTTACGCCTATCAACAATTGTTTGCCTCTTTCACCCATATTCCGGTGCTTTCCATTACGGGTCAATTAACCACCGATGAAAAGGTAAAACAGGTGAATCACTGGCTGAATGACACGACGCAACAGGGGAGTGCGGGTATTGACTGTGACCTGTACATTAAATACGCCCAAAAGGGTTAAAGCACATGACAATAATATATGGCGCGCTTACTTTTCTGGTTTTTATATTTATCGTTGTCAATATCAAGCAATATCGAAATATACGAACCAGTATCGCGTTTATTACCCATGAAACCCGCAAGCCGCTACGGGGTAAAAGGCAAAAAAGATTCATTTTTCTGATTCCCGTGCTGGATGAACACACGATTATCCAGGAAACCATTGCATATTTTAGCCGTATTCTTGCCGCGCACCCCACAAGCCGGCTGGTGTTTATCACCACGCAGAGAGAGGGGGGCGCGACGGAGAATAAAACCTGGCAGCATATTCAGCCGCATCTGTCGGAGCAGATCGGGTTGATTCATTACCCGTTGCTGACCGGCAATAAAGCGCATCAGATCAATTATGCCGTGGCGCAGTTGCAAGCCGAAACAGGAGAGGGCGGATTACCTGTCTATTATGCTATTTTCGATGCCGATTCTCGCCCCGACATACGCGGGTGTGAGTATATTGCGCAAGACACGCATGATGAAAAGATCTACCAGATGCTGCCGGTCTATTCGACCAACTTTGCCAGGCTCTCTCTGCTGGGGAAAGCCTCGGCCATTTTCCAGACTCGCTGGATGATGAGCCATGAATTGCCGTCATTGTTAGAAAACCACCGGCGGCAACGCGCGGTGAATTTGTCATATTGCGTTGGTCACGGCTTGTTTATTGAAGCGCGCTACTTTGCCCAACACCCTCTACCCACCGAAACGGTCACCGAGGATCTGTTATTCGGCTACCAGGCGGTAATGAATCATGTCTACGCAAGGCCGACGCCTTACTTCGATTACTGCTCTACCGTTGCCCTTTTTCCCGTCAGCGTGCGGCAGGCTGCACGCTGGCATGCAGGGGATATCACTT
The DNA here is from genome assembly GCF_025642095.1 of Kosakonia sp. ML.JS2a. Taxonomy (GTDB): domain Bacteria; phylum Pseudomonadota; class Gammaproteobacteria; order Enterobacterales; family Enterobacteriaceae. The sequence continues at coordinate 2,689,865 of NZ_CP106754.1, forward strand.
CGCTGCTGAAGCTGATGCGCGAGAAAAACACCGATCCACGCTTGCGACTCTTGCAGGTCAGGCGCCTGTTCCAGATGTTGCAATGGCCTTTTGGCCCCCTGCTAACGGCGGCCGCGCTGTGCTGTCTGCTGGTGCTTAACTGCTGGCCTGCCGTCCTTCTTATGCTGGCGCTGATCGGCTGCTATGTCTGTGTATTGCATTGCCCGGTTATGAAGCTTTTTTTTCGCCGTGGCGGCAACCCGCTGAGTCTGTATAGCGCGTTATTATTAAAGAGCGCCGTTAACTGTACGGGGGCGCTGTACAGCTATTTTCTGCGCGTCACCCCGAACGGGAACTTATGGTTTAAGACGCCGCGCTGAAGCTGTTTTGTCGCAAAGAAGACAGGTAATCACGTATGCAGACAGTAGTGAATAGCCGGGTAAGAGAGGGGTTAACAGTGACACCCTTTGAATACCAACAACTGAAACGCCTCGGTTTGGCGCTGATTGATAAGGTCGCGCCATTCTGGCCGGTTATTTTTGTGGGCATCGGGCGTTCACCAACGCCGTTAATGGCGTTTCTTGAATGCTATTTAGGCCCCGGGTCGGTCATTATTTTGCCCCTGAGCGGCTTTCGCCATAATTATCCGGGCGAAGCGGTCCCGCTGTTAAGAACACCGTTATCCGCGGAGCAGTACACGGCATTTCAGCACCATCTTCAGCGCTTTATCCCGACCGAAAACAGGCCTGCAGAGAGCACCTGGCTGGTGGTCGATTTCGTTGACTCGGGGGCTTCGCTTGCCGCCGCTACACACTATCTGCGCCATTATCTCCGCCAGCAGTGCCATTCCGGGCCGGTTTTCGCCGCCGCGTTACCGGACGCCGTCGTACCGGATTGTTTCACCGCCACCATGCGGCAACTGGGCCTCGACTATCTGGAACTTCCCCTTCATGAAAGCGACAGCGCGTCCGAACCGCCGTTCAGGATGGGGCGCGGGGCTTATTATGATCCCATCGCGCCCGTGAAAAGCACCTTCAAAATCGCCGAAGGACATGTCACCGGGATGTTAAACGTAGACAGCGCTGCCTATGATGATTACCGGCAACAGCTGGCCGGGTTTATGTTCAACGATAGCGACATCGAAACCCCGCTGCATGGACGCATACAAACCGTGATTCAGCCGACAGCTTGTGTCACCAAGACCTGCCATCTGGCCACCGACGCTAACGCGCTGCATCGCCAGTTTTGTAGTTTTCCCCGACATGTGCGCAGCCAGTTACAGGGCAATACCCTCCGTTACCCGTTTGTTGCGGGTGAAACGCTGGAGAGCTGCCAGCTGGCAAAAGAGGCGCATGCGTCATCGTTAATGGTGCAGCTCGCCGATGTGCTGGGGCAGGTTCACTGGAACGGAGTTATCACGATTGAACATTACGAGGCGATATGCGCCGCAAGACGGCAAACGCCGCCAGGGAAGCGCAATGCAGCCACCTACGGCTATTTCACCCGTATTCACGGGGATCTCCATTTACGCAATCTGCTGGTGACGCCGGAGCATGAGCTGGTGTTTATCGATCGCATGCGCTATTGCGGCGATATGCTCTATGACTTCCCGTTTATGCTTTCTTTGCTCTGTTTTGAATGTCGCTATCGGGATGGCTATTTTCACCATCTGGCGGTGACGTTTTTCCGTCACTATGAGCGGTATATCGATGAGCCGCATAATTTTTATCGCGCCTTTCTGGTTAATTTTATCAACTATGCGCACATCGCTTATGAAACACATCACCATGCCACGCCGCCTTTCCACGAATGGAAGCATGCCAGGGCGTTAGCCAGCGCCGCGGCGGGCTATGACGATTTTAAAACGTTTTTACTCAGATTTAGCCTGAGCGAGACGGATGCGGCTCAGGCTGAAAAGGATAGCGAGTACGGTAGCCACTGCGGCAAGCCATAACCCCAGGCGGATGGCGGACGCATCCTGAGCTGGCGCGCCAGGGCGCGCGCAGACGGCAAAAATCACGCCGACAAAGGCCGCGCCAAGGCACTGGCCGAAGGTGCGCATGATCGCCAGGATACCGGAGGCGTAACCACTCTGTTCCCGTGGGGCATTGGCCATCATTTCGCGGTTATTCGGGCTTTGAAAACAGCCAAAACCGATACCGCAGACCAGCCCACGCCAGCTGATATCCCACATCTGCGCCCGATCGGGCAGCAGGGCCAGCAGCATCAGCCCGACGGCGAACAGGCATAAGCCGACAGTCGAGATGATCGCTGGCGCATAACGATCTGCCAGCCGTCCGGCATGTGGTGCGACGAGAATGATCCCCACCGGCCAGGCGGTGAACAGCAGTGCGGCGGTAAACGCACTGTAGCCATACACGTTCTGGAATAAAAAAGGCAGTACGATGAAGGTGATCCCCTGACTGATAAACGAAGCCAGGGAGGTCAGCGCCGCCAGGGAAAAACGCGGCTCCGCAAACAAGGTCAGCGGCAGAAGCGGTTGTGGCGCGCGCTGCTGGCGGCGGATAAACGCCAGCCCGGCAAACACGGCGATAGCGGCATACGCGACGGCGTCGAGTAGCGCATTCGGTCGCGAAAAGGCGTCTGCCGCCATGATCACCGCGCCCAGCATGGCTGCGGACAGTACCGCGCCCGTCACATCAAAGGGGCCAGCCGTAAAGTGCGATTTACCGGGCAGCACACGCAGCGTCAACATGATGGCGATCAATCCCAGCGGGATATTTATCGCGAAGAGCCATTGCCAGCCCACCGTCGCCAGCAACGCACCGCCGATCACCGGCGAGAGTGCCGTCACTGTTGCAATCAATAATGCATTGATGCCGAGAATGCGTCCCAGCAGGCGGGTGGGGAAGACAGAACGCAAGATAGCGGGCGCTATGCTCAGTGTCGCCGCGCCGCCCATTCCCTGCAAAATGCGCATGGCAACCAGCATCTCCAGCGACGTAGACGCCGCACACCCCAGCGAGGCCAGTGTAAACAGCCCCAGCCCGGCGGCAAACAGGGCGCGAAAACCTGTTCTTACCGCCAGCGCCGCAAAGATGGCCAGCGTCATGGCGGTGGAAAGCAAATACGCGTTAACCACCCACACCGCATTGCCCGCTGTCACATTAAGCAGTCGGGCTATCTGCGGCAGGGCAATATTCACCATCGCGCCATCAAACACCGCCATGGTGGTGCTCGTCATCACCGCGATCATCGCCAGCGCCCGTTGACGCCCCTGTAAGCCTTCATCGCCGGGTTTATCGGTAAATAATTCCATCTCGACCTCTCTGAATTTGTGCTTGCGATAACCTTAAATGCGCGCAAGATAAGGCGGAAGACGCAGCAGTTGCATTGATAACATGCAGCAAACGCCATATCTGATAATCATCAATGAGAAACAAACTGTGATGACCGAACCCGATCTCAATTTGCTGTTTGCGCTGGATGTTCTGCTCGCTGAGCGAAGCGTTGCATCCGCCGCGCGTCGCCTGGGGCTGAGCGCGTCGGCCATGAGCCGCACGTTAAGCCGTTTGCGGGAGACGACTGGCGATCCGTTACTGGTGCGGGCAGGGCGCAACATGGTGCTCACCCCTTACGCGGAAGGGATTCGTGAGCGGACACAAAATGCGGTCTTTGAAGCTCGATCGGTATTGCGCCCGGCGTTACCCGGCATGAATGTGGCGCATCTGGAACAGGTATTTACGCTGCGCGCCAACGACGGTTTTGTGGAAGCCTTCGGCCCGACGCTGATTGCAGAAGCGGCAGCCATCGCACCGGGCGTGCTGCTGCGCTTTCTGCCAAAAGCGGAAAAGAGCGCCAGACCGTTGCGCGAAGGGCTTGTCGATCTGGAAATCGGCGTACTGGGGGAGATGGGGCCGGAGATCCGCGTCCAGGCGTTATTTCGGGATCGGTTTGTGGGGGTTGTGCGAAAAACGCACCCGCTGGCACAGCTTAACGCCGTCACACCACAAGCGTATGTGGCCTGGGGTCATGTTGTCGCGTCCCGGCGCGGTTTGCTGAGCGGCCCGGTGGATGACGGGCTGGCGGAACACGGATTAACGCGCAACATTGCGGCTGTCGTACCGGGTTTTCCCGCTGCGCTGGCCGTCGCGCGCTCAAGCGATCTGGTGGCGTTGATCCCGGCCTCTTTTCTGATTAGCCCGGCGACAGAAGATATCTTTCATGTGTTCGAACTGCCGGTGAAAACTCACCGGATCACCGTATCGCAGCTGTGGCATCCGCGTTCAGAAGTGGATCCGGCGCAGCGCTGGTTGCGCCAGTTTGTGCGCGAGGTGTGCCAGCGGTTAATGCCGGAATAAGTACTATCCGTGTTTTCGTGTGACTCTCCGCCGCTCTTTTTGGTGTGCACGTTTGAGCTGCCCGCGCCATAGATGGTTATGCAGGCAAAACGCCTTAGTGCGGTAAAACATCACGCTGTTGAGGCATATAAAGGCGCAGCCACTGAATATCACTGCCAGCACAGCGGTAACGAGATGGGTAGTGTGGCTCGGCGTTCCTGTCAGCCAGGGGGAAACAGCCGCGATGAAATTGATCAGCGTGCCCAATGCGGTCAGCAAAATAAGGATGAGAAAAAATCTAAACGCGCGCAGAAAACCCTTGGCGGTAAAAAGCGCCGCAGCGTAGAGCAGCAGGATATATACCATTGCCGCAGGCAGGATCCCGGCAAAGAGTTTAAATTCCGGCCAGCCAAACCAGCGAAATAGCGCCATCCATAACGGAACCTGCCACATCATATAGCTAAACATCGTGAGAAGCGTGCTGCCGGACAGCGGTAGCGCCATCGTGTGTAAACCAACCGGCCCGCCAGCTCTGTCCAGCAGACGATCCCGCAGAGAATCGAGTTTATCGTCATCGTAGGTCCGCTTTTTCTTGTCGACGATCATGCTGAGCACGAGGCTTTTTTTGATATTTTTCATCATTGCGGTAGGGGTTATGTCCTGTAATTGTGGATTAATCAATACAAACAGAGAGAAGCCATCCTGCGCCATTTTACCGTTTCCAGGGCACGCTTTTTACGCTTTTCCATAATGAGTGACCCACCGTTTTTAGGGATCTGAGAAATAAAATGGTGGCATTCATTGCAGCAGAAACGGAATTAAGAATAATCCGAATAGCGTGTATTTTTAAATTTCCCACACAGATACTTTTATCACTGAAATAACGGATACGCGTATTATCAGCGCAACGGCTAAACGAGTGTGTTCGTTACTTTTTTAAGAATAGTGGAGTGAAAAATGGGACTTCCCGTATCCGGGCTGGCATCGACCTATTCAGATTTCTTTATTAATAAAATGACGGCAAGTGGGGATATTTATATGCACACAGGCTTTACCGCTGCATTATTGCCGCGTGAAAGGTGGCATGACGTTCCGCTTGGGACCAAACTCAAGCTGACGTATCAAGGACGCTCCGTTATCGTCAAGGTTAACGATCGTGGTGCCGGTGATGGCTCAATGGCGCGCGTTCTTGACTTGAGCCGCGCCGCCTACGCCAGTCTGACCGGGCTACCGCTTAGCGCAATTACCGATAAAACAGCGGGTATTATCAATCTGCAATCCATTGTTATTGTGCCGCCGAATTCAGCACTGGGACCTGTATCAAAATGAATAAAATGAATGCGTTACGGCTTGCAGGCGCACTGACCAGCCTGGTGATATTTTCTTGCCCGGCAGCGGAGACCCTCCCGGATGCGGTAAATCAGTTGATGGCGTCGCCTGTGCGTAATCTCAGCCAGGCAGACAACGATGCAGAGGGCACGGCACGTTGGGTCGCCTGGGAACAGGGAACGCCGGATGCCCGCACGTCACATTTGGCGCTGTTTGAAAAACAGAATAACGGCAACATTCAGTCTGTATGGTCAACGGCATGGTCGGACGCCTGGGCCCCGTCACTGTTGGTGCTTCAGGAGTGGCGTTGGCACGATCGTCCGCTGCTGGCCGTCACGGTGCAATTTGGCGCTGCGGCTGAACAAATCGATATTTACGGGCTGAATGAAAATAACCGTCCGCAGCGCCTGACAGGAAAAACTGCCGCCAGTATCAGTTGGAAGATCAATATATCCGGGCAGCGGTTACTGGTTCTGTATGAGGCGAAACCGACGGTGCTGAAAGCAACCTGTTACGGCTGGCAGGAAAACAAACTGGCGGTGAAATCCTGCGACGACTAATGCAATAAAGGGGAGGGTGCATAATGCGGCTGGCTTCTTATAACGTTGAGAACTTGTTTGATCGTGCGAAGGCCATGAACCAGAGCGACTGGGCTGAGGGCAAACCGATTCTGGAGAAGTTTGCCGCGTTAAATGCACTGCTTGGCGAGTTAACGTATACCGCTGAAATAAAGGAAAAAATGGTGGTATTGATGAACGAGCTGGGGTTGAAGAAGTCTGATACCGGCCCGTTCGTGATTCTGCGTCGTAACCGTGGAAAACTGCTAACCCGGCCCAAAGATGGCGGTAAAATCAGCATTATCGCTGAAGGCCGCGCAGACTGGGTCGGTTCGCTGGAACTGCGATCCGCCCCGGTGGATGAAACCGCCATGCTCCTTACCGCGCAAGTCATGATCGATCTACGCGCCGATATTCTTGCCGTTGTGGAGGCGGAAAGCCGACCCGCGTTACAGGCATTCAACAGCGAAATCCTGCCAGCACGCAAAGGCGCACCCTTCGAACATGTCATGGTCATCGACGGTAACGATGAGCGGGGCATTGACGTCGGTTTGATGACGGCCAACGCCTTTCCGATCGATACCATTCGCAGTCATGTTGACGATAAAGACCGCACAGGCGCACTGATTTTCTCCCGCGACTGCCCGGAATTTGCCATCCCGTTGAACAATGGCGAAACGCTGCATGTGTTAGTTAATCACCTGAAAAGTAAAGGTTATGGCAGCAAAGATAGCTCTGATGCCCGTCGTAAAGCGCAGGCGGAGCGGGTGAAGGCGATTTATCAGCAGCGGGTGAAAGACGGTGAAACGCTTATCGCCATTATGGGGGATTTTAACGACACACCAGACAGCCAGACGCTGGCACCGTTGCTTAAAGAGACGGATTTGCGTGACATCTTTACCCATGAAAAATTTGATAACGGCGGTTACCCCGGCACCTGGGGAAGTTGTACCGCCAGCAACAAGATTGACTATATTTTGTTGTCGCCCGCCTTATGGGAAAAAGTGACGCAGGGCGGCGTGTACCGCAAAGGCATGTGGCCTGGCGTGCGTCCGGCAAAGTGGGAAACCTATGCGGAACTGAAAAAACCGGTCAATGCCGGCTCAGATCATGCTGCGGTTTGGGTTGAGCTGGATATCTGACAGATTGACAGAAGCCAGGCTAAACCCTGGCTTCTGTGTTCTCTGGCATGTTTATGCGTTCAGTTTTTTCAACAATCTTACCGCAGCCTCTTCTGAGCTGGCCGGGTTCTGACCAGTGACCAGATTGCCATCTTCCACAACAAACGGCATCCAGTCCGCGCCTTTCACATAATGCGCACCCGAAGCGATAAACTCATCTTCAATCAGGAAAGGGACGACATCCGTTAATTCGACCGCCGCTTCTTCACCATTCGTAAAGCCCGTTACTGTGCGTCCTTTGATTAACAGGTCGCCGTTTGGCGCTTTTACGTGGCGCAGCACACCTGGTGCATGGCAAACAAAGGCGATCGGTTTACCTGCCTGGTTAAACGACTCAATCAACTGGATCGACGTCCGGGATTCAGCCAAATCCCACAAAGGACCGTGGCCACCAGGATAGAAAACGGCGTCGAAATCGTCATGGGTAACAGTCTCCAGTTTGACGGTCGACGCCAATGCGTGTTGCGCAGCGTTATCGGATTTGAAACGGGTCGTGAGCGTGGTCTGGAATTCAGGCAAATCGCTTTTAGGATCGAGTGGAGGCTGACCGCCAGCAGGAGAGGCCAACACAATATCGGCGCCAGCATCTTTGAAAACGTAGTAGGGCGCAGCAAACTCCTCAAGCCAAAAACCTGTCTTTTTACCGGTGTTACCGAGTTCATCATGCGATGTCAGAACCATCAAAATTTTCATCAGTAATCCTTAATTTTTAGTCTGTTTGTCGTTTACTTCGTGAGTAATGCTTCGTTTTAAGCAGAGTAACCCGTGTAGAAATTCATGGCTAACAAGGTTATTTTAGCAGGGGTATAAATAAATTTATGAGGTGACGATGTCTCTGGTTCGTTTGCGCACGTTTATGGAAGTTTATCGCCAGCGGTCCATTTCCGGCGCGGCCCGGGCGCTGAATCTTACTCAACCCGCGGTTTCTCAGCATATAAGCGGACTGGAAGTTGCTATTGGGCGGCCTCTTTTTGAACGTCTGGCGCACGGTGTTCAACCTACGGCTACAGCAGATGATCTGGCGGCGGATATTGGTAATAAACTGGATGATGCAGAATCCGCACTGGCGTCGGCAAGGGCGCGTTCAATGGATGTAGCAGGAACGCTTCAGTTAATTGGCCATGCTGATTTTATGGCCGAGAAACTGGCAGGCGAATTGCTTCCGCTCCTTGAAAGCGGCATCCGGGTTCATATGCACACCGGCGATGGTCCGGTCGTGACACAAATGGTGGCGGAAGGTCATTGCGACCTGGGATTGACGGCGCATCCTGTAACGGATCCGCGCCTGAAAGGTGACGTCATTTTCACCGATCGCGTTATCGCCGTTGCGTCACCAGCGCTGGCAGCCCGGTTGGCACACAGCAACGATTTTGCCCACGATTTACTGAAAGAGCCACTGCTGGCATATAACCTTGAACTTTCGCTTATCGATCACTGGCTGGATAAAAACGGAATGAAATGTCATGGATTGCGTCCTGCGTTGGTTGGGCAGGATTTACGCGGGTTGCGAAGTTTGCTATGCCGGGGATTTGGCTGGACGGTGATGCCAGCGTTTCTGTGCGAGCGACAGATAGCCAATGGAGAAATGGTAAAACTGAATGCACCAACAGGCGACACCGAAATCCGTTATAGCCTGGTATGGTTGCCCGGTGCATTGCGTCAGCCACGCATTGCGCATGCCAGAGAGGTCTTGTTGCAAAGGCTGGGTACTGTGAGGAACGCCAGGAATGGCACAACCGCAATAACACGAGCAGCACAATCATGACCACAAACAGCCGGATTTCGCCCGAATACACTTAAGTACGCATAATGTATATTATGTTAAATTGAATCTGGCACTGAACAGAACCATTGTTGGGCATTAATTCCCGGCCAATCAGCAAGTTGCCAGGCTTACCTCTCCTGTCCTGTTGTTTCTTACTTGCCTGCGGTCTGTCCGTCCTGCATTACGTTGTGTTGCGACTTTTATACAGGACGGTTTGACCTTACTGTGACTGGCGCTATCCCTTCCGCCACTACTCGTTCTGACAACATATCGGTGTCGGCGTTATGATGCAGAACGCAATACCCATTCAATCGTTTCTTTAAGCGGCCCTGTAATTTGCCCCTGATTAAAGCGTTTATAAGCATCATTCAGAAGCTGGATGTTGATATCCCAATTAACACCAATCGTTTGATTGACGCCCGAGCCAACACTCAGGTTTGTTTTCCCATTTGAAAATATGTGAACATGTGGATATTTTGTCGCATCAGGAGGATTACCGATAAAAGTGCCCTTATCGTTGTCCGCTTTAACACAACCATTTTCTTTTGCCGCTTTTGCAAAATCGGCAGTACTAATATCTTCATCTGGATTGTACATATTTCACCTTTAAATCTTTAAATTGAAAATGCCCGAATGCAGAAAAATTACAGTTATCTCTTCTGTATTTCGGGCGTGTATTAACATCAGGGAGAGTTGAAAAAAAACTGCTTTTATTTATCAACTCGGTGTAACTGTCCACGTTCCATCGATGTTATAAGCGACATCAAAGGTAGTTTCGCCTCCTGTCGCGTCACAGAATGCTGCGGTCAATGATGAACTGGTGAAATTCATCACTGTTCCCGCCTGATATGACCCGGTCTGAATGTAATATTTAAGGATCGGCTGACAATCCAGATTCTGATTGGGAAGCACGGTGGTAAAGTTAGATAATACTACCGAACCATCCCCCAATTGTACCGCGGATCCCGCGTTGATATTGTTCAGACTCGGGTTAAACACCGGCGAAACAATGCGGAATGACCCCGCCTGCGCCGTGGTGTCAGCCACCGGCACACTGAGCCCAAACGGGCTCAACGAAAGCGTTGTCGAGTTATTTTGCGCGTCACTGGTTGTCGCCGGAGTCAGGTCGACAGGCCGAATTGCGGACAAATACCCGGACTGCTGCCCCACCACCGGCGGGGTATTGCTTTGTTGTGCGCCAGCATAAAACTGCATATTAATCATAAAAGTGTAAGTACTACTACTGGAGGAATAAGGTGCCAGAGCAATATTCTGAATGCTGTTTGAATAAACATTACTTCCGCCGATATATACCGCAGGCTCCTGAAAGAAGAAGAAATCCTGCAGGGTATTACTCTGATTTGTCAGATTAAATCTAATTAAAGTACTCATGATGTAATTCCTTATTGCTTAGGTAGTTTAATTCGAAAATAACTTGAATATTGAATATAAAATATATTTAATTTTTTTCACACCATAGGCTTACCCCCTTATTATGGAAAGGATATATCCTTGCTACGTTAAAAATAAAATGAAGACGGTTATTTTGCAGACAATTTAAATTAATAGTCACATTAGAATACAACACAAACTAATTTATAGATCGTTACGATCAATAGGGCTAATCAGCAATATATACGCACGCCGATATAAAATTCAAAAAGCCTCCCCTGCCCCGCCAGGAGTCCCGAAAAATCAGTGATTTTATGCAGATGAAGGATTTTGGCCGTGCAGAAAAGCGTGGATTATCGCTGTTGTTGGCTCTGGCTGTTCACCCTGATGAATGGGATCCTTAGGATCCATTCACCCGAGTTGGCTTCAATTTTCCAGGAATTCAGGATTGATGACATGCGTAGTGTCGCCATCAAAAAAACGCACGACGTTATCGAACGCGGCCTTGAAATAGAGTGCGTAACTCTCCTTTTCCACATAGCCTAAATGTGGCGTGCACAACGCGTTGGGCAGCTTTAAAAAAGGATTGTCGGGATCGTAAACAGGTTCCTGCTCATAGACATCGAGTGCCGCAAAACCGGGTCGTCCTTGAATCAAGGCATCATAAAGCGCACCTTCGCAGACAAGTTCAGCACGGCTGGTATTTACAAACAACGCATCCGGTTTCATCAATGACAAATCCGCACGGGTAATGTTGCCCTCGGTTTCCGCCACCAACCGTTGATGCACGGTTAACACATCGCAGGATGCGAAGAATTGCTCCCGGCTTCCGGGTACTTGCAACCCGGCAGATCGCGCCTCTTCCTGCGCACGTTTGCTCCCCCACACCTGCACATTCATACCAAATGCCGCTGCATAGGTAGCAACGCGTTTACCAATTTTCCCGTAGCCCAGAATACCCAGCGTCTGGTTATTCACCGCGCGGCCAATTTCGGTTTGCCAGCGACCAGCCGCCATGGCGTTTACTGAGGGGATTAATTTTCTTCGCGATGCCATGATCAACAACCAGGTTAATTCTGCTGGAGCAACCGGTGAACCCGTGCCCTCAACGATCGCAACACCGGCTCTTGTGCAAGCGGCAATATCAATATTCCGCGCCAGCTTACCGGTCTGGCTGATCACTTTAAGGTTAGGCGCACGATGCAGAAATGCCGCATCAACCACCGTTCTTTCGCGGATCAGGATTAATGCTTCGGCAACCGACAATTGCGTATTCGCGCCCGGATCTTTACTCATATCACCCAGCGCAACGCAATGGAACCGCGCATTCTGATGTAAAAAATCGAGTTGTGCCGTTGCGAACTGATAGTCATCGGGGATTAAAATAGTGATAGCCATCTGGTAAAGATTCTCCTTAAATGTAGGGATAATCAATGTTGTCAATTATCGTGCGACAAATAAGGATTTAATTCAATACAAATTAACCAAATACCTCACCTTCCCTGCAAAATAATGCAGGAAAGGATCGGCTAAAAATATGACTTATCTTGCATGAACTTATTTATTTAAAAGAATGACTATGGCTTTGGCGCGTATACTGTTGTCACATCATGGCCATAATCATAATCCTGGAGTGGCGTCCAACCTTCAGGCTGAAGATGATAGTCTCCTACGATCACCACGAAATACGTTTGTGATTTCGTCGCCGAAAAACTATTCACAAAGAAGTTAATATTCTTCGCTTGCCCATCCTGTCTTTTCGTCGAGGTTGGCCCGCCCGCAGCATCAAAACCGTATGCCTTGTAGCTGGCATGCCATATAGCTTTAAGTGTTGTTGCATCTTCACCTTCAGGCTTATCTTCGAGGATAGTATCCAGATCCTCCGCAGTTATCCCATTTTTATCGTCAAATGGCACCTCCAGCAACAGGACAAACTTCGCTTTGCCTATGCTTTTCGAAACCGACTTCCAGCCGGTGGTTATCCATCCATCTGTGTCGTGATCATCGCCTATGAAAAATATTGTCTTTCCCATTTTCTTTTCCTTATTCACCTATTATCGACCAGACCTTTAATTTTTTAATTAAAGGTTATCTAATTTCAGGTTATTCACTGAAATTTTCATAAACTTTAGCTATAGCGTCCCGAACGACATTCAGGAAATATTTATCCTGATGTTATTCACAGGATGCGGATAAAGAGTTATGGCAGGAAAAGCTTATTACGCATGGTAAAAATTAGTCTGACTCCTGAGAAATCTCAATTTCATTAAGGATCTTTTTTGTAAATATCAACGAATCCACGGGCATAGGAAAATAATGAAAATACCTAATTCTCACTACATGATATATTTTGAAGCGGGGGTAAACTCTAATCTCTCTTTTTACGCCCTTAGCCCATCTACATGGCATAAAAAAAGCCGACAACATCGCTGTTGTCGGCTTTTATCATTTACTGGAGCGATCAGGCGTGCAATTGCATCCCGCACGCTGTCACACTGGCCAGCAGAACTTTCACGTCTTCCAGGCAAACCGTCGGGTTCAGCAACGTCAGTTTCAGGCAAGTGACGCCATCCGCTTCCGTGACACCCACGTTCGCACTGCCAGACGCCAGCAGCGCATCGCCGATGCGCTGGTTCAGTAACGCAACGGCAGAAATATCCAGGTTTTCCGGGCGGAAACGGAACAGTACGCTGGCCAGTTGCGGCTGCATAACCAGTTCCAGCAGCGGCTGTTCAGCCACAAACTGCGCAACCTGCTGCGCCAGCGTCACACCGTTATCAATGATTTCGGCGTACTGCTTTTTACCCAATGCTTCGAGACCCATCCACAATTTCAGGGCATCAAAACGACGCGTCGTTTGCAATGACTTCGATACCAGGTTCGGTACGCCGTGCTCTTCATCAAAGTCAGAGTTCAGGTACGCGGCCTGGTAGCGCATCAGTTGGTAATGACGGGCATCTTTCAGCAAGAATGCGCCACAACTGATGGTCTGGAAGAACTGTTTATGAAAGTCCAGGGTGACGGAATCCGCTAACTCAAGACCATTCAGGAAGTGACGATACTTCTCAGAGAGCAGTAACGCCCCGCCCCATGCAGCATCAACGTGCATCCAGATCTGCTGTTCGGCCGCCAGCGCAGCGATCTGTGCTAACGGATCGATCGCGCCTGCATCGGTGGTCCCGGCGGTAGCAACGATCGCCATCACCTGCTCACCGTTGGCTTTCGCCTCCGCCAGCTTCGCCGCCAGATCGTTAACATCCATGCGCGAGAAAGCATCGGTTTTCACCAGCGTAACGGACTGATAGCCCAGGCCCATCAGCGCCATGTTCTTCTGCACCGAGAAGTGGGCATGTTCAGAACACAGTACTTTGATTTTGCTGAGATTACCGGTCAGGCCATGCTGCTGAACCGAGTGGCCCTGACGCGCAAAAAACGCATCACGCGCCAGCATCAGCCCCATCAGGTTGCTCTGAGTACCACCACTGGTGAAGACCCCGGCATCGCCCGCCTGATAACCGACCTGCTCACGCAGCCACTCAATCAGCTTGATCTCAATGATCGTAGCCGACGGGCTTTGATCCCACGAATCCATGCTCTGGTTAGTGGCGTTGATCAACACTTCCGCCGCCTGGCTGATCACCAGGCTCGGACAATGCAGGTGCGCCACGCATTGCGGGTGGTGAACAGACAGGCTGTCTTTGAGGAAATACTCAACAGCGCGCTCAATGGCGGCCTGGTTGCCCAGGCCCTGAGCGGTAAACGCTAAATTGATGCGCTCACGCAACTGCTCAACACTTTTGCCCTGGTACATCTCAGGTTGTTGCAGCCACTGAACCACCGCTTTGGTGCTTTGTTCAATGGCGTCCTGATAGGCGGCAATACTCTGCGCAGAACCGGACAGAATCGGATTTAAATCAGACATGCCATCTCCGATTAAACAGGCTTAACGCCAGCGCCCAGCAGTGCGCTTTCAAATTTATCGAGGAACACTTCCAGCTCTGCATTGGTGATCAGCAGCGATGGCAGCAGACGCAGCACGCAACCATTACGGCCGCCGCGTTCCAGAATCAGGCCCGCTTCAAAGCATTTTTTCTGCAGCAGTGCGGAAAGTTCGCCGTCAGCCGGATAGCAACCCAGTTGATCCTTCGCTTCGTTCGGTTTAACGATCTCAATACCAATCATTAAGCCCAAACCACGGATGTGGCCCATCACCGGGAAACGTTTTTGCAGTTCCGCCAGTTTGCCTTTCAGCCACTCGCCCTGAACGGCAACTTTATCGGCAATACGCTCTTCTTTCAGGATCTTCAGCGTGGTCAGACCGGTGGCCATGGCCAGTTGGTTGCCACGGAAAGTACCGGTGTGGTGACCCGGAGCCCAGGCATCGAACTGTTTTTTGATACCCAGAACGGCCAGCGGTAAACCGCCGCCAACGGCTTTGGACATCACGATGATGTCCGGCTCAATACCGGCATGCTCGAAGGCAAACAGTTTACCAGTACGGGCAAAACCAGCCTGCACTTCGTCGATGATCAGCATAATGCCGTGCTCTTGCGTCACCTTACGGATACGCTGCAGCCACTCTGCCGGCGCCGGGTTCACACCGCCCTCGCCCTGCACCGCTTCGAGGATCACCGCTGCCGGTTTGCGTACGCCGCTTTCAACGTCGTTAATCAGGTTTTCGAAGTAGTAAGTTAATGCTTTAACGCCAGCTTCACCGCCAATGCCCAGCGGGCAACGGTACTGGTGCGGATAAGGCATAAACTGCACTTCCGGCATCATGCCGTTGACCGCTTCTTTCGGCGACAGGTTGCCGGTAACGGAAAGCGCGCCGTGCGTCATACCGTGATAGCCACCAGAGAAGCTGATCACGCCAGAACGGCCAGTCACTTTTTTCGCCAGCTTCAGCGCGGCTTCAACAGCATCCGCACCGGACGGACCGGTAAACTGCAGGCAGTACTCTTTGCCCTGACCCGGCAACAATGACAGCAGATAAGAGGAGAACTCATCTTTCAGCGGGGTGGTCAGATCGAGCGTATGTAACGGTAAGCCACTGGTAATGACACTTTGAATGCTTTGAAGCACCTCAGGATGATTATGCCCAAGCGCCAGAGTCCCTGCGCCCGCCAGGCAGTCAAGATACTGCTTATTCTCAACATCGGTGATCCAGACGCCCTGCGCTTTGGCAATAGCCAACGGCAGCTTGCGAGGATAGCTCCTGACGTTAGATTCAAACTCAGCTTGTCTTGCTAAAAAGGTTTCATTGCTCTGCGGTAATGAATTAGCACTCAAAGTATCAATACGGACTTTATCCGTCATCATATCACTCCTACAACCGGGAGTATCTTTAACACCGGGTTGAATAAAAGGTTTAAAGGGGGCTTACAAAAAGCGCGGCTAATATATGTTGTTTTAGCAACGGACTCAATATTTTATTTTTATAAATTCTTTCACAAAATTTCTCTTTAAAATCAACATATAACAACAAACATGATTACCTGAAATATTTTTTTTCATTGGTTACAGGCAAATCGTAAGGAAAATATCGATTCAGCGAGTTAAATCACTTACTATGCCCGCGGTAAATTCCCCGCACGGTGAAACAAAAGGAAACAAACAATTTAAGTTAAGCCACTCATACGCATCATCCCGGTAACTTGTCACAGGCCAGACAGGTTATTGACAACAGGAGCCAGGCTCCTGGGTTGTAATCAGAAATGTTCGCGGGCGGACATTTCATAAGGCGTAAGTTGCTGTATCAATGGGTTTTTCCATCCAGACAGTCAACTGCCCTTATGCCGAAATGAAAATTTTCATGCCATTAATTGATGGCGCCCTGATATGAGATTGTTATGACACGCATTTATCCACACATCGTCGTTGCCAAATTTGGCGGCACCAGCGTAGCCGACTTTGACGCGATGAACCGTAGTGCCGCCATTATTCTTGCCGATCACCATGTCCGTCTGGTTGTGTTGTCTGCTTCTGCAGGTGTGACCAACCTGTTAGTCGAACTTGCCGCAGGCCTCGAAAGCCGCGACCGCCAGGACAAAATCGAAACCCTGCGCGCTATCCAGCACAACATTATTTCTCGCCTGAAACAGCCTGAGGCTATCGGTCAGGAAATCGACCATCTGCTTGAGAACATCAGCCGCCTTGCGGAAACGGCCGCGAGCGCGCCGTCCGCCGCACTGAGTGATGCGCTGGTGAGCCATGGCGAGCTGATGTCTTCCCTGCTGTTTGTTGAGGTCCTGCGTGAACGCGGCGTTGAAACAGAGTGGTTCGACGCGCGCAAAGTCATCCGCACCAACGATCATTTCGGCTGCGCTGAACCGGTGATTAGCGCTACCGCGGAACTGGCAGAGAAGCAATTGCGCCCGCGTATTGAGCAGGCATTAATTATCACCCAGGGGTTTATTGGCAGTGATGCCGCCGGACATACGACCACCCTGGGCCGCGGCGGCAGCGATTACACTGCGTCGTTACTTGGCGAAGCCTTGCAGGCTGACCGTGTGGATATCTGGACCGACGTTGCGGGGATCTATACCACCGACCCGAGGATTGTCCCTCAGGCGCAGCGTATCGATGAAATCTCATTTTCCGAAGCCAGCGAAATGGCGACATTTGGCGCCAAAGTTCTGCACCCGGCAACTTTACTGCCGGCAATGCGTAAAAACATCCCGGTGTTTGTCGGCTCCAGCAAAGATCCGTCTGCGGGCGGAACCCGTGTCTGCTGCAACGCCGAGAATCCACCGCGTTATCGCGCTCTTGCCGTTCGTCGCAAGCAAACGCTGTTGAAATTACACAGCGTGAATGCACAACCCGCCCACGCTTTTTTGGCCGACATGTTTGCGATTTTATCGCGCCATCATGTGGCGATGGATTTAGTGACCACGTCCGAAACGAGTATCGCACTGATCCTGAACTCAACCGGCGCCACGTCCGGCGAAGCAGACACGCTTACCACCTCGTTACTGACTGAACTCTCATCACATTGTCGTGTTGATGTAGAAGCCGAGCTGGCGTTAGTCACCCTGATTGGTAATACGCTCTCACACACCGCAGGGATCTGCCAGCCGGTCTTCGCCGGCATGGAACACCACCCGGTGCGGATGATTTGTCATGGCGCGTCCAGTCACAATCTCTGTTTCCTGCTTCCGGCAGACGCCGCAGACAGCGCAATAAAGACGCTGCACCGCAGTCTGTTTGAATAACACCCCCGGCAACGGGCGGGTTGATTAACCGCCCGTTGCCGGGCATTCTGCTTTCTTGTAACCTTCCGGCGACAAGCCTGTTATCACACTCTGACATGACCGGACTCCACATGGCAGCTCACGCTTCAAAAGATCCTTTGCATGGCGTTACGCTTGAAATGCAAGTCAATGCGCTGGTGGCCCGTTTCGGCTGGCTCGCCTTGAGTAAACGGATCAATATCAATTGCTTTAAGAACGAACCCAGCGTTAAATCCAGTTTGAAGTTTTTGCGTCGGACTCCCTGGGCACGCGCCGAAGTTGAAGCGCTGTATCTTGAATCCCTGGAAGATATCGTCCCTGAAAAAGCGGATGAGCCCACCTTTAACCCGTGGGCCAACAGTCGCATAAAGAAGAGTTAATACTCAGATGTTGCTACAAAAATCAGGCGTACTGATTGCCACCGCGCTGTTACTGGCCAGTTGCGCTTCCCGTCCTCCCAAGTCGCTCATTACCCCGCTTCCTCCGGTGGCAAAACAACCGCTACCGACCCAAACGAAAAAAAGCCACGAAACGGTGCGCGGTGTCTGGCTGACAACCGTTTCCCGTCTCGACTGGCCGCCGTTAACCTCGGTCAATGGCAGCGCTGCCGCCGTTCGCATCCGCCAGCAACAGGACGCCCTGAAACAGAAGCTGGACAAACTGAAAGAGCTTGGCATTAACACGGTGTTCTTCCAGGTCAAACCGGATGGCACCGCCTTGTGGCCTTCAAAAATTTTGCCCTGGTCAGATATGCTGACCGGCAGCATTGGCGCGGATCCCGGTTACGATCCGCTGCAATTTATGCTGGATGAAGCCCACAAACGCGGCATGAAAGTGCATGCATGGTTTAACCCTTATCGCGTTTCGGTGAACACCAAACCGGGCACCATTGCCGAACTCAACCGCACATTGCCACTGCACCCCGCCAGCGTTTTTGTTCTGCACCGCGACTGGATCCGCACGGCGGGCGATCGCTTCGTTCTCGATCCTGGCATTCCGGAAGCGCGGGACTGGATCACCAGTATCGTTGCCGAAGTGGTGTCGCATTATCCGGTGGATGGCGTGCAGTTCGATGACTATTTCTATACAGAAACCCCGGGTTCAACGCTGAATGACAATGACACCTTCAGGAGATACGGTCAGGGTTTTGCGTCCAAAGCGGACTGGCGACGGAATAATACGCAACAGTTAATTGAGCAGGTCTCGCGCACCATCAAACAACTGAACCCCAATGTCGAGTTTGGTGTCAGCCCTGCGGGCGTTTGGCGCAACCGCTCGTTCGACCCGGCCGGTTCCGACACGCGAGGCGCCGCCGCATACGATGAATCGTTTGCCGACACGCGCCGCTGGGTGCAACTGGGTTTACTGGATTATATTGCTCCACAGCTGTACTGGCCGTTCTCACGTGATGCCGCCCGTTATGACGTGCTGGCAAAATGGTGGGCGGATGTGGTGAAACCGACCAACACGCGTCTTTATATTGGCGTGGCGCTGTATAAAGTCGGCGAACCGTCGGCAAAAGAGCCGGACTGGACGGTGCAAGGCGGCGTTCCGGAGCTGAAAAAACAGCTCGATTTGAACGAAACCGTGCCGCAAATTAACGGCACGATCCTGTTCCGGGAAGATTTTCTTAACCAGCCGCAAACCCAGCAAGCCGTCAATTACATCAAAAGCCGCTGGGGCGGTTAAGGCATTTGTTCCGTTAACTTTCCATCAGTTCATCATAGAGATTACGTAGCCGTGTTCGCAGATAGAGCACGGCTTTATGCTTGCGGGATAACAACGTCTGGACGCTGACGCCGGTTTCCTCCGCCAACGCTTTATAGCTGTAGCCCTGCAATTCCGTTTGCTCAAAGACGTCCCGCTGTTCCGGTGTCAACTCACTCAACGCCGTGTTCAGTTCTGCCCATAACACGGTTTTGAGATACTCCTCTTCCGGTGTTTGCGCCACGCCGAACAGGGTTTCCGCAATTTCATCCTCCGGAAAATCGTTATCCTCATCGTCAGTAAAAAAGCCAGATAGCGGAAGCTCCCGTTTTTTGCGCGCACGATCGGTCATCTCGTTGCGCGCCGCACGAAACAACCAGGCGGCAACGTTCTCCACCGGTTGTTCAACGTTGATTAATTGCAGGGTAATTTCCTGCAAAATATCGTCGGCTTCATCGCGCCCGGCGGTGCGCCCGCGGATGAACGCGTTCAGCCGCGCTCGGCAGGCGCTGAGCGCCGACATCAGCAACGACTCCCTCGCAATGCCGCTTTTCATCACATTCACTCGGCATCCGGCGTGTTGGGGTTGGGAGCTTGTGGTTTTTCGGCCTCCTGTTCACGTCCGCGCCAGCCGCAGTGACCACGGTGGCCGTGATGACCAAATCCTTCACGACGGGTACGAATAAATTCTTCACGTTGTTCCGGCGTCATTTGCATCCAGCGTTCATGCATCCGGCGGTGTCGACCAAACATCCCCGGTCGGAAACCCAGCCCACCAAACAGAACGCGGCACAACACCAGCAACCCGAGCGCCTGCCAGAAGCCTATCGTTTTCACCCCGACAATCGCTGGCAGAACAGCATTCCATAGCGACATCACCACCAGGCCGAGAACAACCAGTAACACAACGCCAATCACCAGCGGTTTAGCAAATCGGTGACCACCAAACCGATGGCCGCAATGATGCCCACGCATATCAAACTCTCTCATTCTATGTTTACCTCATAACAGTAGCGAAAAATGACCTGTGATGAAGTAGACGAATCAGAGACGGAAATATTGCCGAAAAAAATAAAAAACATTCATGAAACGCTTCCCGTCCCTCCCAAATATTTATCCAACAGGTCTGCGGAAAAAGCGCTCAGGGTGAGGATATCCATGCAGCGTTCGGCAAACGCTTCCGCACTGTTGATCTCATCACTACATAACGCTCTGAACTGTTCCAGGGTGACATAGAGTCCGCTCTGATACTCAGGATATTCATCCAGAAGTACCCGCTCATCGAAAACGCCATTAACGAAATCCGCGACGTTGTTAATCAGATCCGTAAACAGATCGGCTTCGCGCCGGGTTCTCTTCGTTTTCACACTTTTGTACAGCCCCAATAATCGATTCCAGAAATCATGGTTGCGACTGCTCTGGTTGATGATTTTGGTCCGTTCCGCAGGGGATAAATCGGCAGGAACATATGTTCTGAAGCGGTTAAAAACAGACGGGTTATTGTGTATTCTGGCACTGAAACGAAGCGGATATGCCACCACTTTTTTATCCAACAAATAGGCCAGTGCTTTGCCTGTGGGGACAAGACCAAATGCGCCATAGCAGGATTCCAGCTTAATTTCTCGTATGCTGCCCAGATTCAGCGGCGGGGTTTCCCGCAGCGCCAATCCTTTGATCACCTCCGACAGTTCGTACGCATCCATATAGTTAACGTTAGACGCTGCGCCATGAAGCCTCACCGTTAATATCGGACCGTCAGCAAAGAAGCGGGCATCCCGCCCCAGCAATGATGTCAGGCGCAGGTTAGTTAATGAGATGTCGCCCGCCTGCACGCCATATTTGCTGAAAAGCTCTTCCGGAAACTGACTCGCTTTCACCACCGCATTGTTACTGGTCAGCCGCGGATCCAAACGGGCGGGATTCACCATCATGAACTCCTCCTCTCCCAGGCTGTACATCAGGTGATGTGCGGAGAAAGAGTCAGCGCCAGAATCACCGAATATCACCAGCTTACCTTTTGGCAGGGCCCCCAGTGCCGTACTGTTGGGCACCTTTTGAGGCGTAACGAAAAATTGTTTTACCGAACGGTTGATCTCAGTACCCGCCTGCTGAGTCCCGGACTTAAACAGAGGCGTTAATATGGCTTGCAACGCCAGCGCCTGCTCTGGTGCCAGTTCACCTGACTGTCGTAAAAGGTCAGTAGATTTGGTGAGCACCACCTGGGCATCAGCAACCGTCTCTGTTGCCTGCTCTGCCAGCGTTTTCAGCGTTAGGCTTTCTTCTCTAATAATCTCTTTCGGTTCCGCCGCAATAAGGTGTATATCACGAGTGTCACCGCCCCGGCGTCGAAAGGTGGTTCCAGTAAATTCACCCAACTGTTCGGCGGTGATGATCTGCTTACCCTCTCCTAACGCAGGATCAAGCACATTATTCTTCACCCCGGCAAACCGGCCATTACCCAGACTGACCATTATATGGACTGGCCTGGCCTCCATAGCCGATAAAGCAGGATCGGTCGCCGTAAAGAGCAGCACATCACCCTGCCGCACCCGCAACAGGCTTTCCATACTGTCAACAGTCTGCGTACGCGCAAACAGTGATTTCACATTCACAAACTCCGGTTCACCTGTCGCCTGTTTCAGCCCTTTACGTAAAGCATCCCCGGGTCCGCGACTAAGAAGTTCTGCATTTTCCAGTAAATCAACGGCATAGTCCAAACTAACATCAGAGACAACGTCTGTCAGCCTGCTGCGCCTCGCGGCTTCTCGTACCGGATTGGAAAAACCGAGCCCTATCACCGGCATTTTTTTTTGTGTACCCGCGACTGTGTCGGCAACCTGGGTAGCAGGGTAATACCAGCTCGGCCGCAACAGTACTTTGGCATTCGGAATAAGCGAATTCGGGCCATAGAAAAAATACTTGCTGAACGGCCCGAAATCGGTAGTTGCCGCCGCACGGGTCGGGTAGTCGCCGTATTTGATCAGACTCCGGCTGGTGAGATTGGCATATTTTTGCGCCCATAATGCTTCTGGTAAAATGATCGGTCCATTTAATTCAGCATATATGCCACCAAATTGAGCGGCAGTAAGGTCGAAAACATAGTCACCGCCCTTTTCACCTCTACGCGCAACAATAACGTAATGATTTACCGGCTTTCTATCGGTTCCATGAATGAAAAATGCCATGGCGCGGTAACGAATTTCTTCAAAACCATTCCTGGCGAGATAAGCGGCGACATAAGAAGAGACATATTCACATTTCTCTTTTGGGTAATTGATCGACTGTGATATTTCACCAACCCCTCTCATTTTTGTCAGATATTCTTGCGCATCAAATTCATTCCCACCATTCAAATTTTCCAGAACCTTTTCTTTTTTTAAATCTTCGCGCATCTGTTGGATTCCCATCACCACGTCATCACGGCTTGATGCTCGTTTTCCTCCACCACGCAAGCCTCCGTACGCAATGTTTATTTTCCATTTTCCATTTTCAAAAACAATAGGTTCACCGTAGGCGAAACGCCCCGGATTTTTCGGGTCGACTGTGCGCCATGTATAGGATGCATCATCCCAGCGTATCTGGTAGGTGTTGTCGTCTACACTAATGTAATACTCTTTATTCTGATTATTGATAGTGGAAGGAACATAAACCTCAGCATCTTTTACTTTACTTTTATACATTTTCCATATATCCACATCCGTGCGTGCGTATTTTTTATTAATCCCACGAGTCTGGGCAATCGGAACGTCCTCGGGCACCAGGACACGAAGATTTTTTGTTTTACTGATACGATGGATGGTGAAGCGGGTGATCTCTTTAATTGCTAATGGATCAATCATATCAATCAATGCCATCATGCTAATTTTTGTTATTTTTAAGGCACTAAATGCAGCGTCCTTCGCCATTTCCTTAAGAACATATAGTTGCAGTGATTTACCAGCAAGACCGTTTTTTAATCCCTGCTGCAAAAAAGTGGAAATCCCTTTCATCCGGCTAATGACAGATGCTATCTGTACACCTGCACTGACGGCAATAAATACTACGCCGATGGTATCAAGCAGTACGGATTCCATATCAACTTCGTATTCTTCATTTGTCGCGTAGTGGTAAATCTCACGATAAAAAGGAATCATAACAAAAGCGATTTTTTGCAATATGGATGGTGTATATAGCTCTCTTCTTTTAACCTCAGCAGAATTATTCAACACCGCACGAATACTGGTATTTAGCAAAGAAATGACATTATTACCAGGCTGTGTGGCATTAATATTTCGATGATAAATAATGCCATAGTCACTATTTTCTGAAAACGGTGAAGGATACTCTATGCCGCTATCAGAATTGTACAGAACCGCTTTTATCAAATTTTTCTTAGTGATCTCCCAGCGCTCTCTGAAAAGACCTATTCCCATTCCGCTATATTGTTTAAGAAAAGTATTAGAGTACAGCTCAAGATATTCATCAAAGCTAAATTTTGCGTCAGGGTTTATTTTTGTTATTTCATTCAAAAAAACATTAGCATTCATCTGATTAGCGCTAAAAACCCGGCTAAACATGGCACCAGGAAATAGCGAAAAGAAGATCCAGCGATTGTCATGCAACTGGATAAAAAGCATTTCACCGGGCATGCGGTTAGCATCTGTATCGGTAACCTTCACTTCAAAACGTAATCTTTTTTTGGTTTTTTTGAGAAGATCGGCTAACGATACCCCAGAAAATAACAAAAGAGTTTTAGCCAGCTCACTGGCATCGTAAGTGCTGTATTTTTCTTTATAAACCCTGAATTGTTCATTATAATCTGATTGATTTTCAAAATACTCACTACTGAGTACACCTGAAAGTGAAGTATAACCTTCCGGTATTTTAGTAATCTCGGTTAAAGGATTAAGATGATAAACATCAGTATAGTAATCATCGACTATTTGGGTAATATCCTGACCTTGTAGCTTACTGATTTTTTTGTTATTTTTTAAGAGCCAATAAAGAATTGGCGCAAGAAAAAAGGAGTCCTCTGTATTTTCATTAAACTGAAAGTTATTTTTATTTATTTTTTCTGCTTGCTCATTGACCCAAACGATATCTGTATAATCATTTGCCAGAGAATGTTTTTCAATACCAATGGCAGTTAAGCGGTTCACCAGGGAATTGAAAATGCTTTGTTGTTCTGACATTCTGATCACTAAATCTCTGGCAATCCGTATCGTTTTCAACTCATGAAGTTCTTTCTCGCTGTATGCTTCTCTCTCTTTTACCAACATTTTGACTTCCTGGAGGGCAAGCGTAATAATTGCTTCTTCTGTAGCCAGCGACGTGCTGTTTTGATCTGTGGAGTGTCTCAGATTGGTACCGAGTGTATTTTTTGCCAGGATAACACCCTGATCATAACCCGAATATTTTTCACTATGCAATTGTATCTGCTTATCATATTGAGTGGTTTTCTCCCGAATGTTATCAGCGATTTTCTGGAATTGTTTTTTTTCAGATTCTAATATTTTTATTTTTTCTTGTTCTTCCTTGGCGCGAGTGATTTCCTTATTACCGTCCGGTGCATTAAACTGTTCCTTAATGTTGCGCATATGAATCTGTCTTCGATTATCCGCTTCGGCTATTTTTCTGCTTACCTCTGCAATCTTAAGATCAACATTATAGCTCTCCAACAAATTTTTCTTTTTTTTAATATCCTGTACGACCAGGCGAGAATGCCAGGCAGCATAGATTTCTGTCGTATCGACAAGTCCGGTCGAGAAAGCATGATAGTAGGTATTCAGTAACGGCTCATTCCATTCATTTTTTTTCGCAGCAGGAAGCAACTGTTCTGTATAATGCATTTGTTGTTGCCTGCGTACCAGTTTATTTTTCAATATTAAAAGCTTACGCAGCTTTTCATTATCTGGTTCTGTATAAAGACGATAGAACTCCTGGTCAATAATCTGTAACAGTAATTGCAAAAGTGTATTCCAGCTAACATAATCAT
Source organism: Kosakonia sp. ML.JS2a (assembly GCF_025642095.1). Taxonomy (GTDB): domain Bacteria; phylum Pseudomonadota; class Gammaproteobacteria; order Enterobacterales; family Enterobacteriaceae. The sequence continues at coordinate 2,715,279 of NZ_CP106754.1, forward strand.
GTCCTGATAAGGCATGAAACAGAGCATGACGTATTTCTCTGGCAAGGTCAGTATTAATCAATAAACTGCTAATCGCATCACTAATAACCTGTGGTGCTTCCACTGCAGTTTCCCCGGCGTATTCCCACATGCCTTTGTAATTATGAACAATCACATTAACCGTTTCGTCTTTTTTCTTAACAGAAATAACACCCACATTGCCGCCAAGGAAAACAAACGGCCACCAGGCTTTATTCAGAAAAATATAGAGATCGCCATTAGGCTGACGGTAAATACCCCCATCGCCCTCCAAAGATGCCGGGAAACCCGCCGTGCGGGTATCATAACTCCAGAGCCTGGCCTCTTCTGTTAACCACGCCGACGCGGTGGTATTTTCAGGTCGTTTCCCGGTTCCGGTGGTCGGCGTTTGATCCTTATCTCCCCACTGTTGGCTCTGACGGTCTTTAAAGATATTGACGGTTTTTGCCGTACTGTCATTACGTTTTTCATAAATCGTTGCGTTGTCATATACCGTAGACGAAGCGGTTGTTTTGGTGAGTGTAACTGGCCAGAAATTAGTGGCCGCGTAAATAAACGTTTCACCGGATGCCGACTCGTAAATTCCCCGTTCTTTCTGGGTCTTAAAATCGCCTGGTGAGGGTTGCATGGCATTACGTGGGTCAAACTCTTTTTCAATCCTCTCATCGATATCCCGCGAGACAACAGACACGCCGGGCATAACCATCGGTCTGATCGTGGTTGCCGTATCCCATGTATTTTCTTTGCGCAGGACATACACGCATTTCGCACCTGTGATAATCACCCCTACGCTGTCGCTGACAAAGATAAACGGCCAGTATTTCCCTTGCAGACAGATATAGAATTTATCATCCTGATAAATCGCACCCTCATGGCCCACCGCCATCTGGTTGTATTGAAAGGTGTTACCTGCCCCCCAGCTTTGCGCAAGCTGAACCAGCGATGGCGACGCTGAGGTCACCTCGGGTTTACCCTTCACTTCGGGCAACGTTGTCACCGCCGCTGGCAGGGACTCCTCCGGTGGGAGATCAAGGAACCATTTATGAGAGTCATATTTAAAAAAAATGGGCAGGGAAGGATTATTTTCAACGATCAGTGATGTTGTGGCATAAAGCCATGCACTGACACCCTCCAGTGAATGCGCATAGACATCAATATAACGGTAGTTACCGGCGACAAACAGGTAGTTATAGTTGCCTGACGTATAGATTTGCTCATCGCTCATGTCCAGACCGATAGCCGCGACGGAAGCATTAACTCTGCTTGCCGGTGGGAATCTTTCGCGTACGGCTTTATCCAGCGCAGCATCAACACGTGTGCTACGTGGTAACGGCGGCCATATTTTTTCCTCCGCTTCCGGCGCGGGTGTCGTACTCTCTTCCGCCAACAGTCTTCGCCCCCCGGCCCGGCGGACCCGGTCATGTCTTTCCGGCTGCGGAAGGTCAATGACTATCTGGTAATCCCTCTGCGCCAGCACGGCCTGCAACGCCGTCAAATCCTCTTCGCTCAGAACGTCCTGCTCCGGGTTTCGCAACAGCCACTGTAAATACGCCGCACTGGAGATAGCCCCCAGCGCGGTCATCCCCAGCGGTACGCGATAGCGCCTGCCCAGTGCGGCAGCACGCTGCCAGCGGCCCGGCGTTGTATCGGTGTTTTGGGGCTCGCCCATCTCCACCACGGTCTCTGTTACCGGCGGGTTCAGCAGACGTGCAGCGGCCTCATGCGACGGAGGTTGCGCTGGCGCAGCTTCCTGTGGCGCTGCGCGGTAAGAGGCTGGTGCCGACTGATGGTAGCTGCACCAGAACGCATACAATGTGCCCAGCCACCAGATCCCCAGCCCCACGCCTGTCGCGACTTTTGCCACCCGCTGTGTCTCTTCTGAAGCCAGCCAGTCCATGTCATCCTGGCCCAGGCGGATAATACCTCCGCTCATGTCCATACCGGCTACCGGGCTGCCGCCTGGCAGACCAGCGGCTGGACGGAGGTCAAGCCGCCAGCGTCCGTCTTCACGCAGCACGCGCGGCGATGCCCCACTGGCGTGTGTCTCTCCGGGTTTTATCAGTCGCAGCACGCCGTGTTCCGCATCCGGCTCCACGCGATACATGCGTCCCTGCTCGCGAATAAACATCTCGCCGCCGCTGAGCCAGATATCCCCCTCTTCCCGCATGCCTTCAGGCGAGATACCCGCCATGCTCCAGCGCTCCGGCAGCCGCCGTGAGGTGAGCAGCCTTCTCCTGGCGTCGCCGGTCATTCCCTGCAGCAGGGTATCGCTTATCCATGCCTCAATGTTCTGCTCCAGTTGCCGGCGTACCTGCTGGAGTGCCGGGTGCTCGCTGGCAGCAAGGATATCGGCAACCGCGGCGCTCCATTCCAGCCACGAGTTCCCCGTGGGCAAGGTCCGTTCGCCCAGCTCTTCGCGGATCGCCGGCAGCAGTGGCAGTAACGGCAGCAAAGCGGAAAGCTGCGCCACGCCAGGCCAGAGCTGCCATTCCGGCTCCGATAACCGCGCCTGCAGATGCGCCACCTCTTGTTGTTGCGTGCGCACATCTCTGCTTTCGAGGATATTTTTCACCGACCAGGCAAGCATCAGGTTAAGGTAGTTCTGGTACCAGGGTTTCAGTTCGGGATAGTGCACCGCACCAGCCAGTACCCAGCGCAGCGTATCATCCGGCGTGGTGAGATCGCGTTGTAGCTGGAACGCGTGAATGGTCTGCAGTGTGCGCATGGCCTCCGCCGCCGACGGCGGCATGACGCCGGTCAGACGGGCGACCAGGTCCATCACCAGCACGTTGCCGGAGAGGTCTTCCTGCACAACCCGTAAAAAATTACCGAGCGTCGCGGCCCATGTTGGCGCAAGCATGGTGCGTTGATACCAGTTAACACCCAGTCGCCACAGCGGTTCCAGCATCTGACCGCCAGGCAACCAGCGCAATCCTGCGCCTACCGCCTGGCTAACCGCTGTCGACAGCGCACTGCGGTGAAATATCCCGCCCACCAAATTACCCAGTCGCTGAGTCAGGGACTGGCCAGGTTTGATAATTTGCAGGAACAGTGCGAACAGGTCGGCGGAGATCTCACCGCTAAGTTGCGATGTCAGTGATGTGAGATACGGATCCAGTCCTGCTTGCGCCATCAGTTGTCGCAAATCCGGATTATGGATCTGCATAAGCAGCCACTGTAATTGCTCGCTCGTTGCGCCCTGTACGGGGAAAGTCCCGGCCTGTTGGCTCAGGCGCAGTGCGCTGGTCAGTGCCTGCTGGTATCCCCCAGACAGGCGGGGTAACACCACGTGATGAAACAGCGGGTGCATCAACATCTGCTGCAACCAGCTCAGCACTGCAGCCGGTGTGGCGGGTTCCGGCCATGCAGGAAACGGACTGTCCTGTAATGGAGCAATACTCTCCCGTATGTGTGTTGCCAGCGCACGCAGAGGTGCCAGCAGTTCCGGGGCGATGGCATCGCTAATGACCAGAATTTGCGCCAGATACTCCTCAAACCGACGCGTGCGCGCTCCGGCGAGCAGCCCGTTTAACGCCCCGACGATCATGCGTCCCTGATTCAGCAAACTGTCCAGCTTCCCGCGTATATCCTCTGGCAATAGCACAAGTACCACAGGTGTGTTTACCAGTTCGTTTAATGCCTGCATGACCTGTTGCGCACGCATTAACATGGAGGCATCGCTGTCTTCAGGTTGCGCCAGCAAGGCGGCCACACGGATCTGCACCTGGCTGATAACGTCAACGGCGGCCTGCCACTCCGGCGATAATAACGACCGTTGGTCCTGCAGCAATGTGGCAATCTGCGTGAATTTCCCGGAGATAGGCGTGTCGCTGGCGTTAATCTGTTGCGTGGCTTCCCAGATAGTTTCCGCCATTTGCCAATAGCCGGATGCCGTTATCATTGCCGCAACATACTCACGAAGCTGCGCCACCAGCGGCAGCGACTGCAACAGTTCCGCGCCGAGAATCTCATTTAGCCTGCGTAACCGCTGCGGTAAGGTTCCCTGGCGCAACAGGTCCGCGTGATGCAAAACAAACAGCAGATCTTGTGCGGCTTTCACTCCCGCGTCGGGAAGAATATCCGCATAACGCGCCATCACCACCGCCAGTTCATGGCTATCGGAGAGATCGACAGCATTCTGATAAAAATCGGCAAAACGCAGCGTAAACTGGGCACTCTCACGCGCTGGCTCACGAATACCCACAGGCAATAACGTACCGTGACGCAGCACCCCTTCCGCCGTCAGCCGTAGTAATGCGTCCCAGGAGAGCGCATGAGCATCGGTGCGAATCAGCTGCTGCCAGACTTCGGCAGCATCCGCATAACCGTCCAGCAGATCGCTGAACGTATGACTGGCAATGTTTGCCGTCATCCGCCACAACATTCCCCGAAATGCGCCGCCCGTTTCCGGCTTCACATAATCAACATCATCTTCATCCAGCCTCCATGGGGATACCGTCGTATCACGAATGTTTTCAGGCGTATATTCAGCGGGAATGGGTGTAGCGGCATGCGCATAGTCGGGCACAATATCCCCCTTGTGATTGGCATCACCACAGTCAGATTTTTTATCTAAGCATGAGCGACGTTGTCGCAATCGAGGTCGTCGGCGAGAGGGAAATCGGATTTTTCACACAGTAAACGCGGTAACAACCCACACAAATCGGACAGTGCGCGCTGTTCATCGGTGAAGGAGATAATTTTTCACGCTTTCCGGTTAGAAAGAGGGGGATTGATATACGGCAGAATGCCAAGCACCTCTGACGTCATTTTTTTATCCGGCATGGTGATGGTCAGTTTTTCGAATACCAGAATACCGTCAAAGTCGATGAACTCGCTCTCATCACTGTCTGCTTCGTACTCATCTGCCGTGGTTGTTTCTGGCATTAACGTGGTTGGCTCTGTCGGTCCTGAGTGCGGAATGCTTCTTCTCACCCGAGGGAGCGACTCCCCAACAAGAGCCTTCGCGTTGCCAGGGGCAAGTGGCTTCGCCGCACCCGCATTGCTACCCGCCCCGGCAACGGAGGTCTCATCCAACGACAGTGCCGCCAGGTCCGATTTTGTCTCTTTAAACTGAATCTGATACGAGTCTCCCAGAGCGGCACTGATTGCCCCCCGTCGTTTATCTTCCCGGCAGGCAACGAAGATTAATTTCTTGTAGTTGTACTTCCCGTAAATACCTGTTTTATCTATCGCATTCAGCACATCACTCAGTTTTTTGTCTCTTCCGGCTGCAGGTGTTACGGATAAAATGTCAATATTTTCACGCAACGCATTTTGCCTGTTAAGCAGCACCGCCAGTGTCAGCTCTTCCTGCGGTGTTTTCTCATAGTGCATTAATGAATAATCCATCACCCGACCTTTACTCGTAGTGCCCGCAGTTAACTCAGTAAATTCGGAAGCCACTTTTTTCTGAACATTTCTGATCAGGCTGGCATAAAATATCGGCTCGGCATCACCGGCAAGCAACGTTACCGTTGGAAGATTGCCCGGCGGTTCGGCCAGCGTTTTTCCGTGCGGTCCCAGAAAAATCAGCTCCTTATTTTCCGGCAGTCGGTATTTACCACTGACACCGGTAAACCAGCCATGTGAGTTTAGGGCTAATGTTTCTGCCGGCTTGTCAGGAATGGTGGTCAGAGTGAAACTGTCATTCGCTTCGCCAATGACTTTGACTGACTTAACTTCCTCCTCACTGAGAAGCTTAAGCTGCACCTCAGCCGCTTTTCTGCGGCGCCCCACATCATCCAGGTCCTTGGTATTTGCCAGTCTCCTTCTGGCTTCTCCGTAGCGTGCCTCGTTATAAGCCTCCTCATCAAATTTGCCATCCACCATGAAATCTTCACGGTTGGGCCTGCCTTTTCGTTTAGGGTTGGCTCCCTTAATATCTTCTGCCGGCGGGGATTTCACTCTTCCCGCTGCCGCAGCATCTGCCGCAGCATTTGCGGCGGCATCTGCCGGGTAATACCAGCGTGGCCGCCGTAGGACAAACGCATTGGGGATAAAGGAATTCGGGCCATAGTAAAAATAGTTACTGCGTCCGTCAAAATCAGTCATGGCAGTGGAAAGTGAGCGGTAGTCACCGTATTTAATCAGACTCCGGCTTGTGAGATTGGCATATTTCTGCGCCCATAATGACTCTGGCAAAATAATTGGTGCATTAAGCTCATAATAAATGTTACTAAACTGCCTTGCAGTCACATCAAAGACATAATCGCCGCCCCCTTTGGTACCCAGCACCACATAGTGATTCTTCGGCACCCTGTCCATACCGTTTGCGAAAAACGCGATGCCGCGATAGCGGATTTTTTCAAAGCCTTCCTTCCGAAGAAACGAAGCAACATAAGGCGCAACAGAATTGGCTTTCCCCAGAGGGGACTGGATGGCATCCTCTATTTCCCTTACCTTCCGGAGCCTTGTCAGGGTTTCACGGGCATCAAAAACCGATGCTCCGTCCAGGTTTGCCAGCACTTTTTCCTGCGGTAAACCTTCACGCATCGGCTGTGCTGCCATCGTCACCTCATCGTCCGCATGTGCTGCAAGACGTGACGCACCTTTACCGCCGCCACGCAGCCCGCCGTAGGTTTTATTGATTTTCCATTGTCCATTCTCAAAGATGACAGGTTCGCCATACGCAAAACGTCCCGGATTTTTCGGATCGACCGTACGCCATGTATCGGACGCATTATCCCAGCGTATTTGATAGATGTTGTCGTCAACGCTGATGTAATACTCTTTGTTACTGTTCTGAGAAACAGAAGGTACATAAACATCAGTATCATTTATTTTCTGTTTAGACATTTTCATTATATTTATATCTGTACGTGCGTATTTTTTATTAATCCCGCGCGCTTGTGAAATCTGCTGAGCATCAGGAATAAGCGAACGAAGACTTTTGGATTTATTAAAGTGCTGAACGGTAAATTTTGCGATATCTTTGATCGCCAGCGGGTCAATAAGGTCTATCAGCGCTATCACGCTAATTTTTAAAACCTTCAACGCACTGAACGCGACATCTTTAGCCAATTCCCTGATCACATAGGATAGTAGCGCCTTACCTACTAACCCGTGTTTCACTCCCTGACTTAATAGTTCCGCTATCACTCTTATTTTATTCAGCACCGCGGCGATTTTAATGCCCGCGCCCACTGCCACACAAACAATACCAATGACATCAAGCAGAACTGAGTCGACGTCAATTTTATATTCCGGATCGTTATCGTGATAGTAAATCTCGCGATAAAAAGGAACCATTGCAAATGCAATCTGCTGTAGTACCGACGGGGTATAAAGTGACTTCTTACGGGCATCCGCCGTATTTTTAAACATAGACACCAGACTGGTATTTAATGTTTTCACCAGGTTTTCATGCGGTTGACTTGCATTCTCTTTTAAATCAAGAGTCAATCCATAATATTTATCTTCTGTGAAAGGCGTTGGGAACTTCAGTTCACCTTCATCATTATAAACAGTGCTCAACAACGCTGTTCTAACATGCCGCCATTTAAAGTCAAAACTCCATAAAGAACCCGACTCTTTTTTGCCAAACCGTTCACTGAAAAAATCTTCTGAATAGACAGGGCCATACGTTACACCTTTCAACGCAACAGGTGCCAGAGTAGTAATTTTGGACAAATAAGCATTTGCTGACATTTCCGCAGACGTATAAACCTTACTAAACAACGCGTCAGGAAAGAGTGAAAAGAAAATCCACCGGTCATCATGTAATTGAACGAAAAGCATTTCCCCCGGTAGGATATCCTCATCATGTTCTGACATTTTTACATTGATGCGAAACCTTTTCTTTGTTTTCGCGAGAATATCAGCCAGTGTTAATCCGGAGATTAATAACAGATTTTTTGTCATCTCGCTGGCATCATAGGCACTGTATTTTTCTTTATAGACACTAAACTGATTGACATACTCTTTCTGCTCAGAAAAATATTCACTGTCCAGTAAACCAGAAAGTGGAGTGTACCCCTCAGGAATTTTAGCGATCTGGGTTAGGGGATTAAGGTGATAAATATCTGAATAGTAATCATCAACTATTTTGTTAAAATCCTGTCCTTGCAGATCCTTAGGTGTTTTTTTATTTTTCAAAATCCAGTAGAGCGTAGGTGCGAGGAAAGATAAAATTTCTGAATTTTCATCAAAATGCAAATTGTTTTTGTTTGTTTTTTCTGCCTGCTCATTTGCCCAAATAATATCGTTATAGTCATTTGACAGCGTATTTTTTTCAATATTAATAGCCATTAGCCGGTTCACCAGGTAGTTAAAAGCACTTTGTTGCTCGGACATTCGTATAACCAAATCTCTGGCAATCCTTATTGTATTTAATTCCTCAAGGTCTTTCTCACTGTATGCGTCCCTCTCTTTTATTACCATTTCGACTTCCTGAAGTGCGAGAGCAATGATTGCTTCTTCAACAATCTTTGAAGTTGTATCTTGATCAGTGGAGAGCGCCAGTTTGGGACCCAGTGTTTTTTTTGCCAGCGCTTCCCCTTGATCATAGCTTTTGTATTTGTCGCTATGCTGTTTAATCAGCTTGTTATATTCAGAAATTTTATTCGTGATGTTATTCGCGATCTTCTGCAGTTGTTCTCCTTTCGGTATCAATTTTTTAATTTTTTCGTATTCTTTTGCCGCAAGTAGCGCTTGGGGATTGTCATGCGGGGATTGAAAACCAGTATGCATAGTACGCAGAAGCTCATTTCTTTTTGCATTTGCTTCAACTAATTCCTTGTGTACCTCATCAACCTTAAGGTGAATCTTAAAAGTCTCCAACACTTTTTTCTTTTTCCTAATATCCTGAACAACAATACGAGAATGCCAGGCAGCATAAATTTCCGTTGCATCAACAAACCCGGTCGAAAATGCTCTATAATAAGTATCCAGCAATGCATCGTTCCACTCATTTTTTAGGCCCGGCAGCAATTGTTCTGTATGGTGCATCCGTTGCTGTAGGCGTATTACTTTCTTCTTGAGCAAGAGGATATTTTTTATTTTTTGATGATTGGGCTGTGTATAAACCCGATAAAACTCCTGCTCGATAATCTTTACAAGCAGCTGTAACAGCGCATTCCAGCTAACAAATTCATGACCGGACAGTATCTGAAACAAAGCATGACGCGTTTCTCTGGCAATCTCCATGTTAATCAGCGATCTATTAATTAAATCGCCAATGGCCGGAGACACCTCTGCGGTACTTTCCCCAGCATACTCCCACTCACCGTTGTAATTATGCGTAATAATATTTACCGTTGCGCCATTCTTCTTAGCCGAGATCACCCCCACATTGCCACCAAGAAAAACAAATGGCCACCAGGCTTTATCCAGAAAAATATAAAGATCGCCATTAGGTTGACGGTAAATTCCGCCATCGCCCTCCAAAGAGGCCGGAAAACCCGCCGTGCGGGTATCATAATCCCAGAGCCTGGCCTCTTCTGTTAACCACGCCGACGCGGTGGTATTTTTAGGCCTTTTTCTGGTTCCGGTGGTCGGCGTTTGATCACTATCTTCCCATAGTTGACTCAACCGATCTTTATAGACATGGATTGTTTTAGCCGTACTGTCACCAGGCTTTTCATAAATCGTTGCGCTATCGTACCTCGTTGATGAAGGCGTCGTTTTGGCGAGCGTCACTGGCCAAAAGTTAGTGGCGGCATAAATAAAGGTTTCACAAGATGCAGCTTCGTAAATTCCATGTTCCTTCTGCGTCTTAAAATCGCCAGGTGAGGGTTGCATGGCATTACGCGGGTCAAACTCCTTTTCAACCCGCTCTTCTACCGCCAGCGAGATGACAGAGACGCCGGGCATAACCATCGGTCTGATCGTGGTCGCCGTATCCCATGTATTTTCTTTGCGCACGACATAGACTTTACTTGCGCCTGCGCCGGTGACAATCGCCCCCACTTCATCGCTGACAAAGATAAACGGCCAGTATTTCCCCTGCAGACAGATATAAAATTTATCATCCTGATAAATTGCTCCCTCCTGACCCGTCGCCATTTCAATATACTGAAAAGTGTTACCCGTGCCCCAACTTCCGGCAAGCTGAATCAGTGATGAAGAGGCTGTCGTTAGTCCTGCTTTGTTCTTCACTTTAGGCGGTAACGTTGTTACTCCCTCTTGCGGTGATTCCTCCTGAGAGGAATCAAGAAACCATTTATGGGTGTCATGTTTATAAATAACTGGCAGCGAAACATTATCTGTATCAAGTAATGACGGTTTGGCATAAACCCGCGCGGTGATACCCGCCGGAGTATTCGAATAGATATCAATATAGCGGTAGCTGTCAGCAACGAACAGGAAGTCCAGTCCACGCAGGGTATAGATTGTTTCGTCCAGAAGATCCATTTTGTAATCAGCGACAGTACCGTCGGACTTACCCGCTGGCGGAAATGCCTCACGCACGGCCTTTTCCAGCGCAGCATCAACACGTGTGCTACGTGGTAACGGCGGCCATATTTTTTCCTCCGCTTCCGGCGCGGGTGTCGTGCTCTCATCGGCCAACAGTCTTCGCCCCACGGCCCGGCGGACCCGGTCATGTCTTTCCGGCTGCGGAAGGTCAATGACTATCTGGTAATCCCTCTGCGCCAGCACGGCCTGCAACGCTGTCAAATCCTCTTCGCTCAGAACGTCCTGCTCCGGGTTTCGCAACAGCCACTGTAAATACGCCGCACTGGAGATGGCCCCCAGCGCGGTCATACCCAGCGGTACGCGATAGCGCCTGCCCAGCGCGGCAGCACGCTGCCAGCGGCCCGGCGTTGTATCGGTGTTTTGGGGCTCGCCCATCTCCACCACGGTCTCTGTTACCGGCGGGTTCAGCAGACGTGCGGCGGCCTCATGCGACGGAGGTTGCGCTGGCGCAGCTTCCTGTGGCGCTGCGCGGTAAGAGGCTGGTGCCGGCTGATGGTAGCTGCGCCAGAACGCATACAATGTGCCCAGCCACCAGATCCCCAGCCCCACGCCTGTCGCGACTTTTGCCACCCGCTGTGTCTCTTCTGAAGCCAGCCAGTCCATGTCATCCTGGCCCAGGCGGATAATACCTCCGCTCATGTCCATACCGGCTACCGGGCTGCCGCCTGGCAGACCAGCGGCTGGACGGAGGTCAAGCCGCCAGCGTCCGTCTTCACGCAGCACGCGCGGCGATGCCCCACTGGCGTGTGTCTCTCCGGGTTTTATCAGTCGCAGCACGCCGTGTTCCGCATCCGGCTCCACGCGATACATGCGTCCCTGCTCGCGAATAAACATCTCGCCGCCGCTGAGCCAGATATCCCCCTCTTCCCGCATGCCTTCAGGCGAGATACCCGCCATGCTCCAGCGCTCCGGCAGCCGCCGTGAGGTGAGCAGCCTTCTCCTGGCGTCGCCGGTCATTCCCTGCAGCAGGGTATCGCTTATCCATGCCTCAATGTTCTGCTCCAGTTGCCGGCGTACCTGCTGGAGTGCCGGGTGCTCGCTGGCAGCAAGGATATCGGCAACCGCGGCGCTCCATTCCAGCCACGAGTTCCCCGTGGGCAAGGTCCGTTCGCCCAGCTCTTCGCGGATCGCCGGCAGCAGTGGCAGTAACGGCAGCAAAGCGGAAAGCTGCGCCACGCCAGGCCAGAGCTGCCATTCCGGCTCCGATAACCGCGCCTGCAGATGCGCCACCTCTTGTTGTTGCGTGCGCACATCTCTGCTTTCGAGGATATTTTTCACCGACCAGGCAAGCATCAGGTTAAGGTAGTTCTGGTACCAGGGTTTCAGTTCGGGATAGTGCACCGCACCAGCCAGTACCCAGCGCAGCGTATCATCCGGCGTGGTGAGATCGCGTTGTAGCTGGAACGCGTGAATGGTCTGCAGTGTGCGCATGGCCTCCGCCGCCGACGGCGGCATGACGCCGGTCAGACGGGCGACCAGGTCCATCACCAGCACGTTGCCGGAGAGGTCTTCCTGCACAACCCGTAAAAAATTACCGAGCGTCGCGGCCCATGTCGGCGCCAGAAGGGTGCGCTGATACCAGTGCATACCGAGCCGGAACAGCGGCTCCAGCACCTGGCCACCGGGCATCCAGCGTAACCCCGCACTCACCGCCCCCGTCAGTACGCTACCGCGAAAAATACCGGCGATAAGATTTCCCAGCCGTTGGGCCACGGTCTGGTTCGGGTTAATTAGTTGCAGAAACAGACTGAACAACTCTGACGCCGCATCGCCACTCAGTTGCTCCCTCAGGGTGGTGAGATATGTTTCCAGTCCGGCCTGCGCCATCAGTTGTCGCAAATCCGGATTATGGATCTGTGTAAGCAGCCACTGTAATTGTTCATGGGTTGTGCCCTGCACCGGAAACGTACCCGCCTGCTGACTCAAGTGCAGTGCGCTGGTCAGTGCCTGACGGTATTCCTCCGGCAACCGGGGTAGCACGGTTTCGCGAAACAGCGGGTGCATTAACACACTCTGCAACCACCCCAGCATGGCCGCAGGCGTCGCCGGTTCCGGCCACGTCGGGAATGTGGCATCCTGCCACGGCGCAACGATGTGGCGGATTTGTGTCGCCAGTGTCCGCAATGGGGTTAAGAGTTCCGGCGCAATGGCATCACCCAGCGCCAGCACCTGCGCCAGATAATCCTCGAACGACAAGGAATGACCGCCAGAGAGCAGGCTGTTTAACGCCCCCACGATCAGCCTTCCCTGGTTGAGCAACGCCTCCAGGTGCTCACGGATAAGGGCAGGCAACCATGCCACCACCACCGGCGAGTTCACCAGCGAACTCAGTGACTGCAACACCCGCTGCGTGCGTTCCAGCATAGAACTCTCACTGCCTTCCGGCTGTGCCAGCAGTGCAGCCACCTGCCGTTGCACAGCGCTGATAACCCCCACTGCCTCCTGCCATTCAACGGGGAGGTATGGTTGTTGACGCAGCAACAGCGCAGCAACCTGCTGCATTTTTTCTGTTACGGATCCCGCGCTGGCATTGATCTGCTGTGTCTCTTCCCAGAGCGTTTCTGCCATCTGCCAGTAACCCGATGCGGTGATAATTGCCGCAATATTCACACGCAGTTGCGCTGCAAACGGCAGTGAATGCAGTAAGTCGGAGCCGAGCATGTCATGCACCGACTGCAACCTCTGTGGCAGTGTTCCCTGAGAAACACGCCGGGCATGTTGCAAAATAAACAGCAAGTCCTGTACCGCCTTAACCCCACCCTCCGGGAAAATATCGCTGTAGCGCGTCATGAGCGTGGCGAGTTCGCCCCTGTCTGCCACGTCGTTCTGTTCCTGATAAAACGCGACGAAGCGCAGCACAAATTGGGCGCTTTCACGTACTTGCTCACGAATGCCCGGGGGAAGCAATGCCTCATGTTGCAGCATCGCCTCGGCGGCCTGGCGCAGCAGTTCCTCCCAGTCAAGACTCTGTGTGTCCAGACGTACCAGGCCCTGCCAAGCTTCAGCGGCCCCGGCGTAACTGTCGAGGAGTTCATCGAAGGTATTGCGGGCAATATTTGCCGTCATCTGCCATAACATTCCGCGAAAGGCGCTACCGGCACTGCGCGTGGCAGGAAGATCATCCTCCTCCGGGTGCCACTGCGGCGATGCCATGTCCCGGACGGCATCAGACACATGTTCAGCAGTTACTGATTGGGAGACACGGGCATATGCAGGCACGACGCCTCCTGTTATTGAATTGAAACAGCACGCTAATGTTTTAAGAATAAATAACTGGGTGACAATTGATACCAACGAACGGACAAAATCAGATATTTCATCTGATAATTGATAATAGGTAACACCGCCAGCCCGGAACATAAAAATAATGAAAAGCGTAACTTAATAAATTAAATAACAACGTTCTTATGATTACTTATTTTATTAATTTTAATGCAGGGGAATATTGAGTGCGTTTTATAAAAACTAATAATAAAACACCCTGTACCGTGATGAAAAAACGCGCTAAGGAGACGATCCCAGGTGATAAAACAAACATGCAAACAAAATATCATTTATAATGCCTGCGGTTTCAATACAGGTTCCATTATTATCAGGAGTAAGGTGATGAAAAAATCACCCCTAAATCTGCCCGCCGGTTATTTCGGTATCGTGTTGGGTATTATCGGGCTTGGCTTTTCCTGGCGCTTTGCCGCCACAATCTGGCCCGTCAGTGCTGTGCCCGCCACCACGCTTATCCTCCTCGCCATCGTGATTTGGGCGGTACTGATGTCGGCCTTTATCACCCGCCTGGTGCGCCATCGCCACACCCTGCTGGAAGAGATAACCCATCCGCTGAAAAGCAGCTTTGTGAGTCTGGCCCCGGCAACGTCTATGCTGGTGGCCATCGGCATTGTTCCGTGGAATTATCCCCTCGCATTCACGCTTTTTTTAGTGGCCGTTACGGTACAACTCGCCTACTCCGCCTGGCAAACGGCCGGGTTGTGGCGCGGTAAACACCCGAAAGAAGCCACAACGCCAGGCTTGTATTTGCCGACGGTCGCCAACAATTTTATCAGCGCCATGGCCTGCGGTGCGCTGGGTTTCAACGATGTCGGGATCCTGTTTCTTGGCGCGGGGCTGTTTTCCTGGCTGAGCCTGGAACCCGCCATTTTGAGCCGGATGCGCAACCTGGACGAGATGCCCCCGGCAGTGCGCACGTCGCTGGGCATTCAGATGGCGCCCGCGTTTGTCGCCTGTAGCGCTTGGTTAAGCGTCAATGGCGGCGAGGTGGATGTCTTCGCCAAACTGTTATTCGGTTATGGCCTGTTGCAAATGCTGTTTATGATCCGCCTGATCCCCTGGTACAGCGCACAGGCGTTTAACCCGTCATTCTGGAGCTTCTCGTTCGGCGTCGCGTCGCTGGCCACCACCTCCATTAAAATGGGTCATGCCGCACCCGGCGGCGCGCTTTACTGGATGGCGTTCCCGCTGTTTATTGGCGCAAATCTGGTGATCGCGTTATTGATGGTGAAAACCTTTCTTCTGCTGATTCGCGGCAAGTTACTGGTTCGGGGGTAACGACAGCGCGCCAGGTCTGTTCCGCCAGGCGCGCGGGTTTATTAAGGGCGACGAAACAGCGCAATGCTGCGCCCTTCCAGTTCAAAATCGTGCTCGCCGGTAATGACGAACCCGTGTTTTTCCGTATCCGCCGTGGATAACTCCAGCACCCAGCCCCCTTCACCGATCTGTGGAATGCAAAACGGCACCGTCCCTTCAAAGGGATTAAAGAGCATCAGCACATCGTGCCAGATACCCGGCGTCGTTTGCAGGTCAGGACGGCTGATGTAAACACCCAGCGTCGAGCCCTCATCCCACTGCTCGGGTAGCTGTTCGCCGCCGCCAGCGTTGTACCACTGTATAACCATACCATCGCGCCAGTTTGCCCGGCGCAGAAGCGGTTGCGACGCGCGAAGCGCAATCACCTGACGGGTAAATTCCAGCAGCAGTTCGCCATCCCTTTGCTGGGCATCCCAGTGGATCCAGGAAATGTCGCTGTCCTGGCAATAACCGTTATTGTTCCCCTGCTGGCTGCGACCAAACTCATCCCCGGCCAGCAACATCGGCGTCCCGTGGGAAAAGAACAACGTTGCCAGGAAATTGCGTTTTTGCCGCTCACGCACAACATTAATACCGTCATCCTCCGTTATCCCTTCGGCACCGTAGTTGTATGAACGGTTATCATTGTGCCCGTCCTTATTCTCCTCGCCGTTGGCCTCATTGTGTTTTTCGTTGTACGACACCAGGTCGTTTAACGTAAAACCATCGTGCGCGGTAATAAAGTTGACGCTCGCCCACGGGCGACGCCCGCGCTGATCGTACAAGTCACCGGATCCCAGCAAACGGGCGGCGAAATCCGTCGATACGTTATCGCCTTTCCAGTATTCCCGCAGCGTGTCACGGTATTTGTCATTCCACTCCGCCCAACCCGGCGGGAAGCCGCCCACCTGATAACCGCCCGGACCAATATCCCAGGGTTCACCAATCAGCTTCAGTTTCGACAGCAGCGGATCCTGCGTCATGGCATCGAAAAAACCACCGCGCTGGTCGAACCCTTCCGGCTCGCGACCAAGGATCGTGCCCAAATCAAAGCGGAAGCCGTCGATATGCATGGATTCAGCCCAGTAACGCAGCGAATCCATGATCATTTGCAACACTCTGGGATGGGAGGTGTTGACGGTGTTGCCCGTACCGGTGTCATTAATGTAATAGCGGTGTTGATCGGACAGCGTGCGGTAATAGGAGAAGTTGTCGATTCCTTTAAAGGAGAGCGTTGGCCCCAGTTCATTACCTTCCGCCGTATGGTTGTAAACCACGTCGAGGATCACTTCGATACCCGCGTCATGAAACGCCCGTACCATATCGCGTACCCCCTGAATCCCCCGCGGCCCGTAATAGCGTGTGGCCGGGGCGAAGAACCCGAGTGTGTTGTAGCCCCAGAAATTGCGCAGGCCCTTGTCGAGCAAATGCTGATCGTCCGGAAACCAGTGCACCGGCAACAACTCAACAGCGGTAATACCAAGGCTTTTGATGTAATCCACCGACGCCGGGTGCCCCATCCCGTCGAACGTGCCGCGAAGCTCTGCCGGCAGCAAGGGATTTAGCTGCGTAAACCCTTTTACATGCGTTTCGTATATCACGGCCTGTGGCCACGCAATGGCGGGTCGCGCCTGATCCTGCCAGTCAAAGGCGAAGGGATCGATAACCCGACAGCGGGGCGTAAACGGCGCGCTATCCTGCGTATCAAACGTCAGGTCTTTATCTTCATGCCCCAGTTCGTAGGCGTAATGGGCAGCGTTCCACTGAATGTCGCCGACAATCTCGCGGGCATAGGGGTCAATCAACAATTTGTGAGGGTTAAAGCGGTGCCCGTTTTCCGGATCAAACGGGCCATGTACCCGGTAACCGTAGAGCGCGCCAGGTTGCAGGCCGGGAACATAGCCGTGCCAAATCTCATGGGTGTTTTCCGGGAGATCCAGCCGGGCTATCTCATTCTTACCGCTGGGATCATACAAACAGAGTTCCACACGGTGCGCATGGGCGGAAAACAAGGCGAAATTGACGCCTTCGCCGTCGAAGTTTGCACCAAGTTGTTGGCCATGCCCTGCCGTGATGTAAAAGCGTTTATCGTCAGACATAGAGTCCTCTTTATCGCCTGTAAAGCCGCACCTGACGCAATAATTGCGAATCGCGCCTTTTTCTTTTATCCACGGACCGACACCGCGCAACGCTGCGCCGTCACGAGAACAATCATAGACGATAATTCGACTGGCTTAAGGCAAGCCGCCCGACGCCATCACGCACGCCGGGCGGTAAGAGGGTTACTGCTGCTGTTTTTCTTCCGCCGCTTCGACTTCACGGTACCAGCGGGGATGGTGTTTCTTCGCCCAGCGTCGGCTGACTTTGCCTTCAATCATCCCTTTGATTGAACCTTTCACCCAGAACGCCATGTACATATGCACCAGGATGGCGAGCATCAGGACGATTGCCGACGTTGCATGCGCCAACAGGCTCCAGCGGATCATCCATATAGGAAAAAAGTGGGCAAAATAGGGCCGCCAGATAATCACACCCGTCGCCAGCAGCAGCGAAATCATGCTCATAATGGTCCAGAACATCATTTTCTGCCCGGCGTTATATTTGCCGACATCCGCCACCTTGTGCTCATTGCCTTTCAGCACTTCGACAATGCCTTTGATCCACGGCAGATCCTGACGGTCAGGAATGTTGTGATGCACAAAGCGCACAAACATAAACATCAGGATCAGGAAGATAAGCACGCCGAAAAACGGGTGCAAAATCCGCCCCATCTGCGGCGTACCAAAGGTTTGCGTCAGCCATTGCAGCGTCGGGAAAAACAGCGCAATACCGGACAACGCCACCAGGAAGAAACAAATCACCACCGTCCAGTGGCATGCGCGATCAATAAACGTCGTGCGCAGGATCATCTTGCTCTTACTCTTACTCATGCGCATCCTCCTCGTCATCATCCGTCTCTTTATTCGGACCGATACCGATATAGTGGAACAGAAGCCCAGCGAAAGTGGTCATGAAACCGACAGCGGCGAGCGGTTTCAGCACGCCCTTCCACAGATTAACTGGCACATCAATCTTCGGTTCAGCAGGCAGATTGTGGTACAGCTCCGGTTGATCGGCATGGTGCAGCACATACATCACATGCGTGCCGCCCACCCCCTGCGGGTTATACACGCCCGCATGCGGATAACCGCGCTTTTTCAGCTGCGCAACCCGCGCCTCGCCCAGCTCCAGCATCTCGGCTTTGGTACCAAAATGGATAGCGCCTGTCGGGCAGGTTTTTACGCAGGCTGGCTCCTGACCCACGCTGACGCGATCGACGCACAGCGTGCATTTATAGACCCGGTTGTCCTCCGGGTTAAGACGCGGAATGTTAAACGGACACCCGGCAATGCAGTAACCGCAGCCAATACAGTGCTCGGACTGAAAATCCACAATCCCGTTGGCATACTGCACGATTGCACCCGCCGACGGGCAGGCTTTCAGGCAACCCGGTTCCGCGCAGTGCATACAGCCATCTTTGCGGATCAGCCACTCCAGCTTGTCATTCTGCGTGGTTTCGCTAAAACGCATCACCGTCCAGGATTTGGCGCTCAAATCCAGCGGGTTGTCATACACCCCGGCGCAGTAGCCCACTTCATCGCGAATGTCGTTCCATTCTGAACAGGCCACCTGGCAGCCTTTGCAGCCGATACAGGTCGAGACGTCGATCAGTTTGGCGACTTCCGCGCGGAAGTCTCTCGCCTGCGGCGGCGGCGTCAGGCCGTTGGTCGCCGAGCGTTTGATAATGTCTTGTGATTGCATGGACATAATTTCGTTTCCTTACGCCTTCTCGACATTGACTAAAAACGCCTTATATTCCGGCGTTTGCGAGTTCGCATCCCCGACGGACGGTGTCAGCGTATTGGCGAGGAATCCTTTGCGCGTCGCGCCTTCAAACCCCCAGTGGCACGGAATACCGATGGTATTCACCTGACGCCCGTCGATGGTCAGCGTTTGCAGACGTTTGGTGACCACCGCTTTGGCTTTGATGAAGCCGCGTTTCGACATCACTTTCACGGTGTCTCCCGCCAGAATCCCTTTCTCCTGCGCCAGCGCTTCACCGATCTCGACAAACTGATCCGGTTGGGCGATGGCATTCAACCGCGCATGTTTAGTCCAGTGACGGAACAGCTCGGTGATGGAGTACGTGGTGGCGACATACGGGAAGGCGTCTGCTTTGCCCATATTGGCGATATCATCCTGGAA
Source organism: Kosakonia sp. ML.JS2a (assembly GCF_025642095.1). Lineage (GTDB taxonomy): Bacteria > Pseudomonadota > Gammaproteobacteria > Enterobacterales > Enterobacteriaceae. The sequence goes on from NZ_CP106754.1 coordinate 2,734,536, forward strand.
GATGCGCGCCACCGGGCTGGAGATCACCGCAGGGTGCAGCGGGTTCGTTCCGATGGGTGATTCAATCGGTTCGTAGTGCTCCGGGAACGGGCCGTCGTTCATTTTGTCGATAGAGAACAGGCGTGCGACCCCTTCCGGGTTCATGATAAACGGCCCGACATGGCTGTCCGGCGCCGCCTGGCTGTAATCGGCAACGTCCATCCCCGCCCAGCGCTGACCATCCCAGTGCAGCAATGCGCGTTTCGCGTCCCACGGTTTGCCCGACGGATCCGCTGAGGCGCGGTTGTAGAGAATGCGGCGGTTGGCAGGCCATGACCATGCCCAGCCCGGTGTGCAACCCAGGCCATAGGGATCGCTGTTGTCGCGGTTCGCCATCTGGTTGCCGCGCTCCGTCCAGCTTCCGCAATAGACCCAACAGAAACTGCTGGTAGATCCGTCGGCGCGTAACTGGGCAAAGCTGCTGAGCTGTTCGCCTTTTTTGGCAATCAGCACGCCTTTGTCGTCGTACAGATCGCGCAGCGCACGGCCATTGGCTTCGCGAGCGATCTCTTCCGGATGCGGGTCGCGCGGATCGTGATAATCCCAGGACATATTGAGCAGCGGTGCCGGGTTCGCCCCGCCTTCCTGCTGGTAGAGCTCGCGCAGGCGCATAAACAGACGGCCAAGAATTTTGCCGTCGTGCAGTGCTTCTCCCGGTGGTTCCGCCGCCGCCCAGTGCCACTGTAACCAGCGCCCGGAGTTGGCGATGGAGCCATCTTCTTCCGCAAAGCAGGAAGACGGCAAACGGAACACTTCGGTCTGGATGTCCGCCGGGTTAACGTCGTTCATCTCGCCGTGGTTCTGCCAGAACGTCGAGGATTCCGTCACCAGCGGATCAATAACCACCATGTATTTCAGCTTCGCCAGCGCGCGGGAGGATTTGTTTTTGTCCGGGAAGGCGGCAAGCGGGTTAAAGCCCTGCACGATATAGCCGTTGATTTTCCCTTCCAGCATCAATTCGGCCTGGGTCATCACGTCGTACAGGCGGTCCCATTTCGGCAGCCAGTCGTAACCCCAGTTGTTCTCTGCGGTTGCGCGATCGCCCCAGAAACTCTTCATCATGCTGACAAAGAATTTGGGCGTGTTTTGCCAGTAGTTCACTTCGTTGAGCCCCAGCGAAGGCGGCGTGATTTGTGAAATATAGGTCTGGTAGTCGGGCTGTTTTTCCGACGGCAGCGGCATATAGCCCGGCAGGTTCGTTGAGAGTAAGCCTAAATCGGTATACCCCTGAATGTTGGAGTGGCCGCGAAGGGCGTTCACCCCGCCGCCCGCCATCCCGATATTCCCCAGCAGCAGTTGCAGCATCCCGGCGGCACGGATGATTTGCGCCCCTGCGGAGTGGTGCGTCCAGCCAAGCGCATAGAGAATGGTTGCCGTGCGATCCGGTACGCTGGTGCTGGCAAGCAGGCTGCACACATGGGTGAAATCTTTCACGCTGGTGCCGCACAGACGGCTGACCATCTCCGGCGTGTAACGCGCAACGTGGGCTTTCAACAGATTCCATACACAGCGTGGATGGCTCAGCGTGTCATCGCGCAGCGCATTGCCCTGGGCGTCGAGCTGATAGAACCAGCTTGATTTGTCATACTGGCGTTTTGCCTTGTCGTAACCGCTGAACAACCCGTCATCAAAGGCGTAATCATCGCGGATAATCAGGCTGGCGTTAGTGTAATGACGCACGTACTCATGCTGGATCTGGTCGTGTTCAATCAGGTAGCGAATCGCCCCCAGCAAAAAGGCGGTATCTGAACCGGCGCGGATCGGCGCATAAAAGTCCGCTACTGCGGCGCTGCGGTTAAAGCGCGGGTCAACCACCACCACCGTGGCGTCATTTTGGGTCTGGGCTTCAATCACCCATTTAAACCCGACCGGGTGCGCTTCGGCGGCGTTCCCGCCCATGATCAGCACCACGTTGGCGTTTTTGATGTCCACCCAGTTGTTGGTCATCGCACCGCGCCCGAAGGTCGGTGCCAGCGCCGCAACAGTTGGACCGTGGCACAAACGCGCCTGGCAATCGATCGCCACCATCCCCAGCGCACGGGTAAATTTACCGTCGAGGATCCCCGTTTCGTTGCTGGCTGCGGAAGAGCACAGCATGCCGGTGGTGGTCCAGCGGTTGACCGTTACGCCCTGGGCATTTTTTTCAATAAAGTTGGCGTCACGATCCTGTTTCATTAAGCGGGCAATACGCTCAATGGCGTCATCCCAGCTTATACGCTGCCATTTATCCGATCCGGGTGCGCGATATTCCGGATACTGCAAACGGTTTTCGCTGTGAATATAATCAAGCACGCCTGCGCCTTTCGGGCACAGCGAACCACGGCTGACGGGATGATCGGCATCACCTTCAACGTGGTAAATACTTTCGCGGACATTTTTCGCATTATCGCCAAGACTGTACATCAGCATGCCGCAGCCCACTGAGCAGTAAGTACAGTTATTTCGCGTCTCTTTTGCTTTTAAGAGTTTGTATTGACGTGTTTCCGCCTGAACGGAAAAAGAAGATAAAAATCCGAGAGATGCAACAGTTGTTCCTGCCATACCGCCCGCGCAGATCCGAAAGAACTGCCTCCGGCTGAGATCCATTTAACCTCCAGCTTAAACTTAAGACGTGAAAAGGGACGGAGATTATAAGGATATTTATGCGGCTTAACCATTATCCATTTATGGTTATTTTTGCGGGTAATTCGGGGGAGAGGGTTATTTAACTTAAGTTAGTGGCAGAGGTTATCCTCTGCCGGTTTATTAATGCGTTGCATTAAATATTGCGGAACCGATTCGGGCAATGGCGTCATTACTTTGCGCCAGCGTTGCTTTGGTATCCGTTATATAAATCGTTACGATACGGGGTTTATTTTTGTGTGGCCAGACGATGCTGATAATAGAGCGCGAACCATTGGCACCAGCGCCGGTTTTATCGCCAATCTCCCAGCCCGCTGGCAACACCGAACGCAGCAGCGGGTTGGCCACTTTATCGTCGCGCATCCACTGCACCAGTTGCGCGCGGGAACCCGGCGTTAACACATCCCCCAGCGCCAGCTTTTGCAGGGTCTGGCTCACTGCGAGCGGCGTGGTGGTATCGCGTAAATCGCCCGGAATGGCGCTGTTCAGCTCAGGTTCATAGCGATCCAGACGCGTGACACTGTCACCCGAAGCCGCAATAAACCGCGTTATCGCCGCCGGGCCGCCGAGCTTTTTCGTCACCAGGTTGGCCGCCGTATTGTCACTGACACTGACGGCCGCGCTGCACAGCTGTTGCCAGCTCATGGTCGCTGGCGCGACGAATTTGCTGGTGACCGGCGAATACTCCACCAGCTCGCTTTGGCTGAACTGGGTGGTGTCATTCAGCGACAATTCACCTTTGTCGGCTTTACTCAACAACGCCCCGCACAGCAGCGCTTTATAGGTGCTGTTCAGCGGGAAGCGTTCATTACCGCGATAGCTCACCGTTTCTCCACTGGCGGTGTCCACCACCGCAATACCAATACGCGCACCTAAATGCGCTTCCTGCAAGCGGGCAACCGCCGTCAGCGTCGCGTTATCGATGGTGGCGGCATTCGCGGCGCAAATGCCAAACAACAGCAGAGAACAGAGGGATTTCTTCGGGAAAAACATAGGTATAATCCTTTACAGTGTTTAACGTTAGCGACCGGCATAACAGAGTGCAAAGCATGTACAACACCGCAATAGTGTACCGAAATTTTGGCGACCCATTGGTGCGTTTACAAAGTGAAACGCGCGACATGGGGCCGCTGGCGGCAGAGAATATGCGCGTCAAAATGACGCTTGCGCCGGTGAATGCTTCCGATTTGATCCCGGTGACGGGCGCGTACCGCCACCGCATCACCCTGCCCGCGATTGCAGGCTATGAAGGCGTGGGCGTGGTCACGCAGGCACCGGCATCTGCGGCGCATTTAGTGGGGAAACGGGTATTGCCCTTACGCGGTGAAGGAACATGGCAGCAGTATGTTGATTGCCCGGCGGCCTTCGCCATTGCCGTGCCGGAGGAGATCGACGATACGCTTGCCGCCAGAGCGTATATCAACCCGCTGGCGGCGCTGCTGATGCTGCAACACTATCCCCCCGGCGGCAAACATGTCATCGTGACGGCGGCAGGGTCGGACTGCGCAGGTTTTCTCGCGCAGTGGGCCTTACAGCAGGGCGCACTGAGCGTGACCGGCATTTATCGCTCGGCGATCCATGCTGACAGACTGGCGGCCAGCGGCATCAAACCGCTGGCGGAAACCGAAACCGCCGCCATTGCACAGGCGGCCAGCAATGCGGAAGTGGTGTATGACGCCACCGGCGGCGCACTGGCGCAACACCTGCTGGACGCCATGCCACATCGCGGGCAATTTATCAGCTACGGCCTGCTCTCCGGCCAGCCATTCTCTCTTCGCCAGCGTTTGCCGGTGGTGCACTGGTTTCATGTCCGTCATTATCTCGACGCGCTTCCCGCGCCCCAGTGGCAGGAGACGTTCCGCTCGCTCTGGGCGCACCTGCGCCACAGCCGCGTCAGCGACGCCGAACTGTTCGATCTGCACCAGTGGCAAGCGGCCGTGCGGTTCTACCAGACGCCCGGCAGAACCGCCAAACCGCTACTGGCGATGCGCTACTCCCGATCGGCGGAGTAAGCCACCTCACGCTGGCGTTCAATCTCCTGCAACCGTGCGGAAAGCGACGCCGTCAGATGATGATAAGCGAGGCTGCCAAGCGGCACCCTGAACGGCGGCTGTGGCATTTCCACCACGTTGATCAGGGCATTAACCGTGCGTTCAGCGTCACCTTTAATATCAAACGCACCGCTGGCAATCGCCCGTCGCACCTCGCCCGCCGGTGTTTCATCGTAGACGGCAAGCGGGGTAGCATGATCCAGACCCTGACCAAACCCGGTCGCTGTCGGGCCGGGTTCTGCGATCACAATATCGATGCCAAAAGGTTTCACTTCCTGGGCAACCGACTCCAGAAACCCTTCAATGCCCCATTTACTGGCATGGTAAAGGCTAAAATTCGGGTAGGCCACCTGCCCGCCTTCCGAGGAGATCTGAACAATCCGCCCGCCGTTCTGCGCACGCAACCACGGCAATACTGCGCGCACCAGCTGAATCGACCCGGTCAGATTGGTGGCAATCTGCCGTTCGATTTGCGCATCACTCACCTCTTCCGCCGAGCCAAACAGACCATAACCGGCATTGCTCACCACATAATCAATATGGCCGCAGGCGGTAAAGGCAGCCGTCAGCGCATCGCGCATGGCAGTCGTGTCCGTCATATCAAAACAGCACACGGTTAACCGTTCACCATAGCGCGCGTGCAGTTCGTCCAGCGACTGTGGGCGGCGAACGCACGCCACGACCTTATCCCCCCGCGCTAACAGCTTGCGCGCCATCAACAATCCAAGACCGGAGGAGGCTCCGGTAATCAGCCAGCTTTTCATCGCATACCTCGTCGTTAACTCAACGTCCGTTAGCGTAAGCCGTCGCCAGTGCTATGATAAGACACAACAATGTGCATGCTATGGTGAGAAACTTTCAACAATGAAACCGCCCGCTCTGAGTGATTTAAACGCCTTCGTGCTGGTCGCCCGGCATCGCAGTTTTCAGCGTGCCGCCAATGAACTGGGGGTTTCCCGTTCCGCGCTCAGTCACGCGATGCGTTCGCTGGAAAGCCAGCTAAACGCCAGATTACTGCACCGCACCACCCGCAGCGTCTCGCTCACACAACATGGCGCAGCGCTGTTGCAACGGTTACAACCGCTGTTGAACGAACTGGACGACGTGCTCGATGCCACGCGTCTTGGTGCGCAGACGCTGAGCGGAACGTTGCGGATCAATGCCAACGAAGGCGGCGCGCGCTGGTTGTTGCAGCATGTCGTGGAAGGATTTCTGCATACGCATCCGCATGTCACGCTGGATCTGGTCACCGAAGGCCGGTTGGTAGACATTGTGGCGGAAGGGTTCGATGCGGGGGTGCGTCTGGCGGAAGCCGTACCGCAGGATATGATTGCCGTGCCGTTTGGCGGCCCGATTCGCTTTATTGCCATTGCCTCGCCGGGCTATCTCAGCCAGGCCGGAACACCTAAATCGCCGCAGGATCTGCACCAGCACCGCTGCATTTGCCAGCGCCTTCCTGGCGGCAAGCGCTACCGCTGGGAATTTATGGACCATCACAGACCGCTGTTAGTGGATGTGCCCGGAAATCTGTGTCTCGATAACAGCGCGCTGATGGTTGAAGCGGCGGTCAAAAGCCTCGGCATTGCCTTTGTGCCGGAGCCTTACGCCCGCCAGGCCATTGCTCAGGGAGACGCCGTGTGGGTGCTGGAGTCCTGGAGCCCGCCCATTGAAGGACTGTGCCTTTACTACTCCAGCCACCGCCAGATCCCGGCAACGTTGCAGGCGTTTATTACGGCGCTGCGCGAAGTGGGTTAGCCGCCTACGGTTTACAGCGTGTGAGCGAACTGCAACCAGCCCAGAACAACCACCCCCGCCGCCGAGGCGAACAATAACAGGTCTCTGAAACCAGGTCGGTTCTTACGCATGGTGCGCGCGAGCGTGTTGCAGTGCAGCGTATTCTCAGCAAGCTGTTGCTCCAGTGCGGCCAGTTTACGTTCTATACCCTCCGCTCTGTTTTTTACCGCCGCCAGTTCGCTTTCGCACTGATTCACCTGCCGGGTATGCGTCTCGCTATTCGTTTCCAGTTCATCAAGTTGCTCAACCAGACGTTGATACTGGCGCTGCTGCTGCGCCAGATCGCGCTGAAAAGCACTGAGCTGGTCATGGTGTGTTTCCAGCGTTCGGGCATGCTCTTCAACCTGGTTTGCCTGCGCGAGCTTATCTTCGACCTGCTCTTTCAGATGCTCCAGCAGCAGCGTGAAGTTTTCCCGCACGCTCGAATCAAAAGCGCTATCGTTCGATTCCAGATCCTGTAATTTGTCCACAATTGCGGCATGAAACCCTTTCAGCGCCTGGTTTTTCTCTGCGTTGATCTGCAACAGGCAGCGCAACACCTCCTGCGTCACGCTGAGGCTGCCGCCAAGGCTTGCGATCATAGCGGCCAAATCGGTGTCATTTTGCGTCGTGATAGAGCCCGTCCAGCGACTAAAAAAACCGCGTTCATTAAAGGCGGCGACGTCGCCCTGCACATCTTTCGTCTTCTCGAACTCGTCGTTCAGACGCAGGAGCAACGCATCAATATTGTGACGAAAGTGGGCAACGGGATGCTGGCGCGCGGGAATGGCTGGCAATAAAGCAGTCACATTACTGTCCTTTTAATTTGGCTAAATCATCGGCAATGGAAAAACGCGTCAGTTTTACCACCCGCGACTGAAGTTGTTGCGTTTGCGCGCGCGTCTCATCAATAAACGCCACGGATGAACGGGCATATGCCGTGATTTCCGTCAGCAGGTTTTCATTGGCTTCCATATTTGCCAGTAACTGCTGATGTGTTTTACGCCCTGCCTCAATAAATTGCGGCTCGGTATTGGCGACCAGCGTTAAGACCTGCGGCACAAATGACGACAAATAGTGGCTGGTCACACCAAAGCCAATCGCGCACAGCAATGAGGAGATATACGGCGCAAAAGGCGCAAGCGGTGCAAATAACCCCGTAATGCCGGACTCGATAATCGGCTCCAGCGCATCCCAGAAGATCAGAACGCCGCTGGTAATAATAATCTCGGAGGCTTTATCAATCATCTGCTGGCGCGTCATCGTTTTCGCGCCTTTTACCAATGCCATCGCTGACATGCCCAGTTCGTAGATATTTTTCGCCAACTGGTAGATTTTGCCGATCGCCTGACTCAACGCGTTAAGCACGAATTCAAAGATACCTTTCAGAATCGACAGCGGGGCTTCGATGTACTGCTTGATGACACCCCAGACCGTATCCAGAAAGCGCGTTAATCGAACGCGAAGCAGCGCTTTTGAGGTGATAAACAGATCCACCATTTCATCTTTCAGTGCCTTGATCATGGTGGTGGCAAGCCGTTCGAACACGTCCCATCCGACATTCAGCGCGGCTTCTTTCGCCGCACCGACAGCAAGGGTAGCGGCGCTGTCCAGCTTGTCCTTCATTTTTTTCGCTTCAATGTTGGAACGGGTGCCCTGCTCGTTTTTCAGTTCCTCTTTTTTATTCACCGGCGGCATTTCCGTTTTCAGGATATGCGCTTCAATCGCCGCCGCCGTTTCAACCGAATCGACGCTGATAAATTTTACCGTGCACCCTTCACTGAACTCGTCAGCCAGCTTATAGGGCGTTCCGTTACGTTCGGCTTGCTTATTTTCATTTAAATGACCGGCAATCCAGCGCGTGCGTAATTTGGCCGCATCACCAATATATTGCGCCACGCCCTCTTTATTAAAAACGACATACACCCCCGGCGTGTCGGGAACATTTTTCAGCCCATCGGCCACACCGTTTGTGACGGTAAATTCACCATCAAATTTCATGGAGGCGATCGATGAAATACCGTGGCTGAATGTCTTAACAATTAACTCTTTCCAGTTCACCCCACGGTTGGCGACTGCCAGTACGCTTTGCGCAGACGTTGCTTCCAGGGTGTCTGCCACGGTGACGGCTATTTTGGGGTTGTTCGCACCTGGTTGAGAATTCCGTTTATTGCGGTAACCCGCTACCAGTTTTCGGGTGACATTATCGACGGTTTTATCAATGATCGCGTTGGCCAGAGGATCCAGCGTCTGTAATTGCGGATACGCTTCCTGAAGCGGTAATGAAGAGAGATCAGACATAGGCTGTGTGGACCTTTATTGTCATTCATGTGTAATCAATGTGCCGTTATGCAAATGGCATAACGAAAATAAGTCCTTCAGCTTACGCCATTTGCTCACGTAACACAGCTATCAGTTCCCGTAGCCCGGCGGGCACGGTGCGATGGCCTGGATAGTAAAGATACATGGCCGGAGCAATGTGCGACCACTCGGGCAGCACCTCCCGCAGTTCGCCGCTTTGCAAATAACGGGCGACGCGGGCTTCCGGGCAATAGGTGATCCCCACATCCGCCAGCGCAAGTTCGATGCCCATCACCGTATCCCCCACGCAAACCTGCCCTGGCACATCGATCTCCCGGTATTCGTCTCCTTTGCGAAACTCCCATTTGTAAATAACGCCTGCGCCGGTACGAATCTGAATACAGGAATGGGCCAGCAGGTCTTCCGGTAACACGGGCGTCTGGCGATGATAGAGGTAACGCGGGGAAGCGACCGCCACCCATTTCAGATCACGACCCAGTTTCACGGCCACAAAATCTTCCGGGACCGTGCCACCGTAGCGGATGCCCGCGTCGAAACCCGCGGCAACGATGTCCACCATTCGATCATCAATGGTGATATCCACCTGCACGTCCGGGTAACGTTTCAGAAATACCGGTAAATGCGGTGCCAGCACCAGTCGCGCGCCATCATTGAGCACGTTCAAGCGGATGCGCCCCACCGGGCTGTCGCGAAAGGTATTGATATCGTCGAGGGCATGGCTGATTTCGGCAAAACCGATGTTCAGCCGTTCAGCAAGCGCTGCGCCCGCTTCCGTCGGCGACACCGTGCGACTGGTGCGGTTTAACAGCCGGATGCCGAGACGGTTTTCCAGGTTGCGCACCGCATGGCTGAGCGCCGAGGTGGTGATCCCAAGCTCCACCGCCGCCTGGGTGAAACTGCGCAGGCGTTCGACAGTTCGAAAAGCATTGAGGTCAGCAAGATCGCTGCGCGACAGGCGCGTAATCGGACGAACGGGCATACTCACTCCGGCATGATTATTGAGTGTAATTCACAGTTCAACGCAGTATACCCCTGTTTGAGGTTATCCCTGCCATACTTCAGGTTTGCTGGCTAAGGGAGCTGCACGTAATGCTGATTGCACAGTTGAGCGATATTCATGCCGCGCCGGACAATGACAATCTGGTGCGGCTGCACAAGGTCATTGACTGGCTTCGTGGTATACAACCGGATCTGTTGGTGGTCAGCGGAGATCTTACCGATGAGGGCTGGCATGAGGGCTACCGCGCCATTGACACCGAACTTAAGCGCCTTGCCTGCCCGGTGCGGATGCTACCCGGCAATGCCGATGACAAAACGGTGATGTGCGCCAGCCTGGCGGATTTTGCACACCGCGATCCGACTCAAGCGCTGCACTTTAGCGAGTACATCAAAGGCGTGCCGGTTATCGGTGTCGATGTCACGATCGCAGGGGCCAGCGGCGGGGACATTCGCCCGCATCTCGCCTGGCTTGAAACCGCCCTTGGCGCGTACCCGCAACCGGCCATGATCTTTTTGCATCAGCACCTGTTTCCGTCAGGCATCGCGCCACTGGATAACGCCATGTGTGAAGGGGCGGATGCGCTGAAGCAGCTGCTCGCCCGCCTCCCTTTTCCACCGCTGGCGCTGTGCTGCGGTCATGTGCATCGTGCGATGTGTGCGACCGTTGCCGGGATACCGGCGTACAGCTGCGGCTCCATTTGCCCTGCCAATCCGCTGATGCTTGAGCCGCAGACGATCCCGGCGGTGACCGATCCGGCTGGCATCCTGATCCACACTCTTCACCACGATGCCTGCGTAAGCCATTTTGTCAGTGTGTAGCGCTCTATCGTTGAGCCTGATTCAACACGCCATCGCAATCACCTCATCAAACAGGCCATAAACGGCCTGTAGACTGTCCTCACATTGTTACCCCCACTGCAAGGCATTACATGCAGAGCATTCTTCACCCCGGCACCACCCGTGCGGCGCTGCTTCCGGCCATTTTCTCACTGGCGCTTGGCGGACTGTTTATCGGCACCGGTGAGTTCGCCACCATGAGTTTGTTACCCGCACTGGCGCAGACCACCCAGGTTTCCATACCGCAGGCGGGATGTTATATCAGCGCTTACGCCATTGGCGTTGTGTTAGGCGCACCGCTGTTAGCGGTGATTGGCACCCGCTTACCGCGTAAGTGCTTATTGCTTCTTCTGTTACTGCTGGCTGCCGCCGGGTACATCGCCAGCGCGCTGGCCTGGAACGCTACGTCATTACTGGTGTCGCGCTTTATCGCTGGCCTGCCCCACGGTGCCTGGTACGGCGTGGCGGGACTGGCGGCAGCCAGCATGGCTCCGCAGGAAAAACGCACGCAGTTTATTGGCTACGTCATGCTGGGCTTAGCCGCCGCCAATGTTGCTGGCGTCCCGGCAATGACCTGGCTGGGGCAACACCTGGGCTGGCGGGCGGCTTTCGGTTTTGTGGCGCTGGGCGTGCTGCTGACCGCCCTGCTGGTGCGCCTGTTAATTCCCTTTGCCCCGGCCAGCAAAACCGCCTCGCCGCTGACAGAACTTTCAGCGCTGACTAGCGTGCAGGTATGGCTGACGCTGGCGGTCGCCGCGGTGGGGTTTGGCGGTATGTTCGCCGTCTACAGCTACATTACACCGACGCTGACGCAGGTCAGCGGCTTCAATCTGTCGCAGGTTCCGGCGGTGCTGATGCTGTGGGGCGCGGGCATGGTCTGCGGCAATGTGCTCGGCGGCTGGCTGGCGGACCGGGCGCTGACAGCGGCTATTTTTACCCTGCTGCTGTGGAATGTGCTCTGTCTGGCGCTGTTTGCACAGGTCGCGCATATCCGCTGGGCCGCCGTGCTGGCGCTGTTTTTGCTGGGGAATGGTTTTGCGCTGGTCCCGGCGTTACAGAGCCGGTTAATGAAAGTGGCCAGCAACGCGCAAACCCTTGCGGCCTCGCTTAATCACAGCGCATTCAATATATCGAACGCCATCGGCGCGTCGTTGGGCGGCGCGGCAATCAGCGCGGGCTACGGCTGGGCCGCCACCGGTTGGGTTGGCGCATCGCTTGCGACGGGCGGCATGGCGTTGATGTTTTTCTCTGTCTGGTATGCAAAGAGGATTTCTTATGACTGACAATCTGTTCACCCCTGGCAATGTCGTGGTCATCACCGGCGCGGCAAACGGTATTGGTGCAGCCTGGGCGCAGCGGCTGGCGAAAGAGGGGTTACGACTGAGTTTATTTGACCGCGATGGCCACGCATTACAGAGGCTGGCGGAGAGCCTGAACACGGACACCGTGTGCGTGATCGGCGACGTCGCTGACGAGAAGGCGTTGCAGCAACTGTATGATGAAACGCGTGCCGCTTTTGGCGACGCACAGCTGCTCATCAACAATGCGGGTGTTACGGCGAGCGCGGGCCCGTGGGACAGCCCACACGCCTTTCACGCCAATCTGGCAATCAATCTGCTGTCCATGGTAGCCCTGCAACACCTGTTTGTACCGCACATGCTGGCGCAACAACGCCGTTGCGCCATTATCAACCTCGGTTCAAAAGAGGGGATCACCACGCCACCGGGTAATGCAGCCTACAGCGTGGCGAAAGCCGGCGTGAAAGTACTGACGGAGCAACTGGCGCACGAGCTGCGAAACCGCGTCGGCGATCGGATCACCGCGCATCTGCTGGTGCCGGGTTTTACCAGGACCGCAATGAATTTCCCCGACATGAATGAAGATAAAGATGCACGCACGGCTGCGGCCTGGAGTGCAGACCAGGTGGTCGATTACAGCATGACGCGTCTGGCGAACGGCGATTTCTATATTCTCTGTCCGGATAACGAGGTCACGCCGCTGATGGACAAAAAACGCATTCGCTGGGCGAGTGAAGATATCACCGAAAATCGTCCGGCGCTCTCGCGCTGGCACCCCCAATGGCAAGCGCAGTTTGCCGCCTGGATGGATGACGCGTCACCCTCCGAAGGAGACGGGTATTACGCTTCCCCGTCCCAGTAATCCACGCCCTCGCCGTTAAAATCCACCCGGCGGAAGGTGTCGCGCCCGTCAACCCGGGCGCGGGCGAGAAATTTATCCGCATCGGGGTACTCACAAATTTCCGGGCTTTCCAGGGTACTGATGGAGAGGTAACGCAGAAGCTGATCGGACGTATTAATGATCTGATGCGGCCAGTTTTTACCCGGCGGAATGCAGATAACATCGCCCTCTTTAATGGCGCGGTGCTCATCGCCAATGCGCAAAGTGCCGCTACCGTTAAGCACGATAAACATCTCCTCCTGCGCATGGTGTAAATGGAACGGGCACGCACGTTTGCCCGGCGGCAAAATATCTATTGATGCGCCAAGCTTACTGGCAGCGGTGCCTTTGGTCAGCGATCCCCCGCGTGATTCGTACAACGGCGGGCGGACAAAGGTCTCCATCTCAATCTCGTTAAAATTGCGGATGACAAAGGGCAGCAGCGTTTTGTCGTTCATACAGGGTTCCTGAAAAAAGCGTTCCCTTCAGTATTGAAACACCCCATTCTGCCTGTCAATGTCCTCCGCCAGCATCGCGTGGAAGATTTTGGTCGCCAGCGACAGCGTGCGTTGACGCGGCAGGCAGAGGTCTACTTTCACTTTTCCCATCAGCGGATCCGCCAACGGTACCGCAACAAAGTGTTCATACCCGGTGCTGTCGTTCACATTCCGTTGCGGCAGGATGATCAGCGCATTCCCCTGCAATGCCAGTGCTTTCTGCACTTCGAGCGAACTGGCGATATAACACAAGTCAAAATGCAGATTCTCCCGCCGGGCGGCAGACTCCAGCAGTTGCCGCACCGAATAGTTGGCCGGAGGGATCGCCAGCGGGTGGTGAACAATCTCTTTCAAGGTCAACGCGCTTTTGCCCGCCAGGGGGTGGCGTGCCGACATCAGCACCTTATGTTGTAATTCACAACTGTGGGTCACCTGCAATTCCGCACTGACCGGCATATAAAAGGTCAGCGCCAGATCCGCCTGCCCGGAGAGAAGCTGTTCAGCGACATGCGGCGCACTGCCAATCTCGATTTCAAACGACACGCGCGGATGACGCTGGCGAAACCCGGCGATCGCCGGTGCGATAAACGCCGAAATCAGGCTTTCTGCGGCACAAATACGCACCGTGCCAGAGACGACGCTTTGCACCGTGGCGATACGCTCTTTTACCGAATCCAGCTCACGCAACGTCGCGTCCACCGCCTGAGCAAGAAACTCGCCCTCGCGCGTTAAGCGAATACCGCGGGGCGTACGCTCAATTAAGGGCGCGCCGTAATGATGTTCCAGCAAATCAATTTGCCGCGTGACCGCACCCGGTGCGACAAATAATTTATCTGCCGCATCGCGCAGTGAAGACGACTTCGCCACCTGGCTAAAATAGCGCAATGCACGTAATTGCATCCGGCGGCCTCCCCGAAATGTGGTCTTGAGCGTTTTACCTTATTATGGGTCGCCCGGTTCTGACAATCGTTGCTCACTGCGGTAGCAAAATCGATAAATATGCACTGCAATCAGGCATGGCTGACCATTATTGTGCAGACGGCCCTCCTCTTTTCTCGCCAGAAATATAAAACAGCCTATTTATCATCAGGATGTTTTTCGCCCCGCAACGCATTATTTATGACATCTGAAACAGAGAAAGCACATTTTAAGTGCACGTCTGTCTGTTTTAATTACCCATAAAAATTACCGGCAAACATCAGGTAAAACAAAATCAATAAATATCAACAAGATAAAAACAAAGATATTATTTTCTTATCGTTTAACACTTCGCGCAGTGCATACTTTTTTTACGCACTGCCCCCGGACAATTGTGATAGTGATTGCCCTTCCTGCTTGCTATATCTCTGGCTGTGTCTCTCACCGTTTAATTTGACTGAACAGCTTGAGGAAGACCTGAATATGGCAAATGAAACAGAATACAGCGCGCAGAAACCCAAAGCTTCGCGCAAAGAAGTGATTGCCGTTGTCCTTGGCGCGGCCGTGGAATTTTTTGACTTTAGCGCTTATGCCACCTTCGCGGTGATGATCGGTAATGTCTTTTTCCCGTCAGATAATCCCTTTACCCGGCTTTTATTATCGGTTTCCGTTTTTGGCATCGGTTTTATTGTGCGTCCGCTTGGCGCGATTTTTATTGGCAGCTATGCCGATCGCGTTGGGCGCAAACCGGCCATGTTATTGACCATGGTGTTTATGACCATCGGGACTGGCGGCCTGGTGTTCCTGCCCGGCTACGAAACCATTGGCATCGCGGCCCCTGTTCTGCTGGTGCTGGTGCGCATGTTGCAGGGGCTGGCCTGGGGAGGTGAAGCCGGCCCGGCCACCACGTTTATTATGGAAGCCGCACCGCAGGGTAAGCGGGCGTTCTATACCAGCTGGCAGATTGTGGCGCAGGGGCTGGCGGGCATCAGCGCGGGCGTGATTGGTTATACGTTGACGCAGGTGCTGTCGCCGGAACAATTAGCCGCCTGGGGCTGGCGGATCCCCTTCGCCTTCGGTTTGCTGATCCTGCCGATTGCCATTTACCTGCGTCGCCACTTACGTGAAACGTACGCCTCGGAAAACACCACCGCAACGCAATCCACTGGCAGCCTGCTGGGAGAGGTCTTCAAAAATTACCGGGGACTGGTGCTGGTGGGTATCTTTATTCTCTCTGGCAGCACTATCACTCAGTATTTCCTCAATTATATGACCACCTACGCGCTCAATGAGCTGGCGTTCGCGCCCGGCAGTGCCATGGCGTCCACCATTCTGATTGGCGTCTGCGTGGTGGTGTTTTCACTGGTTGGCGGCTGGATGGCGGATCGTTTTGGGCGAAAAGTGACCATTATTGCACCCCGGCTGATTTTGCTGGTCTTGTTGCTGCCGGGACTGGAAATCATCAATACCTGGCGTAGCGAGGCGGTGTTTTACAGCGTGATCACCGTTTTTGCCGCGCTACAATGCATCAGTGGTTCCGGCGTGCTGGTCGTGCTGTGCGAAAACTTCCCGAAATATGTCCGCTCCACCGGTTTCTCGATTGCCTTTGCCTTCGGCATCACCTTGTTTGGCGGCACCGCGCAAATCGTTTTCTCGTGGCTCATAAAATGGACCGGCGACCCTGTCTCACCGGGTTATTACCTCATCGCCGCCAATATTCTCTGCCTGTGCGCCACCGTGTTGCTGAAAGAGCGTAAAAAGATGCCGCAACCCGCACTCACGCGCCGTCGATCCACCGTTCAGCCATAAGGAGGCATACATGACAACCGTAATGACATGGCGGGAATGGGCCGCCCATGATGCCACGGCACTGGCCGAACGCGTCAGCCAGGGCGATATCAGCGCGACAGAGCTGGCGCAGCAAACGCAGGCGGCAGTGGAAAAAATCAACCCGCACATCGGTTCGGTGGTTGAACTGTTTGATGATGCGATTGCCGCTCCCGAGACAGACGGTACCGCGCTGGACGGCCCCTTCAGGGGCGTACCTTTCCTGATGAAAGATCTGGGCCCCGGCGTTAAACATCGCTTACAGGAACAAGGCTCGAAATTTCTGCAGGGTTATCGCGCCAGCGAAGACGCCTTCCTGACATCGCAAATCCGCGCCGCCGGGCTGAACATTATTGGCCGCACCACCACGCCGGAGTTTGGCGTGTGCGGTTCCGTGGAAAACCCGGCGATCTACATCACCCGTAACCCGTGGAACCCGCATTACACCACCTTTGGCTCCTCGGCAGGCGCCTGCGCCTCCGTCGCCGCTGGCGTGGTGCCGTTGGCGCATGCCACCGATGGCGGGGGCTCAATTCGTATTCCGGCGGGTTCCCATGGCCTGATCGGCCTGAAAAGTTCCCGCGGCGTGTTGTCGATCGCCCCGGCGCTCTCCGATATCACCGGCTATGTCTCGACGCAGGGTTGCGTCAGCCGCAGCGTGCGCGACACCGCGCGGTTTATTGATAGCTGCCGCGGCGGTGCACCAGGGGAATTTATGCCTTACTGGGAGAGCAAACAGCCCTACACGGAGATGATTAAGCGGGATCCGCAACCGCTGCGTATCGCCGTTTCCCATGAGTGGGGGCAGTACCATGCCGATGCGCATTTTGTCGGCGAACTGGAGCGCACGGTACGCTTGCTGGAAGAGCTGGGCCATCAGGTGGAATGGGTCACGCCGTCGGTGAATTTTGAGCAGGCCTTTACGGCACAAACCACCTGTTACATCAGTAATTTTGCCCAGTTCATTCAACGCATGCTGGAAAAAAGGGGACTGACTGCGCCGCCAGAGGATCAGATCGAGCCGATTAATCTCCGTATCTGGCAAAAAGGGGTGAACATGTCCTACAGCGAACGCTGGAAAATGCAGGATGCGTTTAACACTGTGTCGCGGGATTTGGGGCGATTCTTCCAGCAGTGGGATGTGATCCTCACGCCGACCTTCGCCAAACCCACGCCGCTGTTAGGCGAGAAAAAGTACCTCACGCTCAGCGACAACCCGGACGTTATGGACTGGTTTTACACCCTGTGGGAGATTTTCTCTTATACCCCGCTTGCCAGCCTGACCGGCACCGCCGGGATCTCTGTCCCGCTGGCCTGGCAATCTTCCGGCATTCCACTGGGTATGCATTTCCAAACCCGTCAGGGTAACGACGGTATGTTGTTGCAACTCGCCGCACAACTGGAACGCGCACTGGGCGGCAGTTTTAACACGAACCGCATGCCGCAGGTTCACGTGAGCGGTTAACCCGGCATTCGCCGGATGGCGGCAGCGCCATCCGGCAAGCGGCTTATTCTCCCGCCCGTCGCTGATACTGCGCAAAACGCTGCTTCGCATCCTGTTCGGTTTGCTCAAACAGTTGCCCGGCAAGCTCAGGCGATGTCCGCGCCAGCGAGGCATAGCGCACTTCGCCCAACAGGAACTCGCGGAAATCCTCTTCCGGCTCTTCAGAGTCGAGCACAAACGGATTCTTGCCCTTCGCTGCCAGTTGTGGATTGTATCGCCATAAGTGCCAGTAACCGGACTCCACCGCCCGTTTGGCTTCACGCATGCTGCACCCCATCCCGGCTTTCAGACCATGATTAATGCAGGCGGCATACGCGATCACCAGCGACGGCCCCGGCCAGGCTTCCGCTTCGGCAAGCGCCCGTAAGGTTTGCGCTTTATCCGCCCCCATGGCGATCTGCGCGACGTACACATTGCCGTAGCTCACCGCCATCATGCCAAGATCCTTTTTACGCGTGCGTTTGCCTTCCGCGGCAAATTTGGCAATCGCCGCCACCGGCGTCGCCTTCGACGACTGGCCGCCGGTATTGGAGTAAACCTCGGTATCAAACACCAGAATATTCACGTCCTCACCGGACGCGAGCACATGATCCAGTCCGCCAAACCCAATGTCGTACGCCCAGCCATCACCGCCGAGGATCCACTGGGAACGCCGGGTGAAATAGTCGCGGTTTTGATACAGCCGGTTAAGCAGAGCGTTATCGCCTTTCTCCTGCGCCAGCAGCGCGCTCAGGTGTTCGCTACGCTCGCGGCTACCCTCTCCACTCTCTTTATGTTCCAGCCATGCGCACAGCGCCTGCTGCAACCCGCTACTGACCGGCGCGGCCAGCGCTGCGTTCACGTCGCTGGCGATTTGCTCACGTATCGCCCGACCGCCCAGCATCATCCCTAAGCCAAATTCGGCATTATCTTCAAACAGCGAGTTGGCCCAGGCGGGCCCCTGGCCTTTGTGGTTAGTGGTCCACGGGATCGACGGCGCGCTCGCGCCCCAGATGGAGGAGCAGCCGGTGGCATTGGCGATCATCATCCGATCACCAAACAACTGGGTGATCAGCCGGGCATACGGCGTCTCGCCGCAGCCCGCACACGCGCCGGAGAACTCCAGCAGCGGCGTTTCAAACTGGCTGCCCTTGACCGTGGTTTTGTTAAACGGATTGGCTTTTGGCGACAGTCCCAGCGCATGATCCCAGATAGCCGCCATATGCCGCTGGCTCTCCAGCGGCTGCATACTCAGCGCTTTGCCCTTCGCCGGGCAGATATCCGCACAGTTGCCGCAGCCGGAGCAATCCAGCGGTGAAATCGCCAGATGGTATTCATACCCTTTCGCCCCCTGCGCGGGCTTACTCAGCAGCGCCGTCGGTGCGGATTCGCGTTCGTCTGTATCGAGCAGCGCCGGGCGCACCGCGGCATGCGGGCAGATAAACGCGCACTGATTACACTGGGTACAGCCCTCCGGTTGCCAGACCGGCACTTGCAGGGCGATGCCGCGTTTCTCCCAGGCGGCGGTGCCGGGTGGAAAGGTACCATCTTCCATGCCGATAAACGCGCTGACCGGCAGTGTGTCACCATTCTGCCGGTTCATCGGTTCGAGGATGTCGCGGATGAAATCCGGCAGCAGCCGGGTATCCGCAGGCCGTTCCTCCTCCAGCGTTGCCCAGCGCTCCGGCACCATCACTTCGTGAATCGCCTCCATCCCCAGATCGATGGCGGCGTTGTTCATCTCGACAACTTTTTGCCCTTTACGCCCGTACGATTTTTCTACCGCCTGTTTCAAATACTCTGAGGCGGTTTGCGGGTCGATAATGCCCGCCAGCTTAAAAAATGCCGACTGCATCAGCATATTGAAACGCCCGCCCAGCCCCAGTTTGCGCGCGATATCCACCGCATTCAGGGTATAAAAGCGGATGCCCTGGCGGGCAATATAACGCTTCATGCTGTTGGGCAGGTTCGCCTCCAGATCCTCGCCAAACCAGGTGCAGTTCAGCAGAAAGGTTCCTCCGGGATTTAACCCCTCCAGCAGATCATATTTATCGACATAGGATTGCTGTGAACAGGCGATAAAGTCGGCCTTGTGGATCAGATACGGCGAGGTGATGGGACGCTCACCAAAGCGCAAATGGGAGACGGTAATGCCGCCGGATTTTTTCGAATCGTAGGCAAAGTAGGCCTGCGCATACATTGGCGTTTTATCGCCGATAATTTTGATGGCGCTTTTGTTGGCGCTGACCGTGCCGTCTGAACCCAGCCCCCAGAATTTACAGGCGGTGATCCCTTCGCGGGAGACCTGCACATCCTGCATGGGCAACGGCAACGAAGTGTGGGTGACGTCGTCGAAAATCCCCACCGTGAAACCATCCTTCGGCAGCGGTTTTTTCAGGTTTTCAAACACCGACACAATATGCCCCGGCAGCACATCTTTGCCCCCCAGCGCGTAACGGCCGCCCACAATCAGCGGCGCGTTGTCGTGGTGGTAAAAGGCGTTTTTTACATCCAGGCATAAGGGTTCGGCCTGCGCACCCGGCTCTTTCGTGCGATCGAGCACCGCAATACGCTTCACGCTCGGCGGGATGCTGGCAAAAAAGTGCGCCAGCGAAAACGGGCGAAACAGGTGTACCGTCACCAGTCCGACTTTCTCCCCGCTGTCGATCAGCGCATCCACCACTTCGGAAATGGTGTCGCACACCGACCCCATAGCAATGATGATTTGTTCAGCGTCTTCCGCGCCGTAATAATCAAACAGGTGATACTCGCGCCCGGTGATGGCGGCGATCTCTGCCATATAACCTTCAACGATATCCGGCAGCGCCGCATAGTAGCGGTTGGCCGCTTCGCGCTCCTGAAAGTAGATATCGGGGTTTTGCGCCGTACCGCGGATCACCGGGTGATCGGGGTTAAGGGCGTTGCGGCGAAAACGGTCCAGCGCGTCGGTATCCAGCAGCGGGGCCAGCTCGTCATACTCCAGAACCTCGATTTTCTGGATCTCATGGGAAGTGCGAAAACCGTCAAAGAAGTTGATAAACGGCACGCGACCTTTGATGGCCGCCAGATGCGCCACCGCCGAGAGATCCATCACCTGCTGCACATTGCTCTCCACCAGCATGGCGCAGCCCGTCTGGCGAACGGCCATCACATCCTGATGATCGCCAAAAATGTTCAGCGAATTGGCCGCCAGCGCCCGGGCGCTGACATGAAACACCCCCGGCAACAGCTCTCCGGCGATTTTATACAGATTGGGGATCATCAGCAGTAGCCCTTGCGAGGCGGTATAGGTGCTGGTCAGCGCCCCGGCCTGTAACGCACCGTGCACCGCCCCGGCCGCCCCGGCTTCGGATTGCATCTCCATTAACCGTACCGGCTGACCAAACAGGTTTTTCTTACCGGCGGCGGCCCATTCATCCACGTTTTCCGCCATTGGCGTGGAGGGGGTGATGGGGTAAATCGCCGCGACATCGGTAAAGGCATAGGCGATCCATGCCGCCGCGGCGTTGCCATCCATTGTTTTCATCTTTCCGGACATTGCTCGTTCCTCGAATGTGAGAGGCCTGGTCAGCGGGCTATTGCACAGCCTGTGCCAGCTCCTTTATTCGTGGAAATACAAGCCATTACTGAGCATCCGACAAACGCAATTGCGTGGAATAAGACAGCGAAAGCGACATCCTGTTGAACAGCCGACAAAGTGTCGGGCAACGGGCACGCACCGCCGCCGACAAACACGATTGTTCGGTTTCGTACAAATGGTCTGGCGATTGTTTACTCTTTGCCCTTCCCGCTCAGACATCGAAAAAACAAAAAACCAATACAATCAGTTAATTAACAAATATGGCATGGCTGGTATGTTCCCTGCACAAGGGTATGTGGCAAACACACAACCCACAGGAGAAACACCATGACCATGCGTCAATGTGCGATTTACGGTAAAGGCGGTATTGGTAAATCCACTACCACACAAAACCTCGTTGCCGCCCTCGCGGAGATGGGCAAAAAAGTGATGATCGTTGGCTGCGACCCGAAAGCCGACTCCACCCGTTTGATCCTTCACGCCAAAGCGCAAAACACCATTATGGAGATGGCGGCAGAAGTCGGTTCCGTGGAAGATCTGGAACTGGAAGACGTGCTGCAAATCGGTTACGGCGGCGTGCGCTGCGCGGAATCCGGCGGCCCGGAGCCAGGCGTGGGCTGCGCGGGGCGCGGGGTGATCACCGCCATCAACTTCCTTGAAGAAGAAGGCGCGTATGTTCCCGACCTCGATTTCGTGTTTTACGACGTGCTCGGCGACGTGGTGTGCGGCGGTTTCGCCATGCCGATCCGTGAAAACAAGGCGCAGGAGATCTATATCGTCTGTTCCGGCGAAATGATGGCGATGTACGCCGCCAACAACATCTCCAAAGGCATTGTTAAATATGCCAAATCCGGCAAGGTGCGCCTCGGCGGGCTGATTTGTAACTCTCGCCAGACCGATCGTGAAGACGAGCTGATCATTGCGCTGGCGGAAAAACTCGGCACGCAAATGATCCACTTCGTGCCGCGCGACAACATTGTGCAGCGCGCCGAAATCCGCCGCATGACGGTGATTGAGTATGACCCCACCTGCAACCAGGCGAATGAATACCGCACGCTGGCCAGCAAAATCGTCAACAACACCAAAATGGTGGTCCCGACCCCCTGCACCATGGATGAACTGGAAGAGCTGCTGATGGAGTTCGGCATTATGGATGTGGAAGACACCAGCATCATCGGTAAAACCGCCGCCGAAGAGAACGCGGCCTGAGGCCTCCCGATCGAAGGAATAGCGCAATGAGCAATGCAACAGGCGAACGTAATCTGGACATCATCCAGGAGGTGCTGGAGGTTTTTCCGGAGAAGACGCGCAAAGAACGCAGAAAGCACATGATGGTCACCGATCCGGAGCAGGAAAGCGTCGGTAAGTGCATCATCTCCAACCGTAAGTCACAGCCCGGCGTGATGACCGTGCGCGGCTGTTCTTACGCCGGTTCTAAAGGGGTGGTGTTTGGGCCGATCAAGGATATGGCCCATATCTCCCACGGCCCGATCGGCTGCGGTCAGTACTCCCGCGCCGGTCGGCGTAACTACTACACCGGGGTCAGCGGCGTGGACAGCTTCGGCACGCTGAATTTCACCTCGGATTTTCAGGAGCGCGACATCGTGTTTGGCGGCGACAAAAAGCTGACCAAACTGATTGAAGAGATGGAAATGCTGTTCCCGCTGACCAAAGGCATCTCGATCCAGTCGGAGTGCCCGGTGGGCCTGATCGGCGACGATATCGAAGCCGTTGCCAACGCCAGCCGTAAAGCACTGAACAAACCGGTGATCCCGGTGCGCTGCGAAGGGTTTCGCGGCGTGTCGCAGTCTCTCGGGCACCATATTGCCAATGACGTGATCCGCGACTGGGTGCTGGATAACCGCGAGGGCAAACCGTTCGAATCCACCCCGTATGATGTGGCGATCATCGGCGATTACAACATCGGCGGCGATGCCTGGGCGTCACGTATTTTGCTCGAAGAGATGGGGTTGCGGGTGGTGGCGCAGTGGTCCGGCGACGGCACGCTGGTGGAGATGGAAAACACCCCGTTCGTGAAGCTCAACCTCGTGCACTGTTATCGCTCCATGAACTACATCTCCCGTCATATGGAGGAAAAACACGGCATTCCGTGGATGGAGTACAACTTCTTTGGCCCGACCAAAATCGCCGAGTCGCTGCGGAAAATCGCCGATCAGTTTGACGACACCATTCGCGCCAATGCTGAAACGGTGATCGCCCGCTATCAGGCGCAAAACGACGCCATCATCGCCAAATACCGGCCGCGTCTTGAGGGACGCAAAGTGCTGCTCTATATGGGCGGGTTGCGTCCGCGTCATGTGATAGGCGCTTATGAAGATCTGGGGATGGAGATCATCGCCGCAGGCTACGAGTTCGGCCATAACGACGATTACGATCGCACCCTGCCGGATCTGAAAGAAGGCACGCTGCTGTTTGATGACGCCAGCAGCTATGAACTGGAAGCATTTGTTAAAGCCCTGAAGCCGGATCTGATCGGTTCCGGCATCAAAGAGAAGTACATCTTCCAGAAAATGGGCGTGCCGTTTCGCCAGATGCACTCCTGGGATTACTCCGGCCCGTACCACGGCTATGACGGTTTCGCCATTTTCGCCCGTGATATGGATATGACGCTCAACAACCCCGCCTGGGGCCAGTTGACCGCGCCGTGGCTGAAATCCGCCTGACTTTTATCCTGCTATCCCGTCTGTTCACCGATTTGTGGCGCGGGAGGAGAACACCATGAGCCAAACTGTTGAGAAAATACATAACTGCCATCCTTTGTTCGAACAGGATGCCTACCAGACGTTGTTTCGCGGTAAACGGGGAATGGAAGAAGCGCACTCGCCGGAGCGGGTGCAGGAAGTGTTCCAGTGGACCACCACACCGGAGTACGAAGCGCTGAACTTTACACGCGAAGCGCTGACCATCGATCCCGCCAAAGCCTGTCAGCCGTTGGGGGCGGTGCTCTGTTCGCTGGGGTTCGCCAATACCCTGCCCTATGTGCACGGTTCTCAGGGCTGCGTGGCCTATTTCCGCACCTATTTTAACCGTCACTTTAAAGAGCCGGTGGCCTGCGTATCGGACTCCATGACCGAAGATGCCGCCGTGTTCGGCGGCAATAATAACCTCAATACCGGCCTGCAAAACGCCAGTGCACTGTACAAACCGGAGATCATCGCCGTCTCCACCACCTGTATGGCAGAAGTGATCGGCGACGATTTACAGGCCTTTATCGCCAACGCCAAAAAAGACGGTTTTCTTGATGCCGCCATTCCGGTGCCGTACGCCCATACGCCGAGCTTTATCGGCAGCCATGTTACCGGCTGGGACAATATGTTCGAAGGTTTTGCCCGCGCCTTCACCGCCGATTATCAGGCGCAGCCGGGCACACTGCCGCGCATCAATCTGGTGACCGGTTTTGAAACCTATCTGGGTAATTTCCGCGTGCTGAAACGCATGATGGAACAGATGGACGTGCCCTGTAGCCTGCTGTCGGACCCTTCAGAGGTGCTGGATACCCCGGCGGATGGCCATTACCACATGTATTCCGGCGGTACCACGCAACAGGAGATGCGCGAAGCGCCCGACGCCATCGACACGCTGCTGCTGCAACCCTGGCAACTGGTGAAAACCAAAAAAGTGGTGCAGGAGATGTGGAACCAGCCGGCGACAGACGTCACGACACCGATTGGCCTGGCGGCCACCGATGCGCTGCTGATGACCATCAGCCAGCTTACCGGCAAGCCGATAGCCGATGCGCTGACACTGGAGCGCGGCCGGCTGGTGGATATGATGCTCGACTCCCACACCTGGCTGCACGGCAAGAAATTCGGTCTGTTTGGCGACCCGGATTTTGTGATGGGGCTGACCCGTTTCCTGCTGGAACTGGGCTGCGAGCCGACGGTTGTCCTCAGCCACAACGGCAGTAAACGCTGGCAGAAAGCGATGAAGAAAATGCTCGACGACTCGCCGTATGGTCAGCAGAGCGAAGTCTTTATCAACTGCGATTTGTGGCATTTCCGTTCGCTGATGTTCACCCGCCAGCCAGATTTTATGATTGGCAACTCCTATGGCAAGTTCATTCAACGCGACACCCTCGCCAAAGGCGAACAGTTTGAAGTCCCGCTGATCCGCCTGGGCTTCCCGCTGTTTGACCGCCACCATCTGCACCGCCAGACCACCTGGGGCTACGAAGGGGCGATGAGCATCCTGACGACGCTGGTTAACGCGGTGCTGGATAAGGTGGACAAAGAGACCATCAAGCTTGGCAAAACCGACTACAGCTTCGACCTTATCCGTTAACCATCACAGCCCCGTCGCTGACGGGGCTCAGGGAGGCACTATGCCGGTCATTATCATTCGCCAGCGCGGCGACGATCTCTACTGCTATATCGCCAAACAGGATCTGGAAGCGCGGGTTCTGCACATTGAGCATGACACCCCACAACGCTGGGGCGGCGTGCTTTCTCTCGAGGGTGGACGCCGTTATTACGTGAATGAGCAGCCGGGACGCCCTGCGTTTCCGGTCAGTTTGCGCGCCACCCGCGATGCGCTGGTGTAAGGAGGTGTTCCATGTCTGACAACGACAGACTTTTCTGGCGCATGCTGGCGCTGTTTCAGTCTCTGCCGGAGTTACAGCCTGCGCAGATTGTTGCCTGGCTGACCGACGAGCGTGACGAGACGCTGACCCCGGATTATCTGGCGTCGCTGAATACGCAGCAACTGGAGGCACGATTCCCCTACGCGCATGCGCTGATGTCCAGAGGGCGCTGGAGCCGGGTAAGAGCGTGTCTGCGCGGCGAATTGCCTGCGCATCTCACGGTGCACACGCCACACGCGCGGCGTCCACAGTTAATTGTCGCTTTTTGTTCGCAGGATGGTCTGACGATCAACGGCCATTTTGGTCAGGGTCGTCTGTTCTTTATCTACGCCTTTGATGAGCAGGGGTACTGGTTACATGACTTACGTCGCTACCCCGGCAGTCAGGAGGATAAAGAGCCGAATGAGAGCCGCGCGCGCTTACTGGACGATTGCCACCTGCTGTTCTGTGAAGCGATTGGCGGCCCGGCTGCGGCGCGCCTGATCCGCCACAATATTCACCCCATGAAAGTCGCACCGGGTTTTACCCTTCTTTCGCAGTGCGAAGCGCTCAAGACGCTGCTTGCCGGGCAGTTACCCCCCTGGCTGGCTAAACGGCTGGAGCGCGACAACCCGCTGGAAACGCGCGTGTTTTAACCCCTTCTCATCCCCCGTTCGCGGGGGATTTTTTTGACGTCGGCATTACGTCAATTGTCCGTTTTGTCGCAAAGCCAACATAAATTTCCCCTTAAAAATCAATAACTCTCTTCTGGCCTGCGATTTGCAACACCGCCGGTAACCCAATCCATACATGAGGTCACTATGAAGGGGAATGAGATTCTCGCACTGCTTGATGAGCCTGCCTGCGAACACAACCATAAACAAAAAACCGGCTGTAGCGCGCCCAAACCCGGGGCAACCGCGGGCGGCTGCGCCTTTGATGGCGCACAGATCACCTTGTTACCGCTGTCCGATGTGGCGCATCTGGTGCACGGCCCGATCGGCTGTACCGGCAGCTCCTGGGACAATCGCGGCAGCCTGAGCTCTGGCCCGCGTATCAACCGGCTGGGCTTTACCACCGATCTTAACGAGCAGGATGTGATCATGGGGCGCGGTGAGCGCCGTCTGTTTCATGCGGTGCGCCATATCGTCAACCGCTATCACCCGGCAGCAGTATTCGTCTACAACACCTGCGTACCGGCCATGGAGGGCGACGATATTGATGCCGTCTGTCAGGCGGCGGCGACCGCTACGGGCGTGCCGGTGATCGCCGTGGATGCAGCGGGTTTTTACGGCAGTAAAAATCTCGGCAATCGCCTGGCCGGCGAGGTGATGGTGAAGCAGGTGATCGGCAGTCGCGAACCGTCGCCCTGGCCGGACGATACCCCCTTTTCTCCGGCGCACCGCCACGATATCGGGCTGATTGGCGAGTTCAACATTGCCGGGGAGTTCTGGCATATCCAGCCGTTGCTCGATGAGCTGGGGATCCGTGTACTGGGGAGTCTTTCCGGCGACGGGCGATTTACCGACATTCAGACCCTGCACCGGGCGCAGGTCAATATGCTGGTCTGCTCGCGGGCACTGATTAACGTTGCCCGCGCGCTGGAACAACGTTATGGCACGCCGTGGTTTGAGGGCAGCTTTTACGGCGTGCGCGCCACCTCCGATGCCTTGCGCCAGTTGGCCGCGCTGACCGGCGATGAGGATCTGATCGCGCGAACGGCGGCGTTAATCACCCGCGAAGAGCAGCGCGCAGAACGGGCGCTGGCCCCGTTGCGTGCGCGGTTACGCGGTCGCAAAGCGCTGCTGTACACCGGCGGCGTGAAGTCCTGGTCGGTGGTCTCCGCGTTACAGGATCTGGGGATGACCGTGGTCGCAACCGGTACCCGCAAGTCCACCGAAGAGGATCGGCAACGCATCCGCGAACTGATGGGTGACGAGGCCATCATGCTCGACGAGGGCAATGCCCGTACGCTGCTGGATGTGGTTTACCGCTACCAGGCGGACATGATGATCGCCGGTGGACGCAATATGTACACCGCCTACAAAGCGCGGTTGCCGTTTCTGGATATCAACCAGGAGCGCGAGCATGCCTTCGCCGGCTATCGCGGCATCGTCACGCTGGCCGAACAACTGTGTCAGACCCTGGAAAGCCCGGTCTGGCCGCAAACTCACGCGCGTGCGCCGTGGCAATAAGGAGTCGATGATGGCCGAAATCATACGTAATAAAAAACCGCTGGCGGTCAGCCCCATAAAAAGCGGTCAGCCGTTGGGGGCGATCCTTGCCAGTATGGGGTTTGAACAGACCATTCCGCTGGTGCATGGCGCTCAGGGGTGCAGCGCTTTCGCAAAGGTCTTTTTTATCCAGCATTTTCACGATCCGATCCCCTTACAATCAACGGCGATGGACCCGACCTCGACCATTATGGGCGCGGATGAAAACATTTTTACCGCGCTGAATATCCTCTGCCAGCGCAATAACCCCAAAGCCATTGTGCTGCTCAGCACCGGGCTTTCGGAGGCCCAGGGCAGCGACATTTCCCGTGTGGTGCGTCAGTTCCGCGATGATTTCCCGCGTCATAAAGGCGTGGCGCTCCTCACCGTCAATACACCGGATTTTTACGGCACGCTGGAGAACGGCTACAGCGCAGTGCTGGAAAGCGTGATTGCGCAGTGGGTGGCGGAAAAACCGCTGCCGGGTCTGCGTAATCGCCGCGTTAACTTGCTGCTCAGCCATTTATTGACACCAGGAGATGTGGAACTGCTGCGCAGCTATGTGGAGGCGTTTGGATTACAACCGGTCATGGTGCCGGATCTCTCGCTGTCGCTGGATGGTCATCTGGCGAATGGCGATTTCTCGCCCGTCACCCAGGGCGGTGCGTCTCTGCGCATGATCGAGCAGATGGGGCAAAGCCTGTGTTCCTTTGCCATCGGCGTCTCCCTTTCCCGTGCAGCCACGCTGCTGGCGCAGCGCAGTCGCGGTGAGGTGATCGCCCTGCCGCATCTGATGACGCTTGGCAACTGCGACCAGTTTATTCACCACCTGCAACGCCTCTCCGGGCGTGACGTTCCGGCCTGGATTGAGCGCCAGCGCGGGCAATTACAGGATGCGATGATCGATTGTCATATGTGGCTACAGGGGGCGCGCATGGCGCTGGCGGCGGAAGGCGATCTGCTGGCGGCATGGTGTGATTTCGCCCGCAGTCAGGGCATGGTTCCCGGCCCGGTTGTCGCGCCGGTGAGTCAGCCGGGGTTGCAAAATCTGCCCGTCGACAGCGTGACCATTGGCGATCTGGAAGACTTGCAGGATTTGTTGTGCGCCACCCCGGCGGATCTGCTGGTCGCCAACTCCCACGCCGCAGATCTGGCGGAGCAGTTCGCTATCACGCTGGTGCGCGCAGGCTTTCCTCTTTATGACCGGCTCGGCGAGTTTCGCCGCGTGCGCCAGGGCTACGCGGGCATGCGCGATACCCTGTTCGAACTGGCGAACACCCTGCGCGAGCGCCATCATCACCTGCCCACTTACCACTCCCCGTTGCGCCAGCACGTTAGCGAACCGCCGATTTCCGGAGGCAACTATGCACTATGTTAACCGCCAGTTCAGCACCATTTGCTCCGGCGTCTGGTCAATGAAAGTGGCCTTTGCCAGCTCCGACTATCACCATGTGGATCAGCACTTTGGCGCAACGCCGAGGCTGGTTATTTACGGTGTGAAGGAGAACGACGTGACGCTGTTGCGGGTGGTGGATTTTTCGGTGTTCGCCGGGCACCAGCAAGAGAAAATCACCAGCCGGATTGCAGCACTGGAGGATTGCGTGACGCTCTACTGTGTGGCGATCGGCGAAAGCGTCTTCCGCCAGCTGCTGCAAATTGGCGTGCGCGCCGTCCGCGTTCCGGCAGAGACCACTATTGAGGGGCTGTTGCAGGAAATTCAGCACTACTGGTATGACAAAGAGCAGCGAAAAAATACGCGCAACCGCAATCCGCAGCGCTTTGCACAACTCCTGCAGGAGAACGACTGGCAGGATGACGAGGAGCGCTGACCGCCAACTGTGTCGGCTCTGTGACAAAACCAACATAAAACTGCGACACAGCGCGCAGTTTTATGTCAGGAACAAAACTTAACCCTCTGAAAATACGCCACTTTACCTTCTGGTACTGCTTTTGCTTGATACGTCTGACCCGCCGTTGATTGACGCGGTGAAATGCGCCCCGGCGCTTTCCGTCATACATCCTGGGAGCTGAGAGCATGTGGAATTACTCCGAGAAAGTGAAAGATCATTTTTTTAATCCCCGTAACGCCAGGGTGGTGGATAACGCCAACGCCGTTGGCGACGTGGGATCGTTAAGCTGCGGCGATGCGTTGCGGCTGATGTTACGAGTGGATCCGCAAAGTGAAACCATCCTGGAGGCCGGGTTTCAGACCTTTGGTTGCGGCAGCGCCATTGCCTCTTCGTCGGCGTTAACTGAACTGATCATTGGCCGGACGCTGGCGCAGGCTGAACAGGTGACCAACCAGCAGATCGCCGACTATCTCGACGGCCTGCCGCCGCAAAAAATGCACTGCTCCGTGATGGGTCAGGAGGCGCTGCGGGCGGCGATTGCCCACTATCGCGGCGAAACGCTGGAAGACGACCATGAAGAAGGCGCGTTGATCTGCAAATGTTTTGGCGTCGACGAAGGCCAGATCCGCCGCGCGGTGTTAAGCAACGGATTGACCACGCTTGAAGAGGTGATCAACTACACCAAAGCGGGCGGCGGCTGTACCGCGTGCCATGAAAAAATCGAACTGGCGCTGGCGGACATTCTGGCGCAGCACCCGCAGATTGCCGCCCCTGCCGCAGAACAGAAAGATCCGCACTGGCAGGAAGTGGTGGATGCCATCACCGAACTGCGCCCGCATATTCAGGCCGATGGCGGCGATATGACGCTGGTGAATGTCGCCGCACACACTGTGACGGTCAGCCTTTCCGGCAGTTGCAGCGGCTGCATGATGACCGATATGACGCTGGCGTGGCTGCAACAAAAGCTGATGGAGCGTACCGGCTGTTATATGGACGTCGTGGCGGCCTGAAGCGCCGCCGGTCAACCGAGGGGAAATCACCATGAAACAGGTTTATCTGGACAATAACGCCACCACCCGCATCGATCCGATGGTGCTGGAAGCGATGATGCCGTTCCTGACTGAACATTACGGCAACCCGTCATCCATTCACGATTTTGGCGCACCGTCGCGCGTCGCCCTTGAGCGGGCGCGCCAACAGGTAGCCGACCTGCTCGGTGCGGAACACGCCAGTGAGATTATTTTTACCTCCTGCGCCACCGAAGCCACCTCTACCGCCCTGCATGCCGCAGTCGAACTGATGCCGGAACGGCGGGAGATCATCACAACCGCGGTGGAGCACCCGGCGACCCTGGCGGTGTGTGAACATCTGGAGCGCCAGGGCTACCTTATCCACCGCATTGCGGTGAATACCGATGGCGTGCTGGATATGCAGCAGTATCGCCAGGCGCTGAGCCCGCGCGTTGCGGTGGTCAGCGTTATGTGGGCCAACAATGAAACCGGCGTCCTGTTTCCGGTTGTGGAAATGGCGGCAATGGCGCACGACGTCGGCGCGTTGTTTCACTGCGACGCGGTACAGGTGGTGGGGAAAATGCCGCTGGATATCGGTCGGACGTCCATTGATATGCTCTCCTGCTCGGCGCATAAACTGCATGGTCCGAAAGGCGTCGGTTGCCTCTATTTACGCCGCGGTTCGCGCTTTCGTCCGCTGCTGCGCGGCGGGCATCAGGAGCGGGGCCGCCGGGCGGGCACTGAAAATATCGCTGGCATTGTGGGCATGGGCGCGGCATGTGAACTGGCGCAGGTGCACCTGCCGGGGATGAACACCATTGCTGCGTTGCGCGATCGTCTTGAACGCGAACTGGTCAGCCAGGTGCCCTCGGTGAGGGTGATGGGCGGCAATGCACCGCGCGTTCCCGGCACCGTCAATCTGGCGTTTGAGTTTATCGAAGGCGAAGCGATCCTGTTGCTGCTCAACCAGGCCGGGATAGCGGCATCCAGCGGCAGCGCCTGCACCTCGGGGTCGCTGGAGCCGTCGCATGTGATGCGCGCCATGCATATTCCCTATACCGCCGCGCATGGCAGTATTCGCTTTTCGCTCTCCCGGTATACCCGAGAGAAAGAGATAGAGTACGTCATTGATGCGCTGCCGCCCATCATCGCCCGCCTGCGCGCGCTGTCTCCCTACTGGCAGGACGGCAAACCGCGTCCGGCTGAAGCCATTTTCACACCGGTTTACGGTTAAGGCGGCGTCATGGCAAGCGTAGTGATTAACGATACGACGCTGCGGGACGGCGAACAGAGCCCCGGCGTGGCCTTTCGCGCCAGCGAGAAAGTGGCGCTGGCGCAGGCGCTGTATGAAGCCGGCGTCACCGCACTGGAAGTCGGCACACCCGCCATGGGCGACGAGGAGCGCACGCGCATGCAACTGGTACGCCGCCACCTACCCGCCGCCACGCTGATGGCCTGGTGCCGGATGAACCGCGACGAAATTCAGCAAAGCGCCGAGCTGGGCATGGATTGGGTGGATATCTCCCTGCCCGCTTCCGACAAACTGCGGCAGTACAAACTGCGTGAGCCGCTACCGCGTTTGCTGGAACGGCTGACCACGCTGATTGCGCAGGCACAAGCGCTGGGTTTGCAAGTCTGCATCGGCTGTGAAGATGCTTCCCGCGCCAGCGATCTCACCCTACAGACCATCGCGGAAACTGCACAGCAGGCAGGCGCGCAGCGGCTGCGTTTTGCCGATACCCTCGGCGTGCTCGACCCGTTTACCACCGCCACCCGGATCGGTACGTTGCGGCAACACTGGGCGGGCGAGATTGAAATGCACGCGCACAACGATCTGGGACTGGCGACCGCCAATACCCTGGCGGCGGTACGCGCCGGGGCGACCAGCGTCA
Organism: Kosakonia sp. ML.JS2a; assembly: GCF_025642095.1. Lineage (GTDB taxonomy): Bacteria > Pseudomonadota > Gammaproteobacteria > Enterobacterales > Enterobacteriaceae. The sequence continues at coordinate 2,767,206 of NZ_CP106754.1, forward strand.
ATACCACCGTGTTGGGGCTGGGCGAACGGGCTGGCAATGCGGCGCTGGAGACCGTCGCCCTCGGGCTGCACCGCTGCCTGGGCATCGACTGTGGGGTGCACTTCGCCCGCTTACCCGCCCTGTGCCAGCAAGTCGCCGATGCCGCCCTGCGCCCGATAGACGCCCAGCAACCGTTGGTGGGCGCACAGGTGTTTACCCACGAGTCCGGCGTGCATGTCGCCGCGCTGCTGCGCGATCGTGACAGTTACCAGGCGATTGACCCGGCACTGATGGGCCGTGAATACCGGCTGGTGCTCGGCAAACACTCCGGACGCCAGGCCGTGGACGGCGTGTTCGCCCGCATGGGCTACCGCCTCGACGCCCTGCAAATCGAGCAGTTGCTTCCGGCGATCCGTCGCTTTGCCGAGAGCTGGAAACGCACGCCCAAAGATTATGAACTGGTCGCCATTTACGATGAGCTGTGCGGCAGCGCAGCACAACAGGCCGCAGGGAGTTGAGCATGGAGTGGTTTTATCGCATCCCCGGCGTGGATGAACTCGACAGCGCCGAATCCTTTTTTGAATTTTTCTGCGTGCCCTACGCATCACCGGCGTTGCGCAGTTGCTGCCTGCGGGTACTGCGTGATTTTCACCAGCGCCTGCGCGACCACGTGCCGCTGCGGAATTTACTCGAAGAGGATCCCCGCGCCCCCTGGCTTCTCGCCCGGCGTCTGCTGGCGGAGAGTTATCAGCACTGCACTGCGGAGCATAGGCAATGACACAAAAATATGCCTTTGGCGAAGAGGTTCGCGTAACACGCGCGATCCGCAACGACGGCACCCTGTTCGGTTACCGGCGCGGCGACTTGCTGGTGCGTCGCGGCAGTACCGGGTTTGTGCGCGAATGGGGAACATTTTTGCTGGATCAGATTATCTACCAGATCCATTTTCTCGACAGCGATCTGATTGTCGGCTGCCGGGAAGAGGAGCTGCTCCCGGCCTCCGCGCCGTGGCACGCCGGTCAGTTTCAGTATGGCGACCACATCGTGTGCCGCTGCGCGTTAGCCATCAATGGCGACGTGGTGATTGCCGCTGGCGCGCAGGGGCAAATCGCGGCAACCGATCAGGGCGATAACGGAGAAAGTTACATTGTCACCTTTATGGCGCGTAGTTTTCAGGTGCCTGCCAGCGCCATGATACTGGCGGAGGAACAATGAAAGAGCCTGCATGGGCGCGTTTTGCCAGGCGGCGTCTGGCGTTGTCGCGCTGGCACTGTGAGCCGGACGCCCTTCCCGCTGCACAGAAAGCCGCTTTCGAGGCAGCCTGGCTGCGCCAGCAACGGCTGGAAAGCGCGGTGGTGGAGGCCGCTGGCGGAGAAAACATTCCGGACGCGGTGCGCAGCGCCGTCGCCGCCTCCCTGGCGCCTCAGCTTGATGAGGGGCAATTTTCCGCTGCGGACCGCCAGGCGGTGATCCACCACCATGCGCTGATGGAGATGCAGCTCACCCGCATTGCCGCGTCAGCCCCCCAGCCCGATGACATTCAGGTGCTGGCCTGGTATCAGCAACATCAGGCGCAATTTATGCGCCCGGAGCAGCGCTTAACCTCGCATCTGCTGGTGACGGTCGATAACGATGGCGAAACGGTGCGACGCCAGGTGGCGCGTTTTCATCAGGAAATCGTTCGCGCCCGCACCGCATTCAGCCACCTGGCGCTGCGCTACTCGCACTGCCCCAGCGCGCTGGAAGGCGGTCGGCTGGGCTGGATCAGCCGGGGATTGCTCTACCCGCAGCTGGAACAGGCGCTGTTTGCGCTGAACGAGAATGACGTTAGCGCGCCCATTGAAACCGAGCTTGGCTGGCATTTAGTGTGGTGTGAGCACATCAGGGAGCCCGCGCCGATGGCGGAAAACGAGGCGCTGGCAAAAGCGCGGGAACACCTGTACGCACTCAATCAGCAACAGTGGCAGCGCCGCTGGCTGGCGACACTGATTAACGAGGCATCGGCCTGACGCGTTTTTGCGCATCAGGCCCGATACCCGGCGGTGTGCGGTTACAGAATCGACGGTTTGAGGCTTTCCAGCCAGGCATCGACCCGTTCGTCGGTCAGGTCATACTGATTGTCCTGATCGATAACCAGACCCACGAACTTATCCGCTTCCAGCGCCGAGGAAGCGTTAAATGTGTAACCGTCGTTGGGCCACAGGCCAACCACCTGCGCACCGCATTTTTTCAGCGTGTCATACAGCGGGCGCATACCACTGACAAAATTATCCGGGTAACCGACCTGATCGCCCAGCCCGAATAACGCCACGGTTTTACCGCTCAGGCTGGTTCCGGCAAGCTGCGCCATAAATTCGCCCCAGGATTCGCTTTCACACCCCGCTTCCAGCCCCGGCAGTTGCCCGTCGCCCAGCGTCGGTGTGCCGAGTAGCAGCACCGGATAAGAGAGAAAGGTCGCCAGATCGGTGCGGTTGATATTGACCGGCGCAGCAGCCGCCTCCCCCAGTTTTTGCTGGATCAGTTTGGCGATTTTGCGGGTTTTGCCGGTATCTGTGCCGAAAAAAATACCAATAGTAGCCATTGTATGCTCCTGTCAGGAAAAAGGATTAATCCGCCATGAAAAGGCGGGGATCAGGCAGGATATTGCGAAGGCTGTGCCAGGTTTATTGATGAGCAACCCCTGCACCAAACCGGGTGTGCACGCACCATCGTGATGCTTTTTTCGCCAGCACGTTTCCCCGCCAGCGCCCGTCCGCAGGGCATCAACGCGATAAATGCCGTCGAATACCGATCTGGATCAATGTTAACGCCGGTTAAGTCCGCAGAAGGTGCACTCTTTGCATGGTTAATTTACGCCCGACGCGTGCGGGTGAAAGTCGACAGGTGGCACAAATTGTCATAACTGCGACATAACCAACGCTGACCCCAGGAGTGCGTGATGACCCTGAATATGATGATGGATGCGACCGCGCCGGAAGAGATAGCCGGGGCGCTGACTCAACGGCATCCTGGCCTGTTTTTTACCATGGTCGAACAAGCGCCTGTGGCGATCTCGCTGACCGATCCTCATGCGCGGATCGTCTACGCTAACCCGGCGTTTTGCCGCCAGACCGGTTATGACCTTGAACAGTTGTTACAGCAAAATCCGCGTCTGTTGTCGAGTAAGCAAACACCACGGGAAATTTACCAGCAGATGTGGCAGACGCTGCTGCAACGCCGGGCCTGGCGCGGGCAACTGATTAACCGCCGCCAGGACGGTAGTCTCTATCTGGTGGAGATCGACATTACGCCGGTTATCAATCAGTTCGGTGTGCTGGAGCACTATCTGGCAATGCAGAGGGATATCAGCGCCAGCTATGCGCTGGAGCAGCGGCTGCGTAACCATATGACGCTAACGGAAGCGGTGCTTAACAATATTCCGGCGGCGGTCGTGGTGGTGGATGAGTACGACCGGGTAGTGATGGACAACCTGGTCTACAAAACGTTTTGCGCCGACTGCGGTGGTAAAGAGTTGCTCAGTGAACTGAATTTCTCCGCCCGCAAAGCGGAACTGGCCAACGGCCAGGTGTTACCCGTCGTGATCCGTGGCGTGGTGCGCTGGTTGTCAGTCACCTGTTGGGCGCTCCCCGGCGTCAGCGAAGAAGCCGGACGTTACTTTATTGATAGCGCGCTCCCCCGCACGCTGGTGGTGATCACCGACGACACCCAACAACAGCAGCAACGGGAACAGGGGCGTCTCGATCGCCTGAAACAACAGATGACCACCGGCAAACTGCTGGCGGCGATTCGCGAGTCGCTGGATGCGGCGCTGATTCAGCTTAATTGCCCCATCAATATGCTGGCGGCCGCGCGGCGTCTGAACGGCGATGATCACAATAATGTAGCGCTGGATGCCGCCTGGCGCGAAGGCGAAGAAGCGATGGCGCGTCTGCAACGTTGCCGCCCGTCGCTGGAGCTGGAAAGCGCCGCCGTCTGGCCGTTGCAGCCCTTTTTTGACGATCTGCGCGCCCTCTATCACACCCGTTTTGATGAGGGTAAAAACCTGTACATCGAACTCGACTCTCCGCAACTGGTCGGTTTTGGTCAGCGCACACAACTGCTTGCCTGCCTGAGCCTGTGGCTTGACAGGACGCTGGATATTGCTGCCGGCCTGCGCGATTTCACCGCGCAAACACAAATTTTCGCCCGCGAAGAGAATGGCTGGCTCTCCGTCTATATCAACGACAATGTGCCGCTGATCCAGGTGCGTTACACCCACTCTCCCGACGCGTTAAATGCCCCGGGAAAAGGGATGGAGCTGCGCCTGATCCAGACGCTGGTTGCTCACCACCGCGGTGCGATAGAACTGACCTCACGCCCCGAAGGGGGCACCTGCCTGACCCTGCGTTTCCCGTTATTTCATTCACTGACCGGAGGCTCACAATGACCCAGCGAACCGAGTCGGGTAATCCCGTCTGGCGCTTCGACCTGTCCCAGCAGTTTACCGCGATGCAACGTATCAGCGTGGTGTTAAGCCGGGCGACAGAGATTGGTCAGACATTACAGGAAGTACTATGCGTGCTGCACAACGATGCGTTTATGCAACACGGGATGATCTGTCTGTACGACAATCAGCAATCCATCCTCAGTATTGAAGCCTTGCAGGAAGCCGATCAGGAGTTGATTCCCGGCAGTTCGCTGATCCGCTATCGGCCCGGAGAAGGACTGGTCGGCACGGTGCTGTCGCAGGGGCAATCGCTGGTTCTGCCGCGCGTCGCCGACGATCAGCGTTTTCTCGATCGCCTGGGATTGTATGACTACAACCTGCCGTTTATCGCCGTGCCATTGATGGGGCTCCAGTCACAACCGATGGGCGTGCTGGCCGCGCAGCCGATGGCGCGTTTCGAGGAGCGATTGCCCGCCTGTACGCGTTTTCTGGAAACGGTCGCCAACCTGGTGGCGCAAACGGTACGGCTGATGATGCGCCCCGCCGCCCCCTCGCCACGTGCAACAGTGATGAACAATGAACGCCCGCGCAGCTGTGCGACGACGCGCCCGTTTGGTTTTGAAAATATGGTCGGCAATAGCCCGGCGATGCGCCAGACCATGGAGATTATTCGCCAGGTTTCCCGCTGGGACACCACCGTGCTGGTACGGGGAGAAAGCGGTACCGGCAAGGAGCTGATCGCCAATGCTATCCATCACAACTCACCGCGCGCCGGTGCGCCGTTTGTGAAATTTAACTGCGCCGCACTGCCCGATACGCTGCTGGAAAGCGAGTTGTTTGGTCATGAGAAAGGCGCATTCACCGGTGCGGTGCGCCAGCGCAAAGGCCGCTTCGAACTGGCGGACGGCGGCACACTGTTTCTTGATGAGATTGGTGAAAGCAGCGCCTCGTTTCAGGCCAAGCTGCTGCGGATTTTGCAGGAAGGCGAAATGGAGCGCGTCGGCGGTGACGAAACGCTACAGGTGAATGTTCGTATTATTGCGGCGACCAATCGCAATCTGGAGGAAGAGGTGCGGCTGGGAAATTTTCGTGAGGATCTCTACTACCGTCTCAATGTGATGCCTATCTCCCTGCCCCCGCTGCGCGAGCGGCAGGAGGACATTGCCGACCTGGCGCACTTTCTGGTGCGTAAAATCGCGCAGAACCAGAGCCGTACGCTGCGCATCAGCGATGGCGCTATCCGCCTGTTGATGAGCTACAACTGGCCCGGCAACGTGCGCGAACTGGAAAACTGCATTGAACGCTCGGCGGTGATGTCGGAGAGCGGTCTGATCGATCGCGACGTGATTCTGTTTAATCACCGGGAAAATACGCCGAAGCAGCCCCTGCTCAGTACGTCACGGGAGGATAGCTGGCTCGATCACTCGCTGGATGAACGTCAGCGGTTGATTGCCGCGCTGGAAAAAGCCGGCTGGGTGCAGGCGAAAGCGGCGCGTTTACTGGGGATGACTCCACGCCAGGTGGCGTACCGCATTCAGACCATGGATATCACCCTGCCCAGAATGTGAATGTCGGATTTGTGGCATTCGGCACAATGTCAGCCAAATGCCACAACATTCACAACACAACGCCGACACGGGAAAATTAAATCTATTTTTTTTCAATACGTTAAAATTCCGGCACGCGGTACAGGATTTGCAGCAGGAGGTGATGACTCCGTAACGAAGGTATCCCCATGACTTCCTGCTCATCCGCCGCTGGCGGTTCACGCTGCCGGGCCGTTCAGCCTGAACCCTTATCTGATGTTGTGGCCAGCAAAGTGGCGTTGCATCCCTGCTACTCGCGCAGCGGTCACCACCGTTTTGCACGCATGCACCTGCCCGTCGCCCCCGCCTGTAATCTGCAATGTCATTACTGCAACCGTAAATTTGATTGCAGCAATGAGTCCCGACCGGGGGTCTCTTCCTCGCTGCTGACGCCGGAACAGGCGGTCGCCAAAGTGCGCCACGTCGCAGCGGCTATTCCACAGTTATCGGTGGTGGGGATTGCAGGTCCCGGCGATCCACTGGCAAATATGAGCCGCACTTTTACCACCCTGCAACTGATCCGCGAGCACTTGCCGGATATGAAATTATGCCTGTCTACCAACGGGTTAATGCTGCCGGATGCGGTGGATCGCCTGGTCGATGTGGGCGTCGATCACGTTACAGTGACCATTAATACTCTCGACCCGGAGATTGCCGCGCAGATCTATGCATGGCTGTGGCTGGACGGCGAGCGTTATAGCGGGCGCGAAGCCGGTGAATTACTGATCGCCCGGCAATTAGCCGGGGTACGCCGTCTGACGGAAAAAGGCGTGCTGGTAAAAATCAACTCCGTGTTAATCCCCGGTATTAACGACCAGACGCTGGCGGACGTCAGCCGCGAACTGCGTGCCAGCGGTGCATTTATTCATAATATTATGCCGCTGATTGCCCGCCCCGAACACGGCACGGTATTTGGTCTGAATGGCCAGCCGGAGCCGGATGCCGCGATGACAGCCCGCGTCCGGGAACAGTGCGGCGAGGTGATGCCGCAAATGACCCACTGCCAGCAGTGCCGCGCCGATGCTATCGGTATGCTGGGGGAAGATCGCAGCCAGCAGTTTGCGCTGATACCCGTCGATGAGTCGCCGCAACCCTGGCTGCCAACGCTCTACCGCCGCACGCAACTGCATGCCAGCATTCTGACCAAAGGCGAGGCTGACGAGAAAGATGCCTGCCTGGTCGCCGTGGCCTCGACCCACGGAGAGGTGATCGACGCGCATTTTGGTCATGCGGATCGCTTTCGCATCTACAGCTTGTCGGCGGCGGGCGCAGTGCTGGTCAATGAGCGATTTACGCCGAAATATTGCCGCGGGAGCGACGAATGTGACCCGCAGGAGGGTGATGCGCTCTTTGAGCTACTGGCGGATGTGAAAGCGGTGTTTTGCGCGCGCATCGGTTACGCGCCGTGGCAAAAGCTGGAAGCGCGCGGCATTCAGCCCTGTGTGGACGATGCCTGGCAACCGGTCAATACCGCGCTACTGCGTTGGTGGCAACGCTGGCGTCAGCAGTGCGCGGCAGAACAGCCTGACCAGGGGGTGGCCTGATGTTGACACGCAACTGGCTACAGCGTTTGTTATGGCTTTATGCCCATGGCGAGGGTTGCTATCCGTTAACGATGGGGCTTGATGCCGCGCAATGGGCGACATTGCAGGCAGATTTTTCGCCTCCTGCGGGGCAGATCCCTGCAGATTGCCTGCTGCGGCAAACAGTGATGAGCGAACTGAACGCCACCCGCACGGAGGAGTGCCAGCAACTGGCGCAGTGGCTGGCGTACTATATGGCGCCTGATGCGGCGCCAATGCATCTGATCATTGCCAGCGTGTCGCTGGCATTTAATCATCTCTGGCAGGATCTGGGGCTGAGCTCGCGCGAAGAGTTGCGGGAGTTGATGAGCGACTGCTTTCCGCGCCTTGTTGAGATGAATACCCAGAATATGCGCTGGAAAAAATTCTTCTATCGCCAGCGCTGTCTGCAAACCGACGGCGAACGGGTCTGCCGCTCCCCCAGTTGTGATGCCTGCTGCGAACGCGCGCACTGTTTTGAACCTGCCTGAATCCTTAACGTAAACAGGCCCGGCGGCGCCACGTTCATCGGGTCTGAATATCTGTGCATCCCCGCGCCGCTGTCCTATTATTTAAGAATAAAAGTAAAATATTTTGCCGCAATCACACGGTTCCGGTAGTCAGGGTGTTACTGTAGCCTATATATTTGGAAAACTTATACAAATGTACACAGGTGTGTGAGGTAGCGAATGTATTCTTTTGTGGCCAGACAGGCGATATTTGATAAACAATTAAACACCGTCGGTTACGAGCTTCTCTTCAGGGACAGTATGGACAACCGTTTCCCGGATATCTCTGCGGAACAAGCCACCACGCAATTAATTGAGGAACAATTTCTCAGCGCCCCTGTCGGACGCAAAAGTGACAACAGCACGGTATATGTTAATTTCCCTTATCAACTGCTGGTTGAAGGTCTGGCGGAAACGTTGCCAAAAGATCGCGTAGTCATTGAAATCCTTGAAAATGCTAACCCGGATGGCAAGCTACTGGAAACGGTAAAACGTTTACATAACGGCGGATTTCGCATCGCACTGGATGATTTTGTTCCCGGTAGCGAATGGGATTCATTTATGCCGTATGTCAACGTGATTAAATTTGATATAAGGAATTGTTCGCGCGACGAAATAAGCCAGTTTATTCGTTCAAACCGTGATTTATTACGCCATACCGTTTTGCTGGCGGAAAAAGTGGAGACCTATGACGAATTTGAAAGTTATAAAAAAATGGGCTTCAATTTGTTTCAGGGTTATTTTTTCAGCAAACCAGTGGTCACTAAGCGAAATAAACTGGTGCAAAACCGGGCATTCGCACTGAAATTGATGCAGGAAGTGAACGTAGAATCGCCTAATTTAAATAAAATTGAAGATCTGTTAAAACGCGACGTCTCACTCTCCTTCAAGATTATGCGTTACGCGCAGAATATTCTTTATAACACACGCGGCATCAGCGGGTTTCGCAATCAATCATTACGCGACGTGGTGGTCTACCTCGGGATTAGCGAAATGCGCCGTTTTGTGTTGGTCGCTTGCCTGACCTCGTTTGAAGAGGTGAGCAACACCGAGATCTATTATCTCAGTCTTATCCGCGCAAAATTCTGCGAACTGCTGGCGGCCCGCACCTCGGAAAATAACGCCATTAATGATGCATTTATGGTCGGTTTATTCTCCTTGCTCGATGTGATCCTTGGTCTGCCGCTTGACGAGCTGCTTGAGCAAATCACCGTCTCTCCGGAAGTGGCGAAGGCCCTGCAAAGCAACAGTGGTGAGCTGTATCTTTATCTGCGTCTGGCGCGTCTCTATGAACAGCGGATCTGGAAAGAAGCCAACGAAGTTGCGGCGCAATTAGGTCTGCCGAATGCACTGGTCAGCGAGCTGATGAACCAGGCGACAAAATGGGCGGATGAACTGCCGATTAGCACATCGCGTTAATTCTTATTTCCGTTAAACGCGTCTTTGTAATCATTATTTTCAGTATTGAAAAACACTGAAACATTATTTCAATTGCATTTTGTACATTTTCTTCACATTTTTAACACCCCACCCTACCCCTAATCAAAATTTATTTTTCGCCTGGTGCCGTTGCACAAAAATCATAGCGTAATGTGATTAAGATCAGATAAAAAGATCAATATTTTCAGAAATATTGCCGTTATTAATAATACCTTTCTTTACATAGCGTAGGATTATGAAAAAAATAGCGCAGGCAACTGTTCTGACCAAACTGCTCATCGGCTTCTCCATCCTGATTGTGATGATGTTGCTGCTGGGCGTTGTGTCAATTTATCAGCTCAACACCAGTAATCACCATATTGATAAATTCCGCGAAAACCGCATGCCTGGTGTTCGCTATACCCTTGAAATGCGTGGCGTCTTATCCGAAATGCGCTTGCAGCAAGTTCAGTACATCACCTCTACCACACCGGAATCTCTTGAGCAGCATCGGGGAGAATTGCTGCAAAACCAGGCCATATTCCTGAACGCGCAGCAACAGTACGCCAAAACCTCCGCCGATGCGCCGCAAGAGATGCGCGCGCTGTTTGCGACGGTCGTCGATAACTTTAAAAACTTTGTCGACGTGAACGCCAAAGTGATCGCGGCAGTAAGCAGCGGCAACACGGATGAAGCCTCCAAAATCAGCGGCGCCGTCTCCTCAAAATACCGTACCCAGTTAATGAAGGATCTGGCGACGCTGGTGGATATGGAACTGGCGCTGGGTGATAAAGCTGGCGAAGATTCGCAAGCAGGTTATAACCAGGCCTTATACATACTGAGCGGTTTACTGCTGCTGGCGCTGATTGCCACAGGTGTGATTGCCCTGTTTATCTCTCGCAATCTGGCGCGTCAGCTCGGCGGCGAACCGGCCTATGCCGTTTCGATCATGAAAGCGATTGCCGCCGGTAATCTGAGCGCGGATGTCACGCTGCGCGATAACGACAGCCAAAGTTTGCTGGCGACCATTAAGTTTATGAACAGCAAACTGGCGGAGATCATTAACGGCATTATTAACGGCAGCGAATCCATCTCCCATGCCGCCAGTGAAATTGCCGAAGGCAACAACGATCTGTCGCAGCGTACTGAAGAACAGGCGGCGTCGCTGGTACAAACGTCGTCGAACATGCAGCAAATTACGGAGAACGTGAAGAGCAACGCCGAGAACGCCCGTAAAGCCAGCGATCTGGCGCGTGCGACCTCGCAAACGGCGGTTAAAGGCGGCAAAGAGGTTCATGACATGCTGAAACGTATGCATGAAATTTCCGATAGTTCACAGAAAATCGTCGATATTATCTCGGTAATTGAAGGGATTGCCTTCCAGACCAATATCCTGGCGCTTAACGCCGCGGTTGAAGCCGCACGCGCGGGCGAACAGGGTAAAGGCTTTGCGGTGGTCGCCGGTGAAGTGCGCAACCTGGCGCAGAAAAGCGCCGATGCGGCAAAAGAGATCAAACAGCTGATTGAAGGGACGGTGGAGAAAATCACGGATGGTTCACGCTTTGCCGATACCGCCAGCCGCGCGATGGAAGATATAGTGACATCGGTGAACAAGGTGACCGATATCGTGGCGGAAATTTCCGCCGCCTCGACGGAACAGCATCAGGGGATCAAGGAAATTAGCGTGGCTATCGATCAGATGGACCAGGTGACTCAACAGAACGCCACGCTGGTGGAGCAAGCGGCGGTTGCTGCCCAGTCCATGACCGAGCAGAGCGAAATCCTGCGCGATTCCGTACGCTTCTTCCAGTTGGCGCGTTAATGCCCCACAGGCCCGATGGTGCAGGATTGCCATCGGGCCTGTTCTTCCGTTACATAACGATAGTTTTCGGCTCCATAAACGCCGCTAATCCCCAACGCCCCATTTCCCGCCCGATGCCGGAGTGTTTAAAACCACCGAACGGCGCACCAGCCTCATGCGCCAGCGTGTTCACCTGTACACGCCCGGAGACAATTTGCGCCGCTACCCGCCGCGCACGTTCAACGTCGCGACCCAGTACCAGCGCACTCAATCCGTAATCCGTGTCATTGGCGATCGCCACCGCGTGCGCATCATCCTGATAACCGATCACCGATAACACCGGGCCAAAAATCTCTTCACGGGCAATGCGCATCGCGTTATCCACATCCGTGAACAGCGTCGGGCGGACAAACCACCCCTGCCCGCTATTTTCCGGCCGCCCTTCGCCGCCTGCCAGTAGTCGCGCCCCTTCCTGCTGCCCAAGACGGATGTACGACTGCACGCGCTGCCACTGTTTTTCACTGACCATCGGGCCGATATCGTGAGACGGATCATGCGGGTCGCCTGATTTAACCGCCGCGACCGCCTGCGCCAGTGCCGCTTCGTACTCGGCCTTACGTGAATTCGGCACCAGGATACGCGTACCGGCAATACAGGCCTGGCCGCTGTTGATAAACCCCGCCTGTATCGCTAAAGGCACGGCGGTGGCGGGATCGGCATCATCCAGGATCAGGGTTGGCGATTTACCGCCCAGCTCCAGGGTAACCCGTTTAAAGGTGTCAGCAGCATTACGCAGGATCGCTTTCCCCGTCACGGTTGAGCCGGTGAACGAAATTTTTGCGATATCCGGATGGCGACTCAATACCTCGCCCACCACCTCACCGCGCCCGGTGACAATATTAAACACGCCGGGCGGCAGTTGCGCCTGGTGCAATGCGCGGGTCACCACCTGGGTTTGCCATGCGCTCATCTCGCTGGGTTTGATCACCGCCGTGCACCCCGCCGCCAACGCGGCGGCGAGCTTGCCGCAGATAAATCCCGCATTACTGTTCCAGGGGGTGATAAGACCCGCCACACCCAGCGGCGTCATCTCCACGCGCGCGTGGCCAACCTGTGAGGTAAACGCAAACTGCTGCAGATCGCTTATCACCTGATCGATAACCGCCACAGGATAGCGCGCCATCCAGACCGCACGGGCGGCAGGCGCGCCATACTCCTGCACAATGGCCTGCAATAATTCCTCCTCGCACGCCGCTAATGCCTCGCGCATTCGCGTCAGCGCCGCGACGCGCTCTCCGACGCGGGTCTGTGACCAGGCCGGAAACGCGGCTTTCGCGGCGGCGATGGCGTTCAGCGCATCGACTTCGTTTGCCAGACGCACCTGACCGGTGACGTCGCCAGTCGCCGGATTAAACAGGTCAAAACGTTCTGTGCCTTGCGGCGTCACCCATTCGCCGTTTATGGAAATATGTTCGACAGATTGCATGGAAACCTCCTCCTGTAACGTGGAGCCAGTGTGGCACAGCTTTATCGCGCCGATAATCCACGCTATGCTGCAAAGGTTGTTTCGATTTTCGGGATAATCTATGCATCGTTCAGGGTTGATTGAGCTGGAAGTGGTGATGGCGGTCATGCGCCAGGGCAGTTTTCGCGCCGCCGCCAGAGAGCTGGGTATGTCGGCAACCGCCGTCAGTAATGCCATTGCCGGGCTGGAAAGCCGCCTGGATGTGCGGCTGTTTCACCGTACCACCCGCAGTGTCGCGCTGACCGAGGCCGGGCAGCGTTTTGTGGCGCGAGTCGGCCCGGCGTTGCAGGAGATTCGTCATGCCACGGAAGAGATCCACAGCGTCGACGACGCGCCGTCCGGCACGCTGCGCATTAATGTGCCGCAGGCGGTAGGACAGCTTTTCCTCGATGATCTGCTGGTGCGTTTTCTTGCCCGTTATCCCTTGATGCGCCTCGAAATTGCCAGCGAAGCCAGGATGATCGACATCGTCGCTGAAGGGTATGATGCAGGCATCCGTCTGGCCGAGTCGATCCCGCAGGATATGATTGCCGTTCCCCTGACGCCGGATATCTGTATGCGGGTTGTGGCGACGCCGGAATGGTTTGCCGCACACGGTACACCGCAAACACCGGAGGAGTTGTATCAGCATCAGGGGATTTGCATGCGGATGTCGCACGGCGGAATTTACCGTTGGGAGTTATCGCGCCACGGTCAGCATTACGCGATTGCCGTTCCCGCCCGGCTGGCGACAACCGACCTGTTTACCTCGATCGCGGCGGTGCGCGCCGGGTTAGGCGTGGGTTTCTTGCCAGGGTTCTATATTGAAGACGATCTGCGCAGCGGGCGGCTGGTCAGCGTGCTGGATGCGTGGACACAGCCCTTTAAAGGGCTGTGCCTGTATTATCCGGGACATCGCCATATCCCGACGGGGTTGCAAGCGTTTATCGCCTTTATCCGCGAAGCGGTTTAATTACTCGAGATGCGCGCGATCCAGGCCGTAGGCTTTGTCCAGCGCACCGGGTAAGGTCTGTTGCAGCACCATTAACCGGTTCCAGCTATTAATGATAGCGATAGCGAATGCCAGTTCCGACACCTCCGCCTCACTGAAATGCTCACGCACTTCCCGGTACAGCGCATCACTGACGCCCTGTTCCCCGAGGCGTGTTAACGCTTCAGTTAATGCCAGCGCCGCCCGCTCTTTTGCAGTAAACAGCGGCGACTCGCGCCAGACCGCAACATGATAAAGACGCAGTTCACGCTCGCCGTGCACTTTCGCCTGTTTGACATGCATATCGAGACAGAAGGTACAGCCGTTCAGTTGCGATGCGCGAACATCAACAAGATCTTTAATGGCGGTATCAAGGCTGCTGTTGTGCGACGCCTGACTGGCATCGCCCAGGGTTTTGATCAGCGAAGGTGCGGTCTGGAAGAGATTCACGCGGGTGCTCATAATCATTTGCCTCATTTATTGATTCAACAGCCGCTATACTACTGCCTTATGGCATACTAAAAAGATGCAAAAAGCGAGAATCAAGGTAGGACATGAAACCCGGCTACAAAACCATTTACGAACAGTATCGCCACAGCATCACCAGCGGATTGCTGAAACCTGGCGATAAAGTCCCATCGGTGCGCGTACTGGCAAGCGAATTAGGGGTGGCGCGTAAAACGGTGGAGACGGCGTGGGCAATACTGGTCGGTGAAGGCTATCTGGTCAGCCAGGGCGCACGCGGTACACGGGTTAACCCGGACTTGTCGCTCGGCGGTGAGAAAAAAACCGTGCCGACAGCGCAAAACGGGGATGCCCTCCTCAGTATGGCGGAGACGCTGCGCGATCAAGCGGGATTCTTGCGCCTCGGCATTCCGTCGCTGGATGCCTTTCCCTACAAGAAGTGGCTGCTACTGAGCGGCAAGGCGGTGCGATCAATGCAGCCGGTGGAAATGACCAATCCGCCGTTAATGGGCTATGCGCCGCTGCGTGAAGCGATTGCCCATTACGTCAATATTTCGCGTGGACTTTCCTGTTCAGCAGAGCAGATATTTATCACCAGCGGCTATAACCATAACCTGCGGTTGATCCTCAGCGCACTGGGCAGACCCGGCGACAAAGTGCTGTTTGAAGATCCCGGCTACTATTTCGGTCAGCAAACCCTTAAGCGTATCGCCAGCAATCTGCACTTTGCGCCGGTGGATAACCACGGGCTGAATGTCGATTACGTACAGCAGCATCACCGCGATGCGCGCTTTGTTTTTGTGACACCGTCACATCAAAGCCCGCTTGCGGTCACCCTTTCACTGCCGCGTAAACAGCAATTACTGGACTGGGCGCAGCAGAATGAAAGCTGGATTATCGAAGATGATTACGACGGTGAATTCCACTATACCCGCAAGGTCCTGCCTGCCTTAAAAAGCCTTGATACGCAGGATCGGGTCATTTATATGGGTACGTTCAGTAAAACGGTGATGCCGGCACTGCGCATCAGTTACCTGGTGATGCCGCGCGCTTGCGTGGCGCAGTTTCGCGAAACCGGGGAGCTGACGGAAAGCGGCCAGCCGGTGCTAACGCAAAAAATCCTCGCCGCGTTTATGGGCGAAGGCCATTTTTTCCGCCACCTGAAAAAAATGCGCACGCTCTATTCGCAGCGCAGAAAAACCATGCTGGCTGCGCTGGAGCAGGTTTATCCGG
The DNA here is from genome assembly GCF_025642095.1 of Kosakonia sp. ML.JS2a. Taxonomy (GTDB): domain Bacteria; phylum Pseudomonadota; class Gammaproteobacteria; order Enterobacterales; family Enterobacteriaceae. The sequence goes on from NZ_CP106754.1 coordinate 2,782,681, forward strand.
GGATGTTTGACATTGAAGTGAGCGACGGCGGAATGCACATCATTGCGTTGTTGCGCACCAGCACACTGGACGTCCGGCTGGCGCAAATCTGGCAGCAACACCAGTTGCAGGTCAGCCCGCTCTCGCGTTGGTATAACCAGACCCACAAGCGCTACGGTTTGATCATGGGGTATACCAATGTGCGATCGGCGCAAGAAGCGGTTGCGCTATTACAGCGCCCGGCGCAGGAAACGCGGGCGCTGCTCAGCGTTGAATAAAGATCATGGCAGGCAACTGACCAGGGATAAATCCCATGCGGTTGCCAGAAGAGATAAGCTGATAACCAGTGTCACCGCTAACGAGATCGTTTTATCTGACATTTCCATCGCATGTCCCTCTGTATGGTGGTATCGCCATTTAACAGGGAAGATCTTAATGATTTCTTACTCTCTCAGAAAAAGTTTAGGTTAGTTGATAGTTTTTGTCTGGTGTCATTTTGTGCGGAAGCACATCGGTATCGTTCATTTGCAGCAAATCGATCTCAATGGCATTGCAGATGGCATCCAGCGGCAGGTCGTTATCCTCTTCACCAAACGGGTCTTCCAGCTCTTCTGCCAGCGTATCCAGCGAAATAAAGGTGTAGGAGATAAGCACCGAGACAAACGGCGTCATAAAGTGCAAATCCACCACCAGCGCAAACGGCAGCATGATGCAAAACAGGTAAACCGTGCGGTGCAGAATCAGCGAATAGGCAAACGGCAGCGGCGTGGTAAAAATGCGTTCACACCCGGAAAGTACAGCGGACATATCGTGCAAGCGCTGCGTAATGCTGTGGAACAGAATGTCCGACAAGGCACCCTTCGCCCGGCGTTCTCCCAGCCACTCCGCCATTAATAACAGAATGCGGTTAGCCGGTGAATGCGCGTTCAGCACCGTCTGCAGATCCTGCCCGCTCAGATAATTTGTCAGCACGTCACCCTGCTGCTTGCGACGCAACGTCATCCGCAGGCAATGCGCAAAGGCGATTTGTAAGCGGATAAAATGCGCCACGCCGTCGTCATCCGGCAGCGTGGTTTTCACCTCCCGCAGCAGCGAACGCGAGGCGATCATCAGTTGTCCCCATAACAACCGTGCTTCGCTATAGCGGGCAAAGCAGGCGTTGTTGCGAAAACCGAGGAAGATGGCAATCGCCACGCCAAGGATGCTGAACGGCGCGACCGTCAGTTTGATCCCCAACGAGGTGTACCAGGGGAGCATCCAGATCACAGCGATAGAGAGCAGGAAGTTCATCACCAGTCGGGATGAGATTTTCGGCAGCACCGAACCGTGCCAGACGAAAAGACGAGTAAGCCAGTGTTGTTCAGGTCGGACAATCATGTTGAGTCGTGTGCAAAGAGAGAGCTGCACTATTAAACGTGATCGCAATCACAGTTGCAAGGATGCTAATGAATTGTGACAAATCAACATGCCAGACGAGGATGTATGGCGCAGAAGTTTCTGAAACCTGTTATACAACTATATAAAAGTATGTTGTAACTAATGGCGGCAAAACCAACCCGGAACGCGAACGTAGCCGATCAAAACGCATAAAAAAACCCGACCGAAGCCGGGTTCTCGTTTACCTGCAAGCAGTGCGCGGGATCAGCACAGCGGTTTCACGGCTTCACGCATGCCTTGCAGCAGGATGGCATCCAGATCCAGTGACACCTGCTCAACCAGACCGGCGACGTTCGTCAGATCCTGCTCCCAATGGTCGCTCACCGACAACACCGCTTTAACCAGCTCGCTGGTGCTGATCTGGCGGTCACCATGCTGGCTCCACAGTTGCTGATAACGCTCAATCCAGTGCGCGTCATCCTGCACCGGATAAGCCTGCCCGTTACGCTCGCCGCGATAGAAAGCAATCAGCGCCGCCAGCGCAAACGTCAGGCGCGCAGGCAGTTTACCGGTGGCTTTCTGCCCCGCCAGCAGTTGCGGCAGAATGCGGGTGCGGAACTTGGTCATACCGTTCAGCGCAATGGAGAGCAACTGGTGTTTGATGTACGGGTTACGGAAACGCCCGGTCACCGCGCTGGCAAACGATTCCAGCTCATCGCGCGGCAGATCCAGCACCGGGATAATCTCCTGGTAAATCGCTTTTTCGACAAACGCGCAAATTTCGTTGTCGTTCATTGCCTCGCCAACGGTGTCCAGCCCTGCCTGATACGCTACCGGCACCAGCGCAGTGTGCGCGCCGTTGAGGATCGCCACTTTACGCTCTTTGTAGGGTTTAATGTCGTCAACAATCAGCACGTTCAACGGGAATTTGTCGAGGCGCAGTTCAGACGCCAGCGTTTTCGGCCCCTGGATCACAAACAGATAAAAGTGTTCGGCCGTGTCGAGGAAGCTATCCTGATAACCCAGTTCGGCTTCCAGTTTCGCCACTTCATCACGCGGATAACCGGTCACGATACGGTCAACCAGCGTCGAGCAGAAGGCGTTGGCTTTATCCAGCCACTGAATAAATTCCGCACCCAGCGCCCACTCTTGCGCATAACGCAGCACCAGTTCGCGCAGCGCGTCGCCGTTATAATCAATCAGTTCACACGGGATGATCACCCAGCCTTTGTCGGCTGCGCCAGAAAAATGGCTGAAACGTTCGAACAGCAGACGGGTCAGCTTCGCCGGGTAGCTCACCGCAGGCGCATCGGCGAATGTGTCGCCAACATGGTAGCTGATGCCCGCTTCCGTGGTGTTAGAGAACACGAAGCGGATATCCGGGTTGTGCGCCAGTTTCAGAAACTCGTCATACTGCGCATAGACGCTGATTTCGCGGTTAACGGAGCGGATCACGCGGGCATCACTCACCGCTTCGCCCTGCTCGTTCAGACCACGAATGATGGTGGTATAGAGGCCATCCTGAGTGCTCAGGGAAGGCGGGAAATCACTCTGGATCGGGCGAACAACCACCACACCGGCGTTCAGGTCGGTGTGCTCGTTCAGCAGATCGATTTGCCAGTCGACAAAAGCGCGCAAAAAGTTCCCTTCACCGAACTGAATAATACGCTCAGGGTATTCAGCGCCGGGAAAGTTGCGACGGTTTAATGTGTTCACAGTGGGTTCCTTTTTTGATTAGTCATACAACCTGGGAAGATTGGTGTAATAACTTACCAGACTTTTCGACCATGAAACCCTGTTTTGATCAAAATGGGACGTCTTATTGGCGACAATTATAAGAACTTGTAAAAAAATGTCGTAGCCGTCACATTTCCTTGCGGCATAAGTGCATAACGCGGGATCTCCCCAACGCGCTGCCAACCGCATTGCAGATAGAAATTCTCCGCACCGCTGCCGGTTGCCGTGTCCAGCACCAGCACCGTTTTAGCGTTGGCCTGCGCTGCGGTCTCAAGGGCATCCATCAAGCGGCGCGCCAGCCCCTGACGTCGGGCTTTTTCGTGCACTAACAGTTTCGAAACATCAGCGCGATGGGGCTGGTTTTCCGGCTGATCGAGGATCAGCTGTACCGTACCAACAATATCGCCAGTCTCATCTTCCGCCACCAGCACAATGCGCTCGCCGCGCGTGGTGCTGGCCGCCACGTTTGACCAGAAGCGGAGGGATTTTTCCCGCGAGAGCGGGTGCATAAAGCTCACCGATGCGCCGCCGGAAACACAGTTTTCCAGCACCTCGCACAGGGCATCAATACGTCGGGAAAGGTCATCGCCAGAGAGGGCGTGGATATGATAAGTGGTCATTTTTCTTCCTTATAAAACAACCACTATCTGATTTACATAAAATTAACACAAGCGCCGCAGTGATAGGATCGGCTTATGGTTTAGCGGGCGCGGTTATTCTGCTGCTTCATCGCATACATTTTTTTATCCGCATCCTTCATCCACGGATGCAGCTCACCGCTGCCATTATGATCGAATTCGCTCAGCCCCCAGGAAAATGCCAGCTTCCAGGGTTTACCGGAAGAGAGATTCCAGGCTTCAACCTGTTCGACCAGATGCTGCATGGCGATCCAGGCCCCCTGCTCATCGGTGTCGGAAAAGATAATCGCGAACTCATCACCGCCGTAGCGCACTTGCAGGTCCGCCTCGCGCAAACTGGCGGTCATCACCGATGCCATCGATTTCAGGGCGTCATCCCCTTCCGCATGCCCCCAGTTGTCGTTAATCGCTTTGAAGTTATCGAGGTCGATCCACGCCAGCGTAAGCGGCTCTGCCCGGCGGCGCGCGCCAAAAATAGCGAACTTCGCCAGGCTGTCAAACCCACGACGATTAAACAACCCCGTCAGTTCATCGGTGGTTGCCGCGCTCATGACCGCGAACTCATCTTCGACAATCATGGCGAAATCTTTCAGGCTGTCGAACTCCGCATCGCTGAAGCTACGCGGTTGTTTGTCGATCAAACAGAACGCGCCTACCACCGCCCCGTCCGGCAAACGCAGCGGATGGCCAGCATAAAAGCGGATGTGCGCATCGCCCGTGACCAGCGGGTTATCGGCAAAACGTTCATCGCGGGAAGCATCTTCGATAATCAAAGGGTCAGCGCATAATATCGCATGGCCACAGAAGGAAATTTTGCGTGGCAGGGATTCTTTCGGATAGCCAGCCGTGGATTTGAAATGCAGCGTGGTTTCATCCACTAACGTAATCAATGCCCCAGGAACATTAAACATACGTTTTGCCAGGCGGGTTAAGCGATCTAACCGATCGGTAACGCCACTCTCCAGGAGTCCCGAGTCGTGCAACGAGGCAAGACGTTTTCCCTCATCGGCGGGAATAGCAGGTATTTTCATAGAGTGCCTATCTCATCATTCTCAGGCTGTTTTTCGCAATGATATGAAAAAATATATCGTTCAACATACGATATACAGCATAAAGTTTAGTCTATACCGAGCGATTGTCAGTGCGAGTAAATTTGGTTTTTGCCCAACCGCTTCGCCTGGTAGAGCGCATCATCCGCCGCTTTTAACCATTCACTAACGGTATGCATACCCGGCAAAGCGCTGGCAATGCCAATACTTAGCGTACAGGTAAACGCGTATTCCTGCACGATGGGCATGATTGCCGCCTCATTCATAATCTGCGTCGCCACGACGTGCGCTTCATCAGGCGGTGTATCGGGTAGTAAAATGACAAACTCATCGCCGCCCAGTCGCGCTGGCGTGTCGTTTTTGCGGGTAGCGACATGCAAAATTTTCGACACCGTCACCAGCAACGCATCCCCGACTTTATGACCAAACCGATCGTTCACCTCTTTAAAATTATCGATATCAATAAACATCAAAGAGGAGTGACCAGGCGTCGTGCGGAGTTTGTCCAGCTCATACTGAATACGCTTTTCCAACAGACGCCGGTTGGCGATATCCAGCAACGGATCCATCATGGCAATGCGTTCAAGCTCACGGCTTTTCACCCGCAGTTTGACGGCCATGCTGTCGGTCAGCACGCTCAGAGCCAGTAAATAGATAGCAATCAGCGGCAAAGTGGCGAACATTGTCCGCTGCGTCACCTCCAGCTCAACGGGCATCCCCTGTGCCAGCCAGGTCAGCAGAAAGACCCCCACCATGGTCAGACCCGCTTTGCGCATCAGGATAAAACCGCCTGCCGATAAACGGTCGGTAAGCAGGACAGTGGCAATCACCACGGAGGGCAGCGGATTGACCGCCATCAGCGCGATCCACAAGCCCCCTGCGCCTGCGTCAATCACCAGGTTTTGATGTTCAATATCCAGCGGTGTACGGGCATGGCGGGCGCGTAAAAAAGCGAAGGTCGGCCAGAGAAAAGCATTCGCAGAGAGCAGGACAATTGTCCATAACGGCCGCTGCAATTCCTGTAGCACGGAAAGAATAGGGAAAAAACAGAGCAACGTGCCGAGGATACGCATCAGGTACATGCGCCTGACAAAACGTCTGCCAGAGATCCGCTCGTTTTTATTCAAATTATCAGACCCGTTCATGGCGCGCTTTTTTCCCGCTACGTATAGCCAATAATAGTATTGACGTTAAAAATTAGTAGCAAGCAATTTAATAAGTTATCGATATTAACTGCGTCAAACATCAGCGGTGTGAATAACGTCAGGAACTATTGCCCCGAGGAAACCTGCGACGGCGCGTCGGCAAAAACGATATCTTTACTGGACGTAGTACAGTTGCGGCCCTGCTTTTTCGAGCGGTAGAGATTTTCATCCGCTTCCGCCAGCAGTTCATTGAACATTTCGGTCAACGCCCAGGCTTCCGTCCTGCCGCTGCTTAAGCCAATGCTCACCGTCAAATGCAGCGTTTGCTGCCGCCACTTGAAGGGGTAATTTTCGATGGAGTGACGCACGTTTTCCGCCAGCGTAAAGCCATCGTCCGGATCGGCGGTGATCGCCACGACCACAAACTCTTCGCCGCCCATGCGCGCCACAATGCCCCGCTCTCCCAGCGCGTCCTGCACTTTACGGGCGAAAGCAGCCAGCACCCTGTCGCCACATTCGTGACCGTAATTATCATTCACGCTTTTGAAATAATCGATATCCATCAGCATCACCGTCACATGCTTGTCGGCGAAGCGCTTATCATCGTTATTCAACGCTTCATACAGCCCTGAACGGGAGTAGACACGGGTCAGGAAATCAAAATCAGCGCGCAGGGAGACCTGGCGAATCAGGCGGTTAATTTTCTCTACGCTGACGGAGACAATCACCGGGCAAATCGCCATGGTGGCGATGCCCATACGGGCGGAAAACATGTGCGGCATTTCCATGGGCGACCCCAGGAAAATATTGATTGCGCCATTGGCGACGAGCATGATTTCCACCCCGCCGGTCAGCAATGTCACCAGGCTTGTCAACGGCAGCGGATAGCGTACGGCACACCAAATCAACGCCGGTAGCGGGAACGCCAGACTGCCTGCGCCGCCAATCACCACCGATGCCAGCACCGACACCATCACCGCGCCGATCGGCAGCAGTTGCCGGGCTTTGAACTGCAACGGTTCACGCGGCCAGCTCATCGTCAGCATGCACGGCAGGATCAACACACCGGTGGAAAATTGCTCACTGAACCAGTCCGCCAGCAGCAGTAAAAAGCCTTGTCCGTTGATGCCTACCGAACCAATCGCGCCAAAAAACGCGCACAGCAGCGCGGCAAACATGCAGTAGCCAAAGAGCCGGAGGGCATTTATCGGTTCCGGGGCTTTGATCATCTGGCTGCGTTCCCAGGTGATCAAATGGGCCATGGTGATAATAAACACCATATTGGAGAAGTTAATAATCAGCGACGCCGTGCCCCAGGAGGTGGTAATGGCGTCATAGGCCAGCATGGCGATGTAGCTAATCAGGTAATATTGCCAGCGATGCAGAAATGCGTAACGCGCAAAAACCCCCGCCATAACCGCATTCAGCGGCCAGAAAAGCGACAACTCTTCCACCAGGCGCATCATCGCGCCCAGGAAATAAAACAGCGTTGTCAGGATAAAAATCACCGCAGCGTTATTCAGCGGTTTTTCTTCCTGAAATGGACGAAAAGGGGTTAAAAAAAATGATCGCATCACATCTTAATCCATATCACGCGCACGGTACTCTGTTCGATACACAGGGGAAATTCCTATAGCTTAGCATGCTTACCTTGCGCGCTTTCGTTCAGCGCGGTGCATTCATCTGCACGACCAGCCAATGGTAAATCACATCCACAATATACTGTTGTTGAGTTTCTGTTAATGGATATCCATGAGGAATGTCGTGCCACTTTTCCAGACACCCACGGCAACAGGTGGCCGTGGCATGCTGGGCGATAAACACCGGGTGCCCCCGCATCGGCGTCTGTTTACCGTCGTTTTGCGGCTGCGCAGGCGCCAGACGGCGGGCAACAAAATCCGCCGCGTGCGAGGCAATCACCTCTGCGCCTTTATCCAGGCAATACTGCCGCTCTTTTGCGCCAAGGCGAAAACGGGAACGGAACGCAGAGCGTGACAAACGGGTGAACAGCGGCGTTAAATCAGCCATCAGTACACCGACCTCCCCAGTTGTTGCGTTAAGGCCTCCAACACCGCGACGCCTGCCAGCGAATTCCCGGCCTCATCCAGTTCCGGGCTCCAGACCGCAATCGCCATTTCATGCGGCACAATCGCCACAATACCGCCCCCCACGCCGGATTTTGCCGGCAGGCCAACCCGCCAGGCGAACTCCCCGGCATTCTGGTACATGCCGCTGGTGGCCATCAGCGCATTCACCTGGCGCGCCTGCATCGGCGTAACAATGGGGGAGGAAATGTGCGCAGCATGCCCGCCCTGCGCCAGAAAGAGAAACGTCTGCGCCAGCTCAACACAGCTCATTTTGAGTGCACAATAGTGAAAATAGTTCTGCAACACGGTGGAAACATCGTTATGGAAGTTACCAAACGACTTCATCAGCCAGGCAATGGCGGCATTACGGGCGGAGTGGTCAAATTCCGAGCGGGCGACGGCGCTGTCGTAGGCGATGTCCTGTACGCCGGAGAGTTTACGTACAATTTCCAGCATACGCTGGCGCGGCGCGCTGAGGCGGCTTTGCAGCATATCGCACACCACCAGCGCCCCGGCGTTAATAAAGGGGTTGCGCGGTTTGCCTTGCTCGATTTCCAGTTGCAGCAGTGAGTTAAAGGGCTGCCCGGAGGGATCTTTCCCCACGCGCTGCCAAATCTCCTCTTCGGCATAGTGGTTCATGGCGACCACCAGGCTGAGCACCTTAGAAATAGACTGGATGGAAAAACGCTCGCGGGCATCGCCTGCGTAGAAATGTTCTCCCTGCACCGTACTGATAGCAATGCCCAGCTTATTGCCGCTTACCGAGGCCAGCGCGGGAATATAATCCGCCACGTTGCCCTGACCCAACAGCGGACGTACCTGCGCAAGCACCGCGTCCAGTACGCCATTATCCATTGCCGTTGCCACACTCACCCCTTGCTCACAGGCCAAAAACGGCCTGCGAGTATAACAGAGACGAATGAATCACGTCAGGCCGGCAGGCGAAAACGGGCCACCGCCTGCAGTAACTGATGAGAATCATTATGCAGTTGTTCAGACGCTTGTGTCGCCGTCGACACCAGTTCCCCGGTGCGCCGGGCGACCGTGTTGAGAGCGTGCAAACGCCGGGTCATCAGATGGATGCTCTCCCCCTGACTCAGGGTGGCGGCGGAGATCTCATTGAGCACGCCGCTTAAATGTCCCACCAGCCCGGTTACTTTTTGCAGGTTGCTTTCAAGGCGACTTACTGCCTGCGTACCGTCAGTGATCCCCTGCAAAGAGTGGTTAATCAACTGCTGAATGGTTTGCGTTGAATGGCTACTTTTACGCGCCAGCAGTCCGACCTCTTTCGCCACCACCGCAAAGCCGCGCCCGTGATTCCCGGCATGCGCCGCTTCAATGGCGGCATTCAGCGCCAGAATATTCGTCTGAAACGCCACGCCATCAATCATATCGACGATGTTGCGCATCTCGGCCGAACGTTCGACGATCTCACGCATCGACTGGTTAACCGTGTCCATCATGCGATCGCCGCCTGCGGCGATTTTTTGCGCCTCATCCGCCTGTTGACGGGCCTGCTGGGCGAAGCCAGTGCTGCCTTCAACGTGGGATTCCAGGGTGGCAATATGTTCGGTCACATCCGTCAGTTCCTGCGCCTGTTTCGTCGACTGCTGATAAAGCGACTGGTTACCTTCCGCGAGGTTGCTGATGGTGTTCACCATAGAGGCGGTTGCGTCACTGACCTGCATCACCAGTTGTTGCAGCCCCTGCTGCATGCTGTGAATGCTCAGGCTAAGCTGCTCCACCTCGCGGTTAAAACGCGGTACCGACGGCAGCGCTGTTCCCAGATCGCCCGCGGCGAGGATGTTGATGTGCGCAATCAGCCGACGCAGCGGCGTGATCACCCAGCGCGACATGGCAAACCACACCAGTACCGCAATCACCAGCAACAGCGCGGGCACCAGCACAAAGACATGCTGTAGCTGTCCAAGGTTGGACATTAACGCCTGACGGCCAGTTTCCGCACGGCTTTCGCTGGCCTGCTGGAAACGGGCATAGTTGTCGTTAAAATCCGCCTGGAATGCCTGCGCAGGCACCGCAAAGAAGGCGTCAATCGACTGGGTTTTCACCAGTCCATCCGCCTGCTCTTTCAGCGCGCCGTAAAACAGCTGATAACTGTTGATTAAGCCATCGTCTTTCGGCGGATCCAACGCCAGCCAGGCTTGCCAGGCTTTTTGTGACGCATCCAGCGCGCTGCGGGTTTCATCCATCAGGCTGCGCCAGCTCCCTTCGGATCCAGTTTCTTTGTCCTGCATAAACCACACGCCTGCGCGGTTAAGCAGATCGCTTGCGGTCAGCAAGGCCACGCGGGCTTCATCCACGCGAACCTGTTGCAGGTGCGCCTGCTGGTTTAACTGTTCATTGTGCTGTGCTTCGCGTAATGACGCGGAAAGGAGAAAAGAGGAGGCGATTTGCAGCGCGGAGAACAGACCAATGATGCAGAAAATACCGGCTAACAAACCAAACTGCTGAGGTGTAACACGCCGAACAATACGGCGAAAAATTTGCATTAAGTTCATGATATTCTTCTATAACCACAACGTTGCCGTGAGTCTACAAAAGGATCATGACACCCCCATGACAGCGAGGAGTGGCGCGCCCCACCGGGGCGCGCAGGCGGTTACAGACGATCTTTCCATACGGTCTGGATATTGCAAAATTCATGCAAACCGAAGTGCGACAGCTCGCGGCCAAAACCGCTTTTCTTCACGCCACCAAAGGCCACACGGGCATCGCTGGCGCTGTAGCCGTTAATAAACACGCCACCGCACTCCAGGTGTTCGACAAACCAGGCGGCCTGCGCATGATCGGCGGTAAAGACGGTGGCGGACAAACCAAAATCACTGTCATTCGCCAGTGCCAACGCATGCTCCGCATCACGGGCAAGGGTGATGGCGGCGACCGGGCCAAACAGCTCCTGGCGGAATGCGGTCATCTCCGGCGTCACGCCAGCCAGTACCGTCGCCGGGTAGTAGTTGCCCGCCCCCGGAACCTTTTCCCCACCGAGCAGCAGCGTAGCGCCCTGCTGGATGCTGGCCTGTACCTGCGCATGCAGCTCATCGCGCAGATCAAAACGCGCCATCGGCCCCAGATAGTGCTCTTCGTTGTCCGGCGCGCCCTGTTTCAGCGCGGCTGCGGCGGCAACAAACTTGTCGGTAAAGGCCTGCGCGATGCCGGATTCAACAATAAAACGTTTCGCGGCAGCGCAAACCTGCCCGGTATTTTGATAACGCCCGGCGACTGCCGCTTTCACCGCCAGATCCAGATCGGCGTCGTTCAGCACAATAAAGGGATCGGAACCCCCCAGTTCCAGTACGCATTTTTTCAGCGCTGCCCCGGCCTGTGCGCCAATAGCGGCACCCGCGCGCACGCTGCCGGTCACCGTGACGGCGGCAATCCGCGGGTCATTGATGGCCTGACTGACGCCATCATTAGTGGCGTTCACCCAGCCAAACACCCCTTGCGGGATCCCGGCGCGGGTGAAAATCTCGCCCAACAGCGCCGCACACCCCAGCACATTGGGTGCATGCTTCAGTAAATAACTGTTACCGGCCAGCAGGATCGGCACCGCGCCGCGCATCACCTGCCACACCGGAAAGTTCCACGGCATCACCGCCAGAATCGGCCCCAGCGGCCGGTATTCAATGGTGGCGCGGTTATGCTCAACCTGGGTCGGCTCGCTGCCAAGCATTGCCGGACCGTTATCCGCATACCAGTCGCACAGGCTGGCGGATTTGTTCACCTCGCCCCGTGCCTGCAGGATCGGTTTCCCCATCTCCTGGCTGATCCGTTGCGCCATCTCTTCGCCCCGTTCACGCAACGCCGCGCCCACATCGCGCAGTTTTTGTGCTCGCTCCGCCACGCTTAACACTCGCCACTGGCGATAGCCGTTAGCCGCCTGTTCGATGGCGGCATCCACGTCTGCAGGGCTGGCCCACGGTGTGGCGCTCAGGGTTTCCCCTGTGGCCGGGTTGATGGAAATAGCATGGGTTGTCGGGGTAATGGACATACGGGGTCTCCCTTAAATGTGTTCAGGACTTGCACCAGAGTGGCGGAATTTGTTATTTCTGAAAACTGAATAATATTAACGACACTATTCACAAAGAGAGAATGGCATGGATTTAACCCAGCTTGAGATGTTTAACGCCGTGGCGCAGACCGGCAGTATCACCCAGGCGGCGCAGAAGGTGCATCGCGTGCCGTCCAATCTCACGACCCGCATTCGCCAGTTGGAGTCCGATCTCGGTGTCGATCTGTTTATCCGCGAAAATCAGCGCCTGCGTCTCTCTCCAGCGGGGCACAGTTTTTTGCGTTACAGCCAGCAGATCCTGGCGCTGGTGGATGAAGCCCGCATGGTGGTAGCCGGAGACGAGCCGCAAGGCCTGTTCTCGCTGGGCGCGCTGGAAAGCACCGCGGCGGTACGCATTCCCGCCACGCTGGCGCAGTATAACCAGCGTTATCCGCGTATTCAGTTTGACCTCTCCACCGGGCCTTCCGGCACCATGATCGACGGCGTGATGGAAGGAAAACTGAGCGCCGCTTTCGTCGACGGCCCGATCATGCACCCGGGTCTGGAAGGGATCCCGGTTTACCGTGAAGAGATGATGATTGTCGCACCGTACGGTCACCCGCACATTGAGCGCGCGGCGCAGGTCAATGGCGCCAGCATCTATGCCTTTCGCGCTAACTGCTCCTACCGCCGCCATTTTGAGAGCTGGTTTAATGCCGATCGCGCCACACCCGGAAAAATCCACGAGATGGAGTCCTATCACGGCATGCTGGCCTGTGTGATCGCCGGGGCCGGACTGGCGCTGATCCCGCGCAGTATGCTGGAAAGTATGCCCGGTCATCACCAGGTGGAAGCCTGGCCGCTGGCGGAAAACTGGCGCTGGCTGACCACCTGGCTGGTGTGGCGACGCGGCGCGAAAACCCGGCATCTTGACGCGTTTATTGAACTGCTGCAGTAGCTTTAACGCCCGGTGGCGGTTTATTGCATGGCAAAACGCAGGTCGGCGATAAGCATTTTTTCCATAAAAATACTCAAGGGATCGTCGACATAGGGCGCAAAAGCGCGACAGGTCTGATAACCGCAGCGCTCATACAGCTTAACCGCCGCCAGCTGCCTGATCCCGGTCTCCAGACGCAACGTATGGCAAAAACGGGCAACCGCCTCCTGCTCCAGCGCGGCAATCAGTTTTTCACCCAGTTGTTGCCCACGATGCCGGGGATCGATAAACACCCGTTTCATCTCGCCGCTGCCATCGCCGTTCAGCACCACCGCGCCGCACCCCACGGTCGCCCCATCGGTATGGCGGATTTTTCGCAGGATCAGGGTCTGCGCAGGTAAAGCAGCCAGATCAAGCAGATGGTTACTCTCCGCCGGATAGAGCGCACTCTGGTAGCGATCCAGTTCGTCAATCAGTGCAATCACATCCGGCTGGGAAGCGGTGGCATCGGTAATACTGTACATAGGGCGCTCCTTATTGTTACTCCCTTGTTAAATTAACCAGCCAGACCCGCATCAACGTCATACGATTAACCTATAGATGATGCAGGCCGTTGCGCAGCCGGGAGGACAGACGGTACCTTACGCGCAGAGCTAACCCTGATAACGGAACCAGAATGAATACGAAAGCCCGTAAGGTGATGATTATTGGCACTGGCAATGTGGGGGCGTCCGCCGCCTACGCCCTGCTGAACCAGACAATTTGCGAAGAGCTGATCCTCGTGGATTTGGACCAACAGCGCGTGGAGGGCCACGCTCAGGATCTGTCAGATGCCGCGGCGTATATGCCGGGCATGATGACCATTTCAACCCGTCCGGTTGACGCGTGTGCGGATGTCGACATTGCGGTGATCACCGTCTCCGGCGGCCCGTTAAAACCCGGCCAGACGCGTCTCGACGAACTGACCAACACCGCGCGAATCGTGCAAAAAATCGTACCGGCAATGATGGCAAATGGTTTCAACGGCATTTTCCTTGTCGCCACCAACCCCTGCGACATCATTACCTGGCAGGTGTGGAAACTGTCCGGGTTACCGCGCAACCAGGTGATTGGTACCGGCGTCTGGCTTGATACCACCCGTCTGCGCCGTGCGCTGGCACAATCGCTGGATATTGGCGCGCAGAGTATCGATGCGTTTATTCTCGGCGAACACGGCGATACTCAGTTTCCGGTGTGGTCGCATTCGTCGGTATACGGTTCGCCCATCGCCGAGGTCTACCGGCGTAAAACCGGCCAGACGCTGGATGTCGATGCACTGGCGGAAAAAGTTCGTCGCCACGGTTTTGAGATTTATGCCCGTAAAGGCTGCACCGAGTATGGTATTGCCGGCACCATTGCCGAGATCTGCCGGAATATTTTCACCGGCAGCCACCGCGCGCTGGCGATCTCCTGCATTCTTGACGGCGAGTATGGCGTGAAAGATGTGGCTATCGGGGTTCCCGCCGTGCTGGCGCAAAACGGTGTGCAGCAGATTATTGAGTTACAACTGCGGGATGACGAAGTGGCGAAATTCAACCACTCCGTCGGGGTTATCAAGGCCAATATTGCCCGCCTGCCCTGACGATGCGCGGTTAACTGGCAATGGTTAACCGCCCGGGTAAAGACTCAAGCTGCTGGCGGATATCCGCACTGAGCTGCGCATCGGTGATGATATCGGTCAGCGAATCCAGGTTTGCCACATTAAACAGCGACCACGCGCCATATTTGCTGCTGTCCGCCAGCAGGATCCGCCGCCTGGCGTTGGCGATCAGATCGTGCTTAAGCGCGGCTTTCTCTTCCGTTGGCGCGGTGATCCCGCGCTCCAGCCCCCAGCCGTTACAGCTGACAAACGCCAGATCCGGCCAGATGTTTTGCAGCAGCTTGCGCCCGTGCTCACCAATGCAGGACTGGCTGGAATCATCAATACGCCCACCGATAATCGTCACTTCAATCTGTTTAAATTCCGACAGAAACAGCGCAATGTGCAAATCGCTGGTGATCACCCGCAGCGGCAGATGCGTGAGCTGGCGAGCCAGCTCAATCATCGTGGTGCCCGCATCCAGCACAATCGCATCCCCGGCTTTCACCAGTGCAGCGGCGGCGCAGGCAATGGCGTGTTTTTCCGCCAGGTTGCGCTGCATTTTTTCGCTGGTAGTCGGTTGCGAGGGGATAAACCGGTTCAGCGTAACGCCGCCGTGGGTGCGACTGATCACCCCTTCCTGATCGAGCTTGATCAGATCGCGGCGAATGGTGGCAGGCGAGGCATCCGTTGCCGCGACCAGTTGATCCACCGTCACCAGATTATGCCCTTTCAGGTAATCCATAATCTGCTCTAACCGGTTATATCCCTTCATATTATTCCCGTGTAATTTGCATTGCTAACTGGATGGATACCGCCATGCTCTCGGCTTTCGCCACACCACGCCAGGCGATATCAAATGCGGTGCCGTGATCCGCTGAGGTACGGATAAACGGTAGCCCGGCGGTGATATTAACGCCATCGTAAAAGCCCAGCAATTTTAACGGAATATGCCCCTGATCGTGGTACATCGCCACCACCATGTCATACATCCCTTCGTGACACTGCATAAACACCGTATCCGGCGGGCACGGCCCGGTCACATTCACCCCTTCGGCTTTCATTGCCTGCACCGCCGGGCCGACAATGGTGATCTCTTCATCACCAAACAACCCGTTTTCACCGGCATGCGGGTTGACCCCTGCTACCGCAATCCGCGGATTGTCATAGCCGACGCGTTTCAGGAACGTATCGGCAATACGCACCACCGTTTTCACGCGATCCTGATTCAGGGTGTCGAGGAATTTACGCAGGGCGATATGCGTCGTGATATGAATCACTTTCAGTTTATCGGTGTAGAGCACCATCGCGTAATCTTTGCTGTCGGTCAGTTGTGCCAGCAGTTCAGTGTGGCCCGGATAGTGATGCCCGGCCATAAACAGCGCTTCTTTGTTCAGCGGCGCGGTGGCAATGGCTTTCACGTCCCCGCTCATCGCCAGTTCGGTGGCGCGTTTAATGCAGCGATAAGCCAGATCCCCGGCCTGCGCCTGCACCACACCAGGTTGCAGGGCATCGACATCCGCCAGCGGTTCGTCAATGACGTTGATAACGCCCGGCGCAAAACGCGCATCGGCAACGCGTTCAATAATGCGCAGTTCTGCACGCGGGGTAATATTCAGCCCAAGAATGCGCTGAAACGTCCGCGCACACCCGACCACCACCACCGGCGAACCGGCTAACTCTCCTTCGACCAGCGATTTGATAATGATTTCCGGGCCAATACCCGCCGGGTCGCCCATCGTTACAGCAATGATATTAGTCACTCGATTTCTCCTCGATAAAATGCAGAACCTTAAGCAAGGTAGTTTCGTCACCAAAGCCACCTGCTTTGGTCATCACCGGTCGTTGCCAAAGACAACCTGAAAAGTATCCCCACGGTACGCAGCCCGCTGCCCGTCCGCGGATGCTAAAACCTTTCGCCCCAAGCGCATGGGCCGCCGCAACCGCCACATCGCCGCCGGAAAGATAGAGCGCGTCCGGTTGCGCTTCGCGAAGGACATCCCGCGTCAACTCCCCTAAAAACGCGCAAATACACTCCCCCAGTTCACTGCGGCTTACCCCCTGCTGTTCACACAGCGCGGCAATCTGGTGACGCGCCTGTGTATCCGGGCAGGTATGCACCAGACAGTGACGGCCGCTGACCAGGATGCGGACGATGTGTTGTCGGTACTCCGCTGCCGCCGGGGTGAACAACGTGTTGATATCAATAAACACCTGCTCCACACGGGGATGCTTTGCCGCCCACGCCAGCTGTTGTTGAGCGATTTCGCTCATTGACCCCACCACCGCCAGTACCGTACGCGGAACACAAGGGTTCAGCCGACGCGCCAGCGCATCGCACAACCCTGCGGACCCCACCAGCAGTGGGCGCGATTCCGCCGACTCGGCCTGGGCGACAATCTCATCCAGCTCGGCATCGCTTTGCGCATCCACCACCAGCAACAGGGGCGCACTCACCGATGCGTTCGCCAGCGCCGCAGCCACATCAGCGGCGTGCAGGTAGCGGATTTCCGCGCGGCTGTGCGCCGCCAGCAACATACCGATGTCGGCGCTGGTGACTGGCGTTTTCGGATCGCTGGCGAACTCGGTGTCCGTCAGCAATCGCTCATGAACAAAGCACTGCCCGTTGCGGGTGATACGCCCCGCCGCCGGAAAAGCCGGCGCGATAATCGCAGCGGAGGCCTTGCAGGCCTGCAACATGGCGGCGACTTCGGCTCCTACATTGCCGCGCAGCGTGGAGTCGATCTTCTTAACCAGCCACTGCGGCGCGCCGTGCGCGACAATCTTTTGCGTCAGCACGGTAACCCGCTGCGCGGCATCGCTGGCAGTGAGTGCCCGGCTGTCGCTGTTATAAATGCGGGCTTGCGCAGTGCTGACGTAGTTCGCGCTCAGCGCCACATCCACCGTCATTCCTCTCTGCGCCAGGCTGACACCCGCGTCATTCGCGCCGGTAAAGTCATCGGCGAGGATGGCTATCTGTTTATCCGAGGTTGGCTCGTTCATCCCTTCTCCGGGTCATTATGCACTGAATATGATTATATTCAATCATGATTGATTATATGTGAGCAAGATCAACTTATTCAGTTTGCGAATAAATTATAAATTTAGGCCATGTAGTGACGGTGATTGACAAGTGATGATTGAACTCAATCACCATAACAGAGACAGGAGAAGGTTGTGGTAACGATTAATAGCACCCTGATAAGCGGCGCAGGCGCGATCCCGGCGATAGCCCCACTGCTTACAGGTAAAGAGAAAATCTTACTGGTCAGCGACGGCAATGTAATTAAGCTTGCGCCGACGCAGCAGATCCGCGCCCTGCTGACGGCCAACGGTGCAGATCTGCAACTGATTGATAATGTGCCGCCAGAGCCGAGCCAGCATGACGTCGCCAACATTCTGCAAGGACTGGGCGAGAAGACATTTGACCTGGTGGTCGGTATCGGCGGCGGCAGCGTGCTGGATGTCGCCAAGCTGCTGTCCGTTCTCTGCCACCCGGCCTCCCCCGGTTTGCCTGCGCTGCTGAACGGCGACAAACCCACGGCACGCGTGACGTCGCTGTTGATCCCCGCCACCGCCGGAACCGGTTCGGAAGCCACGCCTAACGCGATTCTGGCCATCCCGGAGCAGGACACCAAAATCGGCATTATCTCCTCGGTGATGTTACCGGATTACGTGGCGTTACTGCCGGAGCTGACCACCAGCATGCCTGCGCATATCGCCTCGTCGACCGGCATCGATGCGCTGTGCCATCTGATTGAGTGCTTCACCGCCACCATTGCCAACCCGGTCAGCGACAACGTTGCGCTGATGGGCCTGCGCAAACTGCTGCGCAATATCGAAACCGCCGTCAATGAACCGCACAACCTGACCGCCCGGCTGGAGATGCTGTGGGCCTCGTATTACGGCGGTGCGGCCATCGCCCACGCCGGTACACACCTGGTGCACGCGCTCTCTTACCCGCTCGGCGGCAAATACCATCTGCCGCATGGCGTGGCGAACGCCATTTTGCTGGCGCCGTGCATGAACGTGGTGCGTCCGTACGCCGTGGAGAAATTTGCCCAGGTCTGGGATCTGGTTCCCGACGCCGACACCACGCTGAGCAACGAACAGAAATCGCTGGCGCTGGTGGCGTGGTTCGCCGCGCTGGTTAAGCGGCTGAATCTGCCGGACAACCTCGAAGCGCTCGGCGTACCCCGTGAAGATATCCCGGCGCTGAGCGACGCCGCGCTGAATGTTAAGCGCCTGATGAACAATGCCCCCTGCACCGTAGATCACGCACAGGTGCAGGCCATCTATCAGACGTTGTTTTAACCGTTTTTAACCGTCTGTCGGCCCGGTTAGCGCTGCGCCACCGGGACTAAACAGCGAATCAGGGACAAGTTATGAACAAGCACATTAAAGGCGTGTTGACCGCCATTGTTACACCTTTCGACGCCGACGGGGCTGTTAACCCGAACGCGCTCAAACAACAAATTAACCGCCAGATTGAGGCCGGTAACGGCATTTTTTGCGGCGGCACCAACGGGGAATTTTTCGTGCTGAACGAGCAGGAAAAGGTCGCCGTTACCGCCACCTGCGTAGAGGAAGTGGCCGGACGCTCGCCGGTAGTGGCGCATATCGGCGAAATCTCTACCCGTGAAACCATTCGTCTGGGCAGGCAAATCGAGAAACTGGGCGTGGATGCGGTATCGGTGATCACCCCCTATTTCGTGCCGCTGAAACAAGATGAGCTGATTAACCACTACACCGCCGTCGCCGACGCGTTAAACGTGCCGGTGTTCCTCTACAACATCCCGGCACGTACCGGCAATACGCTCGAACCACAGACCGTTCGTACGCTGGCGGACCATCCGAACATTATCGGTATCAAGGACAGCGCCGGTAGCTATGAGAGCCTGAGCGGTTTCCTGAATGCGGTGAAAGATGTCGAGGGTTTCGATGTACTGAACGGCCCGGACTCGTTAATCCATCAGGGTTTTGTTGACGGTTGCTCCGCCTGTATTTCCGGGCTGGCGAACGTTGCACCGCAGGCCATTAACGCCATCTGGTCACGTTTCCAGGCGGGCGACATTGCAGGTTCACGCAGTGCGCAAGAGAGCGTCACCGGGTTACGTACCGATCTGTACAAAGTGGCCTTCTCGCCGGCCGCCGTAAAAAAAGCATTGCAAATCATGGGTTATGAGGTTGGTGACAGTCGTTACGCTGTCACGTTTAACCCACAGCAACTTCAACAGATCCGCCAGATAGTGACGCAGTACCTTCACTAACGGCGGTGTCATTCGTCATAAGAAAACCGGGCGCATACCGCGCCCCGGATTCACACGCCCTGAAGAGAGGCAAAGATGAACACCTTTACATCTCAAGATACCCTGATCATTGTTGGCATTGTGGTGGCTTATATTCTGTTCACCACCTGGTTAACCTTCCGCTTACGCAGTAAAAACAGCGGCGATTTTATGGAAGGCTCGCGTGCGATGCCCGCCTTTATCGTCGGTATTCTGCTGATGTCTGAGTACATTGGCGCTAAATCGACCGTCGGCACCGCGCAGGCGGCGTTCGAAGACGGATTTGCCGCCTCCTGGTCGGTGATTGGCGCGGCGATTGGCTTCCCGCTGTTCGGTCTGTTGCTGGTTAAACGCATCTATAACACCGGCAAAATCACCATCTCCGGGGCGATTGCCGAAAAATATGGCAACAGCACCAAAAACATCATCTCGATTATCATGATTTACGCCCTGCTGCTGGTGAACGTCGGCAACTACGTGAGCGGTGCAGCGGCCATCTCAACGGTACTGAAAGTGAACCTGCCGATCGCCGCGTTTATTACCGCGATCGTCAGTACCTTCTACTTCGCCTTTGGCGGTATGAAAGGTGTGGCATGGGTGACGTTGCTGCACAGCGCGCTGAAATATTTCGGCATTCTGGCGATCATGGGTTTTGCTCTGTCGAAGACCGGCGGTTTTACCCCGATGATCGAAAACATGCCGAAATACTACTGGACCTGGGACGGTAATTTTGGCCCCAGCACCATTTTTGCCTGGCTGATTGGCACCATCGGTTCCATCTTCTGCACCCAGTTTGTGATCCAGGCGATTTGCTCTACCAAAGATGTTCAGAGCGCCAAGCGTTCCACCTGGGTGGCCTTCTTCTTCTGCCTGCCGATTGCACTGGCGATTGCGGTCATTGGCGTCGCGGCAAAATACCTGCACCCGGAAATCAACAGCCTGTATGCCATGCCGATTTTCCTGCAGGATATGAACCCGTGGGTGGCAGGACTGGTGACAACGTCACTTGTTGCGTCTATTTTTGTGAGCGTCAGTACCGTGGCGCTGGCGATTGCGTCGCTGGTGGTGAAAGATTTCTACGTACCTTATCGCAACCCGACCCCGGAGCAGGAATTTAAAGCCACCCGCTGGTTGTCACTGCTGATTGGCTTCCTGCCGCTGATTTTTGTGCTGTTTGTTCCGGAAGTACTGAAACTCTCCTTCTTTACCCGCGCTATCCGCCTCTCTATCTCGGTGGTGGCGGTGATTGCCTTCTATGCGCCGTTCTTTAAGAGCACCCGTGGCGCGAACGCCGGTTTGATTGGTGCCTGTGTGGTGACCTCGGTCTGGTATCTGCTGGGCGATCCGTTTGGAATTAACAATATGTATGTTGCGCTGGTGACACCGGCGGTGATCATGGTGCTTGACCGCCTGATCCCTAACAAAGCGACGCCCAAAACCGTGAGCAACGCGCATACCCCTGTTCGAAACAATGGAGTTTGATATGTCTGTGACTGTAAATCGCGACGGGATGTTACGCCCACAACCGCAGGACGCCCGCGTCACCACGGCGATGCTGCCGTCGTCCTGCCCGCAAAACCACGCGGCGAACATTCTGCCACTGCCCAACGGCGACTTATTGTGCGTCTGGTTTGGCGGCACACAGGAAGGAATTGCGGATATCTCCGTATGGAGTTCACGGCTGGCAGCCGGTGCGCCGCAGTGGAGCGACGCGGTAAAACTGTCGGACGATCCGTCACGCTCCGAGCAAAACCCGGTCTTGTTCCTCGCTCCGGATAACGTGCTGTGGCTGCTGTGGACGGCGCAAATTTCCGGTAACCAGGATACGGCTATCGTGCGCTACCGCCAGTCTGCGGATTTTGGTGCGAGCTGGGGCGAAATAGGCACGCTGTTGGATCAACCTGGCACCTTTATCCGCCAGCCCATCACCGTGCTGGATAACGGCAACTGGTTGCTGCCGGTGTTTTATTGCCGCACGCAACCGGGCGAGAAATGGGTGGGCAACGACGACATCAGCGCCGTCAAAATCTCCACCGATCAGGGTAAAAGCTGGCGTGATGTTGTCGTACCGGAAAGCCTCGGCTGCGTGCATATGAACATCACCGCACTGGCGAGTGGAACGTTGGTGGCGCTGTTCCGTAGCCGCTGGGCGGACAATATCTACTACAGCCAGTCTACCGATGGCGGTGAAAGCTGGTCAGTACCGGAACCCACGGTATTACCGAACAATAACTCGTCCATTCAGGTCACCACGCTGGACGACGGCATGCTGGCGCTGGTGTTTAACGCGATGAGCGCGGCGGGCGCAACAGAACGGCGCGCATCGCTGTACGATGAGATTGATGATGGCGACGGACGCAAAGAACCCACGGCAACCGGTGGACGCAGCGCCTTTTGGGGTGCGCCACGCGCGCCAATGACGGTGGCGATTTCACCCGATGGCGGGAAAAGCTGGCCGTGGCAGCGCAATCTTGACGAGGGCGACGGCTACTGCATGACCAACAATTCGCAGGAAAAACTCAACCGTGAGTTCTCCTACCCGAGCATTAAGCAAGGTGCCGATGGCAATCTGCATATCGCCTATACCTACTTCCGCCAGGCGATTAAATATGTGCGCGTCTCCCCGGCGTGGGTAAAGGAGTAGCCCATGATCCTCGGAAACCTTAACGCCCTGCCGCTGGCAGGGCTTCCCGCCGGGCTTCGGGCGATCCTCGATTTACCCCAGTGTTCACTGGCGGCGCTGCAGGCGCACGATGACGGACGCCTGCAACCGGAGCACGCAGCCTGGTTTTGTAATATCGGCCCGGCGAATACCCAACCGCAGGCTGAGCGCCACACGGAATACCACCACCAGTGGGCGGACATTCAGGTGGTACTGGCTGGTGAGGAAATCATTTACGCAGGCACGCAGTATGCGGCGAAGAGCACGGATGAAGAGCGGAAACCGGATCTGTTTATCGCCACCGGCGTCCAATTACCGGTGCGTGTGACGCTGCGCGCCGGTGATTTTGCCGTGTTCCTGCCAGGCGAGCCGCATCAGGCATTGTGTGCGGTTGACCAACCGATGACCGTGCGCAAAGCGGTGTTCAAAGTGCCACGCGCGCTACTGGAGGAATAAGATGCCGATTGCTGTCGTCACCGGTGCCAGTTCCGGTATTGGCGAAGCCATTGTCAGCTGGCTGCTTGACCACGGCTGGCAGGTGATCGGGCTTTCGCGTTCGCCGGTTCAGCGGAATACCACGGCCTTTCGCAGTTTGCAGGTCGATTTAAGCGATGACGCCGCCTTGCGCCAGGCGCTCAACGGGCTTGAAACGCCGCAGGCGGTGATCCATGCCGCTGGCATGATGGCCGCCGCCCCGCTTGGTGAACTGGATGCCGCCGCCAGTCAGCGTTTGTGGCGGCTGCATGTGCAGGCCGCAGAAACGCTGGCCAACCATTTTGCGCCTCAGATGCCGCCAGGCGGGCGGATTGTGGTGATTGGCAGCCGTACTTCGCGCGGTGCAGCCGGGCGTTCACAGTATGTGGCGACCAAAGCGGCGCTGGTGGGCATGGTGCGGAGCTGGGCAGCAGAACTGGCTCCGCGCGGCATTACCGCCAATGTGGTCGCGCCCGGCGCAACGCAAACGCCGATGCTGAGCGCGCCAGGACGGGAAAGCTCGCCGCCCAACGTACCGCCCATTGGGCGTCTGATCACACCGCAGGAAGTGGCGGCGCTGGTGGGGTTTGTGTTGTCGGCAGACGCCGCCGCCATCACCGGTCAGGAGCTGGTGATCTGCGGCGGCGCCTCGTTGAAGTGAGCGTGTGTCGGGTGTGTCTGTTGCAAAGGCGTCATCGCCATCCAACGACATGCCCGGCATCAACCGCCAGTGATATCACGTAAAAACACTTTCCCCATCAGGTATAACGTCGCCTGGCCGCCAATCAGCACACGATCGCCCCGCCACTCGCAGCGCAGATCCCCGCCCCGGGCGGAAACCTGTCGCGCCTGCATCACCTGTTTGCCCTGTTTTTCACCCCAGTACGGGATCAGCATGCTATGGGCCGAACCCGTGACCGGATCTTCCGGTACCGATTCGCCAGGGCAGAAGAAGCGGCTGACAAAATCCACCGACTCGCCCGGCGCGGTCACGCAGACCATTTTCCCCAGTGGGATCATGCCTGCAATATCCGGTTGCAGGGCTTCGACCTGCGCCTGATTTTCCAGCACTACCAGATAGTCGCGCCCAACGCGCACCTCTTTCGCCGCTGCGATGCCGAGCGTGGTAAACAACAGCGCAGGCGGATTCGCCACCGCGTCGGTGGACCATGCCGGGAAGTCGAGCGTTAACCAGTCGCCATTACGCGTCACTTTCAGCTCACCCACAAAACGGGTGCTGAAGCGGATCGCGGTATCGGGGTAATCCAGATATTCAAAAATCACATGTGCGGCCGCGAGCGTGGCATGCCCGCAAAGGTTAATTTCATATTGCGTGGTAAACCAGCGCAGCTCAAAGCCGCTGTCGTTACGCACAAAAAACGCGGTTTCGGACTGATTATGCTGCTGCGCCATCTTCAGCAGAACCTCATCCGGTAGCCACTCGGTCAGTGGACAAACGGCGGCGGCATTACCGCCAAAGGTGCGATCGCTGAAAGCGTCTACCATATAGAAGTCGATTGTTTGCATAGCATTTCCTCTTTTTTGTTCTCTGTTTTTGAACGCTATTGGATAGCGATGCAATGGGTATTTTTCATGTCGCCACAAAATGAGATCTACATCACAAAACGGTTGTATTTTCGCCAGTAAAAGCCTTAAGATCGCCTCCTCTCCCTTTTTCCATCACCTGGCTAAACATTCTTATGACAACGAATACGGTTTCACGAAAAGTTGCGTGGCTACGGGTTGTAACGCTTGCCGTTGCCGCTTTTATTTTTAACACCACCGAATTCGTCCCCGTTGGGCTGCTGTCAGACATTGCGCAAAGCTTCGACATGGAGACCGCACAGGTGGGGATCATGTTGACCATTTATGCATGGGTGGTAGCGCTGATGTCGCTGCCGTTTATGCTGCTGACCAGCCAGATTGAACGCCGTAAGCTGTTGATTGGCTTATTTGTGCTGTTTATTGCCAGCCATGTGCTCTCCTTTCTGGCGTGGAATTTCGAGGTGCTGGTGCTGAGCCGCATCGGCATTGCGTTTGCGCATGCCATTTTCTGGTCGATCACCGCGTCGCTGGCCATTCGCCTCGCCCCGGCGGGCAAACGCGCGCAGGCGCTGAGCCTGATCGCCACCGGTACTGCGCTGGCCATGGTGCTGGGTCTGCCGATTGGTCGCGTGGTCGGGCAATATTTCGGCTGGCGCACCACCTTTTTTGCCATCGGCATGGGGGCGTTAATCACGCTGGTGTGCCTGGTCAAACTGTTGCCAAAACTGCCGAGCGAACACTCCGGTTCGCTGAAAAGCCTGCCGCTGCTGTTCCGTCGCCCGGCGCTGATGTGCATTTACCTGCTGACCGTGGTGGTGGTCACCGCCCATTATACGGCGTACAGCTATATCGAACCGTTTGTGCAGAACGTTGCGGGCTTTAGCGCCAACTTCGCCACGGTGCTGTTGCTGCTGCTTGGCGGCGCGGGGATTATTGGCAGCGTGCTGTTTGGCAAGCTCGGCAATCAGCACGCCTCCGGGCTGGTCAGCAGCGCCATTGCGATTCTGGTCGCTTCGCTGGTGCTGATGCTACCGGCATCCGGCAGCGAAACGCATCTGGCGGTACTGAGCATTTTCTGGGGTATCGCCATCATGATTATCGGCCTGGGGATGCAGGTCAAAGTGCTGGCGCTGGCTCCGGATGCAACCGACGTGGCGATGTCGCTCTTTTCCGGCATTTTCAATATCGGCATCGGCGCAGGCGCGCTGGTGGGTAATCAGATAAGCCTGCACTGGTCGATGGATGCCATCGGCTACGCCGGGGCGATCCCGGCAATTGCCGCGCTGGTGTGGTCAGTGGTGATTTTCCGTCGCTGGCCGGTGAAACTGGAAGAACAGACCAGCCCCAGCCACCTGTAAGTCATTACAACGGCGGTGAAATAACCGAATCCATCACCGTGGTTTGCCAGTCAAACCACGGATTCCAGGTCAGCCGGGCGTGAATTTTGTCCGGCTCGACCAGCCCCCAGTCTGAATACCACACTTCGTCTCCCGCCAGGCAACGTCTTGCTGCCGCTTCCGGCTGCCCGTTCGCGCACAGTACCACGCTGCCTTTGCGGCCATAGAGCGGGTTTTGCGGCGAGAAGAGTACCGACATATGGGAAAACTGGCTGATGCGATCTTGCGGCAGCACGTCGGTTTTCACCAGAATTCGCGGCGCATTCGCCACTTCGGCCTGCGGCGCACCGTACCAAATGACCCGGCTCGCGGGGTGGGTAAAACTGCGGTCAAAATGATCGAGGATCCACCGGGTATTCAGCACCGAATCGTGTTCAGTCAGCACCAGTAACGCGGGTTTGTCCCACGCTTTTTGCGCCAGCCACGCCTGCGCGCGCGCCGATGTCCGCCAGAACTGCGCAAAGCCATTCGTCGGAACCCGTAAATAGCGCGTGGCGATCTGCTGGGGAAAAATGGCACTCGGCGGGCGTAGCCAGTCGCGAAACAGCGCGACCGTCGGCGCGAGAAAATCATACCCGGTGCTGGACTTGAAGGCCGGAGAGAATAAGAGCAGCCCCTGCACGCGATCGTGATGCGCCATAGCATAATCCAGAGCCAGATTGCCGCCGGTAGAAAACCCACCAACCCACAGCGAATCCACCTCTTTCGCGAGAATATCCGCTTGCTCCTGCACCACTTCACGCCACTGATCGGCGCTGACATTCAGCAGATCGGCGGGGCGTGTACCGTGCCCTGGCAGCAGTACCGTGCGCACCAGAAAACCTTGTTTCGCCAGTTGCGGTGCAATGTCCACAAACGAGCCTGGCCCATCTCCCAGCCCGTGGATCAGCAAAATGCCTTTGCGCGCTGGTGACGCAGGTCGCCACTCTTGCGGCGTGTTTAACTGCAATTCGGCATCTTTATCCAGCGTCTGAAAAGCGCGGTGTGCAGCAACAAACGCACGGGTCTGCTGCTGATAGCTGGCAAAGCTTTTTTGCCCGAGCGGCGCGTCAACTGCCGTACGTTGCTGGCAGCCCACCAGCAACAGAGTGAGCGCCATAATGGCAAACCCGATACGCGTTGCCATTATGCCCCAGCATGAAAGGTGGTGATGATTTCCAGCACCCCGTTAATGATAAATTGCACGCCCATACAGACCAGCAAAAACCCCATCAGCCGGGAGATAGCTTCAATACCGCCCTTACCCACCAGCCGCATGATCGCGCCGGAACTGCGCAGGCTGACCCACAGGATAACCGCCACAATGGCAAAAATAAGCGGCGGCGCAACGGCGATAATCCACGCCGGGAACTCCGTGCCGTGACGGATCGTCGAGGCGGAGCTGATGATCATCGCAATGGTGCCCGGCCCGGCAGTACTGGGCATCGCCAGCGGCACAAACGCGATATTGGCGCCGGGTTCATCTTCCAGCTCTTCAGATTTGGTTTTGGCTTCCGGCGACTCGTGCGGCTTTTGCTGCGGAAACAGCATGCGAAAACCAATAAAGGCGACAATCAACCCACCAGCGATGCGTAAGCCCGGGATCGAAATGCCGAAGGTGTTCATCACCAACTGCCCGGCGTAATAGGCCACCATCATAATAATGAAGACATAGACGGATGCCATCAGCGCCTGCTGGTTGCGCTGGGCGCTGTTCATATTCCCCGCCAGCCCTAAAAACAGCGCGACGGTGGTCAGCGGGTTCGCCAGCGGCAACAACACCACCAGCCCGAGGCCAATCACTTTCACTAATTCCAGCATAAGCGCATCACTCCTTGAGGGGTCAAAACGTTCGCAGTATAGCCTTAACGCGGCGGCGATAGCAGGGCCTGCGGGTGGTCACAGCACTAAAAAATAAAGCTATTCAATTGTTTACTCAGGAAATTTTTAACATTTCTCCGTGTTTTAGCAAATAGTGGCATCGGTCAACTCATTCGGTTGACTTATATTTGCCTGAGCAATAATATCTGCCGTGACTAATCTACTTGCCGGGGCAACCATTGTGAAAAGCACGAATGATCTATTTAACGACATCATTCCTCTTGGCCGCTTGATCCACATGGTTAACCAAAAAAAAGATCGTTTACTGAACGACTATCTGTCGCCGCTGGATGTTACCGCCACCCAATTTAAGGTGCTCTGTTCTATCCGCTGCCAGGTATGCATTACCCCGGTGGAACTGAAAAAAGTGCTTTCTGTCGATCTCGGCGCCCTGACCCGCATGCTGGACAGACTGGTGTGTAAAGGCTGGATCGAACGTAACCCAAACCCGAATGACAAGCGTGGCGTACTGGTGCAGTTAACGGCCGACGGCGCAGCGCTGTGTGAGCAATGTCATCAACGGGTCGGGCAAAACCTGCATCAGGAATTAACAAAAAACTTAACGGCAGAAGAAGTGGCGACACTTGAGCATTTGCTTAAGAAAATATTGCCGTAAAACAAAGAGGTATGACGATGTCCAGACGCAATACTGACGCTATTACCATTCATAGCATTTTGGACTGGATCGAGGATAACCTGGAATCACCGCTGTCACTGGAAAAAGTGTCAGAACGTTCCGGTTACTCCAAGTGGCACCTGCAACGGATGTTTAAGAAAGAGACTGGTCATTCGCTGGGTCAATACATTCGCAGCCGCAAGCTGACGGAAATTGCGCAAAAGCTCAAGGAGAGCAACGAACCGATCCTGTATCTGGCGGAGCGTTATGGGTTTGAATCGCAACAAACCCTGACCCGCACGTTTAAGAACTATTTCGACGTGCCGCCGCATAAATTCCGTGTCACGGATATGCCCGGAGAATCCCGGTATCTCCTGCCACTCAACCACTGTAGTTGCTAATCGCCTGTTTTAAAGACGTATCGAGGAAAGTATGAAACGTATCGCCTGTGCCGCCGTCACCCTGCTGGTGTTGGTTTCCGGCCAGAGTTATGCGGAGCAATTTAATCATCCCGCGCAGCAGAACGCCCGCGACGCGATGATGTTACCCGCCGCCCAACAAACATCGCCGTATGATTTTAACCATATGGGCGCGGGGAGCGACAAATCCGACGAATTAGGCGTGCCGTATTACAATCAGCGCGGCTAATCGTTTTGCCCCGCATTATGCGGGGCTTTTTTCTGTCTTATCCTGCCTGCACCGCACGACGCAAACGAAAACCAAACACATTGATGTACAGCCCCGCCATCACCAGTAACGCCCCGAGCAGTTGCAGCACCGACAGCGTTTCGCCCAGCAGCAACGCCGCGCTCGCCATACCCACTACCGGCACCAGCAAAGACAACGGCGCCACACGCCAGGTTTCATAGCGCCCCAACAGTGATCCCCAGATACCGTAACCGACAATGGTGGCGACAAACGCCAGATAGACCAGCGACAACAGCGTTGTCACATCAATACTCACCAGGCTTTGCAGGATCGCCGCCGGACCGTCGACGATGAGCGATGCCAGCATAAACGGCACTATCGGGATCAATGCGCTCCACACCACCAGCGACATCACCGCAGGCCGGGATGTGTGCTGCATGATTTTTTTATTGAAGATATTGCCGCAGGCCCAGCTAAACGCCCCGGCCAGGGTGAGGATAAAGCCGATCATCGGCACATGTTGCCCGGTAAGGCTCGACTCAATCAGCACCAGCACGCCGAGAATAGCCAGCGTTATTCCGACCAGCTGTTTCGCCTGTAAGCGTTCGCCAAACACACCCGCGCCAAGGATGATGGTAAAAAATGCCTGCGCCTGTAACACCAACGACGCAAGCCCCGCAGGCATGCCAAACTTGATGGCGCAAAACAGAAAAGCAAATTGCCCAAAGCTGATGGTCAGTCCATACCCCAACAGTAAAGAGAGTGGGATTTTGGGACGCGCCACGAACAACAGCGCCGGGAACGCCACCAGTACAAAGCGCAAACCTGCCAGCAGTAATGGCGGCATACTGTGCAGACCGACTTTGATGACCACAAAATTGAGTCCCCACGCTACCACCACCAGCATCGCCAGCAGGACATCTTTACGCGCCATTCTTCGCCCCTGTGTTGTTTAAAATTTTGTAAAAAATTTACGTTAACGCAAAAAAATGTACAGCGACAGATCATTAAATCAGGTAGGTCAGTTAAGGCATTTCGCGACAACTATGCGGGTGTACATCGCACTTTATGCATGTTATTGCTGTATACATCACAAAAAAATATAACAACACGCATGTCGGGTAAGTAAATGATCTCAACGCAAACACGCTCTACCGCCGCTTTGCTGGCTTCATCGTTGTTACTCACCATCGGGCGCGGCGCGACGCTGCCCTTTATGACCATTTATCTCAATCGCCAGTATGGCATGGCAGTCGATCAGGTCGGTTACGCCATGACCCTCGCGCTGACCATTGGCGTCGTCTTTAGCCTCGGTTTCGGTATGCTGGCGGATAAGTTCGATAAAAAGCGCTATATGCTGCTGGCAATTACCGCGTTTATCGTCGGTTTTGCCGCCATCCCGCGGGTCGATCATGCAGGCCTGGTGGTGCTGTTTTTTGCCCTGATTAACTGCGCATACTCGGTGTTTTCTACCGTACTGAAAGCCTATTTTGCCGATACACTCACCCCGACGGCGAAGGCGAAGATCTTTTCGCTGAACTACACCGTACTGAATATTGGCTGGACTGTCGGTCCCCCGCTCGGCACCCTGTTGGTGATGCAGAGCATTAATCTGCCGTTCTGGCTGGCGGCGGTGTGCGCCGCGTTCCCGCTGGTGTTTATTCAGTTCTCTGTCAGGCGTGTAGCACCAGGCGCAGGCACAGACGGCCCGGCAGTCTGGCAACCTTCGGTATTACTGAAAGACAAAGCGCTTGGCTGGTTCACGCTGTCGAACTTCCTCGCCTCATTTGTTGCCGGTTCTTTCGCTTCCTGCCTCTCCCAGTATGTTATGGCGGTGGCAAGCAGTGATTTCGCCGAGCGTGTGGTCGCCGTGGTGCTGCCGGTTAACGCCGCTGTGGTGGTCACGCTCCAGTATGCCGTGGGGCGTAAACTCAACGCCGCCAACCTGCGCCCGCTGATGGCGACCGGCACGGTATGTTTCATGATCGGTCTGCTCGGCTTTATGTTTTCCGGCAATAACCTGTGGCTGTGGGGGCTTTCCGCCGCCGTCTTTACCCTTGGCGAAGTGATCTACGCGCCGGGTGAATACCTGCTGATCGACAACATTGCCCCCGCAGGGATGAAAGCCACCTACTTCTCGGCTCAGTCGCTGGGCTGGCTCGGTGCGGCAATGAACCCCTTAATCACCGGTATTATTCTGACCACACAGCCAGCCTGGTCGCTGTTTATTATCTTAATGGTCACGATTGTGCTGGCCTGGCTGATGATGATCCGTGGGATGCAAATCCGCCCGTGGGGCGTGGTGCAAACGCAATAAAAAAACCGGCGCATAACGCGCCGGAGTCAAAGGCTTACCACACCTGATCGGCAATCTGCGTCACCAGGCGAACCTTGTCCCATTGTTGCGCTGGCGTCAGGGTGTTGCCCTCTTCCGTTGAGGCAAAACCGCACTGCGGACTGAGGCAGATCTGGTTGATGTCGACAAATTTTGCCGCTTCCTGAATACGCGCTTTGATGCCCTCCGGGTTTTCCAGTTCGCCATTTTTGGTGGTGATCAGGCCCAGCACCACTTGCTGTTTGCCGGGGCGGACAAAACGCAGCGGCGCAAAGTCGCCGGAGCGGTCATTGTCATATTCGAGAAAGAAGGCATCAACATTGACGCTGCCAAACAGCACTTCCGCTACCGGCTCATAGCCACCTTCCGAAATCCAGGTGGAGCGGAAGTTACCGCGACAGACATGCAGCCCGATGGTCAAATCCTCCGGCTTGCCTTCCAGCGCTTTGTTAATCACACGGGCGTAAATACGCGCCAGCGCATCCGGATCGTCGCCACGCTCGCGGATTTGACGGCGCTGATCGTCAGAGCACAGGTAGGCCCAGACGGTGTCATCCAGTTGCAAATAGCGGCAACCCGCAGCGTAAAACGCGTGGATCGCGTCGCGCCAGGTGGTCGCCAGGTCGTCAAAATAGGCATCCAGATGCGGGTAGACTGTCGCGTCGATGTCTTTCCGCCCGCCGCGGAAATGCAGCACGCTCGGGCTGGGAATGGTCATTTTCGGCTGTGCATTACCGCTGATGCTTTTCAGGTAGCGAAAATCCGCCAGCATCGGGTGATCGCCGAAGCGCAGCTTGTCGGTCACGCGTACGCCGTGCGCTTTGGTTTGCACGCCATTAAATTGAATGCCTTTGTCAGCATCGTAGCGCTCCACCCCTTCCAGACCGTCGAAGAAGTCAAAATGCCACCACGCACGGCGAAACTCACCGTCAGTGACCACATGCAGACCGCAGGCGCACTGTTGCTCAACAACATGGCGAATCGCGTCATCTTCCACGCTGCGCAGTTGCTGCGCGGTGATTTCGCCCTGGGCGAACTGCTGACGCGCCTGCTTGATGGCGTCCGGACGCAAAAAACTGCCGACTACGTCCGCGCGGAATGGGGCCTGATGTCGTTGCATACTGCTTCTCCTCGTGCGCCAGGGCAGATGGTTACCCGGCGTGATAATTCATTATTTGAATCTTTAGCCTTCTGGATGGCTAAATGTCCAAATAAAATGTCACACCGGGCCACTGACAGCAAACGAGAAAAATTCACGGGACATGAAGAAATTTCATCTTCAGTCAATGAAGATGAAAATAGCGCCCTTAGCCCGCGTCAGCGCCTTCCCCCCGGGCAAAGGTGAAGCCTTCATCTTCCCAGCCGGTGAGCCCACCAAGCATGATTTTCACCGCCAGCCCCATCCGCGCCAGTTTCAGCGCTGCGCGATCGGCACCGTTACAGTGCGGCCCGGCGCAATAGACAACAAACAACGTGTCTGCTGGCCACTGCGCCATACGCTCCGGCGTCATCTGGCTGTGCGGTAAATGCAGCGCGCCGGGAAGATGGCGACGGGCAAACGTTTCAGGGCTGCCCACCACATGCAACAACACAAAATCCTGCTCCTGCTGGCTGATGGCGTGGTGCACATCCGCGCAGTCGGTTTCCACGCTCAGGCGGTGCATAAAGTGGCTGGCGGCTTCTTCCGGCGAAGCGGCGGGAATATCGGTCACATAGCTCATAGTGCTTTCTCCGTGTTTGTGTTAACACTACTCTAACCAAAACAACACAACCTCACTGCCCGTCTCTATGCCAGATAACACCAGGATAATGACAACTTTACGACGTACTGAATCGCGCCATCGCGTTATTGCCCTCGCCTACGATGGCCTGTGCACGTTTGAGTTTGGCGTGGCGGTGGAGATTTTCGGTCTGCCGCGCCCGGAGATGGGCGAAAACTGGTACAGCTTTGCGGTGGCGGCCATAGAAGAAGGCGAACTGCGCGCGACGGGCGGTATTCGCGTCCTGACGGAAGGTGGGCTGGAGCTGCTCGCCACCGCTGACACGATTGTGGTTCCCGGCTGGCGCGGCGCGCAAATGCCGGTACCTGAGACGTTGTGTGCCGCCCTGCGGGCAGCCAGCCAACGGGGTTGCCGCATCATTTCGATCTGTTCCGGCGTCTTTGTGCTGGCGGCAGCCGGCCTGTTGAACGGGCGTAAAGCGACCACCCACTGGCGCTACACGCCGCTGCTGCGCGAGCGCTATCCGGCCATTGATGTGCTGGAAGATGCGCTCTATTACGATGAGGGAAACGTGATGACATCTGCGGGTAGCGCGGCGGGCATCGACCTGTGCCTGCATGTGGTGCGGCAAGACTTTGGCATCGAGATAGCCAACCGCGTCGCGCAGCGCCTTGTTGTGCAACCGCATCGCGATGGTTCGCAAACGCAGCACCTCACCCGCCCGGTAGCCCGAACCCGGGAGAGCAAGCAACTGGGGCACTTGTTCGATTTTCTCCACCAGCAGCTGGCACAGACGCATACGGTCGCCTCACTGGCGCAGCGCACCGGCATGAGCCCGCGTACCTTTTTGCGCCGTTTTCAGGAATCTACCGGAACCACACCGCAGCGCTGGATTTTGCAGGAACGGCTACTGCGTGCGCAGGCGTTGCTGGTCACGTCGCGAATGAGTATTGAGCTTATCGCCGGACATAGCGGATTCGGCAATGCCGCATCATTACGTCACCATTTTCACCAACAGCACGGTATTTCCCCGGCGATGTACCGGAAGAAATTTACGCTTCCCGCGAAATAATTCACACTATTCAGCTTTTATTTAGGTTCATCAGGTTAATATATCTCCATCGCGGCAAATTAAGGTAAGAGAGGTCAGCTCGTACAACCGATGGAGGTTTAATATGATGGGAAATATGCACGTATTTATTGCAGCACTGGGAATTATATTGTTTTCTGGTTTTCTGGCTGCTTATTTTAGCCATAAATGGGATGACTGATGAACAGCGATAATCCCCCACCGCGACGGCCCTTTACGCAAAACGTAAAGGGCCGTTTCTTTTTCTGGCAAATGAACAAAAAAAACCGCCAGAAAACCGGCGGTCAATGCTTGCATGGATAGATTTATGTTTTGCTTTATACGCTAACTCAAACGTCTGGTTAACGGATCACTCTCAATCTAACATCGCAATCCTCAACGGTATCTAAACGGAAAAGGCCGCATTGTGCCTCTCTCTTCCGGCTTGCTCAGGCTATGGGAGAAATATTCGCGTCAGCGAAACGTTTTGCTGTTGAAATCGTTGAAGATATATCTTTCAGAATGAACTTATTGTGTTACCGTCAGCTTTCCATTCAACAGGCCGGAGGGGTTATCCCCAATATTAAATTTCAATGCCCGGTTTGCAGCAGTCATAAATTTTTATTCACGACATTCTGCCCGGGCCAGCATCGACCTCATGGTGCTATTTGCTCGGTTTGTGGAACGAGACTGACGGCAAAATCCTGTATTCCCGTTCTACGAAGGAGAAGGTGGCCAAAGCAGGTAATAGAGTAAGGGCCTCTTGTTGAGGCCCTTTTATTGACATATTCCGTTACGCGTTTTTGGCTTTGCCTAAAGAAAAACCGCTCACCTTCGCAATATGCACGCGTAATATGGTTCCTTTAACGCTGGTCCACCCTGCATTTCCGGTCATCCATGACGGATCTTTAATATGTAAATAATTAAGCGGAATAACGTGATCGTCGTCAACGCGATAATCTTCTGCCAGATCGTCAAAGAATCGGGCGATAGAATTTGTTACCGATTCATCGCCGGGAACAGAGCGAATCGCTTTAGCGGTAAATAAGGCATATTCCTGCCCGGAAACCAGTTCTCCGGCGACAACCTGACCGTCGACGACCAGTGTGACCACCATTCCCGCGCCTAAATTCGCACAGGATACCAGGTGAGATAAGGCGCTGTCCTGCGTACTGATCGTGGGCGTTACCGCCGCGGGCACTTCACGTTGATTTTCCATTTAGATCTCCGCATCGGGTAGTGAAAACCGCCCGCAGGCGGTTGTTATCAGTAGAATTGACGGATGGCCTGCTCAGTTTCCTGCGAAGTGACCAGGTCAGAGAATCGGGCGACGAGGAATGTTTCGCCATCCAGATCCCAGGATTCAATCGGAATTTCGAGAAACGAGCTCTGCTCATTTTTGAACGTGACCGATTTTGCATTATCTTCCACGGTTACGTTTTCAACCTTACCACCGGCGCGAATTACCACTACATTTTTGGTCATGTCGGTTACCTCAGTTGCTCAAATAGCATTCGACATTAACACAGACATTGTTGCAATGCCTGTGTGATGCCACGGAATGTTAAGCTCCAAAATCTGGTCTTTTAATTTGGCTTAATGAGGCGGGTAATGCCACGGGTCGAAATGTGAGGCAGCACACATTTTAACAATTGAGTGCGCTGCCAACCGCGCTTAACGCAGCAAGGAGAGCATGGTTTGCGGCACCTGGTTGGCCTGCGCCAGCACCGAGCTGCCCGCCTGCTGGAGTATTTGTGCGCGCGACATGTTCGAGACCTCCGTACCATAGTCCGAATCTTGTATCCGGCTGCGAGCCGAGGAGAGATTATTCGCGGCATTGGTTAAGTTGCTGATCACCGATTCAAAACGGTTCTGATAAGCCCCCAGTGCGCTACGCTGCGTATCCACGGCTTTAATCGCGTCATCTATAGCCGCCAGCGGGCTGCCGCTCGTCATGCCGCCGGAGGTCACAAGACCGTGGAGGACATCAAAGCCTTGCGACATCGTGCTGCGCGCGCTGCCGTTGATAAAATCGCCTGACACGTCGCGAATCGCACCCGAATTCGCGTAGAGGTTGTAGCTGTCGCTGCTGCTCATGCTGATGGCAATCTCTTCACCATCTTCCGTGCCCACATGAAAGCCGTAACTGAATGTACCGGAACTGGTGTTCAGCACTTTAATGCCGTTTAAATCCGTTTGCGTGGTCACGCGGTTAATCTCTTCCATGCGTTCGTTTACTTCCGCCTGGATAGAGTCAATGTCCGAGGCGGAGTTCGAGCTGTTTTGCGCCTGGACGGTCAAATCCCGGATGCGTTGCAGGTTGTTGTTGATTTCGCTCAGTGCGCCTTCCGCCGTTTGAGCCAGCGAAATGGCGTCGTTGGCATTGCGTGCAGCAACGCCCATGCCGTTGATATTGGAGGTGAAACGGTTGGCAATGGCCTGACCTGCGGCATCATCTTTCGCGCTGTTGATGCGTAACCCGGAAGATAAGCGTTCAATCGACGATCCCAGCGCCGTCTGTGACTTGCTGAGATTGTTTTGGTTAATCAATGAGAGTGTATTGGTGTTAATGACTGCCATAAGCGGATCCCGCGCTGAATTTTTATCATGTTTTTGTCAATGTGAACCGGCGTTCCGGTTATGTATCGACAAATTATTTCAGAGCTTTAAGGATTTTCTTATGAAGCGTTGCAGTGGCAGCCAGAGACCCGACCACAAAACAGATCTCTGGCTGTACAGATTACGGTGATGCCGGGTGCCTCCCGGTGAGTCTGCTCCAGCCCGCAAACTCGCCTTATCCCAAAAAGGTACGACTGGCAGCCCCTCCGCGCAGGGGGATTCATCACCACGCCTAACGGTATGTCCCTTGCGTATGTAAGGTCAATGACCGGGCGGGTTATGTAACTTTTTAAAGTGTTATGCGACCGGAATACTGCCTGAAGTGAAAGCCCATAAAGCGACGTGGAATAAAAAAATGGCAGTGGCCGTCTGACGTCCAGTACACGCACGCACGCACGCAAGGAAAAGCCGGGCTCAACGCCCGGCCCCAGCATTATTCACTC
This sequence comes from Kosakonia sp. ML.JS2a, assembly GCF_025642095.1. GTDB lineage: Bacteria > Pseudomonadota > Gammaproteobacteria > Enterobacterales > Enterobacteriaceae. The sequence goes on from NZ_CP106754.1 coordinate 2,819,934, forward strand.
AATCCCCGGTTTTTCAGCATCGGTTCAATCTTCGGATCGTGCCCGCGCCAGTTACGATAAAGTTCAGCTAAATCAGTGCTGTTCCCACGCGATAAAATCGCATCGCGGAATTTTTGCCCGTTCTCACGGGTTAATCCGCCCTGCTCAACAAACCATTGATACCCATCGTCTGCCAGCATTTGCGTCCACAGATAGGCGTAGTACCCCGCCGCGTAGCCGCCGCCGAAAATATGGGCAAAATAGCTGCTGCGATAGCGCGGTGGCACTGCCGCCAGATCAAGCTGCTCGCGTTGGATCGCCTGCTGTTCGAAGCTCTCCACATCGTTCACTGCCGTACCGTTCGCCAGGCTATGCCAGTTCATATCCAGCAGCGCAGCACTCAGAAGCTCGGTCATGTCGTAGCCTTTGTTAAACTGCGTGGCGCGCAGCATCTTCTCGCGCAGGGCGTCCGGCATTGGTTCTCCGCTCTTGTAGTGGCGCGCATAGCGACTGAACACCTGCGGCTGGCTGGCCCAGTGCTCGTTAATCTGCGACGGGAACTCCACAAAATCACGCGGCGTATTGGTACCGGAAAGGCTGGCGTAGCGCTGATGGGCAAACAGACCGTGCAGCGTGTGACCAAATTCGTGGAACAGGGTGATGACATCATCCCACGAGAGCAGCGCTGTCTGCCCGGCGGCAGGTTTTTGATAATTGCAGACATTGTAAATCACTGGCTTCGTGCCCAGCAGGGTCGACTGTTCAACAAAGTTCCCCATCCAGGCGCCGCCGCTTTTTGAATCGCGCGCGAAAAAATCGCCGTAGAACAGCGCCAGTCCCTGCCCGTCGGCGTCGAAGATCTCCCACACGCGCACATCCGGGTGGTAAACCGGAATATCAAAACGCTCAACCAGACGGACGCCAAACAGTTCACTGGCGGCCCAAAACACGCCCTCGGTTAGCACGGTATTGAGCGCAAAATAGGGGGCGATTTGTGACTCATCTAAATCGTATTTCGCCAGCCGGACCTGTTCGGCATAAAACGCCCAGTCCCAGGCTTGTGCGCGAAATTCCCCTTGCTGCGCATCAATCACCTGCTGAATGTCCGCCAGTTCGCGCTCGGCACGCGCCCGGGCTGCAGGGGCAATATTGCGCATAAACGTTAGCGCGGCCTGCGGCGTCTCCGCCATCTGATCCGCGATTTTCCAGCTGGCAAAATCGGCGAACCCGAGCAATGCCGCCTGCTGCGCGCGCAATTGCACCAGCCGTAGCACTAACGCGCGGGTATCGTTGGCATCACCGTGTTGTGTGCGCAGCCAGCCTGCCATAAACAGATTTTCACGGGTTTGCCGATCGCGCAGCACCGCCAGGGCGGGTTGTTGCGTGGTGTTCAGCAGCGCCAGCAACCAGCGGTTTTCCAGACCTTTTGCCGACGCGGCTTCAGCCGCCGCCGCGATCGCCTCTTCGCTCAGCCCTTCGAGCTGGCGCACGTCATCCACCACCAGCCCGCCCGCTTTATCCGCCGCCAGCAAGCGTTGATTAAACTGACTGATGAGCGTGGCGGCTTCGGTATTCAGCGCTTTGAGCGTCGCTTTCTCGTCCGCACTCAGGGTGGCCCCCGCCAGTACAAACCGTTGGTACGTTGTCTCAACCAGCCGCAGCGACTCCGCATCCAGCGCCAGGGTATCACGCTGCTGCCAGACGGTTTCCACCCGCGCAAACAACGCGTCATCAAGATAGATATCGTTCGCCAGCTCCGCCAGTTCGGCAGAAAATGCCTCATCCAGTTGTTGCAAAAACGCATTGGTGTGCGCCGAGGTCATGGCGAAAAAGACGCTGGTCACCTGGTTTAACAATTGCCCGCTGCGCTCCAGCGCCAGCACGGTGTTATCAAAATCCGCCGCAGCCGGGTTACCCGCAATGGCGGTGATCTCGCCACGCTTTTGTTGCAGGCCTTGATCAAAAGCCGGACGGTAATGTTCCTGCTGGATCATGTCGAACTGCGGTGCCTGGTAAGGCAACGGACTGGCGGCAAAGAAAGGATTAGTGGCCGACATATTTCGCTCCTGAATTCGGTAAGTCTCCTCAGAGTAGGCATCCCCCGCGCGCATCGCAATCATTTCTCTTCCTTGCACACAAGCAACGGTTTTTTGCCACACTGTAGGGTGGGACAACTTGCGTTACCGCTCAATAGCGGCGCATGCTATGGTACAACACCACAAAAAGCGTTGAGGAACAGTGAGATGATTATTCTGGTTACCGGGGCAACGGCAGGTTTTGGCGAAGCCATCGCGCGCCGTTTCATTCAAAATGGCCATAAAGTGATTGCGACAGGCCGCCGCCAGGAACGTTTGCAGGAGTTGAAAGACGAACTGGGCGATAACCTCTATACAGCGCAACTGGATGTGCGCAATCGCGCCGCTATCGAGGCGTTTATCACCGCGTTGCCAGCGCAATGGCGTGAGATTGATGTGCTGGTCAACAACGCCGGTCTTGCGCTGGGTCTGGAGCCTGCGCACAAAGCCAGTGTCGATGACTGGGAAACGATGATCGACACCAATAACAAAGGTCTGGTCTATATGACCCGCGCCGTCCTGCCGGGCATGGTGGAACGCAATCGTGGCCATGTGATCAACATTGGCTCCACAGCGGGTAGCTGGCCTTACGCGGGTGGCAACGTTTACGGCGCCAGCAAAGCCTTTGTTCGCCAGTTCAGTCTGAACCTGCGCACCGATCTGAGCGGCACCGCAGTGCGCGTCACCAACCTTGAGCCGGGGCTGGTCGGCGGCACGGAGTTCTCGAACGTGCGTTTTAAAGGCGATGATGATAAGGCTGGCAAAACCTACGAAAAAACCACTGCCTTGACGCCGGAAGATGTGACCGAAGCGGTATGGTGGGTGGCGACGCTGCCGAAACACGTCAATATCAATACGCTGGAAATGATGCCGGTCAGCCAGACGTACGCGGGGCTTAGCGTTCACCGTCAGGGATAATCCCCTCGCCCGGCCTGCGGGCCGGGTATGGGATGTGGGTAAAATTAATGGTATGGTAGACAGGTTAACCCTTTAAAAAGTAAGAGCGCATGGCTGCCGAAACGGAACTCAATCCTACCCAACCCGTCAATCAACAAATTTACCGCATCCTGCGGCGGGATATTGTGCATTGTCTGATCCCACCTGGCACGCCGCTGTCAGAAAAAGAAGTGTCGGTGCGTTTTGACGTGTCGCGTCAGCCGGTGCGGGAAGCGTTTATTAAACTGGCGGAAAACGGCCTGATTCAGATCCGCCCGCAGCGCGGCAGCTACGTCAATAAAATCTCGATGACTCAGGTTCGCAACGGCTGTTTCGTCCGCCAGGCGATTGAGTGCGCCGTCGCGCGCCGCGCCGCCGCAATGATCAATGACAGCACCGCTTACCTGCTGGAACAGAACCTGAACCAGCAACGCATTGCCATTGAGCGCAAGCAGCTGAATGACTTTTTCGAACTGGATGACAGTTTCCACCAGAAACTGGCGCAGATTGCGGATTGTCAGCTTGCCTGGGACACCATCGAAAACATCAAAGCCACCATTGACCGCGTGCGTTATATGAGTCTCGATCACGTCTCGCCGCCGGAGATGCTGCTGCGTCAACATCTGGATATTTTTGCCGCGCTGGAAAAGCGCGACGCCGACGCCGTCGATCGCGCCATGACCCTGCATTTGCAGGAAATCAGCGAGTCGGTGAAAACCATTCGCCAGGAAAATCGCGACTGGTTCAGCGAAGAGTAATCTCCCTCCTTTGTCCTCCCGGTCTGGCTAACACGTCATGCTTTTTGGTCATTAAAAAGTGTGACTTTGATCAAAAACAACAACTCATCGCGTCAGAGGCGTATTGATAGTCAGTCCGTCGCGGGGACATCTTCTGCCCCGGATGATTTTGCGGATATCAACAAGGAGAAATCACCATGATGACTTATGATCGTAACCATAACCCCATTACTACCGGCACCCGCGTCATGATTAATGGCACAGGCCGCACCGGGAAAATTGTTGCTATTCATGCTGACGGGCTAAGTGCGGCAGCGCTGCGTCGCAGCAAAACGGTGGAAGTGGAAGGTTGTGAAGGCAAATTCGAACCGGTTGAACTGATTCGCCTGGGCCTGCACTAAGCACGACGTGGTGAGAATGCCGCCGCGGCGGCATTCTACAGAGCATTACAGCGCCGCAGCGTACTGCGCAACCGCCGCTTTTGCTCCTTTCTCCAGCAGTGTCTGATACGCGTTTTTCACCTGCGCGACAAAGGTGGCATCCTTCGGCAGCTCACTACCGAAAATCGCATCGATACCCAGTAATGCCTGCACGCGGGCTTCACCTTGCGCACTGTTGTTCACCGCGCTCTGGATCACCGCCAACAGCGGATCGCACACCTCAATGGCCTGCCCTTTTTCATCCACGCCGCCCACATAGCGCATCCAGCCCGCAATGCCTAACGCCAGCAGTGAAAAATCGCGCTGATGCACCCGGTGCCAGCGTACAGAATCGAGCATGCGTTGTGGCAGTTTCTGGCTACCGTCCATCGCGATTTGCCAGGTGCGATGACGCAGCGCGGTGTTGCTGTAGCGTGCAATCAGCAGATCGGCGTAGTGCGCCAGATCAACCCCCTTCACTTTCAGCGTCGGGGCTTGCTCTTTCAGCATGAGCGCGTGTGCAGCGCGACGATAGTTGTCGTCTTCCATGCACTCATTAATGTGCTGATAGCCCGCCAGGTAGCCGAGATAAGCGAGGAACGAGTGGCTGCCGTTGAGCATGCGCAGTTTCATCTCTTCAAACGGGATCACATCCGCCACCAGTTCCGCGCCCGCTTTTTCCCATTCCGGGCGTCCGGCAACAAAGTTATCTTCGATAACCCACTGACGGAACGGCTCACAGGCCACGCCCGCCGGGTCGCGCACGCCGGTCAGTTGTTCGATTTTATCCAGCGTGTCAGCCGTTACCGCCGGAACAATGCGGTCCACCATGGTGGAGGGGAACGTAACGTTTGCCTCGATCCAGTCGGCCAGCTCCCCGTTGACCGCGCGGGCATAGGCACAGACCACATTGCGCGTAACATGGCCGTTTTCCGGCATATTATCGCAAGACATCACGGTAAAAGCCGGTAACCCGGCTGCTTTGCGGCGCGCCAGCGCTTCGACAATCACCCCGGCGGCAGATTTTGGCTGGTGCGGGTTTTGCAAATCGCCCACGATTAAGGGATGGTCGGCCATCAACTGGCCGGTCGCCGGAGAGTGGCAGTACCCTTTCTCGGTAATGGTCAACGACACAATCGCCACTTGCGGTTCGCACATTGCCGCCAGTACGGTTTCCAGGCCATCCACCTGTGCGTGCAGTGCACGTTTCGCAACGCCCACCACGCGGGCAGTCCACGCATCGGCAGACATTTCCGCCACGGTGTACAAATTATCCTGCTGTTTCAGGTCGGCAATCTGCTGCTCGCCGCCAATCAGGTTGACTTCGCAGTAGCCCCAGTCGCTGCCATGTTCCGCGGCGAGGATATCCGCATAGACCGACTGGTGAGCACGGTGAAACGCGCCAAAACCCAGGTGCACGATCCGCGCCTGCAGTGCGTCGCGGTTATAGTGGGGAAGTGTTGCTTTTGCGTTGAGTAACCGGTTTTCCATAGTTGCGACTCGTTAATAGATGAAACGGAAATCCCGCCAGCATAGCGGCCGGGAAACCTGACGTTACCGACCGCTTGCTGACTACATAAACTAGAATGGTAGATAAGGTAAAAAAATATCTGTCATTAACGATACCAATTGTGGATGGCTGAATATTGATTTACGTTAACTTTTGCCTAAGTGGTGTGATACAAAAGCAAAGTTATGTGACAGCATTGTAGTTTAACGGCCAGGTTGTAAACCAGAATATCAGGCGGAAGTCATCCGCGAGGTCCCTGTTTGCTGTACTGCGCCCTTCTCTGTCCACAATGTGTCGTAATCGTAACCCGTCAGATCTTCCACAATTCGGCGGGTATCCGTGGTCACCGCATTTTTTGCCCCTCCCGCTTTCAGGCGCTCCACCTCTTCAACAAAAATCTTATGCGTCTTTTTGTTGAGGTTGAACGTGACAGCTTGCCAAAGTGCGAGTAGCAACAATCCTGCCGTGCCGATAAACATCAACATGGCAATCATGTGAATAGCTTCTGGCGGCTGAACCTGGCTCCCTTTAACAAACCCGCCATTCTGCAATAAAAGGCCGACAATAAAAGTCGCAATGGCTACTGTCGTTTTACGTGAGAAAGTCATCACCGCAGCAAACAATCCCTCACGACGCTGGCGACTCACCATTTCGTCAATATCAGGAATAAACGGGAACACATTCCACGGTGTGAACTCCAGAACACAGCGACCAACCTGATACAAACCAGCCAGAATCACCAATGTGGCTACCGTGTTCAGCGCAGGAATTTGGTAAACAGCGAAGAACCCGCCAAGGCACAGCAACATCAATGAATAGGCAAAAACATAAAGACGCGAAGGCCCAAATTTAATAATGCCAATCCCTGCGATCAATGTTACAGGCAAACCAACGATGCTCATCGAGAGGAGGCTACCAGCCAATGAAGAAGAGACATTCAGACAGTACACACAAAAGAAGACAAACACCGTGTTGTAAACATCTTTGCCCGTGAATGACAATAAATAAATGGCAAGGTGTTTTCTGAAGGCTCTGATTTTTAGCGTTGAACCATACTCTTTGAACAAGCGTGCAAAGGCGCATACTTTTTGCGAGAAAGTCGTATTGGGCGTTTTTGTTTCCAGTTGAGCGAGCATATCCGGTGTCAACTCACGCTCCCAGGTCACTTTCCATGAAATAAACACACAAACCATAAATAACACCGCAAAAATCACACCGTTAATCAAATAGGCGTTGGCATTATGCTCACCAAAATAACCTATCAAAAGTCCCGGAATAAACGTTGCCAGAAACGTGCCGGATGCGGATAAAAACATACGGCAAGTCGATAGCTTCGTGCGCGAATTAAAGTCTTTGGTCATTTCTGAGGGCAACGTTTCCCAAGGGATCAGTACCATTGCAGCAATGATTTCGAATGCGAGATAGACAGACAGATAAAATCCGTAACTCATCCCATTCAACCATAACAAGCTGTATACCAGCATGAGTGGTGCGCCAATCAGCAAGAAGAAGCGGCGACGACCGAATTTTTTGCCGAAATAATTCTTGTAAAAATGATCGGTAAAGCTGCCCATAAACAAACTTACGATGGCATCAACAATACGGGCAATCGCGACAATGGAAGCGGCTTCTACCGGGGACAAACCAACAAAAGTTGTATAGAAAAAGAGTAACCATGCACCAATAACGGTAAATGCGCCCCCACCCATTATATCCGTCATGCCATACCCGATACTCACCGGTATGGTGATTTTTTTGCTTGAAATAGACATGTTCTATCCTCAGAGAAGGTAATTAGAAATTAAAATAATCCCTGGCGTTGTCGTGGCATATATTTCTAATCATGCGAGACAATATCTTGTTATTATCTGGCACTTCTTTTCTTTCTACCCAACCGCCAATAAGGTTGCATAAAATTCGTCTGAAATAATCATGTCGGGTATAGGATACAAGGCTACGAGAATCCGTAAGCATGCCGACAAAGTTCATCAATAGCCCCTGATCGGCCAGACAAGCAAGCTGGTTCTCCATGCCCCGACGTGTGTCATTAAACCACCAGCCTGATCCAAATTGCATCGGTGATTTAACCCCGCAATCCGCTGACTGGAAATTAGCGATAGTCGTAGCCACAAGATCGTTATAACTGGCATTAAGGTTGTAAAGGATAGTTTTAGGCAAGGCATTGTCTTTTGCCATTGCATCTAACAATCCATTCAAATTTTCTGCCAGTTGATATTGATCTGTTAATGCATCAAAACCTGTGTTAATACCCAGGAGTTGGTGCATTTTGGTATTGTTATTGCGAATGGCGCCAAAATGGATCTGCATTGCCCAGTTATGTTTTTTATAATGGCGTGCGAGCATGATAAAAATGGCACTATCAAGAATAATATTCTCGTCCTTGCTTAACGTCTGCCCTGCTCTTTTACGCAAAAACAGTGACGAAATCGTCGCCTCATTTACAGATTTATAATGAATCTCAACGGGCCCATGGTCGGAAATGCGACACCCCGTCTGGTGAAAGAAACGGATGCGTTTGCCAATAGCCTCCGAGAAATCAGCAAAAGTAGTAATCGTTATTGCTGTGATGTCAGCCAACTTATCAATAAATTGAGAGAAAGTTTTCGCGTTATTGTCAAAGACTTCATCAGGGCGGAAAGTAGGTAATACTTTCACTGGAAAGTCGGACTCTTCACTTAATCTCTGATGATAATATAAAGAGTCGAGCGGAGAATCGGTAGTGCAAATCACTTCAACATTGGCGCGTTTAATTAACTGCCGCGGTGAAAAATCCGCTCCAGATAATAAACTATTGCAATGTTCCATGACCTCTTTCCAGTTATGGCTATCCAGCAATTCATCACAGTGAAAATAATGATGCAATTCGAGGTGAGTCCAGTGGTAAAGCGGATTACCGAAACTCGCCTCTACCGTTTGCGCCCATGCGGCAAATTTCTCTTCAGCGCTGGCATCCCCGGTAATATATCTCTCATCAATCCCATTGGCACGCATTGCGCGCCATTTATAATGATCGCCCGCTAACCATAACTGAGTAATGTTATCGTAACTCTTATTTTCGTATATTTCCCTGGCGTCGAGATGACAGTGATAATCAATGACTGGCAATTCTTTTGCGATATCCTGATATAATTGCACACCGCGAGCATTACCAATCATAAAGCTATCGTTGATAAATTTCATATATAGCCCACATTTATTTATGGTGTTACTTTTTATCGTTATCCCCGCCTGCATATATACATACGGGAATGCCTTAATCCCGCGTTACCAGTTCCACAATGTGCCGTCTTCCAGTCTTGCGACCGGTAAATACGCCGGATCGTAGGGGTATTTTGCCGCCCGTTTTTCATCAAACTCGATACCCAGCCCCGGTTTATCGCCCGGGTGCATATAACCATCGTCAAAACGCCAGTTGTGCGGGAAAACCTCGAGCATCTGTTCGGAGTAGCCCATATATTCCTGTACGCCAAAGTTCGGTACCCACAGGTCGAAATGCAGTGCGGCGGCGTGACAAATCGGTGACAAATCAGACGGGCCATGAGAGCCGGTGCGAACCTGATAAAGCGAGGCAAAATCAGCAATGCGACGCATACCGGTAATGCCGCCCGCGTGGGTAATGGTGGTACGGATATAGTCAATCAGCTGCTCTTCGATTAACTGCTTGCAATCCCAGATGCTGTTAAACACTTCGCCCACGGCAATCGGAGTGACGGTGTGCTGGCGGATCAGGCGGAAGCATTCCTGATTTTCCGCCGGGGTCGGATCTTCCATCCAGAACATGCGGTACTGTTCGATGCTCTTGCCGAAACGCGCGGCTTCAATCGGCGTCAGGCGATGGTGCATGTCGTGCAGCAGATGCTCATGGAAACCAAACTTATTGCGTACGGCATCGAACAGTTTCGGCGTAAAGTCGAGGTATTTCTCCGTCGACCACAACTGCTCTTCCGGCCACTGCCCTTTGGTTGCCGGCTCGTAAGCCAGGCCTTTGCCTTTTGCCATACCGTAAGTGGTTTTCATGCCCGGCACGCCGCACTGCACACGAATGGCCTTAAAGCCCATCTCTTTATGCCGGGCATAATCTTCCAGCACATCATCAATGGTATGGCCGGTAGTGTGGCAGTAAACCATCACCCCTTCGCGCGACGCACCGCCCAGCAGTTGGTACAGTGGCATATTGGCGGCTTTGGCTTTGATGTCCCACAGCGCCATGTCCACCGCCGAAATCGCCGACATGGTCACCGGACCGCGACGCCAGTAAGCGCCTTTATAGAAAAATTGCCAGATATCTTCGATACGATGGGCATCGCGGCCAATAAGCTGCGGGCAAAGATGGTCTTTCAGGTAGGACGCGACAGAGAGCTCACGACCGTTAAGCGTGGCATCGCCCAGCCCGACAATCCCCTCGTCGGTGGTGATTTTTAAGGTGACAAAATTGCGCCCCGGACAGGTAACAAAAACTTCAGCCCCTACTATCTTCATTCGGTTATTCCTTGCATCGTCTTAACGTAATGCAGGAAATCTACGCCATTGGGCTACTACCATACAAGTAGGTCGATCAAAAAACACGCTTTTGGTCACAAAAAATCGGGCGCTTATGCGCGCCCCCATCCGGCAACAATGATCAACATTCCGCACATTGCCACTGCTGCGCCCAGCCAGTCATACACGCTGAGTTTGATACCCTCCACCACGCGCAACCACAGCAGCGCGGTACAGACATACACCCCGCCGTAAGCGGCATAAACCCGCCCACTGGCCGCCGGATGCAACGTCAACAACCAGACAAACAGCGCCAGCGCTAGTGCCGCCGGCACCAGTAGCAGCGGCGTTGCGCCACGCTTCAGCCACAGCCAGGGTAGAAAACAGCCGACGATTTCACACAGTGCAGTAGCAAAGAAAAGCAGTGTCGTTTTGAACATTTTTGGCACTATTATTCAATATTGGTTGAACCATCATACCCGATAATGCTCTCAGTCAGAGCGCCCGGTATCCCGGATGGCTGAGATCGCATAGAATAGAAACGTACGCCTTTTGTTTCTCACAAATAAGGAAATCGCAATGACAACTACACTTAGCAAACGCCTGTGCCTCACCGCTATGCTGACGCTGGGTGCCATCGTGTACACCACTTCCGCTCTGGCTGAAACCAACCGATTGGTGATCGAATCCGGCGACACGGCCCAAAGCCGTCAACACGCCTCGATGGAAAAAGAGCAATGGAATGACACGCGCAGCCTGCGCACTAAAGTGAACAAACGCGTAGAGAAAGAGTGGGACAAAACCGACGTGGCTTTCGATGCCCAGGATAACTGCCAGAAAAGCACTAACGTGAACGCGTACTGGGAACCGAATACCCTGCGTTGCCTGGATCGCCGCACCGGTCGTCAAATTCAGTAATCGCTTTCGGGCGCGCTCTGCGCCCGCTTCTCTCACCGCAAAAGGATTTCCCATGAGTGACGCCAGCAGCGTTCGTTTACGCCCGCTTGAGCGCGAAGATCTGCGCTTTGTCCACCAGCTTGATAATAACGCCAGCGTGATGCGCTACTGGTTTGAAGAGCCGTACGAAGCCTTCGTTGAACTCTCGGACTTGTATGATAAGCACATCCACGATCAGAGCGAACGCCGTTTTGTGGTGGAGTGCGAAGGCGAAAAAGCCGGACTGGTTGAACTGGTGGAAATTAACCATGTGCATCGCCGGGCGGAGTTTCAGATCATTATTTCGCCAGAGCATCAGGGCAAAGGTTTGGCATCAAAGGCGGCCAGGCTGGCCATGGATTACGGTTTTACCGTACTCAACCTGTATAAGCTCTATCTTATTGTTGATAAAGAAAACGAAAAGGCCATTCACATCTATCGCAAGCTGGGATTTATGGTGGAAGGCGAATTGATCCATGAATTTTTTATTAATGGCGAATACCGCAATACCATCCGCATGTGCATTTTCCAGCAGCAATATCTGGCCGCGCACAAAACCGCATCTACGCTGTTAAAACCCACCGCGCAATAAGCGCGGCGGGCATCGGCATCAATAATAGTCGATGGTATTTTTGATGCTGAATTTGCGTTCCACCGACGGCGTTACGCTGTTATCGATCATCACCAGACTGCAACTAACCGGGTTGTCGTGGCTGTCGTAATCACAGCTCTGTTTCACGTTGCCCAGCGGTTTATCATTCAGCGTACTGACCGCTGTGTAATCGAGCTTCTTGCGCTTATCTTTTGAGGGCGTGGACGCCACCGTTAAATGCTCCTCTTTCGAGGTGGTGGATTTCCCCAGCGGGTAACCTTCCTCATCGTAGCGGTATTTCACTTCCATATCTTTACCGCGTGCAAGCACAACAAAACCGTTGTCATCCGTATCCCAGGTGACGCCTGCCGCCGGGAACTCCGCCAGTTGGCATTTCCCCTGCAAGCGCAGACGCTTCTCCTGAGAATCGGCATCAACATAGTAGTTCGCATCCAATACCAACGACACGCCGCTGTTGTTTTCCAGATCGTGAAGCTCCAGCGTGTCGAAACATCCCTCCTTCGACAGCGTGCCGGTCACGCGTTTGGTCACTTCACCTTTATCGTTGAGCAACGTCTGGCTGAAATCTTTTACCGGGCCACGAAGCGGATCAAAATCAAATTCATTTGAAAAACTGGCCATCTCTGGCGTAAACGATACCGGTCCTTTCGCATCATCACATCCGGCTAATAACACGGCGAGAGAGATGACTAATAGCTGTTTTTTCAACGGGTTCACCACATTTTTCTTCTGTATTGCGCATATATTAGCAAATCCTTTCCAATATAGGGCAGTCTGATCCTGGCTTCTGTGGCCTGTTACGTCGCTTATTCAGACTATTCAGATATTTACCTTTCGCTTACGCGGGAAGTGCTAAGCTTAACGCGGGTTACATAAAAGGAGACGAGGATGCACGCTTCACGTTGGCTTTGTGCACTACTGCTGGGGGCATGTGTTCCGGCATTTGCCGCACCGGATTCCTGCGAGCGCGTCAAAACGGACATCCAGCAGCGCATTATTAATAATGGTGTTCCGGAATCAGGTTTTAGCCTGAAAATTGTGCCAAATGACCAGGCCGATCAGGCAGGTGCCCAGGTCGTTGGGCATTGTGCCAATGATACCTACAAAATTCTGTACATCCGCAACAGCGGTGCTGCGCCACAGGGCGAACAAGGCACCGACGCGCAGTAAATGTAATCCCCCGTAATTCCTGGGGGATTATCCTCAACTTGATCACGGTTAAGACTTCGCTACCCCCTGATGGGTAGGATTATTCCATTATTAGCCTGCTTATTAATTTGGCGGGTAATTTCTTTTTATTATAAATAATAATGGAGTGAGCTATGTCTGAAACCGAACACAGCGGTGGCATAAGCCGACGAACGCTGGTGAAATCTACCGCGCTCGGGTCGCTTGCATTGGCCGCCAGCAGTTTTCATCTCCCTTTCGGCATGCGTTCCGCCGCGGCCGCCGTACAGCAAGCCATGCAACCCGCTCCGGACAAAGTCGTATGGGGCGCCTGCTCGGTAAACTGCGGCAGTCGCTGCGCGCTGCGCTTACACGTCCGGGATAACGAAGTGTATTGGGTTGAAACGGACAATACCGGCGAAGATCAGTATGGCAACCACTAGGTCCGCGCGTGCTTGCGCGGGCGTTCGATCCGTCGGCGCATCAACCACCCGGACCGCCTGAACTACCCAATGAAGCGCGTGGGCAAACGCGGTGAGGGTAAGTTTGAACGCATTAGCTGGGACGAAGCCCTTGATACCATCGCCAACAGCTTAAAAAGCGTGGTGCAGAAGTACGGTAACGAAGCGGTCTACATTAATTACTCTTCCGGTATCGTCGGCGGCAACATTACCCGCTCGTCCCCTTCAGCCTCCATTATTGCCCGTCTGATGGCCATGTACGGCGGTTTCCTCAACCAGTACGGCACCTACAGCACCGCGCAAATCGCCTGCGCCATGCCCTACACCTACGGCTCCAACGAGGGGAACAGCACCTCGGACATCGAAAACAGCAAACTGGTGGTGATGTTTGGCAACAACCCCGCAGAGACCCGGATGAGCGGCGGCGGCATCACCTATTATCTGGAGCAGGCGCGCGAGCGCTCCAATGCGCGGATGGTGGTGATTGACCCGCGTTATACCGACACCGCCGCCGGGCGCGAAGATGAGTGGATCCCGATTCGTCCGGGAACCGATGCCGCGCTGGTGGCCGGAATGGCCTGGGTGCTGATCACCGAGAACCTCGTTGATCAACCGTTCCTTGATACCTATTGCGTGGGCTACGACGAGAAAACATTGCCAGCAGATGCGCCCGCCAACGGGCATTACAAAGCCTACATTCTGGGTCAGGGCGATGACGGCATTGCAAAAACACCGCAGTGGGCTGCCCGGATCACCGGTATTCCTGCCGATAAGATCATTAAACTGGCGCGCGAAATCGGCACCGCGAAACCGGCGTATATCTGCCAGGGCTGGGGACCGCAACGCCAGGCCAACGGCGAACTGACCTCGCGGGCGATCGCCATGTTGCCGATCCTGACCGGAAACGTCGGCATCAATGGCGGTAACAGCGGTGCGCGGGAATCCACTTACACCATCACCATTGAACGGATGCCGATGCCGGAAAACCCGGTGAAAACGTCGATCTCCTGTTTTACCTGGACCGATGCCATTGCCCGTGGGCCGGAAATGACCGCCACCCGCGACGGCGTGCGCGGGAAAGACAAACTGGATGTGCCGATTAAGTTCATCTGGAACTACGCGGGCAACACCCTCACCAACCAGCATGGCGATATCAATCACACCCACGATGTGCTGCAGGATGACAGCAAATGCGAAATGATCGTGGTGATTGAGAACTTTATGACCTCGTCAGCCCTGTACGCCGATATCCTGCTGCCGGACCTGATGACCGTGGAACAGGAAGATATCATTCCCAACGATTATGCCGGGAATATGGGCTACCTGATCTTCCTCCAGCCGGTAACCACACCGAAGTTTGAACGTAAACCGATTTACTGGATCACCAGCGAGATTGCCCGTCGTCTGGGGCCGGATATTTACCAGCGCTTTACCGAAGGACGAACCCAGGAAGAGTGGCTGAAGTATCTGTACGCCAAAATGGTGGCGAAAGATCCGCAACTGCCCTCCTACGACGCGCTCAAAGAGATGGGGATTTACAAGCGCAAAGATCCGAACGGTCACTTTGTCGCCTATAAAAAATTCCGTGACGACCCGCAAGCCAACCCACTGAAAACCCCGTCGGGCAAAATCGAAATCTACTCCAGCCAACTGGCAAAAATCGCCAGTAGCTGGGAGCTGGAAAAAGACGAGGTTATCAGCCCACTGCCGGTGTATGCCTCAACCTTTGAAGGCTGGGACTCCCCCGCACGCAGCCAGTTCCCCCTGCAACTGTTTGGCTTCCACTACAAAGCGCGTACCCACTCAAGCTACGGCAACATTGATGTACTGAAAGAAGCCTGCCGCCAGGAAGTGTGGATCAACCCCATTGATGCGCAAAAACGCGGCATCGCGAATGGCGACATGGTGCGCGTGTTTAACGATCGCGGTGAGGTGCGGATTGCCGCGAAAGTGACGCCGCGCATTATGCCGGGGGTCAGCGCAATGGGCCAGGGCGCGTGGCATCAGGCCAATATGGACGGCGATCGCATCGATCATGGCGGCTGTATGAACACCCTGACCACCCACCGCCCCTCGCCGCTGGCGAAAGGCAACCCGCAGCACACAAATCTGGTCGACATCCAAAAGGTTTAAGGAGTAGCGGATGACTACGCAGTATGGTTTTTTTATTGACTCCGCCCGCTGCACCGGTTGTAAAACCTGCGAGCTGGCCTGCAAAGATTACAAGGACTTAACCCCGGACGTCAGTTTCCGCCGCGTATACGAATATGCAGGTGGCAACTGGCAGGAGGATCAGGGTATCTGGCATCAGGACGTTTTTGCCTATTACCTCTCTCTTTCCTGTAACCATTGTGACGATCCGGCCTGTACCAAAGTCTGCCCAAGCGGCGCTATGCATAAACGCGAAGATGGCTTTGTGGTGGTGGATGAAGAGGTGTGTATCGGCTGTCGTTACTGCCATATGGCCTGCCCGTATGGCGCACCGCAATACAATGCCGCGAAAGGACATATGACCAAGTGCGACGGTTGTTATGACCGCGTCGCGCAGGGCAAAAAGCCTGTCTGCGTCGAATCCTGCCCGTTACGGGCGCTGGACTTTGGCCCTATCGACGAATTGCGTAAACAGCACGGTTCACTCGCCGCTATTGCGCCGTTGCCGGCATCGCACTTTACCCGGCCGAATATTGTCATCAAACCCAACGCCAACAGCCGCCCGACAGGGGATACCACCGGCTATCTGGCAAACCCGCAGGAGGTGTGAAATGGGAAGCGGATGGCATGAATGGCCGCTGGTGCTGTTTACCGTGCTCGGCCAGTGTGTGGCGGGCGGATTGATCGTCACCGGCCTTGGCTGGATGGCAACCTCCGGGGATCGGCGTACGCAGGCCAGCATTGTGCGCAGCCAGTTTTTGCTGTGGATCGTGATGGGCATTGGCTTTATCGCCTCGATGATACACCTTGGTTCGCCGCTGCGGGCATTCAACTCACTGAACCGTGTGGGCGCATCGGCGTTGAGTAATGAAATCGCCGCCGGATCGCTGTTTTTCGCCGTGGGTGGTTTCTGGTGGCTGGTTACATGGCTGGGCAAAATGCCTGCTGCGCTCGGGCGCTTATGGCTGGTTGTCAGCATGGTGCTGGGTGTGCTGTTTGTCTGGGCGATGACGCGTGTTTACCAAATCGACACCGTTCCCACCTGGCACAACGGTTACACCACCGCCAGCTTTTTCCTGACGATGCTTATCGGCGGGCCACTGCTGGGGGCGCTGCTGCTAAGACTGGCGGGGATGCGTTATAACGCGTCGCGTTTTGCGGCGGTTAGCGTTGCCGCCCTGGTGGCAAGCTGCGCAGTGGTGATGTTGCAAAGCGTGCAGTTGGGCGAAATCCACAGTTCGGTTCAACAGGCCATCGCGCTGGTGCCGGATTACGGCATGCTACAGGTGTGGCGTTTGGTGCTGGTGGCGCTCGGTCTGGGGTGCTGGATCTGTCCGCTGGTGATGCATAAGCAACCGCAGGTGATCAGCCTGCTGGCCGGGATTGTGCTGGTGATGGCGGGCGAAGTCATCGGTCGCGGCCTGTTTTACGGGCTGCATATGACCGTCGGCGTTGCCGTTGCGGGTTAATCGCGTACGTGCCGGATAGCGGCTTACGCCCTGTCCGGCCTCTATAAACGGTATTGCCGAGATTATTGGGGAGACTATGACTGACGATACCCGTGAAGCATTCATTTTTACCGCCCGCGTGCTGGGCGCACTGTTTTATTACCCGCCGGACAGCGAACCGGCAGCACCGCTGATTGCCGCGTTTAAACAGGGTGACGGGGTCGAACAATGGCCGCTGCCGCAAGCGGTTCTTCAGCCACTGACTGCGGGTTTTACCATAGCCTGCGATGAACCGTTGCAGGACGCCTGGCAGCGTTTATTGATTGGTCCCCACGCATTGCCTGCACCGCCGTGGGGCTCAGTATGGCTGGATAAAGAGAGTGTGTTGTTTGGCGACTCTACGCTTGCGCTGCGCCAGTGGATGCGTGAAAACAGCGTCGTTTTCAGCAGCGGACAAAATGAGCCCGAAGATCACTTTGGCGCATTGCTGTTGCTGGCGGCGTGGCTGGCGGAGCAAGGCAACCGTGTCGCCTGCGATCAATTGCTGGCCTGGCATCTGCTGCCGTGGGCCGGGCGTTTTCTCACGGTATTCAGCAACGAAGCCAGGCATCCCTTCTGGCATGCGTTGGGGTTACTGGCGCAACTCACGCTGGCGGACTGGCAATCCCGGTTGCTGATCCCGGTCGCACAAAAACCGCTTTTCCGTTAATTCCCCTCCCGGTCAGACGATCGGGACACCCCTCTGCCCGTTAATTCGTGACAGTGTCACTCTTGCGCTTCTCTTTTAAGACAATTTTTTAGGCATGGTGTACAGCCGTTACGCCATCCGGGCGGAGGTTTTTTTCAGGCTAAAACGCGGTCGGCCACCAGCATGCCGGTTGCCATTTGCAGATTGATGTACTGTGCCAAATCGCGCTGTTCCGGGCGTGGCAGGTACGGCAGTTCACCGACCAGCGGCGCGGGTAGTTTTTTACTCAGTACATTGATGATTTCTGCGTAATGCGCCAGCCCCGGATTGATACGGTTGGCGACCCAGCCAATCAGCGGCAGACCGTCACTGGCAATCGCCTGAGCGGTCAGAAGCGCATGGTTAAGGCACCCCTCCTGGATCCCCACCACCATCACGACCGCCATTTGCTCTTGCACCACCCATTCAGAAAGCGGGCGTAAGTCATTCATCAGGCTGCGCCAGCCGCCGGTGCCTTCAACCACCACATGATCAACCCGGTCGCACAAATCCGCCAGGCCGTTGGATAACAGGGTGTAATTGATTGGGCAACTGTGCGCAACGCTGCTCTCTTCTTCGCTTAACGCGATAGGGTTTACCGCCTGGTAAGGTAACTCCAGCGATGAAACGCTTTGCAGCACCAGCGCATCTTTGTTGCGCAGCCCTTCCGGCGTCTCTTTACTTCCTTTGGCGACAGGTTTGTACCCTGCCACTGTTTTGCCGCTGGCAGCCAGCGCCTGTAGTAGCGCGCGGGACGCCACTGTCTTGCCGACAGAAGTGTCTGTACCCGTTACAAAGAAACGCTTAAGCATGACGAACCCCACCGTTGTTCAACGAAAATATAAACCAGGAAAATAATTCAGTAGGGGAAAGTCTAAGTTAAGTGCACAGGACTCAGCTTGAGGTAGCGCAATTTTTAGGGCAACAGTGCAAAATTGTTACCCCTGCAACAGACGAATCAACAACGATCCGTTATACATCGCGTCTTTTACCAGCGCCGCACCGGCCATGGTGCCCTGGTTGGTGAACTGGGTGCTCTCCACGCTGATGTGTTTACTGTAAGCCGGTAGCGCCTGTTGGCGAATGCAGTCGGTAATGGCGGGAAAGAGGATATCTGCGGCTTTGCTGAGCGGCGATCCAATCAATATTTTTTGCGGATTGAACAAATTCACCATGATGGCGAGGATACGGCCAATATTGGCGCCAACGCCGCTGATAATGTCTTTTGCCAGCAGATCGCCCTGCTGCGCCGCCTGACACAGCCACTCCACCGTCAGTGGTTTTTGGTGCAGCATCGAACTCATGGACTGGCTCATACGCCGCTGCGCCAGTTCCAGCACGCTTTCCACGCTGGCGATGGTTTCCAGGCAGCCGTGGTTGCCGCAATAACAGCGTTTCCCGTAGGGATCGACCTGGGTGTGGCCGATTTCCACCAGGCTGCTGCTCCCGGCATGCAATAAGCGCCCGTCGGTGATCACCCCGGCGCCCACGTTATGATCGATCACCACCTGAATCACATCCCGCGCGCCGCGCGATGCGCCAAACAGCGCTTCCGCCATCGTCCAGGCGCTGATATCGTGCTGCACATACACCGGCACCCCGGTATGATTCTCCAGCACTTCGCCCAACGGCATATCTTTGACATCGTCATAAAACGGCATGCGGTGAACAATACCGTTTTCCGTATCAATAATGCCTGGCAGCGTGATGGCAATAGCGGTCAGGCGCTCCAGCTTGTTCTGATGGCGGGTAAAAAAACGATCGATATGCGACGTGACGCGTTCCAGCAACGGTAACGCATCAACAAGCGGGAGTTCGAGGCGCTCTTCCACCACCAGTTTGCTGCTGAGATCGCGCAGGGAGAGGAAGATTTCGCCCCGGCTGATGCGCAGCGAAAGATAGTGCCAGGCTTCGGTTTCCACCATCAGTCCCACAGCCGGACGCCCCCGGCTGCCGGGTTCCTGAATTTCTGTTTCCTGCACCAGGTGCGCTTCGAGCATTTCGCGGACGATTTTGGTAATGCTCGCGGGCGCAAGTTGCGCCAGCCGGGAAAGGTCGATGCGCGACACCGGGCCAAGCTGATCAATCAGGCGATACACTGCCCCCGCATTGGTCTGCTTAATTTGATCAATATGCCCAGGCTGACTATCAGCAACCACCTCTGACTCCCTTATTTTCGCGCTTCGAAATAAACTCTGGGGCTATGGTGAAGCACTTCACGGGTCGTCGTCAAATTTTTACCCCGGCTTGTGATTTACAGCACATTTTGCAAGGACTTATGTGCAAAAATTATCCGCCCGCCGCCGCAAGCAGGTGTTGCTTAAAACGCGCCGCCGCCGTTCCCTGTTCATGATGTTTTGACCATACCAGCCACATTTCCGACACCGCATCCGGTTCGGTAATCGGCACCCAGCGCATTTCACGCAATTGTACCCGCCGGAAAGAGGCAGGCAGAATCGACACGCCCATACCCGCCGCCACCAGACCAATAATGGTCATGGCTTCGCCGACCTCCTGCGCAATCGTCGGCATCAGGTGGTAACGGCGCATCAGCCCAAGAATATCGTCATACAGGCCAGTGCCCACATGCGGATCGAAAAAGACAAACGGCTCCTGCGCCAGTTCCACCAGCGACACTGCCTCACGCGCGGCTAATGGGTGATCGCGGTGGATCATGGCCAACAGCGGTTCACGCAGGATCACCTGCCATGCCAGCGTTTCCGGCAGTTGCGTATTACGCATTAACCCCAGATCCAGTCCCCCTTCGTTTAACGGCGCAATCTGCTCACGGGTGTTGATTTCCCGCGTTTGCAAATGCACATCCGGGTAGCGTTGACGAAACGATGACAGCGTGTCGGAGACGGACTTGATAAATGGCGCTGATGAGGTAAAACCAATGCGCAACTCCCCGGTTTCTCCCTGATGCAAACGCGCGGCGCGGGCAGCGGCGTCATCCACCTGACTTAAGATTTGCCGGCTATCGGCCAGGAACTGTTTGCCCGCGGGCGTCAGAGAAACGCTGCGGTTGGTGCGCGCCAGCAGACGCGCGCCGATCTGCTGCTCCAGAATTTGGATCTGCTGGCTGAGCGGCGGTTGCGAGATATTCAACCGCGCGGCGGCATGGCCGAAATGCAGCTCTTCGGCAACGGCAATAAAGTAACGTAGATGGCGCAGCTCGATATTCATATTTAATAAGTCTTATTTGAGATTATTAATATATTAGACAGAATATTACACATTTCATACCCTTATGACGTGGTAAGCCCGTCACCAAAATCACGGGATGAAAAGCTAAGGATCTCGAGTGAGTCGTACAACAACCGTTGACACCGCGCCGGCAAGCGTCGTTGACGAAAAACCTGTTTCTGTGCCGGGACAGTTTATTAAACGTGGTACCCCCCAATTTATGCGCGTGACGCTGGCGCTCTTCTCCGCCGGGTTAGCGACATTTGCCCTGCTCTATTGCGTACAGCCGATTTTACCGGTGCTCTCCCATGAGTTTGGCGTCTCGCCCGCCAGCAGCAGTATCTCCCTTTCTATCTCGACCGCGATGCTGGCAATCGGCCTGCTGTTTACCGGCCCGCTGTCGGACGCGATTGGTCGCAAAAAAGTGATGGTGACCGCGCTGTTACTCGCCTCCTGCTGTACGTTACTGTCGACCATGATGACCAGCTGGCACGGCATTCTGGTGATGCGTGCGCTGCTGGGTCTGTCATTAAGCGGCGTGGCGGCAGTCGGCATGACCTATTTAAGTGAAGAGATCCACCCCAGTTTTGTCGCCTTCTCCATGGGGTTATACATCAGCGGCAACTCCATCGGCGGGATGAGCGGACGCCTGATCAGCGGGGTATTTACCGACTTTTTTAACTGGCGTATCGCGCTGGCGGCCATTGGTTGCTTTGCGCTGGCCTCGGCGCTGATGTTCTGGAAAATTTTGCCGGAATCGCGCCATTTTCGCCCGTCATCGCTGCGCCCGAAAACGCTGTTTATCAATTTCCGCCTGCACTGGCGCGATAAAGGCCTGCCGCTGCTGTTTCTGGAAGGCTTCCTGTTGATGGGTTCGTTCGTCACGCTGTTTAACTACATTGGCTACCGGCTGATGCAATCCCCGTGGACGCTGAGCCAGGCGGTGGTCGGGCTGTTGTCCGTGGCCTACTTAACGGGGACCTGGAGTTCACCGAAAGCGGGCGCGATGACCAGTAAATATGGTCGTGGCCCGGTGATGATGGGCGCCACCAGCATAATGCTGATGGGTCTGCTGTTAACGCTGTTCTCGTCGCTGTGGCTGATCTTTGCCGGCATGCTGCTGTTTACCGCCGGTTTCTTTGCCGCCCACTCGGTCGCCAGTAGCTGGATTGGGCCGCGTGCAAAACGCGCCAAAGGCCAGGCCTCATCACTCTATTTGTTCAGCTACTACCTGGGATCCAGCCTGGCGGGCACGTTAGGTGGGGTGTTCTGGCACAGTTACGGTTGGAATGGCGTGGGCGGTTTTATTGCAGCAATGCTGGTTATCGCGGTATTGGTAGGCAACAGACTCCACGCTCGCCTGCAATAATGCCGCGAAAAGCGTCATGACCCCGCCC
The DNA here is from genome assembly GCF_025642095.1 of Kosakonia sp. ML.JS2a. Lineage (GTDB taxonomy): Bacteria > Pseudomonadota > Gammaproteobacteria > Enterobacterales > Enterobacteriaceae. Next base: position 2,842,176 of record NZ_CP106754.1, read on the forward strand.
TCGCGCGGGGTTTTTTATTTGCGCTGTTAGCCCGTTAAAACAACCCTAATACGGACGAGGCGCCCATCAGCTCACGCACGGCATCAAGCGCCATCAGAGCAAAGATTACCCATACAAATGGATTCATGATTATTGCTGCGCTGTGTTGTTATTTGGTGATGTAAATAAGATTTATCTATTATGGTACAAATCCCATTATCGGCAGCATAACTACTACTTTTAGGTGGTTATTGCAGAAAAAAACACAACCAGAGGCATTATGGACAAGCAAAACTATCAACAGCTCACCCGCACGTTTCTTCGCCTGTCGCGCTTTTCGCATCTCGCCGCCATCGCCAGTTGGGACATGTTCGCCATGATGCCGCCAGGCGGAAGCGCCGCGCGGGGAGAAGCGCTGGCAGAACTCAGCGTGTTGCGCCATCAGATCCTGACCGACAAAAAAACCGGTCAGTGGATACAGGCCGCGCAACAAGAAGATCTGGACGATATTGAACAAGCCAACCTGCGTGAAATGACCCGTCATTACCAGGAAGCCGCACTGTTGCCAGAAGCGCTGGTGGAAGCGCAGTCGCTGGCGGGCAGCAAATGCGAGCACGCCTGGCGTACGCAGCGCCCCAATAATGACTGGGCCGGATTTTCCGCCAACCTGAAAGAGGTCGTCAGGCTGAGCCGTGAAGAGGCACACCTGCGCGCAGCCGCCAAAGGCTGCACGCCTTACGACGCCCTACTCGATAAATTTGAGCCGGATATGACCAGCGCCCGCCTGGATGAACTGTTTGGCGATATGAAAACCTGGTTGCCGGACCTGTTGCAGAAAGCCGTCGCGAAACAGGAACAGCAATCGCTGCTTGCGCCGCAAGGGCCGTTCCCCATCGACGGGCAGCGTGAACTGGGATTGCAGGCCATGCAGGTACTGGGTTTTGACTTCAATGGCGGGCGTCTTGATGTGAGTGCGCATCCCTTCTGCGGCGGCGTGCCGGAAGATGTGCGCATTACCACCCGCTACGATGAAAATGAGCTGCTGAGCGCGTTGTTTGGCGTGGTGCATGAAACGGGGCATGCGCGTTACGAGCAAAACCTGCCGCGTCACTGGCCAGGTCAGCCCATTGCGCTGGCGCGTTCCACCGCCATTCATGAGTCGCAAAGCCTCTTTTTTGAAATGCAACTCGGGCGCAGCGATGCCTTTTTACGCCGCCTGCAACCTGCCATCGTGCAGCGTTTCGGGATGCAGCCAGCCTTTGAAGAGCGCAACTTTATTGCCTGGAATCAACGCGTAAAACCGGGGTATATCCGCGTCGATGCAGACGAAGTCAGCTATCCGGCGCACGTGATCCTGCGTTATGAGATCGAACGCGCACTGATGGATGGCGAGATTGAGGTCGAGGATATTCCGGCGCTGTGGAACGAAAAGATGCAGGCATGGCTGGGGCTCTCCACCGAAGGCAATTACCGTAACGGTTGTATGCAGGACATTCACTGGACCGATGGCGGCTTTGGTTATTTCCCCTCTTATACACTGGGCGCCATGTATGCCGCCCAACTGTTCCATGCCGCGCGTAACGCGCTACCGGGGCTGGACGAGGTCATTGCCGCCGGTGATTTCACCGCGCTGTTTGACTGGCTGCGGCAAAATATCTGGCAACATGGCAGCCGCTTCAGCACCGCACAATTGATCGAAAATGCCACGGGCGAGGCGCTCAACGTGCGCTATTTCCGCGAGCATCTTACCCGCCGCTACCTGTAGTAAACCCGCGCCGGAGCAGCGTTCCGGCGCGCTATTTTTCGCTGTACATCCCCGCTGTACATTCCGTTACACGCCGATACCAATCACTCACGGAAGTGGTGAATTTTTATGGATATAGTTCTTTCAACGGCCCCGCAGTGGGGTTGAATGAAGAAACCAATTCGAGGATATCGGAATGAAAAAAGTATTAGCTCTGGTTGTTGCCGCTGCAATGGGTCTGTCTTCTGCTGCTTTCGCTGCTGACACTGCAACTACAACTCCGGCTCCGGCTGCAACCACGACTGCGACTACCACCACTACCGCCGCACCAGTGAAAAAAGTACAGAAACATCATAAAAAAGCCGCTAAACCGGCTGTAGAGCAGAAAGCTCAGGCTGCAAAAGTTAAGAAACACCACAAAAAAGCCGCTAAACCGGCTGTAGAACAGAAAGCTCAGGCTGCAAAAGTTAAAAAACACCACAAAAAAGCTGCCAAACCGGCTGTAGAACAGAAGGCGCAGGCTGCTAAAAAACACGTAAAACATACTAAACACGTAAAACACACTGCTAAACCGGCTGCACAACCGGCTGCATAAGTAAACGTGATTGAATCCGGCGCTCAACGTACGAGCGCCGTGTTTAACCGGCGCTGACCCTTAGGGCGAAGCGCCGCTTTTCTCTGGAGGGCATATGCTGCGACGTTATCGTTTTGAAGTGATCCTGGCGATGCTGATTATCTGCGCGATCATTGCCATCCAGTTCTATCTTTACTGATGTAGTGCGCTGATTTTACTCCCACTTTCTTCACGTCCCGTCTATATTTATTAACCTGGGCTTACGTTTAATAATCATAATTACCCCCACCCGAGTGTGATATGCGAAAAACCGTTGTGCTGTTGCTGGGACCGCTGCTGTTGTTTTCCGCTGTTGGGCATGCTGACGAAGGCGATGATAACGCCATAAACGCCAGCGACGTGAAGACGCTGTTTTTCGGACATGATGATCGTGTCCGGGTCACCACACCGACCAAAGCGCCATGGGATGCGATTGGTCAACTGGAAACCGCCAGCGGCAACTTATGTACCGCGACGCTGATTTCTCCTCACCTGGCCTTAACCGCCGGGCATTGCCTGTTAACGCCGCCGCGCGGTAAAGCGGATAAGGCCGTCGCCCTGCGTTTTGTGTCGCAGAAAGGCGTCTGGCGCTATGAAATTCACGATATTGAAGGCCGGGTCGATTCCTCGCTCGGTCACCGCCTGAAAGCAGACGGCGACGGCTGGATTGTCCCCTCTTCTGCCGCGTCCTGGGATTTTGGGCTGGTGGTGCTGCGTAACCCGCCTTCCGGCATTACGCCGTTGCCGCTGTTCGCCGGTGATAAAGAGGCGCTCACTGCGGCGCTGAAAGCGACCGATCGGAAAGTCACACAGTCCGGCTATCCGGAAGATCACCTCGATACGTTATACAGCCATCAGGATTGCGTGGTGACGGGGTGGGCGCAAAGCACGGTGCTGTCGCACCAGTGCGATACGTTGCCGGGCGACAGTGGTTCGCCGCTGATGCTGAAAACCGATGACGGCTGGCAGTTGATTGCCGTACAAAGCTCAGCGCCTGCCGCAAAAGATCGCTGGCGCGCCGATAACCGGGCTATTTCCGTCACCGGGTTTCGCGATAAGTTAGAAGCGCTGGCGAAAGAGAACGACTAGTTCAACCTTGCCGCTGTAACGGCAGTTGCAAAATGTCGTGCAGCGGTTTTGGCGCACTGTAATAGTAGCCCTGTAGCTGGTCGCAGCCGGCCAGCCGCAGCAGTTTCATCTGTTTTTCTGTTTCCACGCCTTCCGCCACCACCTGCATACCGAGCGCACTGGCGATGCGGATGGTGCCGTTCACCAGCACCGACGCCTGTTCATCATCATCCACCAGACCGGCCAGCGATTTATCAATTTTGATGGTGTCGAAATTAAAACGCCGTAAATAGCCAATGCTCGAATACCCCGTGCCAAAATCATCCAGCGCCACCGCCGTACCCAGCGCTTTTAAATTGGCGATCGCCGCACGTGCGCGTTCCGGGTTTTCCAGTACGTAGGTTTCGGTCACTTCAAGCTGTAACCGCCGCGCCGGAAACTGCGTTGTGCCCAGCACGGTGGCAACTTTGTTTTCAAAGTCCGGATCGCGAAACTGTGCAGGCGAGATATTTACCGACAGCTTGAGCGTACTCAACGGCATTAATTGCTGGCAGGCGCGCCGCAGCACAAACTGACCCAGCGCATAAATCAGGCCACTGGTTTCGGCCACGGGAATAAAGTCGTCCGGCTTCAGTTCGCCGCCCGGACGACGCGGCCAGCGCGCCAGCGCTTCCACCCCAATCATCGTCTGTGTACGGGCATCAACAATCGGTTGATACCAGACATCAAACTCATCGCGCTCCAGCCCTTCACGAATGTCATTTTCGATCAACAGTTGCCGCTCGCGAGCGCTGTTCAGCTCGGCATTGTAATGGGTCATACAGGCTTTGCCGGTCATTTTAGAGTGATACATCGCGATGTCGGCGCGGCGAAACAGTTCCGAACTGGAGCACTCCACCAGCGTCCCGCTGGCGATACCGATACTGGCGCCAATATGAATCGTCCGTTTGCCAATGCGGACCGGCGACGTGAGATACTGCAACACGCTTTCGGCAAATTCAGTTGCTTTCTCCGTCGACCACGGCCCGCTGAGCGTCATCGCGAATTCGTCTCCGCCCATCCGCGCCAGCATGCCATCCGTAGGGATCTTCTCCCGCAGCGTCTGGGCGATGGTGACAATTAACCTGTCGCCGACATCATGCCCGTAAATATCATTGATATCTTTAAAGCCATCGAGATCGATAAACACCACGCTAATCAGTTCACTGTCACCCACCGCGCTCAACTGCTCCAGGTGTTCAATCAACGCACGTCGGTTAGGCAGGCGGCTCAACCAGTCCGTCAGGGCGATTTTGCGCGCGATTTTCTCTTCTTTCGCCAGCTTATATAACCCGGCGCTGCTCAGGGCAATAAACAGAAGGATTAACGCAGACGCAAGCATTGCAATGCGGCGGATATCCCCGGCGGCTGCGCGGGCGGCCTGCACGCCAGGCAGACCCGGCGTCCAGCTCAGGTAGCCCAGCAACTCGCCAGCGGATCCGCGCATCGGAATACTGGCCGCCGTCTCCACGCCTGGCGAATAGCTCAGGTTTTCAATCTGAAAGGTGGCGCCGAGATCGCTCAGGATCCTGGCATTGAGATGTCGGGTAATAATCAGATAGCGGCGGGTTTGGTCATACACCTCAAGGCGGCCCACCATCGGACGGATAAGCCCAATACTGACAAACGCCACCCCCTCGCGGGTTCGGGTAAGACCGGCAAAAACCTCCTGCCCGGCCTGTAACGACTGCGCATGGTTACGGATTAACGCCACCAACCCGTCGCCAAAAAAGGCGAGATTCGTTTCGTTAAAGGGTTCGCCGCGAAACGCGCCCCACAACACGCGGAAATTTTCGTCCAGCACGAAGGTGCCATCATAGAGATTGTTCACTTTGAACCCCGCCCCCCAGGTCGTGAACAGCCACTGAGGATCAAGCTGCGGGCGGTAGGTCTCACGCACTGCATCATCCCAAACGGCGTTATCAATCACCAGCGAGCGGGTGCGGTTAATCGCGGTCTGAATCGCACCTTCTACCGAGAGCGCCGTGCGGTGCCGATCAATTTCATTGGTCTTGGTGCTGATCAGATGTAACGAGAGATAGAGTAATGCGACAACGGAAATAATCAGGCCAATCCCTGCCATAAAAATCATGATGAACAGGGTTCGGGCTGTGGGGATATTTCGCCAGCTTAACGGATTAAACATTCGCCGCCTCTTCATGGTGGCCCGAAAAAGTAGCCGCAGTGCGTCACGGTAATCTAAGCGTAATACAGCCGACGAATTTCGCTGCCCGCAATAACGGGCAGCGATCACATCAGGCCAGTTTAATCAGTGTCATCCCGACGATTAATAATATCAACCCCAACCAGCCTTTATCGTTCAGACGCTGCCCAAAAAGTATCCAGCCCGCCGCCAGCGTGGCGACAACGCCGAAGCCGCCCCACAGGGCGTAAGCGACAGAAAGATCAATGCCTTTTACCGCTTGCGACAGCGCGCTAAACGCCGCCAGCACCGCCAGCAACGATCCGCAGCCATAGGCTTTACGGCGAAAACCATCGGACAATTTTAAAAAGATATTTGCCGTAATCTCCAGCACAATAGCAATGGCCAGCCATGCCCCATGGATCCATTCAAACGGCGACATGTTTACGCTCCTGGCGCACGGCTTTGCGCGTCCCTGATTTAATCAACACAATGCCCAGCACCAGCGTTGTTAGCCCCGCCACTTTTAGCGTCGATAGCGGTTCATCAAATAAGCAAACGCTCAACACGGTAATCAATACTATGCCGATACCTTCCCATAATGCATACGCCACACCAAGAGCGATTTTTTTTACCGCGAATGACAAGAAAATATACGACAGCGCAATCATTACCAGCATTAAAATAAAACCGCTATGGCTCTCGCTTATACTTGCCCATTTCATCAACAATGTGCCGGTAATTTCCGTGACAATGGCCAGCGCTAATAAGATCCAATAAATCATTTTTTTCTCCTGCTTGAGAATACAATCCTTTGCGGCTTACCGAACCACGGCAAACCGGACCAACAGAGATATCCGCCGCGCGCAAGCGGCCTGTTCAGGCAGAGAGAAAACTAGAGCGCCGAGCGCCAGTATTGTTCGCCCGATAGCGGGCAGCAGGTATTGGGAAGAGAAAAAACAGACGTGAAAATGCTGAATGGAATATCCATATCATTACAATTATCCGCAAATTGCTTCTCATCGTCGCGGAATAATATGTCCCCGGTCGTTAAACACGGCTTATTTCTATCACAGGCCAGGAATTTACTCAAAAGCTTTGCACTTCTTTACGCCGACAGCAACGCGCCGCGTGATAGACAGCGGCGCGTCTTCCGCTACTCTTGTTCTTTTATGGCGCTGGCCCGCGCTTCTGCCAACAAATTCCACGAGCTGATAAATAATGCGGCAATCATTGGCCCCAGTACGAACCCATTAATGCCAAAGAATTGCAGGCCGCCCAGCGTGGTAAGCAGGATCAAATAATCCGGCATGCGGGTATCTTTCCCCACTAACAGCGGACGCAAAATATTATCGGCCAGCCCCACCACCACCACAAAATAGAGCGTCAGCATTGTTGCCGTTGCAAGTTCATCGGTGGCGTAGAGGAAAATCACCGCCGGGATCCAGACAATCGCGGTTCCCACCGCCGGGATCAGCGACAAAAACGCCATCAGCGCGGCCCACAGCAGGCTGCCGTTGAAGCCGGCGAACCAGAAACCCATGCCGCCCAGCGCCCCCTGGACAATGGCCACCACCAGCGTCCCTTTGACGGTAGCGCGCGCCACACCGGCAAATTTCAGAAACAGACGGCGTTTAATTTTTGCCGACAGCGGCATCGCTTCATAGATTTTACGCACCAGATGCGCACCATCTTTCAATAAAAAGAACAGTAAATAGACCATTAAGCAGAAACTGATGGTAATCCCCAGCGTACCTTTGCCAATGATCACCGCGCTTCCGGCCAGGTAACGCCCCACGCTCAGCGCAACACCGGAAAGTTTTTCCCGGATGGTCATCACGGAATCAAAGTCATTCTCCCGCAGATAATTTCTCGCCCATTCCGGCAGATGCGCAATGCCGTTGCTTAATAATTGCGGCAGGTCGGTGGCGTTATTTTGCAGGCGCTGATACAGATTATTTATTTCGACCGCCAGCGACGACAGCACAATCATCATCGGAATAAACACAATCACACAAATCAGCAACACGGTAATCAGCGAGGCGATGCCGTTACGCCCGTTCAGGAGGACCGATAAGCGCATGCGCAGCGGATAAAAAATCAATGCCAGAATCACCGCCCAAATCATGCGAAATAAACACCATCGACACGCGCAGACGATTTTGCAGCGCCACCAGCAGATCCAACACCTGCGCCTGCGTGGTCACATCCAGTGCCGAGACCGGCTCATCGCAGATCAGAATGTCCGGCTCGCAGGCCAGCGCCTGCGCAATAGAAATGCGTTGCCGCTGACCACCGGATAATGTCGTCGGGCGTCGGCTCAGCAGATCACGGCTTAACCCCACCAGCGTCAGCAAGGTCTCGATGCGGGCAAGACGGGCCGGAGCAGAAAGCGTGGTATGTAACCGCAACGGCTGTTGCAGCAACTGCGCCACCGTGTATTGCGGATTAAAGGAGCCGAGCGGATCCTGCACAATGGTCTGAATGCGTGTACGCAGCGGACGCCGCTGACGTTCGGTTAATGTACTCCAGGCCTGCCCGCCAAGACGGATTTCGCCCTGCTGTGGCGTTTGCAGCGCCAGCATCAGTTTACCCAGCGTGGTTTTTCCGCAGCCGGATTCACCAACAATGCCCAACGTCTCGCCGTAGGCCACCTGCAATGACACGTCATTCACCGCCTGCAATACGCCGCCATCCGGCAATGAAAACGCCTGTGAGACGTTATCCACCGCCAGCACGGGCGTTGCACTTCCGGTCACGACATGCTCACGTACCGGCGTATGCGCCAACGGATCGCTCCCGGTCAACCACTGCCCACGCGTGCCCGCGCCCGGAATAGCCGCCAACAAACGTTGGGTATAGGGGTGTTGCGGCGCATGCAACACCTGCTGCACCGTGCCACTTTCCACCGCCTCTCCCTGTTGCATCACCACCACCCGATCGGCAATATCCGCAACCACCGACAGGTCGTGGGTGATCAACAGCACGCCATGCCCGGCATCCGCCAGCGCGCGGAAAACTTTCAGCACCTGTTTTTGCACGGTGGCATCCAGCGCGGTGGTCGGTTCATCGGCGATCAACAAACGCGGACCGGCCGCCAGCGCAGAGGCAATTAACGCACGCTGCCGCAAGCCGCCGGAGAGCTCATGAGCGTACTGCGCCATGCGATTGTGCGGGTCGGGGATCCCCGCCTGAATCAACAACGCAGCCACCTGTTGACTGACCTCCGCTTTTCGCGCCAGCCCGTGAGTCAACAGAGGTTCCGCCACTTCCTGGCCAATACGACGTAACGGATCGAGCGATGTCAGCGCATCCTGTAAAACAAAACCGATTTCCCGCCCACGCAGTTGCCGCCAGCGTCGGGTATCGCACTTCAGCAGTTCTTGCACCTGGCCATCGCGTCCTGTCAGGGTTAAGGCACTGGCGCGGATCGCCGCACCGACGCCTGCCAGTCCTACCAGCGTGCGGGCAGTGACCGATTTCCCCGAACCGGACTCGCCTACCAGCGCCACGACTTCGCCAGGATTGACGCTGAATGAAAGTGATTTTACGGCCTCCACCACGCCCTGCGGCGAAGGAAAACTGACGCTCAGCTGCGCCACGCGCAGTAGCGGTTGTTGCAGGATCTCTGTATTCATTCGATACCGCCTTTGGCCATAATGGTTTGCAAACGCCGCCCCAGCAGCGTAATGGCGATCACGGAGAGCGCGACAACGCTGGCGGGCAGCAGGCTGACCCACGGCGCGCTATCGAGGAAATTACGCCCTTCGGAAAGCAGCGCCCCCCACTCCGCCGTGGGCGGCGTAACGCCCAGTCCAAGGAAACTCAACGCCGACGCGGACAGCACCGCGTAACCCATTCCTACCGTTGCCAGCACCAGTAACGGGCGCAGCGTATTGGGAATGATATGGCGCAGGATAATCGTCAGCGGCGACTCTCCCAGCGCAACCGCATGTTGCACATACCCGGACAACCTAACCTGCAACACTTGCGCGCGCACCAGCCGCGCATAACCGGCAATGCCTGCCAGCCCGACCGCCAGTAACGTATTCTCCGGCCCGCGTCCCAGCACCGCGATCGCCAGCAGCGCCAGCAACAGATCGGGGAATGCCAGCAGCACATCCAGCAGCCGCACCAGCGTCTGGCGCACCGCACGAGGGGCCAACCCGGCGAGGGTGCCAAGAAGAATACCTCCCGTGCTGGCGATAAGCGTTGCGCCCGCGCCAATACCCAGCGACAACGCGCTGCCATACACCACGCGAGCAAAGACGTCGCGCCCGAGTTGATCGGTACCGAACCAGTGCTTCAGCCCCGGCGGTTGTAAAATCGCCCCCAGATCCATATCGTCCGGTCGGTAAGGGGTAAACAGCGATGGAAAGCACACGGCCACGCTCAGCAGCAGTACCAGCAATAAGGGAATGAGGGTGCCCGGCGTCAGCCACGGGTTGCGGTAACGCGCACGTACGCGGCGGGAAGCCGCCAGCAGAAAATCACTCATCGACGTGGCTCCTTGTTCGCAGACGCGGATCGATCAGCAGATAGAGCGCATCGATAAGCAGGTTGATCACCACAAACAGCAGCGCAGAGAACATCACCACGCCCAGCACCAGCGGCATATCGCGGTTCTCAATCGCACTGAGGGTGACCTGGCCCAGCCCTGCGCGACCAAAAACCGTTTCCGTCAGGATCGAGCCGCCCAGCACGCTGGCCAACAGCGTGCCGGTCAGGGTCGATACCGCCAGTGACGCATGGCGCAGCGCATGACGCAGTCGCAGGCGCGTTTCACTGACGCCACGCGTACGCACCGTGACAGCAAACGGCTGGGAAAGCGCCTCTTCCAGCCCATCGCGCAGCACCTGGCTGAGCATCGCCGCCAGCGGCAAACTGAGCGTTACGACCGGCAACACCAGCGACATCCAGCCGTCATTGCCGGTCACCGGAAACCATTGCAGGCTAAAGCTGAAGAGGCTTAACAACACAATGCCGATCCAGTAAACCGGCGTACTGAGCAACATCAGCTCCAGCCCGGCCAGCAGATTACGCAGGCGCGGGTTGCGCCCGGCGGTCAGCAGCGCATTACTCACCGCCAACAGCAGCGCCAGCGTTAACGCGCTCACGGCCAACGGAACGGTCTCTTTCAGTGCTCCGCCAATCACCAGCGCCACCGGTAACCGGTACTGATAGCTCTGCCCGAGGTTGCCGGTCAGCGCCTCGCCGCAATAGCGCAGATACTGCAACCAGAGGGGCTTATCCAGACCAAACTGGCGGGTCAGCGTTTCGCGAAAACTGTCATCCACAACGCTGTTGGCGCTGCCCATCAGAATCGCCACCGGATCGCCGGGGATCAGCTTCACGGCAATAAAGGTCAGCGTCGCCGCGCCCCACAGCACGGCGAAAATGGTCAGCAGCCGTTTGCCTGCGGCCCGCAGCTTAACGTTGGATCCAGACATCATAGAAGTTCGGCTTCGCGTTAGTGGCCCAGCTAATACCCTGCACCTGTTTCGATTTACCCAACTGATACGCCGGAATATAAATCGGCACCGCCCACGCCTGATCAATGATCTGCTGCTGGATGGCGTAATAGAGGCGTTTACGCTCCGCGTCGCTGGCACCCACGGCGGTCTCCAGTTGACTGTCCAGCGCTTTTATCCGGCTGAAGTTGTTCCCTTTTGGCGGAATGTAGTTGGAGTGAAACACCGTGCGCAGAATGTCCGGCTCCGGACGAACAAAGTAGTTCGAGATAATGTCATAGTGATTCGCCGCCGTGCGACTGCTGAGGATGCCGGAATCCAGCGGATCGAGTTTCAGTTCAAAGCCGGCCTGCTTCACCTGATACTGAATCGCCTGGAACAGCGTCACATCCGCCGCTTCCACATCGCTGGAGGCGTAGCTGAACTGCACCGACAAACGCTTGCCCTCTTTCAGCCGATAACCTTCGCCATCTTTTTGCGTCCAGCCTGCCTCATCCAGCAGGCGATTGGCTTTTTGCAGATCAAACCCCCACTTACCGGCAATCGACGGATCGTAATCGAGCGTCGCAGGCCCGAGGATATTGTCCGCCGGCTTCAGAATGCCGAAAAAGGCCGCCTTCACCACGGATGCGCGATCGATAGCGCTCTGGAACGCCTGGCGCACCTTGACATCGCTAAAGATGCCGGTGTCGCTATTCAGATAAAGGACGCGCGGTACACCGGGGTTTTCCCGGGTAATGACGTCCAGTTTCGGGTTATTTTTCACCTGCGCGTAGTTCACCGGTGGAATGGCGTCGATCACCTGCACCTGGCCGCTATTCAGCGCCCCCAGGCGTACCGCAGATTCCGGCAGATACTTGAACTCAATACCGTCGAGCCAGGCAGGCCCTTGATGACTGGCATAGCCCGGCCCCCAGTGATAATCCGCGCGTTTGCTCAGACGGCTGCCGCTGCCTTTCACAAAGGAGTCAAGAATAAACGGCCCGGACCCCACCACCGTGTTACTGGTGTTGGCGCTCTTTTTCAGGTAGGTCGGTGACTGAATACCTAAATAGGGCAAACTTAAGCCCTGCAACAACGGTGCAAACGGGGACTTATAACGGATCACTACCGTGTACGGATCCGGCGCGGTAATCGACGCCACCGGGCCAAGCAACGATTTGGAATAGCTGGAGGTGGTTTTCGGATCAAGAATACGGTCAAAGTTGTATTTTACCGCTTCCGCATCCAATTTCGTGCCATCACTGAAGGTGACATCCTGGCGGAGATGAAAAGTGTATTCGGTATTGTTGTCGTTAACTTCCCAGCGCTGTGCAAGCCACGGTGTAAAACGGTTATCTTCCGCCTGGCCCACCAGTGAATCCACCACGTTGCGAGTGACCAGCGCGGTGACGGAATAGGCGGTGATTGACGGATCGATAATCGGCGTATCGCTCCCCAGCGCCACATGCAGCACGCCGCCTTTCTGCGGTTCGGCGTAACCCGGAAAGGCAACACCAGCCAGAATGACAGCGGAAATAAGGGACAAACTGACAATACGGCCTGCGGTAACGACACGTTTTTTCATCTCTTTTTCTTCCTTTTTGAGTAGTGAAGGCGCGAAGCCATCTTAGGAAGAAAAAAACCACCGGCAAACGATGTAAAACGTATATCCTTTGCCAGAAATTAGCGCTCATCAGCACGACAAACCACGACTGAGGCGCGCTGTTTACCGGTTTTCTTTCAGATTCGTCTGCTCGATACCTGATTCTCAGCATCTATTCTCTTATTATGCGCTATCACTCGCGTCTGTTCGCATTGTATACATTAATAACAACTATATCAGACATCATATATACTCCATCTAACCCAGAACAATGTTTCAACAACATTATTTGCAGACTATTTAATAATTAAAATATTTTGACACTGCTTAATAACAATTTCGTAAAAAGTCATTAACCACATGATTTAAATAGTTAATATTTTTATTTTATTCTCAATGTTGTATTTTTTGATATTGCTGCATATTGTTAATGACGTAGTTACCTCAAAACTGTTTCGCAAAGACACGGACCTAATACCATTGTTGAGGTAGCGCCATGCTCGCTAAAATATATGTTATTACAGACATTAATCAATTACCGTAAGAAATAATAACCCAGGCTTACTGCACGGGGAATCAACGGGTTTCGCCTGTTTTTACCCGGCACAATTTAAGCCATGCTTAATGTATTATTCGACACACCGTAAAAAGACGACATTGATTCAACAAAGAGCAATAACTGCCCATAATACATTGATGCAAAAAACGTATTAACCACGTATAGACACGGCAACAAACTGTTATTCATAAACATAATTACAATCTATTCTCTGGCGGGAATGGATCACTTTTTCCTCTTTTTCTGGATTATTGTATGACGACACTAAGCTACTCCAATGACGACAAAGATGTTGTCAAAAAGGTGATCGCACAATACGGCAACAAAGGCACATTCGCGATTGATGCCAATGACCCCTTACTGGTGCGATTCTATGCAATTCAACTGGCGCTGGCGGGCATCACCCCAAACAATTACCCGGCATTCAGCCGCCAGTGGAACGACGCTACCCGCTTTAAAAGCAGCGCCGGTAGCCTTGATCAAGCCAGCGTCAACGGCGCGGTGCCGGTTTACAGCATTGTGGATATCAACTCCCTGGATGGCCGGAATTACACCGCCGATGCCCTGGGATCGCTGCCTACCCAGGCGACCAATGTCACGCAAACGTTGGGGCTGTTTGACAGCGATGCCAACAGCGTGGGGGCGGTAAATTACACCAAGTCCTATATTAACGCGGCGGATTGCCATATTCAGGCTAACGGTGTTTATTCCCGCTCTCCGCAGGAAAACACAGAAAACGTTGCCGTAATTTATACCTTTGCGCAGACCATTAATCAGCAAACGGTGTTTGGCGCAGAAGTGATTGCCTCGCAAAGTTATCCCAAAGAAATCATTAATACCTCCCCCACCGACCTGAAACATAATAGCCAGATTAAAATTTGTTTAACCCGCGAGTCTACCGACTGCGACTACTGGCATGATTATAATGGCGTGGTCAGTGTCCCCATTAAAGGCCAGGTTACCTATTTAAATAATATTGACATGAGCGGCGGGCGTCCGGTAAATGCCTGGAACGCCATTTACCTTATTCGCACGCGCGCGGGCGGCGATCCCATTACACCGCTCAGTGATGTGAATGTGTTTAACAGTCCAAAAACGCAAATCAACGGCAATAGCATTTCCTGGGATCTTGACTGGCTGAGGTTTAAAACGGTTGATTTTCAATCTGGTGAAAATGTTTATTATATTTTCAAAATGGGGGTTTCCGCTGGCGGGAAAAACGTCGCCAGCTTTATTACCAATGCGCCCAAAAATGTATTACCCGAGCAGCGTTTTCTTAATACGTTCACCATAAAGCCAATGCAAATTGTTTATGGCTGCCTGGCCAAAGGTACGCACATTACGATGCAGGATGGCAGCCAGAAAAATATTGAATCGATTGTGTCTGGCGAATGGGTATTATCCCAGCAACAGCGTTATTTACGTGTCGAAGATGTCATTCGCGGTAATGAATCCGATTGTCGGGTGATTCATTTTACCTCTCAACATGGCGCGCAAAGCCTGACCACCAGCGCCGGGCACCCCATCTGCACCACCAGCGGCATCATGCTGGCAAAGGAACTGACGTCGCAACACAGGCTGATAACGCATGAAGGGGAATCCGCCATTGATGCCATTGAGACAACAACGGATGAACAGGTCGTTTATAACCTGCATCTGTCGACCGACGATCCCCTTGCCGATGGGCTGGAAGGACGCAGCACGCTGTACGCCAACGGTGTACTGGTGGGTGACAGCCAGATGCAGTGGCAGTACGAAGAAGAGTACAACCAGCGCCCGGTGAATGTGCTGGATCAATTGCCCGACGAGTGGCGTCAGGATTACCAGAACTACATTACGGTAATGGGAAAATAGCGCCATGTACGAAGGCTATCCGGATTTCCAACAGATCATCACCAGCGACGATCACCTTTTCGTCGCGGCTTACCGGCAGGATGGGGTGTTCTATCTCTACCCACAGAGCAGCGCCATCCTTGCCACGGAACCGCCGCCGCTGGCGTTTTCGCTGGATATTATCCGCAGCTACAGCCTGCAGGTGATCTACGGCAAACTGGCGTTTACCTGCCAGTTGCAATTTGCCGACCAAAAGACGCTGGTGAACTTCAGTCGCCAGCACCCGGACTCCAGCATCCGCGTGCTGCCGGTGTCCCCCGATCAACTGGGCTTCAGCGCGCCGCTTGCGTATCCCTCTACGCTAACCGACGCCCCCTATGACCCGACCTGGTACACCGCACAAGATATTCAGTTTATTGTGCTGCTGGATGTCCATAGTGCGGCGTTGATTGAAAAAGTCCTGCGTGATGATATTGCCGGCTTTGGTGCGCGGATGGATGGCGGCGTTATCGGCGTCTCCCCGCGTCTGGACTATACCGTCGACACGAATGTGAAAACGCTGATTACCGTGCTGGCCGACAATGTACCGGGCAGTCAGCGGCGGGCGGACAATCTGGTCGTTTTTAACTACCTGCAACTTGCCGGGTATCTTGCTGAACATCTCACCCGACTTCCGCTCAACATCACGCCGGTGTTCACGTCAACGGATCCGGCGCTCATACGCCTGTTCAGCCAGGCGTTGCTCGACCGGTTGTACAATCGTTACGGACAACCCTGGTCCGGCCCTGTTGATAGCAACACCACCTGGATTGGCCTGAACATGCCGAATGACGGGCACGATGTCATTGAACTGTTCCGGGAGGAACTGACCCGTCGCCCGCTCTGTTTCACCCTTGATCCGTTTGCTGCCGCGCAGCAGATCGCCAAAGTCGACATCAACGCCATTCTGCATTATCCCGAACCGCTGCCGATGCCAGACGGCAAACTGATGTTCGATCTGTTCTACACCTGGCCACCGGGATTGAGCGATCGCGTCAATATTGATGTGCAAATAACGATCCCGCCGGGGCTGCTGTACCCCACGGAGCAAACAAAAACGCTGCTGCTGCAGGCCACAACCACCCATTTAGCCTGTGAGTTTTATAACAACAGCCCGGACGGAGCAGACAGTTATCACTACCAGGTGCGTATTACCTGGTCAACCGATCACGGGCGTCAGTTTCTGATCGGCGAACTCACGCCCTTTACTGGCAGCACGCTGGTGCTGGGTTATAACGCGCTGCCCTGCCCGTTTTTAACCATCAATATCGATCCCGGCTTTGCATCCAGCTGCCGGTTAAGCGGCATCTTCCACAGTCAGGATAAGAACGTTCCCTTGCTGTTAACGGAGAAAGCGCAGTGGTTCAGCTATCCGCGACTCGACAAGGAGGACCACGCGGAGCTGACCGCTGAGCAAGTGTCCGGGCCGGGCGTCGTCCCGTTGCCGACCCCCGTGATGTTAAGCACCACCATTGGCGCCTGGTGTTTCCCGCAGTTTGGCGCACAGCGAGCGCTGATAACCGTTCACTTTCCGGCGACGATGCCCTACGTAGAGCTGCTGTTTCAGGCGCAGGGACGGGACGATGAGCAGGCACATGCGTTTACCCACTCGCAACCCACCTTTGAGTATCGCTGGACCGTGACATCAATATTCGCCGCGGGTTTTCGTTACAGGACACGTACTGGCGAGTGGTCGGATTACGTCAGCGGCGATCAAACGATCGATATAGAGGCCTAACCATGACAGCCGAATACCTCAACCCGGAGCAAACATTGCAGGATTTTTTTCTGCTGGAGAGTGCGTTTGCTTTTCACGATCAAACCCAACCGGCGGATGTGTACACCTATGGCCGTTTTACCCCGGATCTGGTACTGGATATGCAGAATACGCCGGTGAGCGCCCTGCACCTGATAACCAGCCCCGGCGGCGGCCTCGCCACGTTTATTTCACCTCAACTCCCCGCAGACAGAGGGGCCATCGTCGCATGGATCGAACAGCATATCGCACCAGGGTTGCAGAACGTCCAACTGATGCAGTGCGAGAGTCAGATCGCCATTGGCCTGCGGTTTGTTAACAACGCGGACGGCACCTCCAGACGGTTTGAATTCAGCGACGCAAAACTGGCGCTGACCCATGCCGAAAGCAGCCAGTTGGCGGGCGCGATTCAGGGAACGGCAAACCAGGTGTTTCTTAACACCCTCACGACGTTTCTGGTCATTTGCGAGGCGGACGGCACGCTTGACGCAGACTGGCTCGCCTTTTTACGCCTGGCGGTGACGCAGGGCATCCGCCAGAAACCGGAACTGATTGCGCTGATTAATCAGCAAATTGACGTTGGTGCGATCACATTTACCCACCACTACGTCAATTCACCGTCTGTGGAAACCCGGGCGCTGGTGCGCAGCGAACTGGTGAACCTCGCGGCGCTGCTGACCGGTAACACCTTAAAAAACGTCACCAGCATTAGCCAGTTACCCGATCACATCACCTATAACATCACCTACAGCCACAGCGTGCCGCAGCGTTATTTGCTGGAGTACGACCAGGATCTTGCGCCGCTGCTCAGTCAGTTGCCTTTTGACTCGATCGTCTCCTACAGCCCATCGCCGCTGCCAGAACCCTCAAGGCCGGATAAACCCGTTGAGCACCATCGCTGCACCGTGCAACTGGGTTTTAAAGCGAGTGAGTACAAAATAACCGCCATCGAATTACGCTGGGGCAGTCAAACGCAGGCCATGCAGTGGCCCGCATTTCCTCCGGTCACGCTGGAGAACGAGGGTACCCCCGGCGACATAACGTTGACGGTCACCTTCGCCGACTACTCCACCTTCACGAAAACGCTGTTCTGGCAACAGGACATTACCCTGTGGCCAGCCGACATTGGCGTGAATACCGTGGTGTTCGACGCCAGCCATCTGGCAACCGTGTTTGCCAGCATCTCCGGCAACGCCACCTGGGTTCCCGCCACCTCTTCGCTGAAAAAAGTCTCCACCAATTTTCAGTTTTCCGGCAACCAGTGGCAAAGCACCTGGTTGTTGAATACCCATGCCGAAAACCTGAACGGGCGCATTGAATACCGCTGGGAGGGCGTACCGGCGTCACACTGGTCGAAGAAGTACGAGTCAGGTCCACAGCAGTCCACCGTCAGCCCCATCCTGTTGCAGTACATCAAGTAACATCACTGAGAGGAAACGCACATGTTAACGACCGCATTGCAGCAATCTGTCAAAATTCCCGTCAGCAGCTATTTAGGTCTCACTGAATATGCCTATACCTGCTATGCCGACAGTAATGACAAGAACGTTTTTTACGTCGTGCCCGAAATTCCGGTGTTTTCCGCCCGAGACGGGAAACCGCAGTTTATGTTCTACAAGTACCGCAGCACCGACCAGCAGGGCGGCTATGCGCAGTTTACCGTTAACCTGCCCCAGCCCACGGAGGAGATGAAAGATAAGATCCGCGCCCTGCTCTATAACAACATTTCGGGGCAACTGCGCGCCAAATCGACGCTGATTGTGAAGTACGTGAAGGCCAATAAAGCCTTTAAAGACGATCCGACCAACAAAACGAAAGAAAAAGATCGCGATACCGCGCTGAAAAACACCGGCTTAACCGCCGAACAGGCCAGTGTCTATGAGGAGTTGTACGACCCCAGCAAAGGCGATGATCAATTCTTAAACCGCCTGATGCCGGATGAAGCGAAAAAGATAAAGCTGCAACAGCCGCGTTATACCACCGCGCAGGCCACCTTGATCCTCGATAATAACAAGGCGTTTTACCGGGAGATCCCCACGGTGTTGACCCCATCGGGCCTGGGTGACAACGATACCGTATTTAGCCTGTCGCTGACCGGCGAAGGCGCCACGCTATTCGAACAGGTTCTCAAAGGCTCTGAAAAAAATGCCAGCGTCGGCGTCCGGTTTAATTTCACGCTGGATGCCTCACTCCCGGCGGCAAGCGTTACCGTCAGCTATAGCAGCGAAAAAACCAAAGAGGTGACGCAAACGATCGATCGCCACACCTGGTCTGCCGATGAGAAAAAAATCGAGCAAAAATACCTCGATGCGCAGGCGATCACCTCCAAAGTGGATATTGGCCTGGGGCCAGAGGAACTGGGCATGAGCCCGGAACAATACCTCGCCTGGAAAGAGTCGCTTCGCCTGTGGGGGCAGAAACAGGTTGAGCAGATCCTCAGTAGCCAGACCGGTCTCGATATGAGCCTGAACCTGCTGAACGATGCTGGCGGCTTCGATAAATTCAAAGAGAGCCTGAATGACACCCAAAGTTTCACCCGCGTCTATTCAGAAAATGCCGTGGTGTCCTTTACCATCGCGCCGCAAACGCAGCTCCCCTCGATCCTTTCGCTGTTGCAGAAAGGCGAAAAACTGGACGATTACTTTAAAGAGTACGATCTTGACGACCCGTTCTACAGTCACCTGCAACCGGAGTTCTATGTCACCCGCGATCTGGCGAAATACAATATTGAAAACGTTATCGTCACGGTTAAATATGGCGACAAAGCCTCTACGCTGACCTTCGACAAAGATAACGATAAGCCGAAAAAAACGGATTACTGGTATGTCGACCAGAAACTCGGTCGCGTCTACAGCTACTCCTACGTGGTTAACTTCTCCGGCGTCCATGCCAAACCCTATCATTCCGGGCCTATCGAAGTGGTGGATAGTCTGGTGGAAACCATCAACGTCGCCCAGTGCGGTATCGTCTATGCAGATATTGCCACGCTGATCTCACCGGCGGGCTGGAAAATCTTCGAGCAGGTGGTGGTTAAAACGCAATATTCCGATCCCAAACATGGCATTGAAGAGAACCCGGTAAACCAAATCGTTACCGAGAAAAACCCGCCACAGCCCTATATTTATCCGATTGGTATTAAACAGGAAGAACCGATCTTCTTCACCGCCGACTACCACACCGTCGATGGCAGTAAACTGACCTATGTGCCGCCGGGTTCGGACTCCAGCTCTCAGTTGCCGGATTACGCCACCACCAAAGCCAACCAAATCCAGATCGAGAACGCCCTGCCGCGGCAACAGAACTTTAACGTTGTGTTCCAGATCCCGGAACAAAACGTGGCGTTTATCTCCTTCGACTTGTATATCGACTATCCGCGGTACCATTTTAAAATTACCAAAAATCTGACGGTGGACGAGTTCCCGGAGAACAAGAAAACCATCGTCAAATCACTCACCGTGCAAGTCATGGCGGATGAGGCCGGTAACGAGGCTGCATACAGTTATAAAGCAACCATTGTTTATAACGAAAAACCGGAAAAAGAGATTGAGGATAAATTCACCGGCACCACTGTGTTTGTTAAGTGCTAGCGATATTTCCCGCCAGGGTAATGCGCTGATGCATTCCCTGGCGCCTGTCTCTCTTGATTAAGATGGACAACCGCTATGTCCAATATCATTATCCAGAACAATATTGCTTTTATTCCGGCCGCGGTGGAGCGCCCGATATTTTATTATATTGCGGCAACGCCGACGTGCATTCTCCATACCGATAACACGCCCGCCGTGCAGTTGCAGGTCTTTCGCAACAGCAGCGATCCGGGCGATGTGTATTATGCCATGCTGTCGCTGCAAACCCAGTTGACCAGCAGCCAGGCTGCGGCGCAAGCTGCGGCGAGATCCTGCCCGGCAATCCCTGCGGATGCCGTGTTGCAACCCTTACAGGCGATAGCCTGTAGTGCGACCTTAAACATTCCCGCCATGCTGCCTGAGCAAGTGAACAGAGCCTCACTGAGCAATGAACAAGTGTGCTATCTCTTCGGCAGAATAGAGAAAAAAGAGGATATTGAGGTACTGGTGGCGTTATTACGCTCCCCGCAATCCGCTCCTGTTGCCGTAAGTTATAAAGTGGATTATTTGCAACAGTTACCGCCCTCAACGTTTGAGCTGGAGGCAAACTGGCAGGAGGTATACGACTATTTAAAAACCAGCGTAGGATTTAACGTCCTTATTTTATC
The DNA here is from genome assembly GCF_025642095.1 of Kosakonia sp. ML.JS2a. Taxonomy (GTDB): domain Bacteria; phylum Pseudomonadota; class Gammaproteobacteria; order Enterobacterales; family Enterobacteriaceae. The sequence goes on from NZ_CP106754.1 coordinate 2,863,239, forward strand.
AGTTGATATTGAGGATATTTCTTCAACGCTGATTAGCCAGCGCACCGTCAAGATTAAGACCCGTCAAAGCGACCCCGACAGCCATATTATTCAGGCCGGTGAAGAATTGACGACTGTTTTAATCAGTGAATTTTTCACCCCGGTGTTTGCCCATCAGGCACCTGAGACGCCCCCCCGTTTTGGCTTTTATTTACAGCAGGTCTCACTGAAGGAAATGGATAATCGACGTCTGAGTGCGAAGCTTTCGGAAACCACCGCCGTCAAGCGCTCCATCTACCCTCAGGCACTCTTTGGCGCGCTGGTTGAAAACAGCGATTATCAGCCGCAACGCGTGATCGAAATGATCGATCTGAAGGATGATTTTTTTGCTCACCGTACGGTCAATGTGCATCTGCTCAACCCGGAGCTTGACGATAATATTCTGCTGGTGGTGGCAAACATGACCTATGGCAAGCAGAACCAGGCGCTCAAGTTCAACGCCGGTGCGCCACAGCCGCAAACCTTTTCCCGTCTCAGCATTCTCGATCCCAACACCGGCGAAATAGTCTGGCCGGTCAGTTATCAGTTTACGGTCTATTTCCAGCAGCCCATTGGCGGCCTGGCGAGCGTGAGTTCCGGGCCGATGAGCACCTCGCTGGGGGACGTCTTCCTCGACGTTGAGTCTTTATATGCGCGCTATGACTTTACGATAAAAGCGCAGTCGCACTTTAACTGGGACTGGTATGACTCGGTGCTGGTCACCGTCATCTGCCAGCATTTGCGGCAGAAAAACAATCGCATTGCGAAAAGTTTCCTGCTCGATCAATACACCACGCACGTCAATTACCCGCAGATGCTCCCGGACGCCGATCTCTGGCAGTTTGACGTCACGAAGCAGTACAGCAATGCCGCCAATGCCCCGCATATCCCGGTCACGCTGAACCAGGCTATCGGGCAGGATGTTTTCATTTTTTCGTCGCTCTATCCGCAGCGCACGCTACAGGTTGCCGCCGGGTTTGACTGGCAGGTTGTCAGACAAGCCACGGTGTTTCTCAGTTACAACAGCGGGCCTGACGGTCCCGTGCTCCAGCAAATGCAGATGTTTACTGAAGATGGCGAGAACCCGCAGTCATTCTCCGCCGACCAACTGAACGCCGACTGCCGCACCATTGCCCTGGAAATCCTGGTCGAGTTTCAGCCGGATCACAGCAACGGTAACGATCCGCGCATCAACACCACCACGGATGCTGATTTTATCGATATTGCCAAACTCATTTAAGGAACCGCTATGTTACTACTCAGAGCAAAAACCGCGACCATCGACAACATCACCTTCTTTGCTGATGATTCTGATGACAACCAGTTCTGGTATATGCCCGGCGATATCCACCTCGCTGAGCGCGAGGGGAATCCCATTTTTACCTTGATCAAATACACCGGGGATGGCGCCGATCAGCAAGGTGGTTATATCAACTTTGAGGTGGATACCTCCATACCGGAAAGTGACCTGAAAAGCGCCTTCAGAACCTATTTAAGCAAGCTGAAAGTGACCCCGCCCAACCCGCTCCTGCAACAGGTTCCTTACGACAACGGCACGGTAAACTTTTTCGTACTGGATGCGCAAAACGCCAATGGCAAGCTGGTCAGTGCGCAAAGCCCAAGCCTGTTCGCCAAAAACAGCGCCATTTTTAGCGCAAAACTGACGCCGGAACAGGCGGTGATCCTTGAAGCGGCATTCAGCGAAATGCAGGCACCCGCGGCGGTAGCGTATAACCTGACCTACACCGGCATTACGCCCGCACTGAAAGTGGAGGTTGAGGGCAAATTTGAAAATATCTACCAGGAATTCGACACCAAATTTGGCGCAAACATTCCGATTCCAATAGAGACGCCTGCCAGCTTCTGGCTTGGCTTCGACAGCGTGATGCAAAAACTTCAGCAGGAGCAGAAGTTAATTATCAAAGTCACCGAAAGCCTGCCCGGCGATGAAGCCGCCAAAGAAAAAGAGTGGGCGCTGGAGTTTGTGAAAGGTGAAATTCTGAAAAGTTTCTTCACCGCCTCACTGAAACCCAACGAGGATACAAATACCCAGGCCAAATCCGCCAGCGACTCGATTCTCGACGCGCTGTTCGCCAGTGGCAAGTCCGAAGACGGCAAAGAAGGCAAAGGTGGCCTGTTACCCTGCGCCTCGCTGGAGATCAAACTGGTGAACCGGAAAGAGACCAAAAAACTGAATTTTAACTATACCTCTTCCAAAGCCATCACCCAGTCCGCCGTACCGCAGAATTTTATCGGCAGCAAGCTGCTGCGTGTGAAGAAAGAACCGCCCTATTTTAAAGAGGTCAATGTCAACGATCCCTTCTTCCAGAAAATTAAGCTGGAGGTGCTCGGGCCGGACGGTTTTAACCAGTACGGGCTGAAAGCCGCCACTGTGGCGGTGAAATACAACAATAATGTCTACACGCCGGATGCTTTTACGTCCGATGGCGGGGAGTGGAAAAAGGAGATTTCCCGCAGCAAAAATACCCAGGAACTGTTTCAGATTGACAGCGAGTTTGCGTTTAAATCAGCGGCGGTATCCGGCTGGGAAGGCAACACCAGTTACCACCCGGTATCCCGCAGCGCCTCCACCATGGTGAACCTCGATCCCACGGAAGTCCTGACCTTTAACCAAATCCGCATTAAGCCGGATAAGAAGTTCCCGTGGGATGACTATAACGAAGTGGTGGTTGAACTGCGTTATCAGGATGATGAGCAGACCATCAAGTCGAAAAAGTTCACCTTTTCTGAAGATGAACCGCAAATGCAGATCTTTAAATATCGCTGCCTGACAGAAAAACCCTGGACGGTAAACTACACCATTACCTACTTCCTGCTGGGCGGTAAAACGCATCTGGTTAAAGGCGAAGAGAACCCGCCCGCCATCATTATTTCGCCATTTACCGAGGGAAATGCCTGATGGTGGCGGGCATCACGTCCGTACGACCTGCGGCGCTGGATGCGCTGGTAGAGGGGTTGTGCCAGCAAGCCCCGTGGCTCGCTGACGCATTACGGGCAGATGTTGCCCGTTTTCTGGAGCCCCGGCTGGCGTCAGGCTATCTCTCTGCGGCATTTAATACCAGCCTGCTGGCGTGGAACGGCTGCCCGCTTGAATTTACCACCTCAACCGCCAGGCCTCAGGGTCTGGCGGGTACGTTTGATGCGCAATTGCCGCAGTTCCACTGCGCCTGCGGCGACGGTCTGCGCTTTGGTCACTGGCAAGGACGCAAATACAGTCAGCAAGGCGTGAGCACCAAGATCTATAGCGAAGTGCCCACTGGCGGCGACTGCCCGGCGCAGTGGACCCACCAGGGCATGCCCTACAGCACCGCGCAACTGGCAGAAGCGGGTCTGCAACTGCTGATGGTCGGCCACTATCCCGACCAGGCCGACTCACCGGTTGAGTTCTATTTCCAGTGGCACAGCGCGGAAATCACCCACGACGATATTGTTGCGGTTGGCGCGCTGTTTGCCTGTGACACCGCCCTGCCCGCGCTGATGCCGCTTCTGGCGGCGGCACGGGCGCAAACGCAAAGCGACGGGCATTTCCCGTACACCACCTACGGCTTCAGCGTGGTTTACCAGCAACAACGGCTGGAGAGCTTCACCGTTTTCACCGTCGCACCGCGTTTTTTTGGCAGCAATGCGCGTGTGCCCGATGCACTCAACAGGCTACTGGCGCAGCAGGCGTGCACCATGCCGTTACTGCAATCGTTGCTGGACAAGCGCGTGCCGCTGCAGTTCAACGTGCTCGGTCTCTCCGTCGACAGGCAAGGCCGCTGCGCCATCAGTTGCACATTCAGCCCGCAGAACGATCGTTTTACCGAGGTGGCGATAAACATTGAACCCTCGCCGCCGCCTTCCACACCGCTGGGTTGTTTATTGCAACGGCAGACCGCCAGCGGGGCTTTTCCTTCGTATGTGCGCACGCCGGATGGCCGCTGGCATCGGGATGAAAACGCCTTTGTTACCGCGCAGGTACTGCGCACGCTGGAATATACCGCTGAAACCGCGCCATACATTGAAAAAGCGCTCGATTTTATCGCCTCCTGCGCATGCCAGCCTGCACGTTACCGCTTCTGGCCTGCGGGTGCGCACCCGGCCTGGATGCGGGGCGATACCCTCGCGCCCGACGTCGACGACACCGCGATCATCACGGAGTTGCTGTACAAATTTGGCCGTATTTCTCTGGATGAGGTCGTGAATACGCTGGCGACGCTGAGCGCATACCAGATCCAGCGGGTGGATCGTCGCCTGGCGGAACCGCAATGCCAGTGGGCTGAGTGCCTGGCCTTTTATAGCTGGATGAAAGAACCCAACACGCTGGCGCAGCTCGATTGCTGCGTCAATACCAATGCGTTGATTTTGATAGCGTGTGTGAGCAAAGCGCAGAACCGCGTGATCCCGGCGTCCGCCCGTATCCTCACCCTGTTCGACAATGCGCTGGCGTGGAGTGAAAACCAGTACGATCGCATCAATCAACTGATCCCTTATTACGCGCATCCCAACGAGTGGCTGGTCACGTTGCACTACGCCGCACGTTGCGGCATTACGCACCTGACGCCGCTTATCGCAGCGTTAGAGAAATGGCGACTCCCCGCCAGCCAGACGGAAATACCGCTGTATCGCCGCCATGACGGGCAGTATCTCTGGACATCCACCGAACTGAACGCGTTCCGGCAATTAGCCCTTTCACACCCCATCAAGGATACCTATGAACACATTCCTCACTGACCTGGTCACCCTCAACAGGGTTATCCTGGCGAATGCGGCGCAACAGTTTCCGGGTGTCGCGAAACCGCAACTACGCGCTCTGCGCGCGCTACCCACCGATCTGACGGCAGCGGTGAGCACCGAAATCGTCTCGGGCGAAATTCGCTATCAAATCACCACCGCCAAAAAAGAGACCGGCTGGATAATGACCCTCGATTTCGATCTCAATCAGGCGGTATCGACCCTTCCTGATGTGGTGCTGAGTTTCTCGACATTCGGCGATGAAACCGAGATGCGCTTCCAGCAGGTGGAAACAAAGCCCTCCGGCGGCAATAGATATCAGGCGCGGCTGCTGCTGTCGCTGCCGAGCGAACGGGATGCCTTGCTGCGGGCGCTGGACAGTTATGATTCGCAGACCACGCTGGTTGTAGCCCTTAAAACCCACGACGGGATGCTCAACACCGTGACCGTGCCAACGGTGTTTTACTTCTCTCAGACTTATTACCCTTATATCTATCAGGGTTTATTACCCCCTCCACCGGTGCTGCAACTCAAGTTGCTGAACATTCCGTTCAACGCGCACAGCGATCACTATTTCCAGGACTATGTCCACCAGGAATATCTTTTTTACCTTCCGGATCGGTTTGCGCTGGCAACCGATGCCGCGAACGATGATAAGCCAATGTTATCCATCTCGTTCAGCGCGCCGGAACATGCAACTTCGCTGGATCAGATCAACGTGACGTTTGATTACTTTATCCTGCCGCAGGTCAATCAGGCGCGCATTGCCAACGCCAAAACCGTGTTTCACGATGAATACGAACAGCCGCGAGGGCAACTGTTTCCGCTGGCTAACGCCCATGCTTTAACCCTGCGGCTTTCGCTACCGGCAGGCATGACCGAGGAGAAAAACGCGCTGATCGACCTGCAAAGCGGTATTGTCGATGCCTTCACCTTGCCGTCATCACAATTTGGGCAGATTTGGGATGCGTTGTTCGACACGGCGCAGCAAAGCCTGTTGCTTAAAGGTTTCCTTAAGGTAGAGCTGGTGGGTTTTGACCCGGAAAATATCCCGGCGCAGTTAGCGCTCAACGCGAAATACAAAAATACCCCGCGGGCATTTATTAAGCAGTCCGCACCGGTTGATATCACCAAAACGCTGGAATTCAGAAGCGATAAAGATGCCTTTGATCCCTACGGCCCGAAACCCATTTCCCGCATCCTGATAAGCGTAGGCGGGAAAACGATCGAACTCGACAAAGATCACACCAGCCAGAAAGTGGATGTAAAGGTCTCGGTGCTGGAACAGATCCTCAACCCCTCCAGCAAACTGGTATATCACTACGATATGCAAATTTATTACGTCAGCGGCGGCAGGAAAGATCTCCCGGACCAGCAAACCACGTTTGAAGTGATCTACGTGCCCTGAGAGCGCTCCGGTGATATTTCCGGCAAATCAGGATCGGCTGACGATCCTGATTCGCAAATAACCGCCGATAATTTCCCAACGAAGACACCTTGTTATATCATGAGCAATTCACAAATTATCGGCGGAAAAAATGAAAAACAAATGGCCCCAAATTGAAGATTTCAACGTTTTCCTGACGGTAGTGAGAACCGGGAATTTCTCTGCTGCCGCGGTAGAACTTGGGCTTTCAAATGCTTATGTCACGAAAAGAATCAATATTCTTGAGGATGTGCTGGGCGTTAAACTTTTTCACCGAAACACCCGCGACATAAAACTGACCAGCGCCGGTGAAGAGGCAAAAAGTCAGGCTGATGAATTATTAAGAAATACTAAAAACGCTATCGAGCAAATTCAGCATGTACGCAATGATGTCATCGGCAATCTGCATATCTCCAGTTCATTCGGCTTTGGTAAAAACCACCTGGCGACACCGCTCTCTTTATTTTCAAGAGAGAATCCAAAGTTAAAAATCAAACTCACATTAACGGATACAAAACTGGATTTAATCAAAGAGGGAATCGATCTGGAAATTATGGTCGGTGAAGCCTTCAATGACCGTTATTATGCAAAGAAAATAGCGGATAACCGACGGATCCTTTGCGCTGCGCCCATGTACTTCAATGACCGAAAACGTCCGGAAACGCCGGAAGAACTGACAGATCACAGTTGTCTTTTTCTTCAGGAAAAGGGTCAGCCCTTTGGCTTGTGGCAGCTTAGCAACGGGAAGAATACACAAACCATTCGGGTAAGCGGGGACCTTTCCTCAAACAGTGGTGAAATCATCATGCAGTGGGCGCTGGCCGGTCATGGTATTGCTTTCCGCAGCCAGTGGGATTCGAGGCAGTATATTGAAAACAAACAACTTATCCATCTTCTGCCCGATTATTATGAGCAGGCATCCGTTTGGGCAATCTACCCGACGAAGCTTGATGACTCGGTGAAAACACGGCGCTGTGTCGATTTCTTAGAAGCCTATTTCAGGAACATCACGTTTTAAGCAGCTACGTTACGCAGCTGCTGATGAGTCATATTCAGGGAATAACCGCAGAGCCAGGATACGGCGAGGGATGATTCAGACTACGCTTGCTTCGCGGATAGCGTTGCGTAGCCGGCCCAGCCCTTCGATCTCAACTTCAACACAGTCGCCTTCCTGCAAAAAAAGAGGCGGTGTTCTTTTCTTGCCAACCCCACCCGGAGAACCCGTGATAATGACATCGCCCGGACTCAACGGCGTGAAGGTACTGATATAGGCAATCAGGTACGGTATCTTATGGATCATATTTTTGGTGTTATCGCACTGGACTTCATTCGCGTTCAGGAACGTGCGAATTGACAGATTATGCGGATCCTGAATCTCGTCTTTAGAGGTCAGATAAGGTCCAAACGCTCCTGTTTTAGGCCAGTTTTTACCCGCGGTATACCAGCTATGTTGCCAGTCCCGCGCGGAACCATCCATATAACAGCTATAACCTGCGATAACGTCAAACGCATCTGCTTCTGACACATGGGAACATTTCTTACCAATAATCACCGCCAGTTCACCTTCGTAGTCAAACTCGTGTGACTCCGTAGGTTTATTAATAAAGGTGAGGTGGCCGGTTTGCGAATCGGCGAACCGGACAAAGAGTGTGGGTTCCGGGTTCAATTCATTAAATTCGGCCCGTTTTTCGGAATAGTTCATACCGACACAAATGATCTTGGTTGGGTTGTCAATAACCGGAAGATATTCAACCTGATCGGGATCGTAATCTGCTTTCGCCAGTGCAATTTCAGTCAGGCCAGACACCTCTTCATTTTCGAGGAACGCTTTTAATGAAGGATATTTGTTGCCATATATTGCGCTGACATCAACTATCCCATCAGCATTAATAATGCCAAACTTATGTTTTCCATTAATTTTAAAATTAACGATTTTCATGATTAACCCTCAAGCTTATTAGCTTATTTTCTGCCATGGGTTTGCAGAAAAATACGCTTCTTCAAACTGGATGATTTCGTTTTTAAAAGACAAGGTCAACCCAATGGCATCCAGTCCTTTTACCAGCATCTCTTTTTTCAAGTCATCAATATCAAATGAAAAAGTCCTGTTTTTTGTCACAATAACCTGATTCTCGAGATCCACGGAAATATGGTTGGTTTCAGGGTCCGAAATTTGTGCCGACAGGTATTTGAGATCCTCATCTGCGAGGCAGAGGGTCAAAACACCATTACGCAGGCAATTATCATTAAAGATGCCTGCGAATGAGCGACCAATCAGGGCGCGGATCCCCAATTGTTTCATCCCCCATACCGCATGCTCGCGGCTTGAACCACAGCCGAAATTCGGGCCCGTGATCAGAAACCGGGCCCCCTTCCATTCGGCAGAGTTCAGAATAAAGTCCGTTTTTTCACTGCCATCAGCATTAAATCTCAGATCGTAAAACAGTCCTTTATCGAGCCCTTGCCGATCAATTCCTTTGAGAAATTGTTTTGGCATAATGATATCCGTGTCGATATTGGCAGCCAGCATCGGCGCGGCAATACCTGAAATCGTTTTAAATGCTTCCATGACTACACCCCGGTAAAATAGCGAACATCGGTTAAGTGACCCGCAATGGCTGAAGCCGCGACCATTGCCGGGCTCATAAGATGCGTGCGCGACCCCGCGCCCTGCCTTCCGGCAAAATTACGGTTTGTGCTTGAGGCACAGCGGTCACCCGGCGAGAGCACATCTTCATTCATAGCCAGACACATTGAACACCCCGACTGACGCCATTCGAACCCGGCATCAATAAAGATTTGCGCCAGACCTTCCTGCTCCGCTCTTTCACGCACCTGCGTTGAGCCCGGAACGATCATACCCCGGACGTGAGAGGCGACTTTTTTACCCTGCACAACGTTTGCCACTTCACGTAAATCTTCAATACGGCTGTTGGTGCAAGAGCCAATAAAAGCATGGGAGATAGTAATGTCTGTGAAGGGTATCCCTGGCTTTAACGCCATATATTTCAATGCAGTGATGTAATCTTTTCTCTTTTGCTCATCATCAATGGCATCCGGATCTGGCACACAACCATCAATCGCGCCAGCCTGATCGGGGCTGATCCCCCATGTCACATGAGGGGCGACATCAGAACAATCGAGATAAATCTCTTTATCAAATTTTGCATCCGGATCGCTGCGAAGCTGGCGCCAGCACGCAACAGCTTGCTGCCACAGCTCACCTTTCGGCGCACGCGGCGTATCTTTCAGGTAGGCAAAGACTTTATCATCGGGCGCCATAAATGCGCCGCGTGCACCGGCCTCTACTGCCATATTGCAGATGGTCATACGGGCTTCAACGCTAAGCCTATCAATCACGCTTCCGCAAAACTCAATGGCATAGCCCGTTGCGCCATCGGCACCAATACGCGCAATGAGCGCCATAATGAGGTCTTTTGAGGCGACCCCTACGCCAGGCTGCCCCTCTAACGTCACGCGCATATTTTTCAGTTTCTTGTAGACCAGCGTTTGCGTTGCGAGGAGATGTTCTATTTCCGAGGTGCCGATGCCGAAACCGAATGCCCCCAGCGCCCCATATGTTGTCGTATGGCTATCGCCTGCGGCAATCACCATACCCGGCATCGCCAGGCCTTGTTCATGGGCGACAACATGTTCAATCCCCTGCCGCTTATCCATGACATCAAATAATTCAATGTCGAAGCGCTGGCTGTTCTCTCTGAAGTAGTTAACCTGCAAAGTACCGCCGGGATCCGTCATGTGCCGATCGCGGGATGGGCGAGTCGGATTGACATGGTCGACATTAAGCAGGATGGATTTGGGGTTCCAAACCCGGCGATCCTTTTCGCGCAATCCGCTAAATGCCTGCGGGCTCGTATATTCGTTCAGAATAGAACGATCGATATATAAAAGAACGTTCCCTTCGTTATCAAATTTTTTAATGGTATGTGAATCAATATGCTTGTCGTAAAGGGTTTTACTCGGTTTCATACTCTTACCTGCATTGCTCACTGGTTAAGTTAATTCCAGTATAAACCTCATAATAATGGTGTATATCAAATACCGACAGCACAGGGTGAAAAACACTTTTTACAAAGTGTGCGATATCCATTACATTCTGTCGTCAGAAAACGTCCTGTAAGTTCATCTGAAAAATTTCGCAGATTAACGCCACCATCAATTTACGATATGTGAATTATGTATTTACGCATCGTTTTATTTATACCGAATTTTCTGTGATTACACGCACGTTTCACACGGTTAATAATTGTCAGGATACAGCCTCTGCAAATCCCATAATTTATTGAAATTTCCTTTTGATAAAAAGGACTGCTGCATATTTTTACACTGAAATATAGGCATGAAAATGAAAAACTCATATGAAGCTTCGTTGAAATCCGCTAAAGATTCACTGGCACCAAACGAAAAACTGATCGCATCCATCCCGGTTTATTTCTTTTTTATTATTTCCGGCATTGTATTAGCCACATGTTATTTTAAATTATTACCTCATACCATGATTGGTGCATTATCCATCATCATGCCGATGGGGATTGCACTCTCCTTCCTCGGTCGCGTTTGTCCTGTTGCTAAAGACATCGGCGGGCCAGCCATTTTCTGTCTGATGGTTCCGTCGCTGATGGTCTGGGCTAATGTGTTTGACCCGGAAATTGTAGGTACGGTGAAAAGTTTTATGAAGGATTCCAACTTCTTATACTTAGTCATCGCCTCGCTGGTCGTCGGCAGTATTCTGGGGATGAGTCGCCAGACCTTAATTCAGGGAATTATGCGAATGTTTATCCCGCTGGCGGTGGGAAACATTAGCGCTATTGCCGTAGGGCTTATTGTTGGCAAACTGTGTGGTTATACGTTCTATCACACCTATTTCTACATTATTGTCCCCATTATGGGCGGCGGCATTGGTGAGGGCGTTATTCCACTCTCGTTATCCTACTCATCCATCCTTGGTGGTGGTCCGGAACAATACATCGCACAACTGGTTCCTGCGGCAGTCACCGGAAATATTATTGCAGTATGTGCAGCAGGTTTTATTGCAAAAATCGGCAATAAATTCCCTCATTTCACGGGCAATGGTGAACTGGTTAAAGGAAAACAAGACGATCTCGCCCCAAAAATTTCGGCAACCAGCGTCGTCAATTATGAATCAATGGGTGCGGGGTTACTGATGATTTGTGCATTCTTTTTACTTGGCACATTAATTGGCGAAGTTATCGGTGTACCTGGCATCGTCGTGATGATTATGGTTACCGTGCTGTGCAAATATTTTAATGTTATCCCGGCAGTTATGGTCGATGGCGCAAAGAGTTTCCATTCATTTATTGCCAAATCGCTGATCTGGCCGGTCATGATTGGTTTAGGGATGGTATATATACCGCTTTCAGGTGTGATCAGTCAGTTCTCTGTTGGATTTTTCCTGGTGTCGTTTTCCGTCGTTGCAACGATTACGGCATCGAGTTTCTTTCTGGCACCCTGGTTAAATATGCATCGTGTCGAAGCCTCTATCGTGACGACCTGTAATAGCGGGCTTGGCGGTACTGGCGATGTCGCGATTCTTTCTGCTGCCGATCGCATGATGCTGCTGCCGTTTGCGCAGATCGTAACAAGGATCGGTGGCGTCGTTACGGTCATTATTGCCTCATTCATATTGCGAGCCATTTCTTAACATGCACCATGCGGGAGCGGTATCTATCCCCCTCCCGCTACACATTATTATTTTTATCGGTGCAGAGCGCGTATTCAGCCACGTCAATGATTCTGCGTTCGCTGACCGGTCAGCAGCAGGCTGAAGGCCGCGGGCAACACCGTGAGCGTCACCAGCGTCGCCACCATCAGCCCGCCGATAATGGCAAAGGCCATTGGCCCCCAGAAGACCTGGTGCGAAATGGGGATCATCCCCAGAATAGCGGCGCAGGCGGTGAGCATAATCGGCCGCGCGCGGTGTTCCGCCGCCGCGATGATCGCCTCATCATTCGCCATGCCCTGCTGCACATTGCTGTCGACTTCGCTTATCAGGATCACCGCGTTACGGATGATCATGCCCGCCAGCGCAATCACGCCCAGCAAGGCGACAAACCCCATCGGCGTCCCCGTCGGCAACATCGCCAGCACAATGCCCGGCAGGCCAAACGGCGCCATCAACAACGCCAGCAGCATGCGGGAAAAGCGCTGCAACTGGATCATCAGCAGCAGCAACATCACGATAAGCGTCACGGGCAGCACCGCATAGACCGATCGGTTCCCTTTATCCGACTCGGCCACCGCGCCGCCCTCTTCAATCGTGTACCCGGCGGGTAATTGTGCCCGCAGCGTGTCCACTGCCGGGCGCAACCCTGCCGACACCGCCTCGGCGCGCATTCCCGGCGCGAGGTCGGTTTGCACCGTAATAAACGGTAGCCGCTGTCGCCGCCAGATAACCGGATCCGCCACACCCCAAACCGGGGTTGCCACTTCGCTCAGGGGAATTTTCGCGCCATTGGTCCCGGACAGCATTAACGTCGATAATGTGCCGATATCCAGCCGCTCACGATCGTTGCCGCGCAGCACCACGTCTACCAGACGATCCTGGTCCCGCACGCTGGTGACGGTCGTGCCGGACCAGACCGTGTTCAACATCTGCGCAATACTTTCGGATGAGACGCCCGCGGCGCGCGCTGCGGTCTGATTCACCTGCATGGTGATCACCCTTTCCGGCTCACCCGCCGTGAGATTGACCTCCCGCGCCAGCGGCGATGCGCCCACCACCGCAGCCAGACGGTGGGCGTAGCGCTGCACCTGCGCATAATCCGGCCCGCTCACCCGGTATTTCAGCGGCCAGCCAACGGGTGGCCCGAGCTCCAGCGGCGACACACGCGTGGTGATATCGCTAAAGTGCCCGGCCAGCAGGGTCGACAGTTGTTCACGTAAGCGATCACGCGCAGCCAGGTTTTTGGCCACCACCACCAGTTGCGCGGTGTTTTCGTTTTCCAGCAGCACGTCCATCGGTAAATAGAAGCGTATCGCGCCGGAGCCCACATACGCACTGAAGTGATCGATGTTGTCATTGCCAATCAAGGATTTTTCCAGGCGCTCAACCTGTTTTTCTGTTTCCGTTTGTGATGCGTTGGCGGGCAGCGAGAGGCTGACCAGCAGCTCGGGGCGATCGGAGGCCGGAAAAAACTCGCCCTGCATGTGTGTCACGCCCACCATCGACAGCACCAGCGCCAGCAACGCCGCCCCGATTGTCGCCAGTCGATGACGCAGCGCCAGATGCAACAATCGTCGGTACATACCCGCCAGTTTGCCCGCGCCGCCAGCGTGAGCCGGTAAACGCACAGGCAGCAGCCATGCACCGGTCAGAGGGGAAAAGAGAACTGCGACAACCCACGAACAAAGCAGCGCAATCAGCACCACCGCAAACAGCGAATAGCAGTACTCTCCGGCGCTCGATGCGGCAAAACCGACCGGAATAAAACCGGCAATCATCACCAGCGTGCCCGTCAGCATCGGAAAGGCGGTCGTTTTGAATGCCCGGGTCGCCGCCTGCTGGCGCGTGTCCCCCGCTTCCAGCCGGGCGACCATCGTCTCAACCGTGATCATCGCATCATCAACCAGCAGGCCGAGGGCAATGATCAATGCTCCCAACGAAATGCGTTGTAAACCAATGCCCGCCAGCATCATCCCGACAAACGTCATCGCCAGTACCAGCGGAATGGCAGCGGCCACCACCAGCCCCGCGCGGGTTCCCAGAGAGACAAACGACACCGCCAGCACAATCAGTACGGCTTCCACCAGCACCCGAACAAAACCGCTGACGGCGTCGCTGACCACCGCCGACTGGTCTGCCACCTTGACGATCTCGATACCGTGCGGCAACTGTGCTTTCAACTGCGCCATTCTGGCATTCAGCGCCTGGCCGAAATGGAGCATATTGCCGGTCGGTGCCATAGAAATCGCCAGCCCCATCGCCGGTTGCCCATTGACACGAAAGACCGGCGCTGGCGGTTCCGCACGTTGTCTGCTCACGGTGGCGATATCCGTCAGGGGGATGTAGCGGTTATTAATATGCAGGGTCACAGCGCGCAGGCTCTCTTCGGATGTCAACGCCCCACTGACCCGCAGCGCCATATTATCGTTTTCGGTGCGCATCGTTCCCGCCGGCGCGACGGCGTTTTGCGCGGCTAACGCATCGCTCACCTGCTGGATATCCAGTTCCATACCCGCCAGTTGGCGTGGCGAAAAAGCGATCACAATCTGCTCTTTCTGCTCACCCAAAAGCGTGATCTTGCCGATATCCTTCAGCGACATCAGATCGCGGCGGATCCCCTCCAGCCGATCGCGCAACTCGCGGGGCGTATAGCCTTCGGCGGTAAAACCATACAGCGTGCCGAAAGTGTCATCAAACTCATCGTTAACGGCTGGCCCCTGCGCGCCCTGCGGCAATGACGAAGCCACGTCCTGCATTTTTTTACGGACCTGATACCAGATATCCGCGACCTTTTGCGGCGGCGTATCGTCACGCAGGTTCACATAGATAACCGCGCTACCGGCGCGGGTTTCACTTTCGATATAGTCGAGCCACGGCGTCTCTTGCAGCTTTTTTTCCAGTACATCGGTCACCAGCCGGGTGGTGTCGTCAACGGTAGCGCCTGACCACTGCGCGGATACCACCGCAGTTTTGATGGTAAACGCCGGGTCTTCATTACGCGGCAGGTTCTCATAACAGAGGATACCGGCGGCGACAATCACCAGCATAAGAAAGCTCACCAGTTGCTGGTGCGCAAGCGCCCACGCGGAAAGATTGAAGCTGGCGTTGTCTGAACGAGGCGTCATCATTGCGGCTCTCCGGGGATCACTTTTTCGCCCGTACGCAGTTTGCTGACCCCCGCGGTCACCACTTTATCGCCGGGCGCTACTCCGGAGGCGATAATGGCTAACGACGCGGTATAACCCGCCAACGCCACCGGGCGCAGTTGCACCTGTTGGTTGTTATCGATGACAAAGACGGCAGGACGGTCGTCTAAACGGGCGATCGCCGTTGCCGGAACAGCGTAGTGATCGCCGCCAGGACCGGAGCCGACGTCCGCAGGCAGCGCCACCGTGACGCTGGCACCCAGCGCCATCGCCGCAGGCGGTGTTTGCAGTGTTAACCTGACCCGCCATGTCCGGGTTTGCGGGTCGGCCTGTGGGCTGACATCCCGTACTGTCCCCGTGGTCTGCACCGCCGGGTCAGCCAGCAGTGCAACCGGAAAACGCGCCGCCGTGTCGGCTGACAAGCGTTGTGGGTCGGCAATATCAATCACCACATCACGCCGATCGCTGGTCGCCAGCGTGAAAACCGTCTGGCCTGCACTCACCACCTGACCTGCCGATGCACTGACGCCGGTGATCACCCCGTCAGCAGGGGACGTTAATTGCGTCCATGCCAGGTTGTCCTCGGCGTTACGCAGTGCCGCCTGGCTACTTTTCAGTCGTGAGGCGGCGGTCAGCCAGTCCGCGCGGGCGCTGTCAAGCTGAGTGCGGGCTATCGCACCGGAGGGCATCAGCTTCTGCATCCGGCTCAGGTTAAGGGCCGCCACCTGCCCGGAGGCTTTCGCCGCATCCAGGTCGGCTTTCGCACTGGTTAGCTGGTTTTGCCCGGTCGTGCTTTCCAGTCGGGCAAGGACCTGGCCTGCCCGCACGCGATCGCCAATATCAACCAGGCGGCTGACCATGCGGCCATCCAGACGAAAAGCGAGAGTGGTTTCATCATGCGCGCGGATCTCTCCGGTACGCACGACCGCTTGCCCAAACGCGGACGGCGCCACCACCACATAGCGCACCGGCCGGGGCGGCGCGGGTTTCTCCGCTGACTTTTCACCACAGCTCGTCAGCAGCGGAACAGCGATGCTTAGCGCAATCAACGGGAGAAGTGATAACAGTGAGACGGTGCGTGCAGCAGTAAAAAGGTGGTGCAGGCACTGACGAAAGTAATCAGTAAATTGTTCAGGCATGACGGCGCTCCGGCATATAAAGAGCGCCATTTCATGCCAGTTAAATCGAGATTCACTGCATTTTTCGTCAAGAGTTTATCAAGACGCGGATTTTCCTTCCTGCGTCGACGCAGCCGGGAGGATCACGCTGATTTGCAACCCGCCTGCCGCCGGTAACGATGCGCTGATGCTCCCGCCATGCGCCAGACATATCGCACGGGCAATGGATAACCCCAGCCCGCTGCCGCCCGAATGCCGTGCGCGGGAGGTTTCCGCCCGCGTAAAGCGATCAAACATCACCGGCAGAAAATCGGCATCCACACCGGGCCCGTTATCGCAAAAATCAATCCGATAATCCTGCTGCTGGCGGGATAAGTGAATGGAGAGATACCCACCCCGTTGCCCGTAACGCAGCGCATTTTCCATCAGGATGGTAAAAACCTGCCCCAGGCGGAACGCATCGCCGTGATAAGGACAGGGTTGTGCGCCATCAATGGAAACGCCGATCCCGGCTTCGTCGGCCTGCGGTTTCAGCCATGCCGCCTGCTCACGCAGCAACTCATCCAGAGAGAAAACTTGTCGGTTGAGCGTCAGTTGGCCTGCATCCGCCAGCGACAGCAAATGCAGTTCGTCAGTCAGGCGACTGAGGTGTTGCAGTTGTTTCATCACCATCCCCAGTTGCTGGGGCGTGGGGTCAAAAACACCATCAAGCATGCCCTGCAAGCGGCCAATGGCGGCGGTCAACGGCGAGCGAATTTCATGGGCCATCGCCACGTGCGATGCGCGCAATTCCCGGTCATAGCGCGCCAGTTGCCGGGTCATTACGTTGAAATCGCTGGCAAAACGGATCATTTCCGCAGGCGCATCCTTAACCAGCTCCGCCTGGCGGCCAAACTCCCCTTGCGTCACCTCTTCGGCGGCATCCCGCAGGCGGCTGAACTGAATGGACAATGGCCGGGCATATTTCAGCCCCATAAATACAATAAAGGGGATCATCACCAACACCAGCACGCCAACCATCAACCAGTCGGCAGAGGCGATGGTCGGTGTGGAGTAGCTGAGCCCCCACCAGCTGTCCACAATATCGTGGAAACGCGCCGGGTTTATCTGCGGATCCTCCATCAGCACGAGGAATTCGTCACGCAGCGCGGCGGGCATCTTATGCAGGATCCAGTAGTTCTGAATGGCAAAGCGTAACCACATACACAGGGCGATAAGGATCACGGTGCCAATCGCCAGCGCCAGAATGCGCCCGCAGATCCAGCGCCAGAGAGACTGATAAGTGGAATTATTCATGGCTGGCGAAACCTGTAACCAATGCCGCGAACGTTGGCTAACACGCCGGTAATGCCTGCGTTCTCCAGCTTTTTGCGCAGGTTGTAAACGTGCGTGTCCACCACTCGCTCCAGCGCTTCGCTCTCCGGCAGACAGTGCTCCAGTAAATGCTGGCGGGAAAACGGTCGGGTCGGGTTGCCCATCAGCGTCGACAACAGGGAGAATTCCGTCGGCGTCAGCTCCAGCCCCCGGACTTGACCATCCTGCGTTACCGTGGCGGTAATGGCGACCCTGTCCACTTCCAGCGTATGCCAGCGCAGTACATCGTCCCGCGTTTCCGCTTGTCGACTGCGGCGCAACACCGCCTGTACCCGCGCCACCACTTCGCCAGGGTGGTAAGGTTTAACAACATAATCATCCGCGCCGTAGCGCAGCGCACCGATGCGATCCGGAGTATCCCCCATGGCCGTCACCATAATGACGGGCACATCGCTTTTACGCCGCAGCGCCGCCAGGACTTCGGTACCGTTCAGGCCAGGCAGCATCACATCCAGCAGGATCAGATCCGGCTTCCAGCGTTGCGCCATTTCAAGCCCGGATAACCCATCGCCCACAATGGTTACCGCATAGTTTTCTCGACGCAGATAGGCCTCCAGCACGCTGGCGGCATCCGCATCATCTTCAATCACAAGCACTCTTCGGGATAACATCTGCCCACCTTGACCGTTTCTTAACAATTTCCCGACCGTTCATTGATACGCCACGCCCATACTTCTGCATCAGCATACGGCAACCTTTTGGTCAGCCGTATTATCTCTTCACCACCGGGATGCCATGATGATAATGAGAAAAACCGCGCTGTACATGATCGGCCCACTCCTCACCCCCTTTACGACGGGCGCATACGCCAGTGATGCGGCAGCGCCGCAGGATGCCTTTACACTCGGGCTGGGCGGGCAATACGCGCCACAATACAGCGGTTCAGACAAATACGCATTGCAGATTGTTCCCGTGATCCAGGCGCGCGATGGCGCCTTTTTTCTGGATACGGAAAAAGGGGTTGGCTATGACCTGCAAACAGCGAATGGCTTCTATCTCGAACACACGCTGGGTTACAACCTCGGGCGGGCGGACAGCCGTTCCGACTGGCGGGACGGCGCAGACAACTTAAAAGGGATGGGCACTATTGACGCCGTCCTCAATACGGCGCTGGCCGTTGGCTGGTCGGTAACCCCCTGGCTGACGGTAGAAGGCAAAGCCACATTGCCGCTGACCGACAGCCAGGGTGTGCAATACCAGACCTCGGTAACACTTTTACCCGTGCAGAGCGCCTACGATACTGTCGCTATTCAGTCCGCCATTCTGTTCGGCGACAGTCGCTACATGAACACGTTTTATGGCGTGAACCGACAACAAAGCCTCGGTTCCGGCTACAGCCGTTATTCGGCGAAAGGCGGGATGTACGGCATTGATACTCACCTTATCTGGAGCCACCAGTTTGATGCGCACTGGGGGGCTACGTTCAGCGCCGGGTATCACTGGCTGGATAGCGCAGCCGCAGACAGCCCAATCGTGCTGCGGCGCAACGAAGGTTCCGCTGTCGCCGCCTTCACCTATACCTTCTGACAGGAGCGCCAGAGCGTGGACAAAGAGGATTTTCAACTAATGGGGGTTATCTGGGGATTAAGTGCGGCGGCCTACCTGAGCGCCTGGTATTTCTACGTTGTGTTATTGCCATAGCCAGCCTGCGTACGTTTTTTATCACCTCCGGAACGCCACCCGAGTTTCAAAGGCGCGATACCTGTATCGATCGGCCCCCTGTCATTCGCGCTTCATGAACGCATGCTGGTAATAGTGGGTGTCGCCAGCGCCAACGCGTGGCGTCATCCGCCCCACAATGCCGGGGCGGGAACATAACAGGCTTTAACCCTAACGTTTCCGGAGGTGGTGATATGCAACTTCATGAACTGATGGCCCCCGAATATTCTGATTATCCTTTTCGGCTGTATAAAAAACTCCATGAGAGTGGACCACTGATCCAGGCCGGGGGAAAAGTCATGATCAGCGGCCATCACGCCATTGTGGAAGCTCTGCTGAACGACAAGCGAGCCGGTAAAAACTACATGGAAAGCGTCCGGCTGCGTTTTGGCGATGACGCGACTGCGCTGCCGGTATTCCAGGGGATTAGCCGAATGTTTCTTGTGCTGAATCCCCCGGAGCATGCCCGGCTGAGAGGCCTGGTGATGAAATCGTTCAGCAGCAAAGAAATTCACGCCCTCAGAGAAATCGCCTTTACCGTGGCGCATAACCTGGTCGATGCCTTTGCCGGGCGTGACGGTTGCGATTTGGCCCAGGAATTTGCCTTTCCCCTGCCGGTGCGCATTATTTGCCGGATGCTCGACGTACCGGAGACAGACGCCGCCTCGCTTGGCGGTGCGGCCTCGGCGCTGGTGAAAGTGTTTGACCCGCAGATAACGGAGCAGGATCTGCTGAAAGCCGCAGAGGCATTCGCCGTGCTTGAGGCCTACTTCAGCGCCCTTATCGTTTCGCGCCAGGGGAGCACCGCCAGCGATCTGGTCTCGCTTTTTTTACGTAGCGAAAATAACGGCGACAAACTGCAGCACGATGAAATTATCGCTAACGTCATCCTGCTGTTTATTGCCGGGCATGAGACCACCTCCAATATGATCTGCAACGCGGTGCTGGCGCTGCATGACAATCCTATGGAGCTGGAGTTGCTGATGCAGGACAGATCCCTGCTGCCTGCGGCGGTAACGGAATGTGTACGCTATGACAGCTCGGTTCAGATGGTGTACCGCATCGCGCTTGATGATATCGAGGTGCAGGGGCGCATTATTCCGCAGGGTGCCAGCCTGTTTCTGAGTCTGGGCGCCGCCAACCATGACCCGATGGTCTTCTCCTCCCCGGAAGTGCTCAATATCCGTCGCCGTGAAGGGCGAAGCCTCTCCTTCGGCGGTGGCTTACACCACTGTCTGGGCTATCGGTTGGCGCTGGCGGAGATGGAAGTTGCGCTGGAGGTGTTACTTACCCGTCTGCCGAAAATGCGGCCCGTGACGGCTGGCATCCAGCGTAATCGCCGGGCAAATTTACGCGGCGTCAGCGTCCTGCCTGTCACCTGGTAAATATAAACGAACAGAAATTGAGGGGCATATTCACAGCGAAAACTGTGTGATATTTACCCGACAAAGAAAAAGACACAACGGATGGCCAATACATATTGGCTCCACACTCCCTACAAAACAGGATAATAAAACCCCTGCATACTGTTCATCGTTCTCAGGAGGAACAATGAACAGACTAAAATATGCATGTCATTATGCAGAGTACCTTGCTAAAAAAATCAGAGCGGGAATGGTGGATGATAAAACATTCCACATCAGCCGATTGCAACGCGTGATAAACCGAAAGCCTGACTTAATTCATCCGAGGACATTAAGTGAGAAAATCTGTCACCGGTTACTTTTTGATCGCAATCCACTTTATACACAGCTGGCGGATAAACTGGCGGTCCGGGAGTATATTCATAGCAAAACGGACAAATTAACTCTGGCACCGCTGCTGGGTATTTACCGCAGTGTAAAGGAGATTGACTTTAACCTGTTACCTGAAAAGTTTGTGCTGAAATGCAATCATGACAGCGGCAGCGCGGTAATCTGTACGGATAAATCCGCGTTGAATAAACCCCGCGCGTTGGCCAAACTGAAATTAGCCATGAAGAAGAATATGTATTACAGCACGCGTGAATGGCAGTATAAAAACATCACCCCGGTAATATTATGTGAAACATACATTGATCTTTTTGCTAATCGCATAAAAGAGACCACGCCAGAAATGTTACGGATACATTGCTTTCATGGTATTGCCAGCATTATTGAAGCCGATATAACGGACAGTACAGGCAATGAATATATCAACGTTTATGACCGGGCATGGCAACTGCAGCCATTTCAGATGGAGTATCCCAACACGCCTTATGTGGTTTCCACACCCCCGCGACTCTACCAGGCGCTGGACGCGGCGCAGGATGTGGCTCGCGACATTGATTATTGCCGTGTGGATCTGATGCTACAGAGCGATGCTGTCGTTTTTAGCGAAATCACCTTAAGTCCACGCCGTGGAAAACTCAAAATCACGCCTGCCGAGTGGGATGTAAAACTGGGCGAGATGTGGCAATTACCGGAAACAGACAACAGGCTCAGATGAGCCTGTCAGGGTGAGTCCATTAATTCGTTTTATTTGCAGGCCACGAGAGGGTAAACACCGAGTGATGATTATTGAGCAAGGTATAGGTTACATCGCCACCGTGTGCATTCATGATGGCTTTGACCACTGACAACCCCAGCCCGCACCCTTTGGGGTTAACATTTCGCGCGCGTGAACCTCGCTGAAAGGGCTGAAACAAGAAGCGGTGGAAATCATCAGGAATACCCGGGCCATAATCTTCGATCTGAATATAAGACGATCCTTCCGCGATGCCATTTCTGATGACGATGATTTTGGGTGCGACATATTTTATCGCGTTATCAAAGAGCACGGTAAGACATTGAATGATGCGTAACGGGTCGCAAACAGCGTGATGCGTCTGGAGCTGTGTGATGATTTGAAATTCATTGCGGGTGAACTCAAGCGAAAAAGCGTCGATCGCGTTCTGAATCGTTTCTTGCAGTTCAACATCGGTTAATTTCAGCGAAAAATCGGTGGTGCCGGAAGAACCGACAATCCGCAAATCGTCGATCAGGTTGGTCAACCCTTCCGTTTGTTTTAATAAATTATTGAATAAGGTGGGACTGGGTTCGAACACGCCATCAACCAGACCTTGCAGTCGTCCTCGTAACACGGTGACAGGGGTGCGGAACTCGTGTGCAATCGCGGCGTTCCAGGATTTTCGCTGGCTATCAAGCGCCTGTAACTTTTCCGCCATCTCATTAAAGTCATTGACTAAGTTGTTAAGCTCGCCCAAATGCGAGTAGGCACAAAATGCCCTCGCCCCCAGGTCGCCCTGAGCAATGCGCCGCAGGCTGGTTGCAACGGAACTTAATGGATTGAGTATTTTCGCTGATAGCCTGATGGTGAAGAAAAAAGAGACAATTAAACTGCTGGCTGACGCGACGAAAAGCCAGATCCAGTCAATGTATGTCACGCTGTCCTCGTCCCCGACGAGCGTGCCTCCCGGAATATAATCAATAATAAAAGCATAGAAAAAATAGGATCCCATGATGGTTATCGCAATCACGATAAGCGTCAGGGAGATCATAAACAGCAGGATCTGTCGGCTGAGGGCCTGATCTTTATTCATTTGTTTTCACCCAGTCGGTAACCGATACCGCGGATGCTTTCTGGCGTGCCTTTTAATCCGCAGTTTTCCAGCTTTTTGCGCAGCTTACTGATGTGGCTGTCAACGGTCCGGTCAAGCGCATCGCCCTCCGGCAGGCAGGAGCTTAACAATTCGTCACGCGAGAACACTTTTCTCGGGTTTCTGGCCATACAGGTCAGCAACCTGAACTCTGTTGTCGTCAGATCCAGCGTGACGATTCCCCCTTCGGTGGTGATTTCCACATAAAAATCTTCCGGATAAATCGTTAAGTGCGGGGTGCGGATCGGCTTTTGATAACTGTTCTCCGCGCTGACGTTGGCGCGACGCAGCACGGCTTCTATCCGGGCGACCACTTCAGCGGGATTAAACGGTTTCACCACATAATCATCGGCTCCCAGCCTTAACCCCATCAATTTATCGACATCCTGATCGAGCGCGGTAACCATAATCACCGGGATGTTGCTTTCCCTCCGTAACGTCGACAGTACGCGCCAGCCATCGACCAGCGGGAGTTGAATGTCCAGCAACACCAGATCGGGTTTGCGTAATCGAAACTGTTCCAGCGCCTGTTCCCCGTCGGCGGCGCGAACCGTTTTCATCCCTGCCCGGTGAATATAACTCACTAAAATATCAGCGATTTCATCATCATCTTCAGCGACCAGAATAATTTTCTCATGGTTCATATGACCTCCGTCTCGTACCAATCCGCGTTATGGGTTTAATGTGCGTTCACAAAAAATAAAAACGTTTTTTTCTCATCATTTTTAAGGGCTTCAAATGCGTAAACGTCGTCATTGCAGATAATGTTCACCCGCGTCGCATCAATAAATTTTTGTTCGTTTTTAACTCACCTTCGAGCGTAATCCGGCAGGATTAACAAGGTAAAAATCGTTATAATTTGCATGAGACGTTTTTTTAACTAAAAAGTTTCTTCGCGGTGCTAAAAAAAATGACTTATCCATAAAATATGCGCTTTGGCATTGTCCATTGTTCATTTCATAAAAACAACAGCCTTCGATCTCTTTCATAAAAACGCAGGTTCAGAATGGCGCTCCACACTTCCTCCACACTCAATCAATTATCATTACATACAGCCATACGATAATACGCTTTCATCGCAATGCTATTTGGATGTAATAACTGTGGCGAAATTTTTTACCGCATCACTCTTTTCTTCAGAAAAGATCATTTCGCTGTTTTTTTTCCTGGCAGGCACCTGGTCAATGCTCTATGGCTGGCTGGTTCTGATGCACTCAATTGGCGAGAGGGTCAAATGGACAATGCTGGCGTCACCGTTAACCTACGTGGGCATTTTGCTGACCTGCACGTTAATTTTGCTGCAAAGAAAGGATGGCATCTTCCGCGAGTTATGTACCATTATTACGGTATTAGGTCTGTTTTTTATTTACCTGATTGTTCTTTTCAACATATTGATATGTTCATACCCGACGACCTGCGATTTTATATTTTATTATGAATGTTTTATCGTCGTTTTTTTAGGAATAACACCATTGTATTTTGTTTTCAGGTTATATTGGCGCTAACCTGCGCGTTGAATCAACCTGGATGAGTAGACGTTATTTACGCGTTGGATTGGATATCGATTAATGTCTGACTTCTTTATTAAACGCCCGGTTTTCGCCTGGGTGATTGCGTTTTTCATTACCCTCGGCGGGATTCTGGCGATCCCTCAATTACCCGTGGCGCAATATCCCTCCGTGGCCCCGCCCAGTATTATCATTTCTGTAAGCTACCCTGGCGCTACGCCGCAAACCATGAATGATTCAGTGATATCCCTGCTCGAACGTGAAATTTCGTCGGTGGATCATCTGCTCTATTTTGAGTCAACCACCGATGTGTCCGGAATGGCATCCATCACGGTGACGTTTAAACCCGGCACTGACATTAAACTGGCGCAAATGGATGTGCAGAACCAGATAAAAGCCGTTGAGCCGCGTCTGCCGCAAGCCGTGCGACAAAATGGCATCAGCACGGAGGCCGCTAACCCGGGTTTTCTGATGATGGTGGGCCTGAAATCGCCTTCCGGAGAGTATCAGGAGGCCGATCTCAGTGATTATTTCGCCCGCAACGTACTGGAGGAGTTGCGTCGGGTTCCCGGTGTCGGAAAGGTACAACTTTTCGGCGCTGAAAAGGCGATGCGTATCTGGGTCGATCCGGTCAAACTTTTCGCTTATCGCCTCTCCTTCAGCGACATCACGCTGGCGTTAAATCAGCAAAACATGCAGATAGCGCCCGGAAGCGTGGGCAGTGAACCCGCCCTGCCCGGTCAGCCGGTGACTTATCCATTAAGGGTGCGCGGCCAGCTCACCTCCGTTGAGGCTTTCCGGAACATCACGCTGCGGGCTAATAGCGACGGGTCACGCGTCCGGCTCGGCGACGTTGCACGTATTGAACGCGGCTTACAAAGCTATGCGTTCGCCATCCGGGAAAATGGCCATCCGGCAACAGCCGCGGCTATCCAACTGGCGACAGGCGCGAATGCCGTTAACACGGCGGCTGGCATCCGGGATCGTCTTGCAACCTTATCCACCGTGCTCCCTGAAGGGATGCAGTTCTCCGTGCCTTTTGACACCGCGCCTTTTGTAAAACTGTCGATTGAAAAAGTGGTTCATACCTTTTTTGAGGCCATGGTGTTGGTGTTTCTGGTGATGCTGCTGTTTCTGCAGAACCTGCGCTACACCTTTATTCCCGCCATTGTGGCGCCGGTTGCGCTGCTGGGAACCTTTACCGTGATGCTGCTCAGCGGCTTCTCCATCAACGTTCTCACCATGTTCGGCATGGTGTTGGCCATTGGCATTATTGTGGATGATGCCATTGTGGTGGTCGAAAACGTCGAGCGGCTGATGGCGGAAAAAGGGTTTGCGCCACGGGAAGCGACGCAGCAGGCGATGCGTGAAATCACCCCGGCCGTTATTGGCATTACGCTGGTGCTTACCGCTGTGTTTATCCCGATGGGTTTTGCCAGTGGCTCGGTGGGGGTGATCTACCGCCAGTTTACGCTGTCGATGGCGGTGTCTATTCTGCTGTCGGCCTTTCTTGCCCTGACCCTGACGCCAGCGCTGTGCGCGTCACTGCTTAAGCCGGTCAGCCATCAGCGTGAGCGGGAAAAAGGGTTTAGCGGGTGGTTTAACCGCCACTTCAACCGGCTCTCTCTTCGCTATGCGTCCGCTCTCCGCCGTACGATAACGCGCTCAGGCCGCATGATGGCGCTGTATGCGGTCTTATGCGGCGTCCTTTTTCTGGCGCTTCGTGAACTGCCTTCCGCTTTTATTCCCGATGAGGATCAGGGGTACTTTATCACCTCCGTGCAGCTCCCTTCCGATGCGACCCAGGCGCGTACACAGGAGGTGATGCGCCGTTACGAGTCGCTTGTCGCCGGGCGGGGAAGCATTCAGAGCAACCTTTCCATATTCGGTTTCAGTTTTTCCGGCTCGGGGCCAAATACAGCACTGGCGTTTACCGTGCTCAACGGGTGGGATGAGCGACATGGCGCAACGGCAGAGGGAGAAGCAAACGCGGTGCAGGCGGCAATGAGCGCCGATCCGGCGGCCACGGTGATGAGTATCATGCCGCCCGCGATTTCCGATATGGGAACCTCATCCGGTTTCACACTTTACCTTGAGGATCGTGCCGGGCACGGCTACCCGGCACTGCAAGCCGCTCTCGAACAGCTGCTTAGCCGCGCCGCCAAAAGCCATATTGTTGAAGATGTTTACCTGGACGGGCTGCCGGAAGGTATCAGCGCCGAGCTGGAGGTGGATCGAGAAAAAGCGGAGGCGATGGGCGTTTCCTTTGAGGAGATAAACCAGACCCTCTCCTCGGCGAGCGGTTCGAATTATGTGAATGACTATACGGACAACGGGCGCGTGCAGCAGGTGATCGTCCAGGCCGATGCGCCCTGGCGCATGCAGATACAGGACCTGATGAAACTGTACGTGCGCAACAAGAGCGGTGAAATGACGCCGCTGGCCTCGTTTGTGAAAACCCGTTGGGGCGTATCGCCGCAGCAGCTTAACCGTTACCAGGGTTATCCGGCAGTCAAAATCAGCGGCAGTGCTGCCGCAGGTTACGCCAGCGGCGCGGCGATGGCGGAGATGGAGACGCTGGCTGCCACGCTGCCTGCGGGCTTTATGATGGAGTGGACCGGCACTTCCTTGCAGGAACGCGCATCCGCCTTACAGATGCCGATGCTGATGGCGCTATCCGTGCTCACCGTGTTTATGGTGCTGGCCGCGCTGTATGAAAGCTGGGCGATTCCCCTGTCGGTGATGCTGGTGGTGCCGCTGGGCCTGGCGGGCGCCGTGACTGCGGTTTATATCGCCGGGATGCCCAATGATGTCTTTTTCCGCGTGGGGCTTATCACTCTGATCGGCCTTTCCACAAAAAATGCCATCCTGATTGTTGAGTTTGCCCGACAGCTTCACGCCAGCGGGATGAGCCTCCATCAGGCGACCATCACGGCGGCGCGCTTGCGTTTACGCCCGATTGTGATGACCTCACTGGCGTTTACCCTTGGCGTAGCACCACTGATGCTGGCCACCGGGGCCAGTTCGCAGACCCAGCACGCGATTGGTACCGGTGTTTTTGGCGGGATGATCAGCGGCACGCTGCTGGCGATCTTCTTTGTGCCGGTATTTTATGTGGTTGTCATGCGCGGCGTTGCCGCCATAAACCGCCGGAGAAAACGCATGTGAAAGCACGATACGGGCGGCGTTATCTGACAATCGGCAAATCGGGATAGTGTGTTGTATACCGGGGCGATAGCATCTCACGTTTCATCGCCCAACTTTGCTGGATCCCCTGCCCGGCAAACCATACTGTACCCCGGCCGGAATGATTCAGACGGTCAATGGCCTGCATCAGCGCATGGCTACCGGGCCGGGGCGGGTATTCATCGAATAGATTGAGCTGCGCGACGCCCTGGCTGAAAAAGTCGCTCAGCATCACCCCCGCTTTCATATAGCGAAAACCCTCTTTCCAGATCGCCTGCAGCGCATGAGTGGCAACACGAATAATGTCGCGGGTATCGTTGGAGGGAACCGTCAGTCGCCCGCTGGCTTGCGGGGCGTAGAACGTTTCATTTTGGGCATGCGGACTGGTGCGCATAAATACGCCTATTGCACAGCAGAACTGCCTTTCTGCTCTCAGTTTTTCTGCCGCACGTTCAGCATAAGCGCACACCGCCTGATGCATATCACGGTACCCGGTAATGCGCTGACTAAAGGAGCGGCTACAGATGATCTGTTGTTTGGCGGGGGCGAATTCATCAAATGCCAGGCAGGATTCGCCGCGAAGTTCACGGACGGTGCGCTCCAGTACCACGTTGAAGTGTTTACGAATAACCCATGTCGAGCTGTCGGCAAGTTGCAGCGCATTGTCGATGCCCATCAATGCCAGTTTTTTGCTGATACGCCGCCCCACTCCCCAGACTTCGTGCACCGGCACCAGCGCGAGTAATTTACGCTGCCGATGCCGGGATGAGAGATCGACAACACCGCCTGTTTGCTGCCATTTTTTGGCCGCAAAATTGGCCAGTTTGGCGAGCGTTTTTGTGGGTGCAATACCAACACCGACCGTCAGCCCTGTGTTTTTTAATACCTGTTTGCGGATCTGGCGGCCAAACGTCTCAAGCGGCATATAGCTCGCGATACCGGACAAATCCACAAACGCTTCATCAATGGAGTAGAGTTCAACCGCGGGAACCATTTCTTCTAATGTCATCATCACGCGGTTGCTGAGGTCACCATAAAGTGCGTAATTCGAACTAAAAACAGCCACCTGGTTGCGATGTAACTCGTCCTTAATTTTAAAGTAAGGCGCCGTCATGTTGATGCCCAGCGCCTTTGCTTCCGCCGAGCGCGAAATAATGCATCCATCATTGTTCGACACGACAACAACGGGTTTTCCCCGAAGATCGGGCCGAAAAACCGTCTCGCAGGAGGCATAGAAGTTGTTTACATCAACAAGCGCGAACATGGCTGTGTTTAACTCGCAATAATACTGTATATAAAAACAGTATCATTGCAATGCATGGACAAATCAAGCGCATCAAAAGATGGCGGTGCGATCGTATTGAAGTTTGAGGAAATTTAACGGCTGGTAAAAATCAGCCAACGGCAACGCCATCAGAAAACCAGAGTAAGACGCGGGGGTTAACGCGTTCAATTTATGGCTGCGGTAACAAAAAAGCCAGTCACGATAACTGGCTTTTGGGCACTGTCTTTAATTATGCGAGCCATCCCGTCGCGGCAAGGTAGTCCTTTGATTGCGAGTTCGTGAAATCAATCATTTTGCTCAGGATAGTGACCGGGTCGGTGCCTTTTGCCTTCTCAGTATTGTAAATCTGCATCCGCTGCGCATCGACGTGCAATGCGTTCTGGTAAAACTGACGCTTGTAATCATCGCCAACCTTTTCGCCAGTGGAGGCGAGTTTGATATCTTCCATCCTGTTGGTCTTGATTGACTCACTCAGGTCATAGCAGATATCGCTGCGACTATACGCCATATCATGAGCGAGTCGCGCCGCATCCTGAGCATCGGCCCGTGCATAGCGTAAAATATCTTCCTGTACTGCCGTTCTCGATTGCGTCGCGGTATTGCTGCTGGTAGATGCTTGCGCCTTGTCTGCCGATGAAGCGTTCACGGTTTCGGTCGCTTTTGCCATCAGACTTTTGAAATCCTGTTGCTGCTCCGTTTTCCTGCTAACGGTGTTCCATAGCGAGGCAGTACTTCCAATTCCTTGAATAGCCATTTTCTACTCCTTCAGTTAATAAGCCCCCTTCATTTTAATAATGACAATGCACACTGATGCGATGAAAAACGGGTAGATTAGCGTCCATTTTCTGTTTGTGGTGATAACGGTTATTTGCTGTTTCGGTGGTGACACTGACCTGCTCCCGGTAATGAGCTCAAGCGTTTTTTTAACGCCACAGATGGCAGGCAGACATAATCCAGGCACCAAAAGACCGTGTGAAAAGAAGTGGGCATTACGTCATGGGCGGCCCTGCACGGGTGCTCTTCCCTCCCGGAGAGGAGCTCCGGAAGGGTTCTAAATAATGCGCTAAGAGTCCATCTTTGGGTGGTTTATTCCTCGGCGGGGATGTTGAACCAGGTCACATAAAGTGCAGGCAAAAATAGCAGCGTCAGTACGGTACCCACGATGATCCCCCCCATCATGGCGTAAGCCATTGGTCCCCAGAAAATCTCCCGCGCGATAGGTATCAGAGCCAGGGTTGCCGCCGCAGCCGTTAACATAATTGGCCGCATCCGGTGTTCTGTTGCCTCGACCACTGCCCGCCAGGGTGAAACGCCTTCTGAACGTAACGTGTCGATGTGTACCACCAGGATGACAGCGTTGCGGATGAGAATACCGATCAGCGCCAGGATGCCTAAAATCGCGACAAATCCTAGCGGGGCATGGCTTAACAGCAACGCGGCTACAACGCCGATTACTGCCAGCGGCGCCACAGAAAAAACTAAAAACAGACGATGAAAACTCTGCAACTGGATCATTAACAGTGTGGTGATAACAAACAGCATGACGGGCACCACCGTCAGTATCGGTGCCTGCGCCTTTTCGCTCCCTTCCACTGCGCCACCAATCTCAACGGAGTAGCCCTGCGGGAGGCTATTTCGGAATGCCGTCACTTCTGGCTCCAGCCTTTGCACAATCGTGGCAGGTTGAATATCGCCAAGGACACCGGCTTTCAGGGTGATCGTGGCTGCCCGGTCGCGCCGCCAAATCGTGGGCTGCTCAAGCTGGTAGTCAAACGTGGCGACAGACGATAGCGGTATCTGCTGACCGTTACTGCTATCAAGCTGCAGATCTTCCACTGTGTGGCGATCGTTCGCCTGGCTCCGCCAACGCACGTCGATAAGATAAATGTCGTCGCGTATCTGAGTGACAAGCTCGCTACTCGCCAGCCCGTTAAGTGCCTGCGCGATGGTCTGTGACGACACCCCCAACTGACGGGCCTTATCCTGCAACACGTTAACCTTCACGACCCGCGCCGGTTCGTTCCAGTCAAACGCAAGGTTGGTCAGCGAGGGATCCTGCCCGATAACTGAAGCCAGCCTCTGCGCCTGTTCCCTTACCGTCTGAATATCCGGACCGGCCACCCGGTACTGAACGGGTTTCCCCACAGGAGGACCAATATCCAGTAATTTGACGTAAGCATCCGTGCCCGGGAACGTATGGGCAAGATAGGTACGGTAGTCGTGCAGTAAGCGATCGCGGGTTTCAATGTCTTTAGCAACAATAACCATCTGACCAAAAAACACCGACGCAGGTTGAACATCAAAAGATAAAATAAACCGCGGCGCGCCCGTGCCGACATAAGTCGACCAGTGATCAATATCCGGATTATGCTGCAGTTTCTCCCGTTCGAATTTCGCCATTTGCCGACTCGTTTCCTGAAAAGAACTGTTTTGGGGCAGATTCCAGTCAATGATCAGCTCCGGTCGGTCAGAGCTTGGGAAAAACTGATGTTGTACCAATGACATACACAGTAATGAAACGATAAAGGCCCCACCGACGCCACTGAGGGTCAGCCAACGGTGACGAAGACAACCGCGTAGAATGCGGGAAAATGATCGGTCCGTTCGGCGCTTATGCCCGTCGTTCCTGGGTATCTTTTCAGGTAACAGAACGACGCCCAGCAGAGGGGCAATCAACACGGCAACGATCCAGGACACAATCAATGACACGGCAATCACGATAAACAGTGTGAACATGAATTCGCCGGCATTGCTGGCATTGAAACCCACAGGAATGAAACTGGCGACGGTGACCAGCGTGCCCGTAAGCATGGGAAACGCGGTTGAGGTATACACATGAGTGGCGGCTTTCCTGAGACTGTCCCCCTTTTCCAGACGCGCCACCATCATCTCCGTCGCGATCATGGCGTCATCCACCAGCAGACCTAAGGCAATGATCAATGCCCCCAGAGAGATACGTTGTAATGAGATGCCCGCGTAATACATGACGAGAAAGGTTATCGCCAGCACAAGCGGAATTGAAATCGCCACAACCAGACCGGCCCGAATACCGAGGCTTATAAAACTGATAGCCAAAACAATGACCACCGCCTCAAACAGGGCGCGGGTAAAACCGGAGATGGCCTCTTTTACCACGGACGGCTGATCCGAGACTTTAGCGACCGATACCCCGACCGGCAGCTCGTGCTTTATCGTATCCATCAACGTGTCGAGTGCATGGCCGAACGTCAACAAATTGCTGCCGGAACGGATCCCCACCGCCAGCGCAATCGCTGGTTTTCCGTCGAATCGAAATGCGGTTGTCGGTGGGTCAACATACCCGCGAGTGACGTTAACCAGGTCAGTTAACGGATAAAAACGGTTATTGATATATAAGTTAATTTGCCGCAGGTTTTTCTCAGAGACAAAACCGCCATTGACCCGTAATGCAATACGATCCTGTCCGGCGTCGATAAAGCCGGATTCCGTGACCGCGTTTTGAGCCTGAAGCGCCGAAACGACATCACTCCGGCTCACGCCAAGTTCGGCGCTTTTGCGTGCGTTAAACTCAAGATAGATGGCTTCGTCCTGCGCGCCGAGTATGTCAACTTTTCCGACATTCGGGAGCGCCAGAACACGCTTCTGCACATCATTGACATAGTCACGTAGCTGACGATGGCTGATCCCGTCGCTGGTAAACGCATAGATATTGCCGAACACATCATCAAAACGGTCATTAAAAAAAGGGCCTTGTATCCCTGACGGGAAGTCGCCCTGAATATCGCCCATCATATTGCGAACCCGCTGCCATACCGCACGGACATCTTTCGCGGGGGTATTTTCCTTCAGATCAACGAAGATAACGGTTTGCCCGGCCGTAGTCTGACTGCGGGTATGATCCAGACTGTCGATCTCCTGCAACTTTTTCTCAATCCGTTCGGTTACCTGTTTTGTCATTTCCTCTGCAGTCGCACCGGGCCATTGCGCCTGGATTACCATGGTTTTAATCGTAAATTGTGGATCCTCTTCTCGCCCTAATCCCTGATATGAAAAGAAACCCACCACGGCGGAGATGATAATGAAATACCAGACCAGAGAGCGATGTTTCAGCGCCCAGTCCGAAAGGTTAAATGTGTTCACAGCACAGACGTCCTCTGCATGCGGATTTTTTGCCCGGGTTGCAAACTGTTAACCCCGGCGGTGACAACGTTTTCCCCCTCTATCAGTCCACTGACCACCTGGACCCTCTCCTTCTGTGGTGAGGCTGCGACCTGAATTTTTCGCAGCTCAACCGTCATGCTTGATGGATCGATCACCCAGACAAAGCTGGCGTTCTGTCGTTCGAGAATGGCCGTGGAGGGAATGAATATCGTGTGACCCGTTTCAGGCGGGAAAACGGAAGAGACCAGCGTCACCACAGCGCCAATGCGCAATGACGCTGGAGCATCATGTAAGGCAATTTTCACCCGACGCAGACGCGTAACGGTATCCGTAGCCGGGCTGATCTCCCTCAGTTCTCCCGTCCATTTCACAGAGGGATCCATCTGTAGGGTCACCACAAACTGTTGGCCCAAGCGGAGTTTTGTCAGTTGATCTTCAGGGACATCGAAGACGGCATCGCGCAGGTCTAAATCCGCAAGTTGTAATACCGTCTGACCCGCACTTACCGTCTGTCCTGACTCGAGAGATACGGATGTAATAACGCCGTTGAAAGGGGCTTTCAGATCGGCATCCTTCATCTGTTCGGTGGCCTTCAGGAGCCTCGACTGGGCTTCTCTTACCGCTTCCTTCGCCGCTGCCAGCGCCTGTTCGGCCACGTCACGTTCCTCCATACTGGCGAGCTGTTCCACTGCCAGCGTGCGCTGCCGTTTTGCCGTTAGCCGGGCTGTTCGTAGTGTTGCCAGGCTTTCCTGCACGCTGGCCTGCGCGCTTTGCACCGAGAATGCCAGTGCGAGGGGATCGAGCTGCGCCAGCACTTGTCCGGTGACGACTGCATCGCCGATCTCCACATGACGGGAGATAATGCGTCCGCCGGTCTGGAAGGATAAAGGCGAGGTGAACCTCGGTTGCACCGTCCCTGCCAGGCTCAAACCGCTGGCGGACTCCGTCAGCGCCGTTGCGGAGAGAACGTAACGCGGCGCGGGTGGCCGGGTCGTTTTGTCATCACACCCTGCCGTCAAAACCAGCATGATTGCCAGCGGGCCGTTGAACCATTGCTGTCGTTTCATTTCAATTCAGCTCCCGGATTACGCGCTGTCCCGTTCTCAGAAACTTTCCGCCATCAGTGACCACCCACATGCCCGGTTCAATTCCCGCCGTGACCACAACATCCTGAACGCGATAACGTGCTACCGTAACGTCATGCAGGGAGACTGACCCGTTATCTGCATCCATCACCCATACCGCAGGATGCCCTTGTCGGGAAGTGAGCGCGCCGGGCGGCAATAACATCACCGCCTGCTCTTTTGCCGCAAAGTGGCCTGCGATCGGCGTTCCGATCGCCCACTGTGCGGATGAGGGCAATGTCGCCTTTAAGCGCACGGTACTGTTGTTTTCATCCAGTATTGGCGCCACTTCGCGAACCGTTGCGAGGCATGCATCCCCCTCCGGGAGCAAACTGACACTGACTTCATCGCCCGGCCGTTCATTCAGTAAATGGCTCTCCGGAACCCTGAAGACCGCGTCGAGAGGCCCCTCCTGCGCCAGCGTCAATACGGTTTGTGCAGCAGCGACCGTCTGTCCCGTCTCAAGTTGCCGCGAAATGATGACGCCGTCAGCATCCGCCTGGAGATCGGTATACGTCAGGGCGTCTTTGGCTGTATTCAATGCCGCCAGAGCGCTGTCTGCGTCTGCCTGTGCGCGACTTAACGCCTCCCGCGCCTGATCCCATTCAACCTGAGCAATAACATGTGTCTTCAGCAGCGTTTGATCGCGGTTAAAAATATTCTGTTTTAGCTGAAGGGTGGCCTGCGCTGATTGCAGCGTAGCCTGCGCCGCCTCGAGATCCGCCCTTTTTTTGACATTATCGAGACGGGCAAGGATTTGCCCTTTCTTAACATGGCTACCGACATCAACCCGCCGTTCAACCACCCTGCCGTCCGTTCTGAATCCCAGGTTAATCTGAAAACGGGGAGCCACTTCGCCTGATATAACCGCCACGTTCCGGAAGTGGGTCATTTGTAACTGGATCGCGTTAACCGGCTGAGGGGGCGGTGTCATTGTTTTCTTTTGTCCATCACATCCGCTAAGCGCTATCCAGGCTAATCCTGAAATCAGTACCCAAGGCCGTGCCATGCTGCCCCCGCGTCTTCAATGAGAAATCACGATGTCGGAGATCGGGCGGCGCCACCTTGCTTCTACCCTTGCGTTTTCAGCACGGTATCCAAGCGCAATAACCAGCGGGATGACCGATCCGCGCGGTAGTTTCAGCAGCGAAGCAACTTTCGATGCGGAAAAACCTTCCATCGGACAGGAATCGATGCCTTTGGCAGCCGCGCCAAGCATCAACGTTTGAGCGGCAAAAATGCCATTACGGGCTGCCCACTGGCGGCTACCGATATGGCCAACAGGGATAAGAGACAATGCGGGCCGGAACAGCGAGGCGAGACATACCAGCGGTGACCATAATGCGGAGGAGCCTGGCCCGAGGATTTTCTTAAACATGCCAACCTGCTTACGGTAATAAGCTTTCGAGTCCGGCCCTAATGCGGCGGAGCTTTCAACATGTTCAAGCTGAGCATGAGCTGTGCGTAACCCTAATGCAGGGCTCGCGACAATGACGACTAAGTCTGCGGCGGTTGCGGCTGCTTTCTGACCATTGCAGACAGCAGCCATGCTGGCTTTCAACGCAGGGTCACGGATCCAGTGCAACTGGTAAGGTTGCATGTTCCCACTGGAAGGGGCATATGCAGCCGCAGCCAGCAATTCATGCATGTCAGTTTCAGGGATCGGGAGAGAGTTAAATTTGCGGATTGCTCTGCGGTACTGATTGACAGCCTGAAAGCATTCCCAGTTGTCTAAAGGGTTATGTGTTGTCATGTTGAAACGGCTCCGAAGATAAGAATGCGCTTGTGCATTCACCCGGCAAATCGTAAGTTAAAACTTATTTTTTAGAAACTCACGTTCCGGAGCCGCTTTGAGCAAAAGAAAAACGTCCGTTAACCCCAGGAAACGTCCCGCACAAGCGCGTTCCCGAGCGACAGTTGAAGCCATTATGCAGTCAGCGACTTACATTTTGACGAAGGTAGGATGGGAGGGGCTGACGACTAACGCCATTGCAGAAAAAGCCGGCGTCAATATTGGCTCGCTGTATCAATTTTTTCCGAATAAAGAGGCGATTATCGCTGAACTGCAGCGCAGGCACGCCGCTGCCACACAGACAGAGTTGTTGCAAACATTAGAGATTTTGCCGCAACAGCGTTCGCTCAGGGACGCACTGCTGCTGATTGTTGAAGGGATTATCACCGAACATCGCATCGCCCCCGCAATGCATAAAGCCATTCACGAAGAGTTACCTGGCTCGGTAAGGCATATCAATGATGATAAGCAAAAGCTGCACATGCTGTTTTCCGAAGCACTTAAGCCATTCATGGCCAATGTGCCCGACCCGGAACTTTCTGTCTATCTGATGGGGGTTGCACTGCATGCCATCGTCCATACGGTTACGGCTGACCGCCCTGATTTGCTGGAACAACAGCGCCTCGTGACGGAGATCGTCACCCTGTTTGAAAACTATTTGTCGCGAAGCGGTACGCTGGCAATATTAAATTCTGAAGCCAGTAACTTAATCCAGCACTAACAATTTCATGTATTGCCTGGGCGGCATGCCCGTCAGCCGGGTAAAGGCGGTGGTAAAACTGCTGGCGCTCTGGTAGCCCAGGTCCAGCGCAACGCCCAGAATGGTTTGCCCCGCGCTCATCTTTTCTATCGCGACCATGGTCCTCAGCCTTTCCCGCCAGCGAATAAATGACATCCCCGTCTCTTCTGCAAAAAGACGGGATAGTGTTCTCTGGCTGGCGTGCGCCTGAGCAGATAACTGCGCCAGCGTCTGCGTGCAGCCAGGATCATTTCGCAGATGCGTGGTGATGCTGCGCAGCCTTTTATCCCGGCCTTCCGGTATGAACATGTCGGTTTTTAGCGTATTTTTTTTCAGTTGCCAAAGCAGCAATCGACGGATGAGATCTGACTCTTCCTCGCAATAACGCAGGTCCGTTATCTTCCGGGCCTCCTGCACCAGCGCCATCATCAGACCCGACACATTGAACATTTCTGCCGGTGGGAAAATGCCCGTTTCGTCGTCGGACATGAAACGGAGATTCACCAGTTCGGTCTGGCGGGGATAAATAGCCCGATGAAGCACGCCAGGGGCAATCAGTACGGCGGTACCAGGCATCGCAAGCCACCATCCTGTTTCAGTTTGGATCCGGGCCGTTCCCGTTACCGCCACAGTAAGCTGAAACTCATCATGGTGGTGAAATAACACGTCATCACCGGCCGGGTGGGCACGAATTGATGCATACAAAGGGGGAGCGTCGGGCGCGTTCATAGGGGATACCTGGCGGATTAACGAACAAAAATGTCCGAATCTCAAAAGAATATTCATATTTTTTATCAGAAACTACGCTGTATGAAAACTGATGCGTTTTGTGCGGCGATAAAATGTCACTAAAACCATCTTAACTATCTGTGACATAAACATTTTCTGAGGGTAACGATGAATATAAAGATCATCATTGGCAGCGTCCGGCAAGGACGTATTGGACCGCAAATCGCTCACTGGGCGTATAACAACATTCAGAATGCTGGCACAAACGTGAGTGCTGAAATTGTTGATTTATCATTATGGCACCTGCCAATGGATGATGAACCACACCTGCCTGCAACCGGAAAATACCTCAAACCACATACCAAGCTCTGGAGCGAGAAAATCGCCGAAGGTGATATGTTTGTCTTTGTTTTTCCTCAATATAATTGGGGATATCCGGCGGCTTTAAAAAATGCGATAGACCATCTCTATAACGAATGGAAAGATAAACCAGCCCTGATGATCAGCTATGCCAACAGAGGTGGGGGTAAGGCTGCTGCACAGTTCAAAGACGTCCTGGAAGGGATACATATGCGCCCATTGAGCACTGCTGTGGAAATTAAACTGTCGGAGCTTACGTTTGACGATCAAGGGCAGATCGCGTGTTGCGACGTTCAGTTAGAAAAATATAACGATTTGGTCAAGAGAGCCGTCAATGAAGCATGGTCGTTGTTCCGGCAGTAACACATCGTCGGGGTATACTGACGAAGAGGCCTGCCGGGCATGATTTGCCCGCATGGGTTAACAGACTGGGGTATTTGCCACATCCGCTCGCAGTATGAGCAAGGCAGTGATGAGCAAAAAGAATGTTCGACGATAAACTGTCTCTTTCTGTCCCCTGCATGGGATAATATTGTCAATATTATCTCTTTATCACAGGTGGTACTGGCAATGGCGTTGATCCCCAAAAACTACTCGCGGCTGGAAAGCGGTTACCGCGAGAAGGCCCTCAAAATCTACCCATGGGTGTGTGGACGTTGCTCACGGGAGTTTGTTTATTCAAACCTGCGTGAATTAACGGTTCACCATATCGATCACGACCATACCAATAACCCGGAAGACGGCAGTAACTGGGAGTTATTGTGCCTGTATTGCCATGACCACGAACACGCGAAGTACACGGAAGCCGAGCAGTACGGTACCACCGTTGTGGCGGGGGAAGACGCGCAAAACGATGTGGGTGCAGCAACCTATAATCCCTTTGCTGATTTAAAGTCGATGCTGACTAAAAAGAAATAGCGCCAGCAAATACTTCGCTTCGTTGTCACGCGGTCTGGTCTCCAGACTGCGATAAATGGCCTTATCCCTTTAACACATCAAAAGCCGTGCTCTCCCTCAGCAGGAGAGCACTTTCTGGACAGGATGCGTGTCAGAACGATGCCCAGTCAGCCCCATTGCCTGTTGAAGCGACAGGTCTCAGATGACCTCTGTTTTTATGCGTTGCTGATTGATGTTTCTGCTTGTCGGTCTCTGAGCCGAGTCTGAATACGGAAACGAGCTGCGCAACTCATCAAACAACACACGCGCATCACTGCCCCAGGTAAAGGTCTGGCCGCTCTCTGCTTTTTGATCCATTTTTTCAATGGCGACGTTATTGGCCTGAAGTGCGTTTTCATCATGGTTTACTTGGTATGTCAGGCGATTACGTCGTGCCGTGTTGAGTTCATCACTGATTTCGCTAATTAGTTACGGTGCTCCCCCTGATGTCTGCTGTTCGTGCTGAAGGCAAAACGTCTTGCGGTATTTTTGCGGGGGAAGTTGGTATTTTTTGTGAAAAGCTCTGGTCAGCGATTGCTGAGAGTCAAAACCAAATTTCATCGCAAGATTTATTAAAGGCTCATTAGATGTGATAAGTTCATCGGCAATCAACTGGAGTTTTCGATCTCTAATGTACTGACCCAGTTTCTGCCCGGTTTCGGCAAAAAAGAGTCGCTGTAAGTGCCATTTTGAATACCCTGACTTAATGGCAACATTATCAATTTTCATGGGTGACTCAATATTATTATTTATCCATACAATCAAGCTTCTTATAAACTCTTTTTTGTTTTTCATAGCGTTAATCTCAACTTCGTGCTGAGGAATACCTGCGTTAGCAGTGATAATTCAGGCCACGCTTTCGATATATTTTCAACAAGGTGGGTATTTACCCTTATGGCGTGACGGACACCGTCGCAGATAATCCCGCTACCAGCTCAATCCCCGCAGGTAAGGTATCAATGTGAATGCGTACCGGGATGCGCTGCGCAAGTCGCACCCAATTAAATGTCGGCTCCACCTCGGGTAAACCAAGCCCGCCCGTCTCGTCATTATTGTCACCGATCCCATGCCCGATACTCTCAACATGCCCCGTCAGGGTGGGTTCAAATCCCATCAGCGCAATGTGCGCGGTATTTCCTACGCGGATATGGCGCAGTTTTGTCTCTTCAAAATACCCCACCACCCAGAAACTGTGGGCATCAACGATGGCGACTTTTGTCACCCCGGCGGTGGCATAGTCGCCCGGGCGGAGTCTGAGATGGGTGATATAACCCGCTACCGGCGCCCGCACGATGGCATGGGATAAGTTAAGTTTCGCCAGTTCCAACGCAGCCAGCGCGCCATGATAATTTGCCGTTGCGATGTTTGCTGCGCTGTCTGTTTGCTGTAAATCCTCGCCGGAAATCACGCCCTTGATCCGGGTGCGTCTTGTTGCCGCATCCTGGCGCATAACCATCTCATGACGTTTCGCGTCAACGTCAGCCTGTGCGCTGGACACTGCCAGCGTCAGCCAGTGTGGATCGATTGAATAGAGCACATCGCCACGGTTAACCCATTGGTTATCGCGGACCGCCACATGGATGACCGGCCCGGAAACATCTGGCGCAATCTGCACCACATCAGCACGAACCCGGCCATCGCGGGTCCAGGGTGTCTGCGCATAGTGTTTCCACAGCATAAAAGCCAGAAGAGTTGCCACCACGACTGCACTTAACGTCAGCGCATAGCGACTCAATAGAGACAGAACAGATTTCATGTTAATAACCCCAACGCATTCAGCCCCTGCAAGAGCAGAAAAAAAGTAACGATACAGACAGAGAGCCCCATCAGC
Source organism: Kosakonia sp. ML.JS2a (assembly GCF_025642095.1). Lineage (GTDB taxonomy): Bacteria > Pseudomonadota > Gammaproteobacteria > Enterobacterales > Enterobacteriaceae. The sequence goes on from NZ_CP106754.1 coordinate 2,903,664, forward strand.
GGGCGACAAGGTAAACAGCGGTAGAGCCTGCTGAAAGAGAAAAGCGGCACGAATAACAGGATGCAGACCAGGGTCACAAGCGCGACGATCAGCAGCCCCGGGAAGTAGACACCCCCGATATTAATGTCATTAATCATGGGGTTGCTCCCTATCCTGCTCTCTCAATGCGCAATAGAGATCAACCAGCCTGTCAACCATCTGGCGCGATGGCTCATGCGTTGTAGACAAAGAGACATCAATCATTGCGACGATACGCTGGCGCAAGGCGCGGGGGTCTGTCGTCCGGGTAAGCAAAGAAAGTACCTCATTAATATCCCTGGCCATTGCACGCCCCGCCAGTGGATAGCAACGGCGTAAGTGCATAACAGAGAGGCCAATACGCAGAGAGTGCAACAGATGATTAAGCACCTGTCCTGCTGACTGCTGGCTGCGTGGCAAACGCGGCAGTAATAACGCCGCCCGGTCTATCATCAAATTGGTCCAGTGTGCTTCGTCTGGTGTAAATACGCCTTTCACGCTGCGCCGGATATCGCGCCGACATATATCCAGCAAGCGATTGATGGCCGCGTCTGCCTGCACCGTTTGCAGTAAACGCATACTGACCACCGCAAAGCCGGTTGCGGAAAAGAGCGCGATGGCGGTATTGACAGCCGCCGCGAAGTCGCCGCTGTAATGGGGACCTAACTCACACAGCACAGGCAAGGTCAGCGTGATCCCCATGGCCATAAAGGTGGTGGGTGGCCGAGCCTGGAGCGATCCGGCCAGCAAATATGCCGGTGCCAGTACCGCAACCAGCACAGGGAAATCGCTAACCTGCGGAAGAAAAACAAAGCTGTAGAGCAGGCTGATGGCCACGCCCCAGACGGAACCTATAATGTATTTCACAATATGCGGGGCTGGCGTATCGAAGCTGCCAAACAGTGTGCAGCAGACCCCAAGGATAGAAACGGCTGTACCGCCATCAGGCCAGGCCGAATAAATCCAGACCAGACAACCGCTCAGAATGATCGCAAAAGCGCCTAACGCAGCGCGTGCCGCAGTAAAGCTGTCACGATGAAAAACATATCCTTTTGCGCCCTTACCTTCCGGCTGCACCGACATGGGTTTCGCATGATGGATGGCATCGGAAAGGCGATCGCATTGCTGCAGAAGGGTCACGGCTTCCGTAAGATAACGGACAAAGCTCACCTGCAACGCCTCTTCAAGCGTCACGGCACAGGTCGCATGCCGTTCGGCTAACTGCTCACTTCTTTGTTTTAGCTCGCCGGCCATGATTTTTCGCTCCCCCTCATCGTCACAGCGAAGCCAGTATTGAACATCGCTCAACAGGATCTGCACGTCGGCGGGAAGCGCCTTTGTCATTTGTAAGCGATCGCGTAATTCACAACTCACAATTAACAACCGCGCCAGCCTGTCATGGATGGCTTTTCTGGCCTGCCGGACCGGAACCGCGAGGGCAAAGTCATAGGGAATATGGTGGCTTATGCCTTGCAGAGACTGCAATGCCAGTGCCAGGCGCAGGCTCCCTGTACGCTCATCAGGTTGACCTGCCAGTGCACCGGCAAGTATCTGTCGTGCTGACTGCAGCGTCTCCGATAACGTGCTGTTGAACAGCCCGGACAGACGTTTTGGTAAAACATACCGGTGAATAAGCGCGGCACAGAAGATACCAATAACGATCTCCTGCACCCGGGTAATGGCAGTATCAAAGATTGCGCCAGGATCCAGAACAGCAGGAAAACCAATCAGGCTCGCGGTGTAACCGGCTAAAACAAAGGCATAAGCGCGGGGCGTGCGTTCAAGCAGCGACAAATAAAGGCAGAAAGTGATCCAGCCGCTCAGCATCACACTGCATAAGATCGGCATAGTCACGAAAGTGGGTACCAGTAAAACGGTGGCCCCGGCGCCGATTATCGTTCCGGCCAGACGATAAAGGCATCGACTCAGTGAAGCGCCAACCGAGGTTTGCGAAACGATATAGACAGTAATGATTGCCCAGGATGGCCTTTCAAGGCCGATCGATAAGGCGATGTAATAGGCCAGCATCGCTGCGGCAAAGCTCTTGATGGAATACAGCAAGGCATTTGCATCGTTCAGCAGAACGGATGAGGTCAGTGCCAGGCTCACCCGGCGAAACGCGTCGCCTGTAGCCCGCAAAGAACGAGAGTGAATGACGTTGATTTTGCTCATGCCGGGGATTATTACCGGCTTGCGCCCGCCATTAAATACTCTATTCTGTCAAAAAATACCTAAATGTTGCCAATAATATGAAACCCACATTCGCGAATACCCTGTTTGATCCTGACTCCACGTCGTGCCCGGCGGTTGCGCGTCATCTTGACTTCGTTGATTACGAAGCCGAAGTGCCGATTCATACCCACCGCAAGGGGCAGTTGATCATTGCGCTGTATGGTGCCGTTATCTGTCGCGCGGAAAACGATATATGGATAGTGCCGCCTCACTGCGCCGTCTGGATCCCCGGCGGCATCCCTCATAGCGCCAGGGCTACCTGGAACGCGCATCTCAATTATTTATTTATCGAACCCGGAGCCGTAGCACTTCCGGAAAAATGTTGCACCCTGGCGATTTCTCCGCTGATTAACGCGTTAGTTGACCGTTTGACTCACGAGCAAGTTGATTGCCCACCTGAGAGCCATGCTGCAAGGCTCACCAGAGTGACGCTCGACGAATTGGCCACGATGCCACAGCAGAAATTGAGTTTGCCTGTCTCCGGAAATCCTAAAATACGCACCATGGCCGATGCGCTGGTCAGTCACCCGGAGGATCGCAGTACGTTTAAAGAATGGGCGAAACGGCTGGCGCTCAGTGAACGTTCTCTGGCGCGATTGATGCTGCGCGAGACGGGACTGACCTTTGGACGATGGCGCCAGCAACTTCATTTGATCATCGCACTTCAGGAGTTAGCCAGCGGTGTTACGGTACAAAACGTGGCGGCTAAATTAGGGTATGAGTCCGTTAATGCGTTCATTACCATGTTCAGGAAAACGATGGGCAGTACGCCCGCGCACTATTTTTCCGAACGAAAAACAAGTACACGCCAGGGAGATTCGTCATGACCTTTCCTGGCGCGGCGCGGGCAGCAAAAACACGCCCGGAGGCCGCTTTGAGCTACGGATACTCATGGGCGAGTTTATCGCCAGCCGGGAGCTGGCTTGCATCAACAACCGCGAGCATGTCTGTTTGCTTTTAAAGTAAAGGTGACCACGCCGAAGAGTTGCAGCTCTTCCTCGGACTGGAAAGTGACAGGAGCATAATTGGCGTTATGCGGCATAAGCTGAAGTGATGGACGGGTCCGCAACTCTTTCACCGTAAACTCCCCCGCCACGGCTGCCACAACGATGTCGCCATGCACAGCGGTCAACGAACGATCGACGACCAGCAAATCACCGTCGCTGATGCCTGCACCGATCATAGAATCACCACTGACCCGAACAAAGTAGGTGGCGCTGGGGTGTTTAACGACCAGCTTGTTCAGATCCAGGCTCTCTTCAATATAGTCCTGTGCCGGGCTGGGAAAACCGCACGGAACGCGGTCTAAAAATAAAGGGACTTCAATACGTTTTTCTTGTTTATAGGCATAAAGGATGGTCATGATTACCCACCTCATAATACTGTGTTTACATACAGTATTATGAGGAGAATGGCGGGGTCAAGTCACGTGTAACGGCGCCGCGTGAAGTGACTGAAGTCGCAAGGAATTTAACGTGCTCTGTTTCTCCTGTACGTAGGTGATTTCCAACGGCATGTCGAACATCTGTACCTTGTCGGCCAAAGTCTGGCGGGATAAGGCTATTTGCCTTCTTGTAGAAACGATTATGAAGGCGAATCGCCGACCAGACAGTAAACAGCGCATAGCAGGCTCCAATATTGTCATCCTACAGACTCGTTTATTAAAAACAGCCACCCTCACCTCATGGATATTATTACAGTATCAGAATATGTCGCGTCATCCCTGCAAAGAAGATGAGAAATATTATTATGGCATCCGCGCGTAGCCTGGATATTCTCTTCAGGCAAGATCCTCATTATCAAAAATCTGTAGTAAGTGTGAGGTTTATTTAGGAAGGAAGTAGCACAAGTTAATTTATTTTACGAATTTTCTCGTCATAAAATATCAGGCCATTGATGAGCAGCAAAATACGCTGGATAAGAAAACCAACACCGTAATGCGTACGTCAGTCAGCGGTTAGCGCCAGGCCGGACGATGAAGCGCTCCCTGCGCTTCCCGTCCGGCACAACAGGCTGAATGCCCCGGCCTGGCTGGAGCATCAACGACCACGTTTAGCGTGACGCTCCCAGGTGTCGAGTTTTGCCTGCTCAGATTTCCGCAACGCCACATAACAGGCACCACTGCCGCCATGGTGCGGCAACGCCGTACAAAATGCCTGCACGTCGTCGAACTCCGTCAGCCAGCGCGCAACGTAGCTGCGCACAATGTTTGGGTGTGAATTATCTTCACGACCTTTCCCAAAGATAATCAACACATTACGCAGGCCATCTTGCCGCGCCTGATGCATAAAGCGGAACAGCATCTGTCGGCACTGCTCAACGGGCTGGCGTAGCAAATTGAGGCTCGCTTGTTGACTGTATTTACCCAAACGCAGCTTATCCACCACGCCGGTTTGCAGGCCTTCACGCCTGAATTCCAGCGGCGTTGACAAGGGAATGATGTCGAGGAACCCGGTGGTTAAAAAGTTATCCAGTTGCAGCGTATCGATACGCTGCGTCGCGCGCGAATTGCGACTCGGCTGCCAGTGAATATCGGTGCAGCGCTTCAGGGGCTGGACATCCTCCATGGCGTCAAGAAACAGCGATTTGTCGTCAGGGTTCATGGGAAGGTCCTCCGGTTACTTCAGAACGGGTACTATAACGAGCATGGCGTGCGCTCACAATGATCAGGACACATTTATGGCACACGGGTTAAGTGCTTATAAATAAACGTAACACGCACGCGCGGTAAAAACATTAGCATTTGTAATGTCTTTAATGCGCCTTAACTTATACCGCGCATTGGGGGTTATACCGATTTTCGTTAAATTAACGTGAATTTAATCACCAATTAATAGTGGAAAGATAGTGAAGGGCGGCTATAACTATATTTAAGACGCAAGGATGAGCTTGCATAAAATAACGAACGGAAGCGCTGCTGTGTGTACTGTAGAGCCTGGCGGATGTCGGCAGGCTCTATTTTTTATTATTCCACGCACAGCAAAATATATCATCTATAATTCAACGGGCATCGGTTTGTTATTATCCACCTTAATATTAGCTATCTATAAATAGACGCACTTTCGGGGTATGGTTAGCCCCGGTCGGGCATGGTAGATTGATGCCCGTTTGCCATAGTTCAAGGATGCCTGATGCTCACGCTACTTGAAGATAAAATCGCCACCCCGCTGGGCCCGCTGTGGGTGCTCTGTGATGAGTCCTTCCATTTACGAGCTGTCGAGTGGGAAGAACACAGCGATCGCATGGTGGAGTTGTTGAATATTCATTATCGACGCGACGGTTATCAGCGCATCGCTGCCAGTAATCCGGGCGGATTAAGCCAGAAACTGCAGGATTATTTCGCCGGCGATCTGTCGATCATCGACACGCTCCCCACCGCAACGGCCGGTACGCCTTTTCAGCGTGAAGTCTGGCAGGCGCTGCGTACAATCCCCTGCGGTCAGGTGCTACATTACGGTCAACTGGCGGAAACGCTGGGCCGTGCAGGTGCAGCGCGTGCGGTAGGCGCAGCGAATGGCGCAAACCCGGTCAGCATCGTGGTTCCCTGTCACCGCGTGATTGGACGTAACGGCACGTTGACCGGCTATGCGGGCGGCGTGCAGCGCAAAGAGTGGTTGCTTCGGCATGAAGGCTATCTGCTATTGTAAGAAAAAACGCATATTTAGTGCCTTTTTCCCCGAATGTTGTGGTAAAAACCTTTGCGAAATGATGGAATATCAAAGAGATGATGCCCGGTCATCTCTTCTCATTTCTCTCCCCCGTTTCAATAATCGTGAATTGACGTTTTGCCAGGCTTACGTGCTCAATAAAAAGATGTTAAAATTGACCAATATCAATTACGGCGTTGAGCAGACCTATGATCCCGGAAAAGCGAATTATACGACGCATACAGTCTGGCGGATGTGCAATACATTGTCAGGATTGCAGCATTAGCCAGCTTTGCATCCCGTTTACCCTCAATGAACACGAGCTGGATCAGCTCGATAACATCATTGAGCGTAAGAAGCCCATCCAGAAAGGTCAGACGCTGTTTAAAGCAGGGGATGAACTGAAATCACTGTACGCTATCCGCTCCGGTACGATTAAAAGCTACACCATTACCGAGCAGGGTGACGAACAGATCACCGGTTTCCATCTGGCGGGCGATCTGGTCGGTTTTGATGCGATTGGCACCGGCCATCACCCCAGTTTCGCGCAGGCGCTGGAAACGTCCATGGTTTGCGAAATCCCGTTTGAAACGCTCGACGATCTGTCCGGCAAGATGCCTAATCTGCGTCAGCAGATGATGCGTCTGATGAGCGGCGAAATCAAAGGCGACCAGGATATGATCCTGTTGCTGTCGAAAAAGAATGCGGAAGAGCGTCTGGCGGCATTTATTTATAACCTGTCCCGCCGTTTCGCCCAGCGTGGTTTCTCACCGCGTGAGTTCCGTCTGACCATGACCCGCGGCGACATTGGCAACTATCTGGGTCTGACCGTCGAGACCATCAGCCGCCTGCTGGGCCGCTTCCAGAAGAGCGGCATGCTCGCGGTAAAAGGCAAATATATCACTATCGAAAACAGCGATACGCTGGCTCAACTGGCCGGTCATTCCCGTAACGTTGCCTGAGTTTTACCCCTCTCTTTTGCACCTTCGCCAGCGCATTAAATTTTTCTGATTTATTGATCTGGCTGAAGGTTTTCCCTGTTTCATTCAGCGCTAATGGGTTATCTTTTATTTACAGACTGTGGTGACAGATGTAAGGAGACCCTGTATGGCTAAGTATCAGAATATGTTGGTCGCCATCGATCCTAATCAGGACGATCAGCCAGCATTACGACGTGCTGTGTATTTGCATCAACGGATTGGTGGCAGAATCAAAGCGTTTTTGCCCATCTATGACTTCTCTTACGAGATGACCACCCTTCTGTCCCCTGATGAGCGTACGGCAATGCGCCAGGGCGTGATCAGCCAGCGCACCGCCTGGATCCGCGAGCAGGCAAAATATTACATCGATGCAGGGGTGCCGATTGATATTAAAGTGGTCTGGCATAACCGCCCTTTCGAAGCCATCATCCAGGAAGTGCTGGCGGGCGGTCACGATCTGTTGCTGAAAATGACCCACCAGCACGACAAACTGGAGTCGGTGATTTTCACCCCTACCGACTGGCACCTGCTGCGTAAATGCCCTTGCCCGGTGTGGATGGTCAAAGATCAGCCATGGCCGGAAGGCGGTAAAGCCGTTGTCGCCGTCAATCTGGCCAGTGAAGAGCTTTACCACAACTCGCTAAATGAAAAGCTGGTTAAGGAGACACTGCAACTGGCCGAACAGGTTAACCATACCGAGGTGCATCTGGTTGGTGCGTATCCGGTCACACCTATCAATATTGCTATCGAACTGCCGGAATTCGACCCCAGCGTATATAACGACGCGATCCGCGGTCAGCACCTGCTGGCGATGAAAGCATTGCGGCAGAAATTCGGCATCGATGAAAAACTTACCCACGTTGAGAAAGGCTTACCGGAAGAAGTGATCCCGGATCTGGCTGAACACTTGCAAGCCGGGATTGTGGTGCTCGGTACCGTCGGGCGCACCGGGATTTCCGCAGCATTTCTGGGGAATACCGCTGAGCAGGTTATCGATCATCTGCGTTGTGATTTGCTGGTGCTCAAGCCGGATGAATATCAGACGCCGGTAGAACTTGATGACGATGAAGATGACTAAGTTTATGTAGCAGAAAAAAAGGCCCGGAAACGGGCCTTTTGCATTTGTAAGAGACGATTACAGCGCTTTGAGGATTGCGTCAACGCTGGCTTTGGCATCGCCAAACAGCATCTGCGTGTTCTCTTTAAAGAACAACGGGTTCTGCACGCCAGCGTAACCGGTGTTCATTGAGCGTTTGAAAACGATAACATTTTGCGCTTTCCACACTTCCAGAACCGGCATCCCGGCGATTGGGCTTTTCGGATCGTCCTGCGCGGCCGGGTTAACGGTGTCGTTCGCGCCAATCACCAGAACGGTGTCGGTCTCTGCGAAGTCATCGTTGATCTCGTCCATTTCCAGCACGATGTCGTACGGCACTTTCGCTTCCGCCAGCAGTACGTTCATATGGCCCGGCAGACGACCGGCAACCGGGTGAATACCGAAGCGCACTTTCACGCCGCGCGCACGCAGTTTTTCAGTGATTTCCGCCACCGGATACTGTGCCTGCGCCACCGCCATGCCGTAGCCCGGGGTGATGATCACAGAGTGCGAGTTTTTCAGCATTTCCGCCGTTTCTTCCGCATTGATTTCGCGGTGCTCGCCGACTTCCTCATCGCTGCCAGAAGACGAACCATCCGTACCAAAACCACCGGCAATAACGCTGATAAAGGAGCGGTTCATCGCCTTACACATAATGTAGGAAAGAATTGCCCCTGAGGAACCCACCAGCGCACCGGTAACGATCAGCAGGTCGTTGCTGAGCATAAAGCCCGCCGCCGCCGCCGCCCAACCGGAGTAGGAGTTCAGCATCGACACAACCACCGGCATATCCGCGCCGCCAATAGAGGCCACCAGATGCCAGCCGAACACCAGAGCAATAATGGTCATCAGCAGCAGCGCCAACACTTGTACGCCAACGCTTTCCGTGCGGACAAACGTCACCAGCAGCACAAAAGAGACCACCAGCGCCGCCAGGTTCAGTTTGTGGCGATGCGGCAACATTAACGGTTTGGACGAAATCTTTCCGCGCAGTTTACCGAACGCAACGATGGAGCCAGTGAAGGTCACCGCACCGATAAAGATGCCGAGGAACACTTCCGTCAGGTGAATATTCACCATGATCGGCGCCAGACCCGCCTCATGATCGAGATAGCTGTTGAAACCCACCAGCACCGCAGCCAGGCCAACGAAACTGTGCAACACAGCCACCAGCTCCGGCATTTCGGTCATTTCGACTTTCTTCGCCAGACGAATACCAATCGCCCCGCCGATGACCATCGCCACCAGGATCCAGGCGACATTGCCGGTATCCGGACCAAAAATAGTGGCTACCAGCGCAATCGCCATACCGGCGACGCCAAAGTTGTTACCCTGCTGGGAGGTTTCATGCTTAGAAAGCCCCGCCAGACTGAAAATAAACAGGATCGCGGCAACAATGTATGCAGCTGTAACTAATCCTCCAGACATGTGCTACCCCTTAGTTCTTCCGGAACATTTTCAGCATGCGCTGAGTGACGGTGAAACCACCAAAAATATTGATGCTGGCGATCAGTACCGCAATAAAGCTTAAGAAGCTGACCCAGCCGCCATGGCCAATCTGCAACAGCGCGCCCACCACAATAATGCCGGAAATGGCATTGGTGACCGACATCAGCGGCGTATGCAGCGCATGGGAGACATTCCATACCACGTAATAACCGACGACGCAGGCAAGCGCGAAGACGGTGAAATGGCCGAGGAACTCTTTCGGCGCAACGTTCGCCAGCCAGCCAAACAGAACGATCGCCAGCGCCATCAGCGCATATTTGCGCCACGGAGAAGTGGGTTTGGCCTCTTCTTTTGGCGCGGCCGCCGCTTTTGGCGCAGCCTGCGGTTGAGCGGAAACCTGAATCGGCGGTGCCGGCCAGGTGACTTCGCCATCACGAACGACAGTCACACCGCGCACTACCACATCGTCAAAATCGACAACCACGTTGCCGTCTTTTTCCGCACACAGCAGTTTCAGCAGGTTAACCAGATTGGTGCCATAAAGTTGGGAAGACTGCGTCGGCAAGCGGCCCGGCAGATCGGTATAACCGATGATTTTAACGCCATTGGCAGTAGTACTGACTTCATTCGGCACGGTGTATTCGCAGTTACCGCCGTTTTGCGCAGCCAGATCGACAATCACGCTGCCCGGTTTCATGGAATCTATCATCTCACGGGTGATCAGCTTCGGCGCCGGTTTACCCGGGATCAGCGCAGTCGTGACGATAATATCGACATCTTTCGCCTGTGCAGCGAAGAGTTCCATTTCCGCTTTAATAAAGGCTTCGGACATTACTTTTGCATAGCCGTCACCGCTGCCCGCTTCTTCCTCAAAATCCAGCTCGAGGAATTCAGCGCCCATACTCTGCACCTGCTCTTTCACTTCCGGGCGGGTATCAAAAGCACGCACAATCGCGCCAAGGCTGTTGGCTGCGCCAATCGCGGCAAGCCCTGCCACGCCCGCGCCAATCACCATGACTTTCGCGGGCGGAACTTTACCGGCGGCGGTAATTTGGCCGGTGAAGAAACGACCGAACTCATGCGCAGCTTCAACAATGGCGCGGTAGCCCGCAATGTTGGCCATCGAACTGAGCGCATCCAGCGCCTGCGCGCGGGAGATACGTGGCACAGAGTCCATTGCCATTACGGTCACGTTACGCGCGGCCAGTTTCTCCATCAGCGCCGGGTTCTGCGCAGGCCAGATAAAGCTTATCAGCGTTGTGCCGGGGTTAAGCAGCGCGATCTCTTCATCGTCAGGCGCGTTAACTTTAAGGATAACGTCCGAATGCCAGACATTGCTGCCATCGACAATCGCCGCCCCGGACTGGGTGAACGCATCGTCATCGAAACTTGCCAGTTTGCCAGCGCCGCTTTCAATCGCGACAGTGAAACCCAATTTCAGCAATTGCTCGACCGTTTTCGGCGTCGCGGCAACGCGGGTTTCATTGGCCAACCGTTCTTTAGGTACACCAATACGCATAGTTTTCCCTTCCATCGGTTTTAGATGATGGTTTGTCAGTCGTCACCGGAACAACCGGCATCTGTTTAACAGCATTACGGAGTGTGTCCCGGAAAATAAAACAGTAACAAACTTTCTATAACCTACTGAAAATAACGCCTGTGATCCACCGCCGGAAAACAGAATTTGTGCTTTTATCTGCGAAAACCAGCCATCAGTAGGGGCTGGCAAGGTTATTTGCCTTTAATTCGTTATAACAGGCCGATATTCCGCTCAAGCGAAGCGGCAAAACACGATTAATCTCCAGTGCGAAATTGCTTTTTAACAATGCGTTAACTTAAAAAAGTCATAACCTTTATCTGTTTTGCTGGTCAAGCGGCTGTTTTTTCAACATATCACTTAAGGTTATCGTTATTAACCCACCCCATAGCACAGTCAGTGAAAAATGACGCAGACAGTGGCTCTGATTAAATGCAATAATCGTCGACGTTTTCTCAACAACAACACCAGTTTATGGTTTGCGCAAGGCGAAGGACTATTTTTATGAAGCTCAAGTACACCCTCCTGGCGTCAGCACTCCTCTCTGCGGCGACATTGTCAGCCAACGCAGCGACAGAGTTAACACCGGAGCAAGCAGCGGCGGTGAAACCCTATGATCGTGTCGTATTAATCGGCCGTTTTAACTCTATCGGCGATGTTGTTAAAGCCGTTTCCGAGCGTGCGGACAAAGATGGTGCCGCATCTTTCTATGTCGTTGACGCTGCCGATTACGGCAACAGTGGCAACCAACGCGTTACCGCCGATTTATACAAAGCTGATGCAGGAAAAGCTGAAAACCCTGCATTTCGCGTCATTAACGGCGTTACGGAATTACCAAAAGACAAAGCCGTAGAACTTGAGCCATACGATACGGTGACCGTACAGGGCTTCTACCGTACCCAGCCGGAAGTGAATGATGCCATTACGAAAGCCGCCAAAGAGAAAGGCGCAGCCTCTTTTTATATCGTTCGTCAGGTTGACACCAACCAGGGTGGCAACCAGATGATCACCGCTTTTATCTATAAAGCGGATGCGAAAAAACGTGTAATCCAAAGCGCTGATGCCATTCCACGTGACTCCGACGCAGGCCGTGCTGCGCTGGCGAAGGGCGGTGAAGAAGCGAAGAAAGTGGAAATCCCGGGCGTTGCCAGCGATGCCACGCCGGGCCTGGGCGTAGGCCGTTTCTTCGAAACGCAATCCACATCAGGTGGTCGTTACACCGTCACACTTCCTGACGGCACGAAAATTGAAGAACTGAATAAAATTACCGCTGCGCAGATGGTGCCGTTTGATAGCATCAAGTTCACTGGTAACTACGGCAACATGTCGGAAGTCTCTTACCAGGTCGCCAAACGTGCTGCGCAAAAAGGTGCCAAATACTACCACATTACCCGTGAGTGGTCCGAACGCGGCAACAACATGACCATCAGTGCGGATCTCTACAAATAATCAGCAGTAATGAATCAGGCGGCTACGGCCGCCTTTTTTTTATCTTTTTCCTCTCTTTTTCACAAAATTGTCGCCGTCCTCATTGCATGCCTTTGCGACTCTCCGTAAAATCCCGCGCCTTAGTGATATCCACCATATTTATGCGCCACGGCAAAATAATTATTCTGGATGAGTGGCTTTTTTGACAGGATAACAATGGAAAAGAAACTTGGCCTTAGTGCTTTGACTGCTCTCGTTTTAAGCTCAATGCTCGGCGCAGGCGTCTTCAGCCTTCCACAGAATATGGCGGAAGTCGCCAGTCCTGCGGCGTTACTGATTGGCTGGGCCATTACCGGCGCAGGGATTTTGCTGCTGGCTTTTGCCATGCTGATCCTGACCCGTATTCGCCCGGATCTGGACGGCGGTATTTTTACCTATGCCCGCGCGGGTTTCGGTGAGCTGGTTGGCTTTTGCTCCGCATGGGGATACTGGCTGTGCGCAGTGATCGCCAACGTCTCCTATCTGGTGATCGTCTTCTCGGCCCTGAGCTTCTTTACCGATACCCCGCAACTGCGCCTGTTTGGCGATGGCAATACCTGGCAATCAATTGTGGGCGCATCAGCGTTGCTGTGGATTGTCCACGCGCTGGTACTGCGCGGTGTGCAGACCGCGGCAAGTATCAACCTGGCGGCAACGCTGGCGAAGTTAGTCCCATTGGGCTTGTTTGTGGTGCTGGCAGCACTGGCGTTTAATGTCGACAAATTCAAATTTGACTTTAGCGGCGTTGCGCTGGGCGTGCCGGTCTGGGAACAGGTCAAAAATACCATGCTGATCACCCTGTGGGTATTTATCGGTGTGGAAGGCGCGGTGGTGGTGTCCGCCCGCGCGCGTAATAAACGGGACGTTGGTCGCGCAACGCTGTTGGCGGTACTGGCCGCGCTGAGTGTCTACCTGCTGGTGACACTGCTGTCGCTTGGGGTGGTGCCACGCGCCGAACTGGCGGGAATTCGTAACCCGTCAATGGCCGGGTTGATGGTCAGGCTGATCGGCAGTTGGGGAGAGGTGATTATCGCCGCCGGGCTGATCGTGTCGGTCTGCGGCGCTTACCTGAGCTGGACAATAATGGCGGCAGAAGTCCCGCTGCTGGCGGCGACACATAAAGCGTTCCCTCGCATTTTCGCCCATCAGAATAAAAATAATGCCCCTGCTGCATCGCTGTGGCTGACCAACATCAGCGTGCAGGTCTCGCTGGTGCTGATCTGGCTGACAGGGTCTGATTACAATACGCTGCTGACGATCGCGTCTGAGATGATCCTCGTGCCCTATTTCCTGGTGGGCGCCTATTTGCTGAAAATCGCCAGCCGCCCGCTGCACCAGGCCGTGGCAATCGGTGCATGTCTGTATGGGTTATGGCTACTGTACGCCTCCGGCCCCATGCACTTATTGTTGTCAGTGGTGCTGTATGCGCCGGGTTTACTGGTCTTTATGTATGCCCGCCGCACTCATGAAATGACCGAGTTGCTCAAACGCCGGGAAAAAGCGCTGATTGGCCTGTTGCTGATCGCGGCAGTTCCCGCAACGTGGATGCTGGTGAAATAACCCTAGTGGAGGCGACTCCAGCAAAAGATCAGCAACCAGGCGCTGAGGCTCCAGCAGAGCACCGCACAGCCCAGCGCCGGCCAGACCCGCATAAAACCGGTGAAATACCACAGCGATAAAAGATAGATAAAATAGGGAATGATCGCCCACATCCCAAAAACGATCGTGGTGCGTAGCGCCTCGATACCGCGCTCTGTTGCGACAATATAGTGCGCAATCAAGGCGAAGGTGGGAAAGAGCGGGATCAACCCGGCGATATAGTAATTCTTCGTTTTTGCCAGCAGCCCAATCAGCAACACCACCAACGCACCGATCGCTGCTTTAATAATTAACCCCATAATTTGGCCTTTATTACTTCAACAACAAAGACCTACAGCATAACGGAACACGCCCTGTTTAGAAAAGATTAATGGCAGGTTGCAGCAAGGCGGTGTATGTTGACGTTTTTGGTCGATCGCGATGGCTTATGAATAAGATCGTTTTTGTGGAAGACGACCCGGAAGTTGGCGCTCTGATTGCCGCCTATCTGGGCAAACACGATATGGATGTCATTGTGGAACCTCGCGGTGATCGTGCCGAAGAGGTCATCGCACGGGTCAATCCTGAGCTGGTGCTGCTGGATATTATGCTGCCCGGTAAAGATGGTATGACGTTGTGCCGCGACTTACGTCAGCAGTGGAACGGCCCGATTGTTCTGCTCACCTCTCTCGACAGTGATATGAACCATATCCTTTCGCTGGAAATGGGCGCCAATGACTATATTCTCAAAACCACGCCGCCCGCCGTGTTGCTGGCCCGTTTGCGTTTGCACCTACGCCAGCGTACCAGCACGCCAGCTGAGCCCGCAGCGCCTTCCTTGAAGCAACACAACATTATTCGTTTTGGCACATTATCGATTGATCCGGTCAATCGCCAGGTGCTGCTGAGCGGCGAGGAAGTGATCCTTTCAACGGCGGACTTCGACTTGCTCTGGGAGCTGGCGACCCACGCCGGGCAGATTATGGATCGCGATGCGCTGTTAAAAAATTTGCGCGGTGTGACTTACGACGGGCTTGATCGCAGCGTGGATGTGGCGATTTCTCGCCTGCGGAAAAAACTGCTCGACAGCGCCACAGAGCCCTACCGTATCAAGACCGTACGCAATAAAGGCTACCTGTTTGCCCCGCATGCGTGGGACAACTAAAAAAGCATTTAACCGGGTGTCACTATGAAGAAGCTGTTCGTCCAGTTTTACCTTCTGCTGTTCGTGTGCTTTATCGTGATGACCATGCTGGTGGGTCTGGTGTACAAATTCACTGCCGAGCGCGCAGGTCGCCAGACCCTTGATGACCTGATGAAGAGTTCACTCTATTTGATGCGCAGCGAGCTGCGAGAAATTCCGCCGCATCAATGGGCGAATACCCTGAAAGAGCTGGATCTGAATCTCTCCTTTAATCTGCGTATCGAGCCAATGAACAAATTCACGCTCGATGCGCCGCATGCTCAACGGCTGCGTGAAGGCGACATTGTGGCACTGGATTCTGAATACACCTTTATTCAGCGTATTCCGCGTAGCCACTATGTGCTGGCCGTAGGGCCGGTACCGTATCTGTTTTTCCTGCATGAAATGCGCCTGCTGGATATGGCGCTGATGGCCTTTATTGCTATCTCCCTCGCTTTCCCGGTGTTTATCTGGATGCGACCGCACTGGCAAGAGATGCTGCGGCTCGAATCCGCTGCCCAGCGTTTTGGCGAAGGCCATCTTGAGGAGCGTATCCATTTTGACAGCGCGTCCAGTTTTGAACGGTTAGGCATCGCGTTTAACCAAATGGCGGACAATATTAATGCGTTGATCGCCAGTAAAAAGCAGCTCATTGATGGTATTGCGCATGAATTGCGAACCCCGCTGGTCCGGCTACGTTACCGGCTGGAGATGAGCGATAACCTTAGCGAGGCCGAGCATGCCGCGCTGAACCGCGATATCGGGCAACTGGAGGCGCTGATTGAAGAGCTGCTGACCTACGCCCGCCTCGATCGCCCACAAACCGAACTGAAGCTGACCAGCCCGGATTTGCCTGCCTGGTTTAACAGCTATATGGATGATGCGCGTACGATGAATCCGCAGCATCAGCTATTGCTGACCTGCACACCTGGCGATGATTATGGCGCGCTGGATATGCGTCTGATGGAGCGGGTGCTGGATAATCTGGTGAACAATGCGCTGCGCTATTGCCAGCAAACGGTCAAAGTCACGTTACAACGCCAGGGTTCACAGGCCACGCTGATCGTCGAAGACGATGGCCCGGGCATTGCGCCGGAAGAACGTCAGCGCGTATTTGAGCCCTTTGTTCGCCTTGATCCCAGCCGCGATCGTGCCACGGGCGGCTGCGGTCTTGGGCTGGCGATTGTCCACTCCATTGCCCAGGCATTTGGCGGCGAAGTGCTGTGTTCGCAAAGCGAACTGGGCGGTGCGCAATTTACCTTCAACTGGCCCATCTATCATCACATTGTGCTGCCCTGATGAGCAGCAACCGGCGCAGTGGTTGAAACCCTGCGTCTGTGTTATAACTTAAAAGTATGTTGTAACTAATAAGGACAGATGATGGCTGCTTTAGACCTTATCGATCGCCTTAATACGACCTTCCGCCAGCTTGAACAGGAGCTGGCCGCCTTGAAAACGGAATTAAATGCATGCCGCTTGATGGCCGGGCGCGTATTTACGCTGCCGGAGATCCCGAAGGGTGCTGAGCACGACCCGCTGACGTGCATTCATGTGCAGCAGCATATTGGTAAACCTGCAGCAGAGCTGGCACTGCACCATTACACGCATCTGTTTATCCAGCAGCAGTCGGAAAACCGCAGCAGTAAAGCAGCGGTGCGTCTGCCGGGGGTGCTTTGCTACCAGACAAATGCGGTGACGCGCGCCATGCTGGAAAAGCGCGTCAGCACCATTAACGCGCTGAAACTCACTTTTGAGCGCATTGTCACCGTGGAGTCAGGCCTTCCCTCTGCAGCCCGTTTTGAATGGGTGCACCGTCACCTGCCGGGCCTGATCACGCTCAATGCCTACCGGATGCTGACGGTCATTGACGCACCAGCCACCATCCGCTTTGGCTGGGCCAATAAGCACATTATTAAGAACCTCAGCCGTGATGAAGTACTGGCACAACTGGAAAAGAGTATGAAATCCCCACGCGCCGTCGCCGCCTGGACGCGGGAACAGTGGCTGGTTCGGGTCGAGCAGGAGTACAACGACATAGCCGCCCTGCCGAAACAGGCGCGGTTGAAGATCAAGCGGCCGGTAAAAGTGCAGCCGATTGCGCGGGTCTGGTATTCAGGGGCGCAAAAACAGGTGCAGTACGCCTGCCCGACCCCGCTGATTGCCTTTATTTCGGAGGAAAATGGCGGAACGGTGCCGGACATTGGCGAGCTACTGGATTACCACGCCGATAATGTTCAGCACCGGTATAAACCTGAGGCACAGCCGCTAACGCTGATGATCCCACGGCTGCACCTCTATCTGGCGGGTTAAGCGGGTTTCATACTGCCAACCATCGATTCCGGGCGCACCCAACTGTCAAACTCGGCCTCCGTCAGGTAGCCGAGCGCCAGCGCCGAGGCTTTCAGTGTGAGTCCTTCTTTGTGCGCTTTTTTGGCGATTTCCGCCGCTTTGTCGTAACCGATATGAGTATTGAGCGCCGTCACCAGCATCAGTGACTCATTAAGCAGTTGATCGATTCGCTCACGGTTCGGTTCAATGCCCACCGCACAGTGCGCATTGAAGCTTTCCATCCCATCCGCCAGTAAACGCACGGACTGCAGGAAATTGTGGATCACCAGCGGGCGAAAAACATTGAGTTCAAAGTTGCCGGATGCGCCGCCAATGTTTACCGCCACATCGTTGCCCAGCACCTGCGCGCACAGCATCGTCATGGCTTCGCACTGTGTGGGGTTGACCTTACCCGGCATGATCGAACTACCTGGCTCGTTTTCCGGAATGGCAATTTCACCGATACCGCAACGGGGACCGGAAGCCAGCCAGCGGACATCGTTGGCAATCTTCATTAGCGACGCCGCCAGTCCTTTCAGCGCGCCATGCATCTGCACCAGCGCATCACAGGTCGCCAGCGCCTCGAATTTATTCGGCGCGGTGATAAACGGTTGCCGGGTGATATTCGCCAGCTCTTCCGCCACGCGTCTGGCATATTCCGGATGGGTATTCAGCCCGGTGCCAACGGCGGTGCCGCCCAGCGCCAGCTCGCCAAGGTGCGGCAGGTTCAGTTCAATGTGTTTGAGATTGTGCTCCAGCATCGCCACCCAGCCGGAGATCTCCTGGCCGAGCGTGAGCGGCGTGGCGTCCTGCAAATGGGTACGGCCGATTTTGACGATATCAGCAAAGGCGATGGATTTTTCGCTGAGCGTCTGCTTCAGCACCTGAAGCTGTGGCAATAAATGTTCGCGTACCGCAATCACTGCCGCCACATGCATGGCGGTGGGAAACACGTCATTCGAACTCTGGCTTTTATTGACGTCATCATTGGGATGGATTTTACGCTCCATGCCGCGAACGCCGCCGAGGATCTCGCTGCCGCGATTCGCCAGCACCTCGTTCATGTTCATATTGCTTTGCGTGCCGGACCCGGTCTGCCAGATTGCCAGCGGAAACTCGTCGGGATGTATCCCCTCCAGTACCTCATCCGCCGCCGCAATAATGGCGCCGGCTTTTTCGGCAGACAGCAACCCCAGATCCTGGTTTACCTTTGCCGCCGCACGTTTGGTCAGCGCCAGCGCGTGGATCAGCGAGACCGGCATTTTTTCCGTTGAAATACGGAAATGCTCGAGCGATCGCTGGGTCTGCGCTCCCCACAGCTTATCGGCCGGGACGTCAATCGCGCCCATTGAATCTTTCTCACTGCGATGCGTTGTCATTACTTTCTCCTTGAATACAAAGTGGTGTTGAGTGCCGACATTGCTCACCTGCAAACAAGTCAAAGTATTGATGCTTTTTATTATGTCGTTTAATGCTTTGTGCTTAAAAAAACCGCCCCGAAGGGCGGTGATATTACTTCACGCAGCGCGCGCACTGCCCGGACTGGATCTGCTGGAAGAAGTCGTTGCCTTTGTCATCCACGAGGATAAACGCCGGGAAGTCTTCAACGTCAATTTTCCAGATCGCCTCCATACCCAGCTCAGGGTACGCCACGCACTCCAGACTTTTAATGCTGTTTTGCGCCAGAATCGCCGCCGGGCCGCCAATGCTTCCCAGGTAGAACCCACCGTGTTTCGCGCAGGCGTCCGTCACCTGCTGGCTGCGGTTGCCTTTCGCCAGCATGATCATGCTGCCGCCCTGCGACTGCAACTGATCAACATAGGAGTCCATGCGCCCGGCGGTGGTCGGGCCCAGCGAGCCTGACGCGTAACCTTCCGGCGTTTTCGCCGGGCCTGCGTAGTAAATCGGGTGATCTTTCACATATTGCGGCAGCGGTTGACCGTTATCCATCAGTTCTTTCAGCTTCGCATGAGCAATGTCGCGCGCGACCATAATGGTGCCGCTCAGCGACAGGCGCGTGGAGACCGGATATTGCGTCAGCTGCGCGAGAATCTCTTTCATCGGGCGGTTGAGATCCACCTTCACCGCCTCACCCTCGCCTGCCTGACGCAGCGCCTGCGGGATGTATTTGCCCGGGTTCTGCTCCAGTTTTTCCAGCCAGATGCCATCGCGGTTAATTTTACCTTTGATATTACGGTCCGCTGAGCAGGAAACCCCCATCCCCACCGGGCAGGAGGCGCCATGGCGCGGCAGACGGATCACGCGAATATCATGGGCAAAATATTTCCCGCCAAACTGCGCGCCGAGGCCAAGGTTTTGCGCTTCCAGCAGCAGTTCCTGTTCCAGTTGCACATCGCGGAATGCCTGGCCATGCTCGTTACCTTCCGTTGGCAGCGCGTCATAATATTTGGTTGAGGCCAGTTTCACCGTCTTAAGCGTGGCTTCCGCCGAAGTGCCGCCAATCACAAAAGCGATGTGGTATGGCGGACAGGCGGCAGTACCGAGGGTGCGCATCTTCTCGACCAGGTAATTTTTAAGTTTCGCCGGGGTAATAAGCGCCTTGGTTTCCTGATACAGATAGGTTTTGTTGGCTGAACCACCGCCCTTGGCGATGCAGAGAAATTTGTACTCGTCGCCATCCACGCTGTAGAGATCAATCTGCGCTGGCAGGTTGCTGCCGGTATTCACTTCTTTATACATATCGAGCGCGGCGTTTTGCGAATAACGCAGGTTGTCGTCGATATAGGTGTTATAGACCCCGCGCGCCAGCGCCGCCTCATCACCGCCGCCCGTCCACACGCGCTGCCCTTTTTTACCCATGATGATGGCGGTACCGGTATCCTGGCAGGTAGGCAGAATCCCCTTCGCAGCGATCTCCGAGTTGCGCAGAAACTGTAGCGCAACATATTTGTCGTTCTCGCTGGCTTGCGGGTCATCCAGAATGTCCGCCACCTGCTGTTGGTGCGCCGGGCGCAGTAAGAAGGACGCATCGTGGAAAGCATGCTGAGCCAGCAGCGTCAGCGCCTGTGGATCGACTTTCAGGATCTCCTGCCCCTCGAAGTGGGCGACGGAAACATGGTCGCGGCTGAGCAGATAGTATTCGGTATCATCCTTTCCGAGCGGGAAAGGTTCCTGATAATAAAAGGGTTTGTTCGACATTGTTCTCTCACTTACGACACGATCTGGTTATTGTTCAGGCAGCATATCCCTCTGCCCTCTGGCATAGCGAGTCGCCATATCCTACACAATTTTTTAACAAAAACTGAGACTAGTACGACTTTTTGTCCCCGCTGGTTACTTCGCAAGGGTTTATTGCTTTAATGACGCAATAATGTGTTCAATTGAAAGGGCTTGATAATGCAAAAACTCATTAACTCAGTGCAGAACTATGCCTGGGGAAGTCATACTGCGTTAACGGAACTCTACGGTATCGCGAATCCCGACAACCTGCCGATGGCGGAGTTATGGATGGGCGCCCACCCGAAGAGCAGCTCAAAAGTGGTGGATGCCAGCGGTCAACCCCGTGCGTTGCGCGATGTGATCGACCAGGATAAACGCCGCCTGCTGGGGACTGCCGTTGCCGAACGTTTTGGTGAATTGCCGTTTCTGTTTAAAGTGCTGTGTGCCGATCAGCCGCTCTCCATCCAGGTGCATCCGAACAAGAAAAACTCCGAAGCCGGCTTTGCCAAAGAGAACGCCGCCGGGATCCCGCTGAACGCCGCCGAGCGCAATTATAAAGATCCGAACCATAAACCGGAGCTGGTGTTCGCCCTGACGCCGTTCCTGGCGATGAATGCGTTTCGCGAGTTTTCCGACATCGTTTCATTATTGCAGCCGGTTGCCGGTGCGCATCCTGCTATCGCCCATTTCCTGCAAGCGCCGGACGCTGAGCGCCTGAGCGAACTGTTTGCCGCATTACTGAATATGCAGGGTGAGGAAAAATCCCGCGCGCTGGCGGTACTGAAATCCGCGCTGGAACATCAACAAGGTGAACCGTGGCAGACCATCAAGGCCATTGCGGCGTTCTACCCTGACGACAGCGGCCTCTTCTCTCCGCTGCTGCTCAACGTGGTGAAACTCAATCCGGGCGAAGCCATGTTTCTGTTTGCCGAAACGCCGCATGCCTACCTGAAAGGCGTGGCGCTGGAAGTGATGGCGAACTCGGATAACGTTCTGCGTGCAGGGTTAACGCCGAAATATATTGATATTCCGGAGCTGGTGGCCAACGTGAAATTTACGCCGAAACCGGCGGGAGAATTACTGACCCGGCCCGCCCGCAACGGCGCGGAGCTCGATTTCCCGATCCCGGTGGAGGATTTTGCCTTCTCTCTGCACGATCTGTCGCCAACGGAAACCACACTGACGCAACAGAGCGCCGCGATTGTCTTCTGTGTGGAAGGCGAAGCCGTGCTGAGCAAAGGCGCAGAGCGTCTGGTGTTGAAACCGGGCGAATCCGCGTTTATTGCCGCGGATGAATCTGCGGTGGCAGCAAGCGGTACAGGCCGACTGGCGCGCGTGTTTAATAAGTAAGACTAAGTTACTGTATTTTTTAGCAAGGATTGCTAAGCTTGGGGTAACTAACTCAACAGTCCAGGCGGTTTACACCGCCTGGTTTCATTTTTTATGGATAAACGCTATGAAAAAAACGCTGGTTGCCGCAGGAGTGATCGTTGCACTGGGTGTCGTCTGGACCGCAGGCGCCTGGTACACAGGGAAACAACTTGAAGGCCGTCTGGCCGATATGGTCAGTGAGGCAAATGCACAAATTAAGCGCAACGCACCGGAAGCCAATGTCGAACTGCTGGCGCAGGATTATCGCCGTGGTCTCTTCTCCAGCCAGTTCAACCTGCAAATCAAACCGGTAGACGGCAGTGAAAACCCGTGGCTGAAACCGGGCCAGAGCATTGTGCTGCATGAAGTCGTCGATCACGGCCCGCTGCCGCTGGCGCAGTTGAAATCATTCAATCTGATGCCGTCGATGGCGTCTGTCCATACTCAGCTTGTTAATAACGACGTGACCAAAGCGCTGTTCGAGATTGCGAAGGGCGAATCGCCGTTTACTGCCGACACGCGAATTGGCTACAGCGGGGATACCCGCAGCGATATCAGCCTGCGCCCGCTTAACTCAGAAAAAGATGGCGAGAAAGTGGCCTTCAGTGGCGGCGAGTTCCGCCTCACCGCCGATAAAGACGGCAATGCCATTTCACTGAGCGGCTCCGCTGAGAGCGGCCTGGTGAATGCCGTCAATGAATACGGTCAGAAAGTGCAACTGTCGTTCAACAACCTTAAAACCGACGGTTCCAGCGAACTGGCCAGCTTCGAAGAGCGCGTAGGGAGCCAGAAACTGAGCCTCGATAAGCTCACCATCGCCATTGAGAATAAAGAAATGGCGGTGCTGGACGGGATGAATATCAACGCGAAATCTGAAGTCGCGGCGGACAAAAAAACCATTAACAGCCAGCTGGACTACACGCTGAACAGCCTGAAAGTTCAGGGGCAGGATCTGGGCAGCGGCAATCTGACGTTGAAAGTGGGCCAGATTGATGGTCAGGCATGGCACCAGTTTAGCCAGCAGTATAATGCGCAAACCCGCGCCCTGATGGCGCAGCCGGATGTGGTGCAGAACCCGGAACTGTATCAGCAAAAAGCAACCGAGGCCTTCCTGAGCGCCGTACCGCTGCTGCTGAAAGGCGAACCGGTCATTACCATTGCACCGCTGAGCTGGAAAAATGCCAAAGGTGAAACCACGTTTAACCTTTCATTGTTCCTGAAAGATCCCGCTACCGTGACCGCAGCACCGCAAACGCTGGCGGAAGAAGTCGACCGGAATGTGAAATCTCTCGACAGCAAGCTGACTATCCCGGTGGATATGGCCACCGAGTTTATGACGCAGGTTGCGAAGCTGGAGGGCTATCAGCAGGAAGATGCGGCGAAGCTGGCGAACCAGCAGGTGAAAGGCCTTGCGGCAATGGGACAGATGTTCCGCATCACCACGCTTGAGAACAACAATATCCTTGCCAGCCTGCAATATGCCAATGGCCAGGTCACGCTGAACGGTGAAAAAATGCCGCTTGAGCAGTTTGTCGGTATGTTCGGGTTGCCGTCGCTGCAACAGCCGGATGAAACCCCACCGCTGACACCTGCGGTTCCGCAGCAATAATCCAGAAAGCCCCTCTGTGGAGGGGCTTTTTTTGTTCTTTCAATCAGATGCCCACAGCAAAATAGGTATGTTGTGTTGCCGGATTCATTGCCGCCAGCGCTGTACCCGGCAAGAGAATAATGACGCGATTTCGCTTTGCTGGTTGCGCAACATAGATTTTTACCGCCTTTTCTTTTTATAATGCTCTGCACATTAAATGTATTTTAGATAATATTGATAAATTACATATAGATATTTACTTATCAATAAGTTACAACCATCTCCGCAAAAACATTATCTGTCATTATTTGACATTTCAATGTCCCTTTTTATGCCCCCAAAAGCATTTCTCTCCCAAGTATGCCCCCAATATGTCCCTGAAAAATTAAACCACCCAGTCATCATCTTTCACCCGGTTAATTGTGTACGTCAGCACGCCGAACACTGTCACTTCGTCCAGCGCCTCGCCCTCAATCGCTTCACCATCATCGGTGATAAGCCCAGCACCCATCCATTTTGCGAACTGGCTACGACCGTCATACATTGCCAGCACCCTGTCTCCATCGACTGGTTGTAGAGAGCGATCAATAACGGCATAGCCGGTGTTCGTCTCTATCACCTGACAGTTTGCATCCACCCGACACAGCATTTCAGGCGTAAGAGTCTGCTCGGCATAGTCTGTTGCAGGAGACGGAAAGCCCATTAGCGAACCCTCCCCATGTTGCGCAGGATCCAGTACCGGTTTTCACTGAAGTCTGTTGTCCGGTCAGTGAAGTCTGGCTGATAGGTCTCTATCCATCCGTTCGCATCCTTCTGGCTGAAGTGCCAGTTACGCTGGCTGAGTTCGTGGATAAAGTCATCCGTGCGCAGACACTGAAACCCTTTAGGGTTGAGCTGGACGGCGGCAACAAAGGCGGCATGAATGTCTGGTTTGCGTGGCATGATCTGAACCCTTCAGAATACTGTACATAAAAACAGTAATTTCTTTTTAAGGAGAGATCAATAGCGCTTCAGTTACCAAGAACTGTCCTTAGGCTGGTTTTTCTTAAACATGAATGTGTTGCATGAGAAAATTTTTCTGTTATTGCTCGTTATTACTACCAGGGTTCGATGTTGGCTCACGAACGAGCGTAGCCTGAAAATCCTTGCTTTCTTTACATCATTCCGTTTGTTTAAGAAACATACTCAGCTTGATGTTGGCACTCTATTGAGTAGGAAAAAATATCAAAAAAGAACCAATGCGTAAGTTTTTATCGACATATAAGATTTATTGCCGTGTTTGATTTTGACAGATGAAAAGATGTAAGATTATGTATCTTTACAGGGTTAGTTAGTTCACCTATTAATGTGGGTTGTAAAACAAAGCATGAAAAACATTTTATTTTTCCGGGTTCCTTCCTGGAATGTTTCGCAACGTAATCATTCTGTTTTGCAAAGTAATCTTGCGATTGTTTTAATGAGTTTTTTTCTGGCAGCGATCCCATTCGTCACTACCGGTCCAGACTTTTGGGCAGAGTCTTTGATGGAGTACTTTGATGCTATTAAAGACTTTACTTCACTGTTTAATGTAGGATGGGGAGGATATTACAGTTTTTTACCACAATTATGCTCTGTGATTTATCACAATTTATTCAGTTCATTGACATCGCCATGGGTTTTCGCAAGAATTAGCTCCAGTATAGTAATATTCTATAGCTCATACTTCGCACTAAAATTAATTCTGAATTCAGATGTTTCAAAAAAATATATTTTGTCTTTATGCTTTTGGTTATCATTCACTTCGCAAGTAATTCATCCATCTTCAAATACAATTATTTCAGTAGGTTATTTACTGTATGTTCCTTTGGTTGTTGCAATGCTTCTTGTTAGTGAGGATGAGTTAGCAATCAAAAAATTAACCATTGAAAAGCTGTTGTTTATAATCGCCTTATTTACCAAACCTAATTTTATTTTCTTAACATGTTTATTTGCATTTAAGCGGAATTTGGCATTTAAGTTTCTGTGCGTTGCAATCTTCATTTTTCAATATTACTTAATCAAAACACATCCAACAGAACTTAATGTAGCAACTGAAATTAATTTAAACTACGTTATCAATAACTTAAAAAGCGGCATTGAAATTATTGGTGTTTTCATAAGTCACTTATTTCTATTCAACATTTCAATAAATTCCCCTTTATTTATTGGTGTCGCTGTTTCACTTTGCCTTGTATTTTTATGCTTTTACTCTAACTTTTCAATTAGGAAAAAATGTACTTTTTTTGTGTTATTTTCGGTTTTTGTGCTTAACTTCCTCCTTCTAAATCAAATAATGAATGAAGAAAACAATGCTGAAAAATTAGTTAGAATAATGATAACGCCTTCCAAACTTCAGTACTGGAGTATTCCAACAATAATTATTCCAATCATTTTTTTCCTTGTTTGCAATAAATCACGCCGCAATAAAATCGCTTTAATCTATTCTGCTTTACTTATTTCAAATCAATCGTTCGCTATTGTCGAACAGTACAATTTAAGTGCAAGTTCAAATGTAAAAACAAGTTCAGTAATAGCTGAAAAAATTCCCGATAGCAAATTTTGGAGATGTTTCCCAACTCTTCCATTGCCGGGTTTTGCTTTCGATGAGATTTCAGGTATTTTTAATGGCAATCAGCATATATCTATCTGGCGCTCTGGTGGATGCCAAACTTTCACAAACTACGATTATTTCGATGGAAAGTCATTTAATAACAAAGATAACAACACTCCATTTAGCATGGTTGACAAAAAAGGAAGCTTTAGCTATTTGCTAATGATATCTTCCAGCAATGATGTAAATTTAAAATTCAAAGAAGAGCAGAGCTGTAAAATAATATATGGCAACAAACCCGTAATCACTAACAAACAAAAGTCAGGTTCATTCTATTACGTTTCTGGTTGGAATGAAGTAAAACCAGGCGATAACGTTGACATAAGTGAATTATATAATAAATTTAAAAACTGTTTCGATGTAGATATAGACAGAGATAAATTCAACTCGATCATTCTCTTTCCTGACAAAAAACAATAACCCACATATTTAGAACACATTTTTAAAAACGCTGGTTGAGTACATATATCAACCAGCGAAATAGATCGAATTATATGTAAGAGTTATAAATATTTTGAATTATTTACAACAAAGGGTGTTCTGGCCAGGCTGGAGATTGAAGTGTAATATCAACACGCGAAAGTAACACTCGATACTTTCGCCATTCGTTATACAGTGATGTCTCTTCATCGTTTGCCATACCAAGATCGACAGCATCCTGCAACGGGCCAATAGCTACGTTGGCCTCATTCATCAACATGTGTTTTTTTATCGCGTTATCCGCGGCGGGAACTATCGGCTGACTCCCTGAATGGAGGGTCTCACTTTGGAGTAAATCCCCCTCTCCTGTAATGGCACGCCAACCAGTGTCACTTACGGCATAATATTCAACGTTCAAAGCTAAAACCCCCTATATCGATAAATCCTGCTGCACTACCCGGAGCCAGTGAATATTTATAATAAATGTTTGGGTAGCTAATCAGCGGCAAATCGTCATTGTATCCATTAGGTCTAACAGTAACTGCCTGGCCGCTTAATTGAGTATAAACGAACATAGCACCAGTACCGCTGGCATTAAATAACTGTAAGTTAACGAACTTAGCAAAAGACGGAACATATGATGAAATGTTAACTGCTGTTTCAGTTGTTGACTGTCCACCGGACAAAACCCGGCAGAATGAGCCATAATCAACAAGGTATCGGTATTTACCGCCAACCGCCATAGCCCATAATGCTTCAGTGTTGGCATTAGTACGAAAACAGAATAAAAATCGTCGAGAGTTATCGCCACTTTTGGTCTTATACGGCGCGAGATATTCTATCGGTGCTGTAGTAGAGTATTCAATTGCTGGAGTGCCAGAATTACTGTACAGATACACGTAATACCACGTCGACGCAGCCAGTGCGCTTTGCGCAATTGTTATAGTTATGGAGGAGGGAACCTCTAAAATACTTCCTGATGATGGTAAGTAAGCCGCACCAGGATTAACAGTAATGCGGTTAGCTGATATCGTTGAGTCGTAAATAATCTTCGCGTCTAATCCACGTATAAAACCATTTGTTCTGACATCAATATCTGCTTTCGAGTAAACGCCAAGATTTGCGCGTGCCGTCGGAACATCTGAAAGATCTGACAGATTGGCACTCTTTGTGAGCTGTAAGGCTGGGTTTGCTTCCTGTGCAGCATCCCTGGCTTCTTCAGCCAGTTGTTGTGCCGTCTGTGCGGCTGTTTTCGCAGACTGCGCAGACGTGTTCGCAGAGACCGCACTGGCTGAGGCTGCACTTGCCGTACTGGCATCTGTTGAAGCCTGCGCGGCTTTCGCATCAACGTCCACACGATCAGCGGCAACCTGCAGGGCGTCCGTATGAATCTGGTCTGCCAGCGCCTGTATCGCATCCGGGTCGATGCTGTTGAGCAACTCAACAATCTTGTTCCAGCTCGGGCCGCTGAATGTAGAGCCATCGGGAAGAATCACCGTGATATCACCGCTGGCGCTGAACACAGCCTGCCAGTTAGATTTGTCATAGTTCTGACCGCGCAGGGCTTCGGTTACCTGCGCCACCAGCGCGGCGGTTACCTGGTTCTGTGTTTCACGCGGAACAGCACGCCACGCTACCGCGCTTTGCGCTGGCCCGGTATATTTGCTGATCAGTGTTATCTGCATGTCGCTGTCGACTGACTTAACAGGCAGTGTGTACGTGATACCACCGACCGTAACCACGATAAAATCACCGGCAACCAGCTCAGTGCTGAATGCCGTTCCGGCGCCGGAAACAACATCAGAGTTGTTCGTCAGCACTAATGTTCCTGCAGGCATAAATCCTCCGCTAATACATATTCGGGACAAGTGGAGTAACGAGACTGGTTACTTTTCTGTTCACTATTGAATAACGGTCCGTCCACCGGTATCGCTCTTTACCACGCCCAAGGGAAACCGTGTTACCGCTGCGGATAACACCCAGTAACTTCATTCGGTCCCAGCCCCCCTGGGTATCGCTGTCAAATCCGTAATTCCCTATCAGCACGAGATTTGCGCCGATATCCACGGAGTTGAATGACGGTGTCCACGTTGCCCCCTGAAAAACAAACGGACGCTTGTTCAGCGAGAAGGTGCACCGGCCACCAACAAAAAAAGTCAGCCCGGTTGACGGAGTCGGGTCCACTCCGGCGGCAAATATCGCCAGCGTCATGCTGACCGTTGCCGGCACGTCATCCCCGTTGCGATCCTGATAAGCGCTTAATACCCCGTTATAGAGTTCAACGGTAACGCCAGGCGCCGACCAGGCCGCGAAAACCATCAGGTTGTTAAGGTCGTAACCTGTGTCAGGCAGGTTCATATCTCCCGTAAAAGATACCTGACCGCGCCATACACAAAACCCGACGGGCGCCGCCGCGGGTATTTGCGTGTAGTCGGTTGAGTTCTGGATCAACAATCCGGTTCCTGAACCACCAGGCGGAAAAATCTGCCAGATGGATGCGGGTCTGCCCTGGGTGTTTGTCTGCCCTTTCGAGTTCCACAGATTCTGGGTGATTGTGTTACCGGAGAAAGTGAAACTTTCCACCATATTAATGGTGCCTATAACGTCAGTTCCGGTGGGCCCGGAATACCCGGCACAGTTGCGCGGTACGACAAAAATATTACTGGCCGGGTTGTAATTATTTATGGTTTTCGTGACACCATCACCGGTAACCCATGCACCGGAAAAAGAAGGACACCGGAGTCCCGCTTCAATTTCCATTGCCGGGCCGCCGTCATTCGGATTGAAATATAAGCCCTGCCCCATTACCAGATCCCTAACCTGATTAAACCGCCACCGGGTAAATTGACAGTGACACCAAGGCCATTGATTACCACGATATTATTAGAGCCATTAAATGCGAATGCCCCGTTACTGGCATAAAGCGTTCCGCGGAATGTACCGTTATTAAATTCCGGCGATCCGTCTTTCGGGATATTCCATCCGGCAGAACCAGAGACGAAATTATTCGACCGGATGTAGTTCCCGATTTTTGCATTTGTAATCGTTCCATCTTGAATAAAGGCTGAGTTAATAAAAACCTGACCATTGAAAACGAAGAAGGCTTTTTGATAATTACCCGGTTCACTCCCTGAATAAACACCGAACTGATCGGCTGCAAATACTGTCGTAGATTTATAACCACCCGCACCATCAGACTCAATGCCCATGGCAAAGCCAGTATTGTAGAATTGCTGACCACGCTGAATGCCGAGATTGAGAGTGTAAAAGGCAGAAGCTGTTCCATCGTCCTTAACTTCTGCTGTGAGTTTTTCGCTTACTGCCGATGTCAAATCACCTATCTGAGCCTGAACCTGCGTTGATAGTTCAGCCAGCGCATGATCGACGTCAGCAATGGTTGTTTTCACGATCAGAATATCAGCACGCACCTCACCATATTGGGCAAATTGACGATCAACGGTTGCATTGTTCGCAAGAGCATTCTGTATCTGCCCCTCCAGGTTCATATCGACGCCATTTTGCAGATTCTCAAACGCTGTCGAGTCTCTGATCGCTTCGTCGATATATTCAATCATGCCGGGAATGTCAGCAGAAGCCTGGCCGGATGCCTCAACAAAACCGGAGGTTCCGAACGCGTTGCGCGTACGAACATACATGTAGTAAGTGGTATCGCCCTTCAGATTGTGAAGGCTCCACTGGCTCG
Organism: Kosakonia sp. ML.JS2a; assembly: GCF_025642095.1. Taxonomy (GTDB): domain Bacteria; phylum Pseudomonadota; class Gammaproteobacteria; order Enterobacterales; family Enterobacteriaceae. The sequence goes on from NZ_CP106754.1 coordinate 2,934,070, forward strand.
CGCGGCCAAGAAACTGAGCCTGATCCTCAATCTGCGACATATCGACAATCTGTGTTTCTCCTGAATACCAGAACTCAAACGTCGTGTCAGATGTGGCAGTAACCCGCATAACCGGCACAATGTCGGCAGAGAAAATACCGGGAGTCCACACAACAGAGGACGGAGCCAGCGGCGCGCCGATAATCATGCTCACCTGCGTCTCTGAACCCTTCATTCCGTTTTCATTGCGCCCACGCACACCAAGCATGTAATTCCCGGCATCCAGCCCGTAAAAGTCATAACGGAACTGATCTGTTTCATACTGGGCAACGACAGCACCGCTCTCACTGTACACATAAACTTCAAACACCAGTTTTTTAGTCGTGGTGGCCGTTTCCCATGTCGCAGTAACCTGCACCGTTTCGCTGTCGACGTTGATTATTTTCAGGTTTTCGATGTTCGGGACGCGATATCCATTCAACGTATCGTTCGGGATTTCGAACACCGCTCCCTCGTCAACAATGGCCTGCTTATTCGGATCGTGGAGTGATGCACTGATACTATAGACCGAATTGTTATCCGCCTCGGCGATGCTCAGTATGCGAAAAAGACGGGTGGAAAGATTTGCTGTGGAGATGACAAAAACAGTGCCATCACGCACCCAGGCTGGCGCCGTTTTAAGCGTGATAACGTCGCCTGCAACACTGGCAATTTCGTACTTTACGAGTTTGCCGTCACTGCCCATAATCCCCATGTCATCACCATTGGCGATCTGATCATAGACATCAGCATCAACCCTAATCTGTGCGCCAGCATGGGACACAATGCGCCCACCCAGGCGAGTTGCAGCATGGTTATTATCCATTACTTCGACAATGTCGCCAGGAGTGAAACCTATTGCATCACGGGCCATCTGGAACGAAACCTTTTTAGTTTCACGCTTTGCTGTTTCCAGAAGCCATTTTCCTGCGCGCCAGGCCTGCCCGCGAGAAGTACACCCGAACGCCTCCAGCGTCGTTTCGTTATATTCAAAGCGCGCAATCAGATCGTCATCGGAGACATATTCTTTCGACTGTTCCCATCCGTTATCAGGATCAGTCCAGGAAACCACAACAGCGTTATAACGTTCGCTTCGCTTTGTCGAGCTGTATGAAAATTTACCGTCAACGACATTCGCGTTAGTAATTGCAGCAATCGGGTCCTGTGGTGCATCGATAAGAACTGAAAGGCGCATGCCATCCCACAGCGCAATGCCACGGAACATACCGGCGATTTTATCCAGGATATCACGGGCGCTGGACTGTTCTGTAATGTAGGCATTGAGCGTCATGCGTGGCTCTTTGCCGCCATACCCGTCATCAACAAGCTGATCGCAATACTGCGACAGGATGTACAGCGCGCCGTCATCAACGTCAATGTAACCAGCCCGGCGGGCCAGCCCATAGCGTGTATTTTTCGCCAGCGAACGGAACAGCCATGCAGGATTGTTTGTCCATGCCTGTTTGAAGCCGCCAGTCCATAGACCAGTATAAGAACGCGTCAGCGGGTTGTAGTTGTCAGGTACGTCAACTATCAGTCCGCGCAAATGATACGTACGGCTCGGAGTGTCGGTGTACTGACTACGGTCAATAACAGCTCCGGCAATAGCCGAGAACGGGTAGTTGAGGTTGTCATCAGTGATTTCGCTGTAGCTGTTCCAGACAGTGCCGTTTGTCAGCAGGTCGCTGGCGCTATCCGGGGTTATACGGCGAACCCTGATATCGAATGGTTTTGTATCTGGCGCTGAGATTACGTGCGCTTCAAGATATTCGCCAGAAATCTTACCGCTGATTGTCACTGTTTTCTGAATTGTAAATGCACCACCTCCGGTCCTGGTTTCGATGACCATTGTCACCGAAGTATTTTTCTGATTTCCTTTAGTGTCCTGCTGAACAAGCCCCGTTACACCGATATTGAAACGAACGCGCGTTACATCAGTGTCTGTAACTGTCCGGACCAGCGGTGTATCAAAGGTCACATCTGTATTGACGATGGTCGCCGCTTCGATGGCGGAAAAGCCGTTAATGGGGCTCTGAAACTCGGAACCCGGACGCCACGCCACACTTACACCGTTAACGTTTACGGTTCCGTTCGCAGCAGTTACGGGCGTTTTGTTCAGCATGAATGACGACAGGTAGGACTGATCCACCGGTCCGTAAATCGGACCTTCTGAAATGAGATCGAGAACGCGGTAAAACTGTTTTGATTTGAGGTTATCGTCGATGAGTTTTGGAGTTGAAGCTTTGCCGCCGCCAGATGACATGTTTCCGCCTTAACTGATTGAATCGACCCAGTCCATGTTGTTTGATGTGTCGATACCGAGGGATATTACGTTTGAACCAACCACCATTTCTCCAAGCAGTATGGGCACAGGCCTGCCCTGGCCTATGCGGTTTTCTGCGCTGGTGAATGAGTTGTTGGTAATGCTGTTTGTTTCCGCAGCTTCCGCAGATGTCTTGCTCTTCATGTTTCTGGACATGTAGATCGAATAAGCGACTGATGCGACAGCTACAGCCACGGCAATGTAAGCCGCTACCGCAGCCGTAATAGCCCCTTCCACGACCGGGACAAATAGCACTGAAGCGCCTTCTGGTGGGCGTCTGTCAAGATGCATCCTGACTGATTCCTCCGTCACGTCGTGACCATCAACCCTGATTTTAAGGCGGCATCGGATAAAGTCTTTTTTGAACTCAGGGCATTGAGCGAGAAGCAAACGCAGCCCCTGCGATGGGGTATCAACGTTCATAACGATTTGGCGGAAATGTCGGCGTAAATGCCCTGCAAATTTAAAGATGAGCATTGTTCATGCCTCCAGACAGAATGAGTTTGGCGCTGATATGCGAGCCGATAGTCCTCGCGGCGGCTTAAATGGCCTGCACAGTCGTGATGCAGTACCTTACCTTCAGCAAGGAGGATCATTGCGTGGCAGGGGTCAGCGCCAGGGAACGGCTGCCTGATAATGACATCTCCGGGCCGCATGTCGCTGGCGTCAATCTGGCGAAAACCATTGGCAGACATATTTTTCAGGTAGAGGTTTTCACCACGCAACCACCAGCCATTGGTGCGCTCAAAATCTGGCAAATTGATACCGCACAGATGATAGGCGTCGCGGAACAGCGTGTAGCAGTCCATTACACCATGCTCAAACCGGCGGCCTAACAGGTGCGGTACCGGCCTGAATTCATGCACTACCCCATCACAGGCCAGCAACCATGTCAGTCCTGTTAACACCTGTGCATGGCGGTCAGCACCGGACAAAACATTTATTGGTTCAGGATGTGAGTGAAACAAAGCTGTTATCTCCCCCTCGCTCTCCGCGGCCAGCCAGTCATCGTCACTGATACGAAAATGGCTCTTCGGTTCCGGATGGACATTCAGGCACCGGTACAGTCTGGCGTTATCGATGATCAGCCCGCAAACCTCACCCGGGGATGACGATGCAAATTCAAGACATTCGCTAATCATGAAACTTTGTCCGAACCTGGGAAGCTACTGATCGGCAGGATTGCCGGACGTGGGTAGCGCAGGCGACATCCTGACTTGCGATGCGAGCACTTATCCAGAGACGGGTCAGACGTCGGGTTATCGCGTTCATCCGCCACCGAGCCTCCACTGTAATTACATCCGCTACCACGGTAAGCCCACTGACAGATTTCAGAGAGAATTGTGCGGGCCGGGATAATAGCGTTATCACAGTCAATTGGTGTAGCCAGCGTGTAGGTCACCTGCTCGAAAGTCTCTTCGGTCATCTCTTCCACGACGTACCGCGACACCGCTTCCATCGTTGGATCGGCGTCCGGGTTACCGTTAGGAAAATTCACGGCATCAAGGTATTTAACGGCCACCTGCCTACGGGTGATCACCACGCCGAGCATGTCATCGAAATCGCTGTTAATGCCGGTTATCAGCCCGGTAACGTTCGCCACAGCCATTTGCGGTCTGGCATAGGTCCCTTCGTTCTTGCTCTCGAAGCCTTCGACAGCGATCGGGTACGACGAGTAGACGTTCCCCTTCCAAATTACATCGTTGTAGAAACCATTAGTACCGGAATGGAAGCGAACCAGATCACCGCCATATGGTTGCAGGTCAGCTTCTAACAGGTCAATAAACGCGCCGACTCCGGCATCAATGCTTTCGATAATTAGCTCAGGTGGAATGTCGCGCACAGATTTCTCCAATAAAAAAGGCCGCACGTGTCGGCCGGATAAACAGGTGATCAAATATCAGGATGTGATATATCCGAAAGCCTGGGTATGGTCAGATTTCAGCCCGTCAGCGGTGGGACGCTGGCGCACACAGCAAAGGAGGAATGGCTGATTATCTCCTGAGGGTAAAACATGTCACATATTCACAGTAGGGAATACATAGAAGGTGGAAGCACAGTTTCAGTTCAATGCTCTCATCAAATAAATGTAATTGTTATGGATGACACAAATTACAGTAATTACAATAGCGGTCGTGGTTTTCGCCATTATGGTGGCTTCTATAAAATGTTCCCCGCGAATATAGTTGTCCCCACAACAGGACATTGGAACATCGTTTTAGCATTGCCCGCAGGACATAGGGCGAACATTCGTTATTCAATTAACATTCTTGGTTAATTGCAATTGCCCGTTAGCTTGTTCTAAGGCATCAACAAGGGCGGCAATGATCCTTTGCTGTGTGCCGTCCTTTAGATAACTACATGAAGAAATATTTGCCTGAGTGGATGCATTGCGCATCCAGATAACTTCCCCATTTTCAATAATGGAAACTTCCATATACTTCTCCCACCTTTCGGTTTATCTCGGTACCTGTTCAAATGTGGCCGTCAGTTCATGAAGGCCACCCGTTTTGGTTAAACTCCATGACCGGCAGACAAACAGCGCCTGTGTTCCTGTATCCGATGGCGTCCAGCAAAATGACTCGACGGCCATTCGTGCTTTTAAAAATGTCGCAGCTTCGCGAGCAGCGTTTGGCTTATTGCATTTGCTGTCATCGACGCCTTTGAACATCAGTGAGTATTTCGACATTAACGGGTTAATTCCTTTAACCTGCCGCTGTTCGTAACCATCGCCGAGTTTGACGACGACCACATTAGGCGTGTTGTCGACGGTATAGGCCTTTTGTGGCGACCAGGTGAATGTTTCCGGCATTATTTCTTCCTCGGCTGGATCATTCCATTGGGTCGGTTTGCCTGATCACTTATCTGAAACAGGGCCACGCGCTTCATCATCCCTTCCATTTGCTTTATGGTGGAATCGTCAATACCGCCGGTAGTGTTGATTTCGAAGCTGATATGCTGGACGACACTACTGCCGCCACCCCCGCCCTGCATATCCCGGTTGCTGATAACGCTCCCGTTATCGCCGGGGATCATGTACTGGCTACCGTTGCTGGCCTTAAATATCTCCGGCTTACCACCCTCACCCACGCGGTACATCGAGTTGGCGCTAACGGGGCCGCCGTGCTCGCGAGCACCGGCAAGCGCCATGGCTTTAGAAGAAAGCAATGCCGTGGAATAAGCCGTTGAGCCAACCGCTGCCGCGCTGCCGTAAGTGGCGATCGACGCGCTCATAGCCGCAGGTGCCCAGGCCGATGCCGCGGCCGTAGCCTGGGTTGTTGTCATGGTAAGCGAGGCCGCTGCTGCTGCCTGGCCCATCAACTGCGCCTTAACCCATTCAATGCCCATCTGCACAAGGCTGGTGATTACGCTGTTGAGTATCGTTGAACCGATGTTGGCGAATGCTTCCTGGAGGCTCTGTGTGCCATTAATCAGACCGGTTAAAGCGCTCGACGCACCGTTTTGAAGCCCTTCAAGAGAGGATGCGAGTAACTCATTCGCCTGGCTCTGGTTGCGGTAAATCTCCCATTGAGCCGCAATACGCGCCTGCTCATACTGCGTTTCTTGTGCATTTCTGAGCTCAATACCTCGTTGTGTAAGCTGTCCTTTTTGCGCCTCGAACTGATCTATCAGAGCAAGCTTGCGTGCGTTCTCATTTGCCAACTGCTGAACCGGGTCAATGGCACTCTGTGCATCCTGAAGTGCAGTAACACCTGAATTTTGTTCGGCTCTGATCTTCGCCAGGTTTACCTGGTGCTGTTCCTCTAATCGCTCTGCAGTTTTGTCATACTGCTCCTGACTGATTTTCTTGGCCGATAACGCTGTATTCAGATCCTGAACATCCTGCTTATAGCTTGCATTTTCTTTCGCTTCAGGAAGCAGCTTTTCGGCTGCCGCTTGAGCTTTTAACGCATTCGCAGTGTCCCAAATTTCGCCTCGGTATTTACCAGCCAGAGCAATTTGCTCCTGTGTTGCCCCTTTGCCAAGAGACTGCTGAGCTGCCAGGACTGCCTGTTCTCGACTCAAGTCTTCCGTTGATCCCGCAGCTAACTCAGCCTGCTGTTTCAGATTCGCGAGTTTCTGAGCAATAGACTCTGCCTTGCTTGCGGATTTCTTACCCTGAGATTCAGCTTCGGAGGCTGCTTTCTTCCGCGCCTCTTCTGTTTTTTGAAGGTCAAAGTTTTCACCGGCAAGACGTTTAGCAGATTCAATCTGGTTTACGTTGCTGGTTGATTTTGCCGCCTCCATTCCAGCTTTTGTCACTGCACGCTGACGCTCATCCTGAATTTTAAGGAGATCGTTCTGCTCTTTAAGGTTGAGGATTAACTTGTCGCCGGCGTCCGTCGGTGGCGATATTTCCAGTGCTTTTGGATTGAAGTTCCGCCCTGCCTGATTGGCACGGTTGATTTCGTTCGCCGTATTACCAAATGCTTTCGCAACAGCACCCTGCACCTGTTCAAGAACAGTACCCTTTCCGATCAACTCGTCATGAACCCCCATCGAAGTGAGCATGTTGTTGTTGAGTGTTGTTTGGGCGCTGTCACGTGTGCGAATCGTGGCATTCAGCTTATCTTCAAGGTTAGTGCGGTCACGCTGCTTCTGATTGATTTCATCAGTAAGTTTTGCGGCATTCTGGAGTAATCCATTTCCCTGCTCAGCGGTTGTTCCAAACGGCTTACCTTTCTCAACGTAGTCGTCGCGACTTGCTGTAAGAGATTTTATTTCGTTGTTTAAGGAAGAAAGAGCGTCTTGCTGACCTTTTATCGCCACGTTAGCGTCAGCTATAGAACCGCGAAGAGAGGTGTTACTCATCGACGTCATTGAGGCGTTCAGCTTATCCAACCCGTCAGCAAAGGCGATCGCCTCTTCTCTGGCTTGCTGGGACTTCTGCCAGAAGTAGAAAATTGCCGAAGCCGCAAGCATCGCAGCACCAGCAGGGCCGCCAATTAGTGACAGCGCCCCGCGAGCAAGACCAATACTGACGGATGCCGCTCTTGCAGATGCCGCTGCGCGAGCCGACGCTGCTGCCTGAGCGTCTTCGGCCAGCTTGTTTTGAATTGCTGCAGCAGTCGCCCGGGTCTTGGCTGCAACCAACGCATCCATGGCCAGCATCTCAGCAGTACTTCCTCTCGCGACATTATATTCAGCCTGAGCCAGCGCCAGCGCCGACATGGCAGCTTCTTTGTCTGCAACGGATTTACGCATGGTTGCATTGGCTGAAACCATTGCCGCCTGCGCTGACTGGGAATCCGCTAATATTTGCTGCCTTGAAGCGGCAATGCTTTGTATTTTTGCCGCGGTACCCTGGGCAAGCGCCCCAACATAGCGAGCGCCAATGATGCCAGCGAACACCAGCGCAGCAGTCGTGCCAGCATCAATAACACCTGCCATTTTGTCTGCATTCTGGCTGAATTTAAGCATCCCGTCAGCGGATGCAATCAAACCGTTAGTGAACTGCTGGATGACCCCGGTTTCATTCTCGAACGCCACCAGTAACTGCGTGATGGCAGTTTTGATACGAACACTGGCGTCGACAAGGTTATTCGACATTCCCGCAGCCGCGGTTGAGTTAGCCTCGAGTGACTGCCGCAAGCCTTCCGTGAGCTGTTTAGCCGTTAGCTGCCCTGCGGCCCCCAATGCGCGTACCTGCGCGCCGGTCATCTTGCTGGCGGCGGCAATATCGTTAATCACCGACGGAATAGCAGTGGTGATCGTCTCCCACTGGTCCGCCGCCACCTTGCCAGTGTTGATGGATTTTGAGAAAGCATCAATTGCATTATTGGCGCGATCGGCGGACGTCGCGTTTTTAACGAATGCATAGGACATGGAGTCCTGCACGTCGATAGCCTGATTTGTTGTGTATTGCATGCTGCGCAGGCTGTCAGCGGTCCGGATATAAAGCTCCTGCGCCTCCTGCAGCGAACGATAGGTACCGTTTGCAGTTGCCAGCAAGCGATGTTGCACCATTTCAAATTCAGCCTGGCTGGATGTCGCCATCTGTACGCGTTCGGCCATCTCCTGATACTTCTGGACCAAACCGGCCATTTCGCGAAGCGCTGATGCGGCGATCAATCCCTTAATTGCTGAGGACAGTTTAGACAGCCCGGTATCAAGGGTATCAGCGGCTTTGGTGGTCTTATTGAAGCTTTGCTCCATGCTATCAAGAGCTTTATCAGCCTGGCGCTGCCCTTGCAGCAGTGGCGCTACGTCAGCGCTTACTTCGTAGTAAATATCGCCAACATTGGTAGTCATTAACTTTTCTCCAGGCAATAAAAAACCCCGCAGAAGCGAGGCTTTTGGATTTTTAATCAATCCTAATACAGGCTAGCTATATAAGCGTTAATTGGTTCGGGTAGCAAATCCTGAGGGTGATCACCACCAAAAGAAGCCCATTTACTTTTCCCACTTATAATGGTTGAAGCTACCCGGCTATTAGATTCTGCATTATAGATAGTAATTTTAATCTCTATTCGATCAGGGATACCAGACCATTCAGTCGCTCTATCTTCCCAGTGCAATATTTGCGGGATAACATAATACCCCAAGCCTATAACATGATTACTTTTCAAGCATGCGATATCATCACAATCTGTGAAGACATTTACACTATCGGAGTATCGGGCAAACGCGGCCTTAACAGCTGCTGCTGTTGCAGCGCCTGATCCAGAGTACGTTCGCGTTTCATACACTCCATCAGCAGGCTTAGAGATTACTATCGGTGAATCTTTAATTAATAATTCTGTACTATTTTGAATAGTATTTGTGTCGTATTTGACAGAACAACCCAATAGCACAGTCGCAGCGGAAAATATTAACAGTATTTTCACATCCCTTTCCCCATTAGTAAAAGATTAGGGAATCGTAGCAGGGATCAGTGCAACGACAAAATCACCTGATCTTTTATCAGGATGTTTTTACCTGGCGCTTAGGAATACAGTCGATGAGCCGCTAGCGGGCGGCCTATGAACAGAGGTAAAAATGAAAGTCTTTCTGGTTATGCTGGCGTTCGTCGCCTTGATTTTCAGTAGCGTGTCAATGGCAAAGAGCTACAGAGGTGGTCATTACTATATGGGGCACGGGTCATCACATAAGGGTGGTCATTACGTCAATCCGAGGACTGGGAATCACTACACCAAGCGACACTAAGTAGAGGGTCCGCCTGCGTGGGCTTTATCAATTAACAGAGGCTCGTAATCATGAAAAATAAGTTAACCATTCACGGCAAGCTTGTTGATCAAGACTCCGCTTTTCTCACAAAAAAACTATCAGCAAAAGAGTTAAATAAACTGGTTGCCGAAGTTTCCAATGATATTAAGCAAAAAGAACCCCAAGCTATCAACGATGCTGTCAGAAAACTGAACAAAATGGGCTAATCTGCCCCAGCGCAGCAAGAAGAAAAGCCCGCCAGAGCGGGCTTCATCACATTCAGTGGTATCTTTTGTACTGCTCCACAGCAAACTCAACAGAGCCCTTCCTGGGATCAATGTTCTTAACGCATGTTCTGAGGTTGTTGTTGATCTTGCCCATCTCCCGGCTACCTGAACCTTGCTCAACATTGGAAAGAAAGTTAAGCATAGCGTCATTCACATCGGTTATGCAGTCTACTTCTTGCTTAAGGAATTTGTACTGCATCCACTGCACACCATAGATCGAAGTTGGGATACCAAAAATCAATCCAATGACCCAGACAATTACCCGCCCTTTAATACCCATTCGTCAACCCCTTATACCCATAACATTAAAATGGGTATCGACACAAAGAGCACTTTCAAGAGTGAAATTACCGTAATTTACAGTGGACCTGAAAGCAAAAAACCGCCTAACGGCGGGTCATTCAATTTGTGCTTTAGGTTAGCGAGGTAACCGTACCCGTCGCATTAATGCCCAGTCCCATAACGTAATTTGAAGCAACTAAAAACAATGCAATAACCATATAATGAAGTGCGCCCATATCAACCTCCTTGCTTTGAAAATAAATTGGTAACTTAACTGCCAAGTACATAAAGAAAACTGCCAGTGCAAAAAGGGATAGGACATACAACAGAGCAGGAGTTGAACCTGCACCCACCACCGCTAACCTAAAGCTTAGCCATTATATCGATCGGCTTGAACATATGCAAAACCAGCGCATAGGCACTGATCATCCATCAGGATGGTCGAAAAGATGCTGCCAGGTTAGGCTGAAATCCCTAACAAAGTAATGGTGAAGAATATGGATATTGGATTACTTATTACGTCCCTTAAGAGCGGGCTTGGTGCGCTCTCTGCCGTTCAAAGTAACGAAGTCCTTCGAGAGCGCATCGCTTTCATTGGAGAGCAAATCGACGTACTTCAAAAAGCCCATGCTGCCACCGTACAGGAACTTGCCGAGGCGAAGACCAAATGCGTAGAACTTACGAATGAAATAGCGGCTTACAGGGCAAAGGATGAGTTTGTCGAGCACATGGGCGCGGCCTTTAGAAAAAATCCCGCGGGTGGCTATATCAGCGCGGTTTATTGTCCCAACTGTCACAAACAAGTCGGGAGCGGGTTTGATGATTTTCCTTTCCATTGTAGCACCTGTGGTTGGAATTCAAGATTTTTAGGATGGGAAGTTGACTCTGTTCTGAAATCACTACCTTAAGGAAATTTAAATCGACAGAAGAAAAAACCGACCCGCTTTTCGCGATTGTTGAAGAATCCAAAGAAAAAAATTAAAGGGATAAACTTATGTCAGCTAAAAACTTAATTCCCCAGCTTAACAAAATTAAATCACAAATCGGTAACCTCACGGGTAAAGAGAAGGCTTACAAGGCCCCTGAATATGATGAAGTTATTGAAGATTTCAGTAAGATAAAAACAACCTGCAGTAGGATTGACCCTAAGGATCCACATCTCCCAGCGGCTAAAAATATAATTGATAATATTGATAAACAACTAACTGCACTGCAACAAAAAGGGGATATTACGGACGATCCTGATATAAAAAAACCGCCGACTGGTGAGGATAAACCAAGACTTTAAGTTGAATGTTAAAAACGCAAAGTCTTATTTGCTTGAGGTATTATTCTTTGCTTTCCTAAGCTTACGTGCTTTCTTAGCCATGTAGTCATCTGCCACTGCGTCGTATTCTTCTTTTGTGAATCCCTTCTGGTCAGGGTATTTAGCCGCCAGCAGCAGTTGAAACTCGGTCATGGTCAGCAGCTCGGCTTCCACCCTGCTCATGCCAAAGTGATTGCGCGCCGCGCTGATGTAGTCGAATGCTTTAAATTCCGTGATGGCCTGCCCGGTTTCGTGGCGCTGCAACTGCCGCACCTTCGCTTTCCCAATGATGCCGTGTGCGATAAGGTGCCGGGCCATCTGAATCATGTCACCGGCTGGCATAGCGCCTTTGCGGTACACGAACGCCCACCGCCTGGTACGTCCGGGGATGATCTCACCGGTCAAGCCGGACACGTCGCGGTTGCAACAGGCCGACAGAACGGACATTGCAGCCAGCATCGCCCTCTTATCTGCCTGCTGGCGCGTAATGTACGCAGTCAGCCAGTCAGGTATAAACCCGTAAGCAGCGTAGCCTCGTTCCAACAGTGGCGTTATTTCGTCGCTGTGCAGGTCGTAGAATGCCTGGACTATCTCCTGCGGTTCGCCGATTCGCGTCATCGCAGCGAATGACGGTGAAAAAAAGTAATCCTCTTCTCCAGCGGTAATGAGGCACTCGCCGATCTCTTTGTAAGGGGTCATGGGTAATCTCTTTGCTCTGCATTATCTGGGGCGCCGCACCGGGTGCCCCATGTAATACAGATCAGACCGTCACGGTCGCGGTATACACCGCAGTAAACTCGCCGTCATTGGATTTGACGGTGATATTGGCGGTACCAGCCGTTGCGCCGGATGGGGCACTGACCGTTACCGTAGTGCCGCTGATTGTCGCCGTCGCGCGCGCCGGAACGGACGAGGTAACCGTAAAGGTTTTATCGGTCGCATCGGTTGGCGAGATATTGACAGTGAAGGTGGTCGAAGCACCGGCAGCGATAGAGGCGCTGGTCGGCGTTACAGTGACTCCGGTCACCGGCACATCCACATCGGTATCGATAACCTGGATGGTATCGGCCGCCGCCACCTTGAATTCGGTGGAAAACGTGATGATGTCGTTGGTACCGCCGTCGGAGCTGAGAGCGTTGATCAGCATATAGCCGATGAAAGTGATCGGACCGAACTCCATACGCACCCACAGGGTCGGCTGGCGTGCGGCCTGGATTTCGCTGTTGAAATACTTAATCAGGCGACCGACACCGTACTGGTCGAGCTTGTCGTTACGGCGAACCTCCCCCTCAAACGAAATGGTGAAGTCGGCGTTGGTTACGATGTTCTCAACGTAACCTTTGGTGTCGTCGGCATCCGACGTAACGCTGTTCGGCGAGAAATCGAAACCTTTACTGGTGCCTGCGGCCAGCGCCATCCACTCGGATTCCTGGGGGAGTGTATCGGCACAGCCATCAGCCACTTCAAGCACGATCGCACGACCAAACAATTTCGTATTGTCGGTTTGGCAATTTGCTGGCATGGGAACTCCTGTCGTAAATAAAAAAAGCCGCCGGATGGCAGCCTGTTGGTGTTGCTTACTCCCCGTAGAGGCAAGCGAATTGAAGGCGGAAAACGATCCTTCCCTCGTCGGTTAATACCGGCGGCGGGATGCCGCCCATGTTTTCGATTTGCCCTACACAGGTATCGCTGATGGGGTTTTCCTGCACGTAGTCGATAATCTTCTGTACCGCCTGAGCGGTGACCGCGCGCTTGTCCTTAGGTCCGATAACATCCACCAGGACGTAGTGGTCAGCGCCGAGATCTTTGCGGATTGGCGTTCCTCCATTAGGCCTGAACACGATAAACGAGTCACTCGCCTTCTTCGTATCCTCAAAGAAAAGCGATTGCACGATCCGTCCATCTGTCAGCCCGGCAGCAACAAACAGATTTTTCACACGTTCGTACATTGATGGCGTCATACCGATAGCTCCTTATGCACCACTGCGTCGATCTGGTCTCGCATGTCGTCAAAACCTTTACGCAAGAACTCCTTCTCAGCCGTAGAGCGCCGGAAGTTTTGTTTAACGTTAGGGTCGTGGACAGTGAGTGCGTAATTAGCTGAGTACCCTACACGCCCGGACACGCGCACGCCATTAATGACTAATTCCCGGTACTGGCTATTTATCAGTAATGATGTGTCGATAGGCGTGTACAGCGCGGCCTGTGAACTACCAATAATCAGAGCTGATTGAATAGCCCTGGCAATCTTGCGCCCGGTAATGTCATCAATCAGTCGATTGAGGTTGGCCTTAGCCTGACGAATGCCACGTACTTTACCGCCCATTACAGCCCCGATAGCAGCGCGTAATCGTCTGCGGTTCTGTTGAATGTGTCGGCATACCGGATGACCTGCAAAATTTTGTCAGCGCCAGCCACCAGCGGATCAGCCTCAGATGATTCTCCAATGAGGATAAAGTCACCGGTCTGCGCGCTGGCGTATTCAGTCCAGAACGTGTTTTTTACCACCACTTCTGAGCCAAGGTTGCCAAGAGATGCAGATACACCAGCAACCTTCTCTGACATGCCGCCCTGATAGTCACAATCAATAACCAACGGAGCGGAATATCCGAGAGGGTCGCCAGCCTCGGTTTTGCCAAGCTCTCGCCAGACGGTGGCTTTCGCTGTATAGCTCCAGTTTGCAACATCAGACATGCCCTACTCCTTCCATCGCAGCACAACTGCCCCAGTCGCGCGAATAGCCGCGCAATTAATGAACCACTCGCCGTCCGATTTGACGTAGCCGGTCGTCTGCCGCCCGGTGTCGGTCATTACCCAGACGCGGGTGAATGAGCGTGGCAAGCGCTGCTTCACGGATGCCCACTCCATCAACAGCCCCCCACCACATCGAAGAAACCGACAGCCGAGCCGGAAAGCGGCAGGCCGCCAAGACAGCCGTTCGTGTCCCAGGACAGAATTTGCGAGTACAGGTGATCCGTGCCCGCGCTGTCATAAGTGAACGAGCGAGACGCTCCGGACGGCGCAGACTGCGACGATATCTTTCTTGCACCTGACAGGGCAGCCAATCGCGCGGCGGCATAGATCAGAAGGAGTTTTTGCAGGCTTTCGGAATAGCCCGCCCCGTCCATGCATGCCGACGCGGCGCTTACCTGATCGATGAGCAGTTGAAGCACCGCATCAGGGACCGTGAAGCCCAAGTCAGCCATCAGCGGTTTAACGTCATCCAGCGTGATTTGGGCTGCCATGGTTATTTCGCCTTCCTGGTTGCTTCAGCCAGCGCGGCGACGGCTTCATCAGCGCGTTTGGTTTCGGCGGCCAGTGCTTCAGTGTGCGCGGAGTCCTTCTCAATTGCTGCCTCCTGCAACTGCTTAACCTGTGCCAGCGCATCATCAAGCCGACCCTGAAGCGCGCTGGTTTCGGCGGCAACAGGCGCGGAGGGTGTTGCCACTTCGAACTGGAGTTTCTGCCCCTTCTCTTTTGTTTCTTCGGCTTTGCCAGCAGCAATCCACTTTTCAGCGACCGCGTCGCCAACGTCATAAACCACGCCAACTTCCAGTTTCTGGAAGCTGGCACCGGCAAAGAGGTTTGCTACCAATACCTTTACGAGTGCCATGTTTTATCCTTAGCTCGAAGCGTAAACGACGGAGAAGTGACCGTTAATATCCTGCTTAACCATCAGGCCAGCAGCGCCCCAGGTGCGCCACACGTAATCGCTGTTATAGAACTGGCGCGGATCGGCAACGGTGCCAAACGCCTGACCGACGATTGGTGCGATGACACCAGCACCCAGCGGAACGATCAGAATCTCGTTGCCGGTCAGCTCGGCATCTTCTTTGATGTCTTTAATGCCGGAGAGCTTTTTGATCTCTTCCAGTACCGTGCGCGTGGAGTTCACGTCGAAATACTGTTCCCAGTTCGACATGATTTCGCTGGAGACATACCAGGTCTGCTCACCGTACTGATAGTTCTGCAACTTCAGCACATCACGCAGAGAGATTGCCTGCGCACGGATGGCTTTCGGATCGGTACTGGTCGCGAAGTTGAAGGTCAGCGTAATCTGAGCGACACGTTCATCAGCACGCAGACCTTTCCAGGTTTTATCGTCGAACTTGATGTAGTTACCCGCTGAATCACGGAAACCGCCCCAGATGTAATCCACGTACTGGCGACGCACATCATCAACGGAGCCAGACTGAGCATCAGCCA
Source organism: Kosakonia sp. ML.JS2a (assembly GCF_025642095.1). Taxonomy (GTDB): domain Bacteria; phylum Pseudomonadota; class Gammaproteobacteria; order Enterobacterales; family Enterobacteriaceae. The sequence goes on from NZ_CP106754.1 coordinate 2,949,638, forward strand.
GAGAAGAAAGCGCTGAGCCCTTATTAAATACCGGGTCACGCCAGTTGAACTTGAAGCCGGAATCGTGGATCGGGACCATAGTGCCGTCGAAGGTGTAAGACTTCGCGTCCAGCGCTGCACCAATCTGGCCGGACATTGAAGTGTGCGCCCAACCGCGACCGCCTTTACGGGCGTATTCGTACACGGACTCTTCCAGGCGAACTGAACGTGACAGCGGCATCAGGTCATTCAGCAGAGTAAATTCGGTGGTCGGTTGGAACTCGGCAAGCACCGTCTGATCGTAAGCGCGATACAGGCGACGGATATCATCAACCGCGTTCACTGCATCCAGCGTCGGAGCATTGGCGGCTTCACCACGCACACGGGTGCGGGCGATGAAGTCAGCCACAGCCTGCGCGCTGGCATTACGGGCAAACTGCAATTCCTGAAACTGAGAAGTGTTTGCCTCAAGGTTTCGGGTCTCGGTTGCCTGTCGGGTGGAAAATGCAAACATTCGTTGCTCCTTACTTGATGACAACGCGCAGGAGATCACCTGCGGTGGCAATGGTGGTTGAGCGGTCTTCTTCCACGTAGGCGCGGACCGACTCATCAGCAGCAGCGGCTTTCACGCGGCCATTAACGATGGAAAGTGGCTGGCCCTTGGTGTAGGTTCCGGCCTCCGCAGGCACGTTGAAGAAAACGCCCGGGGTCGGATGCATCGCAACTACCCAGTCGCCGGTGGCAATGACGTCGTCGACCGTTTTGCAACGCAGATAGTCGTAGTTGGCCACGTACAAAATGGCGTCCTCATCACCAGCCACCGACGCAGTGAATTTCTTCGTGGTGTTATCGAAGAAGCCGATCGTGCCCGGTGGTGTTGCTGCGGCTGCGGCACCTTCGCGATGAAGTTGCGGATTAGCAAAGATACCCCCCGCGTTGATCACATGTTTCCCGTCTTTAGCCATTTCTTACTCCGGCATTTCGCTGAAAGATTGGTTGTTGTTCGCCTGGCGGAATACACCATTCAGGCCCGTGGATGTCTGGCACTGTGCGTAGAGTCCATCCAGCGCTGCACCGTCGAGAGCGTTTACTGCGAGGTCGTCCAGGCCAAATTTCGTTTTCACTGCAGCGCGCTTATCGCCCTTCTCTTTGTCGGAGTTGGCGTTGATCTGACTGTTAAGCGCAGTGACCTGCTCGGTAAGTGCTTTTGCCCAAGCTGGCATCTCTTCGTTGTTGGCGACCTGCTCTTTTTTCTTCGGCTTACCGGTTGCCGGGTCGATTTCTTCGTCGCCGTTTTTCTTCGCGGCGGCTTCATCGGTCTTCATCTGGTTGTAAGCGTCCATCAGCTCGGCATCAGATTTGCCCTCAGTCGGCTTACCGGCGGCTTGGAGCGCATTGATAATCAGTTCTTTCATCGGATCGTTCTCTCCGTTGGTTTTAATCTCGTACTCAGTGGGTTTGCGCACGACTTCTACAGGTTCGCCGACGAGCACGGCTTTGCCGCCATCATCGATGAGGTACTTCTGTTTGAAATATTTCGCGTCATCGCGATAGATGAAGGTGTCTGGCCAGACAGACTCGGGCCAGAGCCACTTATCGTCGGTCCGCCCTTCGCGAAGCTTGTCGCTGATGGCGCGCTGGATATCGTCGAAGGAAAAGTTGGAAGCATTGGTGAAGAAGAATCGCGTTTTGTTCAGCAGCCCCTCACGGGTGCAATCGGCGGCATCAGCGAGGCTCGCCACTTCGATTTCCTGCTCTTCGCCCTCGGCATTGACGAAGATGCCGACGCCTTCTGACGGCGTTCCTGCGCCAGGTTCGTCCAGCAGGATCGCTACATGGTCAAAGAACATGTTGGTGGCGATTTCGTTGTACTTTTTACCCTTCGATTCGCCGTTGGCCGCGATGCCGGAATACAGCAGGCCCGTGGAGATGTGGATCGGGTCTGTGTTGGTACCGGCGGCCATCTCATCCAGTCGGTTAACCAGGCGCTTGCCCTTCTCGCTTGACTCGGCGTACTGGCGGTCGACGTACATATCGCCGCTAACTTTACTGTCTGCGTGGGTGCCGTTCTGGAACCAGGCTCCGACGTGGTAGTTGTTCACCGCCCTGACGTCACGCGCCGACACATGCTTGCCATCCACCTTCGGGTGGCCCAGCGGCATCGGGTTACGCTCAAGCGTGTTGTAGGCCTTTTCGATTTCAGCTGCCGGGTACAACTTCCGGTTCATCACGATATCGTCCACAACAGGCGTAATGCCGCGAACCACGATATGTGGCTTGCCGTCGATGATTTCAGTGGTGATATTCGAAGCGGAGTTGACGACGGTCAGCACGTTAACGCGGTTGCGTTTCATGCTGTTTCCTCAAGTTAAACTAATGAGCTATAACTAAAAACGTATGTCTTTTCTGGGTAAAAAAAGGAGTGAGTTAATGGCAATATATAAAGTGACCTATCAAATCAGTGGCGAGTCCACTTATCGAGATGTAAATGTCGAAAGTGACCATGCTTTGACAACTGTAGATAATGAAGTTATCGAAGTGGCAAGTCGTGACTCTGTAAATTTCACCAACAAAACCTCCGGAACATCCTTAGTGGGAATTCGAATAGTGTCCGTAACAGAAGTCATTTAGCGCTACTCCAAAGCTGGCGTTCTTTCGCCAGCTTATCCGCCAGCCCTTCGTTGAATATGCTGCCGTCGTCGTTGAGCAGTACCGGAATCTGGCTGCAATAGCAGTGATATTTGTTACCATCTACCGCATACCAGTCGCGTACCTCTCGGACAGTCCTGACCTTTCCATGCCAGAACGCGTGCGTTGGCCTAGTAGTAGGCTTTAGCGCAGACAGGTGAAGCAGCCCGGTATTCAGACCCAGCCTGTCCACCGCCCAGTCTGTTTCATTCCATTGAGCCTGGCGAAGCGCACCGACCTGCTCGGTCTGAGCGATGTTTTTGGCCTTCGCCATGGACACATCAAGGCGCTTACTGACAATGCTCGCCGTCTCGCTCGGGTTGATGCCGCGTCCGATTGAGTCGGCGATGATATTCGCCAGATCGGCGCGCGCGGTGTCGCTGATACCCTTCCAGTCACTGTAAGTGCTGATATATGCGCTGGCGATCTGGTTCTGATATGCCGCACTGGATAGCAGTTGCTGCAGCGTCGTCTGGCTGGCATATACCGGCGACTGCACCGAAAGGTTAGTAAACGCGTTCAGCGTCCCCCGATCATATTCCGCCGCGACATAATCAAGCGCCCACAGATTCTGGCTTCCGCCATCGAGCAGCACATCATCGAGGATGGTTTGCACGACCTGAAGTAGGTCAGCCAGTTGGGCTGCCGTCATGTCGTAGATATACGTTCCGGCGTTCACCTGGTACAACGACGGTTCCGCGCCATCGTTGTTGCACATCAACCAGGACCGCTCGCCGTTACTTTCGCGCTGCCGCCCGGTTAATCGCTGGTCAAAAAGCACTTTCAGGCGGCGTTTGACGTCGAGATACCGGGTCTCGATATCGTTGAACATGCGGCTTACCTGTCGGCCTGATTGCGTCGGGTCTGCTTTATTGCGCGGTACTATCGGCGTTCCGATTCTCGCCTTTTGCTCCGGCGTCGCTGGAAAGAGGATCATCGGTTGTCACCTTAGCGTTTGGGTCTGGTGGCGGTACTTCTTTGATGGGCTCAAGCTCGCCTACCGCACGCACCTCGTTGGCATCAACAGCTGGGGTGCCGAAGGCCTGCTGGGTCTTCTGCGCCACATCAGCCATCGTCGCCATGTTGGCGAGCTTTTCTTTCTCGCTTGGCGCCAGTAAATCGGACCAGGCCAGCGTCACTTCTCCTGATGTCGGCGGGTCGATAATGCCGACAGTCCAGAACCGCTCAATCACGCGAGTGATAACGTCCGAAAGGAAGCCCCAGCGGCGCTCGTTACAGCGGTTTGCCCAGGCGGTCTTATCTTCCTCTGACGCGAGATTTCCCGTCTGCTTGCCGAACATAATGTTGAACGGGCACTGAATCGTTGAGGAGAAAGAGTTAGCAGATACAGTCCAGCTTGGCGTCGGGTCAGCGGGAGCGACCGAAAGAACAGAAGGTGTGCCTGCCTGCATTACCAGCGCTGCGTCAGTACCCCGGTTCATCTTGGTAACTTTGTCGTTGAGCGCCTCGCCCAGGTCTTTATAACCAGCATCAGTGGCAGCCTTTTTCAGGGCCTCCATATTGGTTTCTTTTTCAAACGCAATACCCAGTTGTCGGCTGGCGTTCTTCAGAAAGCCCTCGGCGCTGCCACCCTTCGTCTTCTCGATGTCCAGGAGGTCGTTATAGCCAGCCTCCAGCAGCGGGATACCGGAGAGAATGTTCTCGTCCTCGGAGCCTTCGCATAGCAGGATGATGCGATCCGGATGCACCTGCACCGAACGCGGACTGCCGTATGTCCCTTCGTCGCCAATAGGTTGCTCGTTAAACTGATAACTCACCGGTTGCCCATAGGTTTCAGACCAGGTATCGATATCCAGATTCCCCGGTTTAATCTGCGGTTCCCACGCTGGAATGAGTTTCACCAGCGCCGCGCTACCGAGTTTTCTCACCACATTGACATCAATTGGCTCACTCCAGTCCCGGCTGTCACGAACCTGGATTAACAGGGCCGAATAGCGGCCAATCATATTGCGGCGATCGGCGTCTTTAATCTTCGCCCAGTGCTTCTTCATCAGCTTGGTGACAGCCTTTTCCCACTCCGTTGTGGTCGTCGACTCCCGGTCTTCGTCACCATCGATGATGGTCGGCTTATCTATCCAGCATGAATCCAGCAGCTTATGCACCGCCGAGAATCCAGTTGATCCACGACGGTACTGGCGATAGAAATTGTCGAAACTTAGCGTTTCAGGGTAACCGAACTCGTCCCATAGCTTCGTGCGTTTCACGTTGCCATTGCGCCCTGCGTACAGCATGCGCTGGCGCCCGATAGCATCAGCAAGGGCGTTAACGAGGAATGAGACCTCGCCTTGTTGTTCACTCACTGATGAGCTCCTTAGAAGAATACTGCGCCGACCTGCTTGCGGTTGTTCTTCGCGACCGCGAAGTAACGGAAGCCATCGGCACCGTGAGAGGTGAAATCGTGAAGCGGTTTATCTTTCCAGCAGCCGCGTTTGTCGTCCCACTCCTTGCGATAACCTTCGAGGTGTGAGATACCCTCTGCGCATTTCTCTTCGTCGAACACGCAGAACGGGAGGATTTCACGCACCGATTCAATACCGGTATCAACCCCCGTTTTAGGCACGACATTAAACGTCATTGAGTACATCTGACCGTCAATTTCATATCCTTCCTGCGCCAGCTCCTTGCGGGACTTAGCGTCGGCTCCGAACTCGCGGTTCTCAATGTCATGCGGCCCCCAGTGCTCACCGTATTCATAACCCCGGTCTTTCAGCACCTTCATGTAATGCCGCAACCCTTCGCCTGAGTTTTCGTAGTAGTCGATGATGTGAAACTCTTCACCAACTTCGCGAACGAACCAGATTGCCGTGGAGTCACCCACGCCAATATCCCAGAACGTATGTACCGGGAGGTGCGAGTTATCAGGGAGTTGTCCGATCCGCTTGTTGGTGTATAGCCAGCGGAACTGTTTGGCGTAGTACGCGCCCTCAACCGACTGCTGGAACGCCTCGGCCGGAATGGTCGGATACTCACGCTTCATGTCGTCGCCGAGCGTTTTCTCTTTGGCGTAGTACCAAGCGCGCTGGCGGTCGTTAACGACGACACCATGCTTCGCTTCCATTTCAGCGAAATAGTCAACCAGACGCTGTGGCAGCGGTTCTACCGGGTCGATGGCATACTGCGGATTCTTCCACCAGGAAAAGAAGAAAAACTTCCAGTCCAGATTGGAAAGCTCCTTGCCCTGCAGCATCGCCTTCTCTGCGTCCTGACAGTAATCATAGAAGTAGCCGGCGCGCCCCTCTGCCGTGCTTTCGAGGGTGATTTTTCCCCCAAGAGGAACGGCTTCAAACGCACCCGTTACGATCTCTTTGGCCTTCTCCGGATACTTTGCGCATATCTTCCCGAACTCAGAGACGTGCAGGCTGTAGAGTGTGCCGCCACGAAATGACGTCGAAACCGTTACGCTGCCACCCTTCGAGAACACGTATTCACTCGTGGTCTCTTTTACCAGGGGGTTCGCCAGCTTTATGTCATCGGTCATTCGCTGATAGGCAAATTGCGTCTTATTGCGAAACAGCCTTTCAGCGTCGGGGAGTGAGTGGGCAATCAGCGCGCATTCTTTTTTGTGGAAGATTGCCAGATCCAACTGGATTATGCAGACCTCAGTGGTGAAGCCCAACTGGCGGGCTTTCAGAATGACGTTGCGATCATGCATCCCATCAAAATACTCCACTTGCTCCGGAGTCATTTTGAACGTCACGCATTTGCCGTTCTTGTCTTTAATTTTGTACAGATTGTTCAGGCGCCAGAACCTGTTTTTCAGGAGAGTTCTCTGCTTTTCAGTTAACACAGCGACTCCTTACAGGTCTTCATCTCCTATCTCGTCCATGACTGAAGCCACTGAGTTGACCGCCACGCCACCAGAATGCTCAACCTTTTGTTTATTGGTATAAGCGTCCCCCACCTCTTTTGCTGCCTGTTCCATCAGTTGAGCCGTCAACGCATAATTGCGCATGGTCTCGGTATTGTTCGCCATGCGATTCAGCGCGCGCAGCCGATAGGCTTTATTCGCGATCGGGATGTCGCTGATCTCTTTCTGAAAGCGCTCACGGGTATCGTTGAACATATCGACCCATTTTTGCGCCAATCCTTTACCGTTCGCTTTCGTGGGGTCGTGGGATTCTACCTGCTGGCGCGTCACCGCGATGCCAAATTCTTTCTTGACGGTGTCGACCACCTGCGATGGAGTATCAAAGCATGCAAGTGACTGAACGATAAACGCTTTCACCTCTCCCTTTAATGCAGCCATCGCTTACCGCCTGTCATAATCAGTCAAAAAATCACGCCAGCCTCAACATGCAAGTCCCGCATGCCCTGGCAATATCAAGATGAGCAACTTCCGCAGGCCTGTTGGCAGCATTAACCAGTTTCTGTACGTCGCGGCTGGCGCCGTAGCGGCGAACTACGCCAACGAACTCTTCGACGTCGTGGCCGCGCAGTGTTAGCACTGGCTGCCCGGTATTTTTGTTGAACTTAGGCGCGCCAAACTCATCTGTAGCCTGGGCGATGTGGTAAAGCTCATGCTCTACCAGTGAGCAGAATTCGAGGTCATGACACTTAGCACAGTAATCGGCGGCCAGCGTAATGATGAATTTCGGTATGCGGCCAAACCATTCATGCATCTGCTGTTCCATTCTGGCTTTCTGCCATCCACCGGCACGCAGCATTACCTGCTCGGCCTGTCCGAGAACATATCGCCCTTTCTTCGCGAATGAGTCAGATGCCCACATAAAGCAAAGGTCAGCATCAATCAGGTGAACGTGGTCAGGGTTATGCAGTTCCCCGGAATCTAACAGGATGTGTTCCGCCACCCATTCGAAAACGCCATCGGCGGGAATGAGCGCGGTGTGTGGTTTCGGTGCTGGGGGGTTCAGGAACAATAATGGTGGATGTGGTCTGTTCATGTACTGGCTCCATAAAATACCGCCTCGATGGCCTCCCAATCCGGTTTTGCCATTTATTCTCTGGTTTCAAGCTCAAATCAGCGCTAATGTTGAATTTTTGGAGGTTGATAATGAGCGTGGTTAAAATTAAGGGCTGCAAATGCCTAAGTCATAATCCAAGAACAATGGTATGCCCGTATGATGTTAAATCACCGCAAAACAGATTTGTTTCAATGGAAGAAGTCATTGTTAACAATGGGCCTCAAGGTTTCTCTCTCGCCAGGATAATGTGGGACGATGCTGCAGATGGCAAAGTAGAGAAAGTATTAGCTATGCGATGGAACGGTTATCTAGAATCTGATGGTCATTTAAACAAGGGACATCCTGTAACTCGCGGATACCCAACATGGTTCATTGTTCCAGTTGAGCTTGAAGAAGCTTTACTCTCTCACAAAGACTATCTGGTGAACATTCCTCAACGACTCGATATGGTCGTCGTTAACAAGTAAGTACAATCGATTTGATTTCACATGTCATCACGATGCCTGCCCATTGTGGTGGCAACAAAAAAGCCCCGCAATTAGCGAGGCCAGTGATTAAATCTGTCGAGAAGTTTTCTGTTTAAATCGGTCGGGGGTTATTTCTCATTATGGCTTCTTCAACATCTGGCGGTAGAGGTTCTCTACCGTGAAAGCCGACCAAATACATATCACCGTTATCAGAGATGTAATTCATTATCGTGAATGCAACTTCACGCAATCGAGGATCTTGAGGGTTGGGAATGTACATAAGCTCACGCCGACCTTCCTCCACGTCGCGGACTTCTCCATTCCACCCCTCTCCAAACAGCATCACATTATGCATAAATTTCCCCTGCTGATATTTAGCAGAAACATTATAACAGGAACTCAGTGAATACCTGCTGTAATATCATAAATAAACAACATCTTAAATGAGCTGACTTAAAACTTCATATACTCGTCTATGTGGTAGAGGTGAATAAATATCTCATCCGGGCCGCCAAAAATTGCAGTTATTGACTCATTATCCCGATCTGAAACTATCACATGCGTCCCATATGTTCCGGGCACATATCCGACATTAACAACATGATCAAGATAATGCTTGAACTGAGCGTGTAACTCCCTGTCCTCTTCCGTTGGGATATTTTCTGTAAGCTCAAAATACCGATATGCCATAAATCCTCCTCGAATGGTTCAAGTCCATAATCAAAGAATTTTGGTAGCACATCAATATCAAAACAACCAAATACCGCCTCATTATCGAAGCCCCTCAGTTAAGGGCTTCTGTGATGAAGAACCGTTGTGAAAGAGGCTCTCAGTACGACTAAGCAGCAAGATTGTGCTGTTCTTCAATAAGCGGTTTGCGGTGATTACGCTCAAACATGCCCTGCAATACTTCTTTGCGCTGCTCAAAGTCCCAACCCATGCTGATGAATACCGTATTAGCTCGCTGCAACTCAGTGATGCAGTGAATCTGCTCAGGCGTCAGGTAATCACGGATCGGCTCTTTCTTTCCGATTTCGTGATGTACGCGAAACTTAGCCGCCGTCATGCCGAGAGCTAACCGGTTAATCAGATCTGCTTCATTGCTGAAGTGATGCGGAGAAATCTGTTTACCCTGGGTCTCTCGCTCATGCTTGATGGCGTCGGTCATGGGTTTGTATTCAAGGCGTGCTGTGTCACGATATGACACGCGAATCTGCTCTTTGGCAGCGATAGCATCGAATGTCCGGATGACATGCAGATGGAATTTGGCGCTTATCCACATGGCGTAGGCATAAACCAACTCTTTGCAGACGTAGGTACCTTGTACCTTTCCACCTCTAATGGTCGTTACGGGAATTCCCGTATCGCTCAACTCTTGAACAAGTTCGGAGGTTTGCTTCAATCTCAACCAGTCGTGCGGGTCGTTTCTACGCTCACTCCCAGCCGCTTTATGCAAATCGTTCAGACAGAAACGACCTTCTTTATCCTGCTTTACTGCCACATCGAAAATTACAATGTTCATACCGGTAGTCCTATAGAGTGTGAGCCTGTCGCACAGAGAAACTCGCCCCAGAGAGGTCCGCACCTTTACGGGTTTCTCTCAGGCTCACTTTCTGTAGGCTCTGGGGTTATTTGCAGCGCGTGCGAGGCGCATACTACTTAGATTTTTTAATAACTTGGCTTTCAACGAAAAAGCCCCGCTATTGCGAGGCTCTTTTTTTTTCTGCTTCCCGGATGTCCGCTTTATCGCGATTGCACTGTCCCAGCGCAGAAAGCAGGCTGACATTCAGATCAAGGCTTGCACCCCATGTCATTGGGTTAGGAATGGATGGCTGCGACGTCTCAGCCGTGAGGTTGTATGGCAACGGGACCACCGGCACCTTGACGTAAACCGTCCGCGTACTGTTGCAACCGCTTAACTGCGCCAGGAGGCACAGCGCGGTGAGTGCAATCATCGTTCGCAACAGCAACTTTGACATCTGCCACGGCCCCCGATGCGTCCAGTGCGATCTGATCTTTTGCACGCTGATTAGCCTCGGATATGGTGTTGAAGATGGAAACGGTAGCCAGTACGTTAGACGTTGTCGCCTGAGATGAATTTACCTGCTGCTCGGCGAATTCTGCACGCGTCTGCTGACGTCCTGCTGTGTTGTGGTAGTGCATCGCCAACCAACTCAGACAAACAATCACGCCTACGACCACCGCAGCGATAATGGCGCTAAGACGGCTCACTTCTGGCCCCACATGCAGACTTCGCGTTCAATCTCGCGGCGTGTTACCAGACCTTTCCACTGCTTGCCTCCGGCATAGGTCCAGCGCCGCAGCTGATCGCATGCGCCTTTCCGGTCACCTTGGTTGATTTTTCTCAGCAGCGTGGAGGTCTGGAAGTTTCCGACGCCAACGTTATAGGCGAACGAGTAAAGCGTGCCGCGCATCGTTTCAGGAATTAGCCTAAGTATGTACGGGTCAATCTGGCGGGCGATGTTGTTCAGATCTTTATTGAGTAGCGCACGGCATTCTGATTCGGTGTAGGTCTTTCCGAGCATAATGTCTTTTCCCGTGTGCCCATAGCAGACCGTCCATACACCAATTACATCCTGATAGGGTTTGTATCTCACACCCTCAAGGCCATCGTTACCGTTCGGGCCAGTAATAAGCGCAGAGGCGACAGCAATCGCACTCCCGGCACCGAGAATGCTGTTTCGCAGTGCTGGAGACATTATTCACCTCGTGCGGCCTTACGCCGATCTTCTTTGATTTTGAAATACAGATTCGTCAGGTATGTAAGCAGACCGAACAGCAGACTACCCAGAACACCAATGGCGGCCCATTGCGACGGCGTCACTTTATCCAGTAGCTGGAGCACCCAATACCCTCCGTTAGCTCCGGCAAAACCGTAGCTCACACCGGTTGATAATTTGTCCATTCGATACATGCTCTCACCTCGCTGTTTGCGGGTGCTGTGTGGGTAGAAAGGGATTCAGGCTCTCGGGCTGCATTTAATAACGAGCCATCTGATGTTGATTCCCGAGACCTGAAATAGAAAAGGCCACGCCTGGGCGCAGCCTAATATAGTGTTTAGAAAAATGAATTAACTACTCAAGCAGCCACTTTGACAGACTACTGCTCGATTGTTTCGATGCCAGTAACCCTGCCATCTGCGATGGTTATGATCTTCCCAGGACACTCAACCGGAGATTTATCACACGCGTAAGTCACTTTTCGGCTGACGAGTTGTTTTTTCGTGTTACTGGAGAATTCATACTTTGCGGGAAGGAACCCATAAGCTGCGTAAGCAACACATTCGCGATCACCCACTGAAACTTGATGCCGCTTGGCCTTTTCGGCTTCTTCTCTTGAAAGAAGCTTCATGGTCACCAGCCGATCCGCATTTTCGGGGAAGTAAAAACCAGGTGAAAATGATGTTTGAGCACACTCATGGAAAACATCGTAGGTTGTCTTTGAATTCCATCCGCTTTCATAAGCGGAAGAAGCACAGCCGGAAATAGCGAACGCGAGGCATAAAATTAACTTCTTCATAATTCATTCCAAATCAATGAGTTGTTGAATGAATATAGCTAACACCCTTTTAAGTGAGATTCAGTGATTTAAAGCAATTACAGAGCGGAAATAGAAAAGGCCCGCCGAAGCGAGCCTTATGCAACACAATTCTGTCAGATGGGCTATGTTGCTCCCATTTGACCTGGATTACCGAAGTGACAGGCAAGTAACGGAGACGCTAATGGTTTGCTCGGTCCACGAGCTAGCCCTGTATTCCGTCAATCGATTTGAGTTGTCATTTTTTATCAACAACATTAATTCTTCATCATTAGCTGGACGCTCAGGGATGAGTTCATTAATAAATAAAGAACCTTCTCTGAGGGACCCGCCTCGGTCTTGTGCGACAGCCTTAAATCTAATTACCGGGCCTTCGACCTCACCACTTGCGAGAACTTTTCGACCATACGCAATCAGTTCCGCTGGCAGTCGATCATCAGTGTCAATGTGATGCTTAAGTGCGTATAGCTCATGATGGTTGTCGTACACGATTAATTCCCTTCCACTTAAAATGTAAGGGTTATATCTATCACGACAGTGCTAAAACAACAAAGTCCCGGCATTTACCGAGACTCTTTATTTAGAGAGTCGACCAAACCTATGGCGACAATATCAGATTTACACGAAATATATGCGTTCTAATCCAGTTTTGCAAGACTTACATCTAAATTTGTCGCCTTTTGTTGTGAACGTGATCGCGTTGCCTGCATTAGGGCCTGGCTATCCAGTCGCTGATAAATGCGTTTCATCTCAACCCAGCGATCTGTGAATGTCTCGGACCAGTTCTTTTGCGTCACCCCAGTCATCGCTGCAAGCTCTTTGTATTCATACGCTCTGCGGCCTGCCAGCTCTCTTTTCACGTCCTGGGCTGCCAGCCAGATCAGAGCTTTCAGGCGTTCAACGGTTTTCCCCGCCACCTTCCGCACACCAAGCTGTTCTTTAAACTCGGCCCAGGCCCATTGGGTAATTGCAACTTGGTATTCGAAGCGGATGTTTTCGCTGTAGTTCCACAGCAACCACGCTTTCTGATGCTCATCAAGTGACATGACAGCACGACGCCATGACGCAGTTAAGAACTCTACCGGGCTAACCAGCGCGATAGATGAACTTTTGGCACGCGATTGCTGTCCGGGGATCGGTGGATTAGACGGATTAACTATGCGCTTTGTTACAGGGTCAACAACTTTCATTCTTCCCCGGCTGCGCGCCGTTGCTGTGAATTTCGCGTTCTCTGCAAATGCCACCAATTGCCCTTTTGTGGCGCCACTCAGATCTGCGGTTGCCACTATGAGTTGCTGGCGTACAAATTCAAGATATTGAGTATTCACGCTGCGGCTCCTGTGGTCTGTTTCTGCTGTGTGGTTTTAACTGGCTTGCTGTGGCGCTTTACTGCTGGCAATTTTGCCCGCGCTACGCTTTCAATTTGGTACCGGATGAAGGGATCGAGGTTCACGCTTCTACCTCCTGCTTTTTCAGATCGCGGAGCTTCGCCCGGTATTCGTCACGGATGCGGATGTAATCATCGCGTTTCCATTTCGGCATTTCGTGCGGGCCCATGAGGGACTCAAAACGCGCTAGGCCGATTTTGGCGATCAGCGCCGGTCTGTATGTGGTGAGATTTCCGGATAGGTGGTTATTGCAGGCAGAGCACTGTTTATGGCAGTTGTCCTCGTTGAAACGCAACTCAGGACTGGCACCAGCCGTGCGGAAGTGCCCGGCGTGATACTGGCCGTCATGGTGACGTCCGCAACTGATGCACGGCAAATCCCTATCCCGGTACCGGATAAACCCGTTGAAAGCGTGCTGTGCCTGCTTGATGAAGTAACTCAGGGGTTTCACTGCCATTCGGCGTTCGGCCTGACGTTGGCGATCGGCTTTCTCTTCCTCAAGTCGGCGCTTTTTCTCCTTCCGTTGCTTCTCGGCTTTGGCCGCGTCATTGGTGGCTTTACCGTGTACGCGGGCACATTCATACGAGCAAACGTATTGCTCAGATCTGGCAGGGTAAAACCATTCACGGCATACGGTGCATTTACGGCGAGGTTTACGCATGCGACCTCCGAGCAGCGAGGCGCAGCCATTTCTGATCGACAAGGTTAGCCGTGTACCCTTTCAGGGTCGGGATTTCGGAGGGCTTTAATTCCTGCTTACGTTTATGGCGCGCGGGCATGCGGAATATGCCGCGCTCAATGACTTTTGCAAGTGGGCTATGCATCATACCTCCTGCTTATCGCGCAGGAGCTGGTATTCACAGCTTTGCGGAATAGTCAAATGGCAACCGATGTTCATCGCCCAGGCTTCGACTTTGCAGAGGAAGATATACATCTCGCCGGTTTCCAGATCGGACGTATGGCGGAGGGATTGCACCGTGGTTATCTCGCCTGAAACAACATCAACGCGGTCTTTGCTTTCGTAGCCAAGATAGGTGTGCTTCATCGCGTCTTTCACCCACTCTGGAGTTGCGAACGTCTTTCCGCGCGCGATGAGGTATTCGCTGATTTCTGTGTACCACATGTGGCTCAGCGCGTTCTGAGAAAGGCTACGCTTCTCTCGCCACGGCTTTACCTGAAGGCGGAAACATTGCCCGGCATCCAGCAACGGCTGAATCTGCTGGCCTATGGCGGCGAAGTTGCCACGGTGGAGTTTGATGCCGTCTGCTGGCAGGTTCATTCGGCCTCCTTAACGGAAACCGCAGAATGCAGAAAATCGCAGGTGCATTTCTGCATCTGTGACAAGGTGAAGAGCTCAGATTGTGGTCGCATTTAATGTCCCCATCAAATGCGCAAAGGTGTTGCCGGGGCTCAATCCGACAACACCTTAATTATGGCTTACTGATAGTGGATTATCAAACGTTACTGATGGAGCTATATCTTGCTTGAAAGGCTGATGAGTGCTATTCCCTGAAATTACTTTCGCACGAAGGGCAACTATCGCAACCACAGTATTCTTCGTAGACACTTTTAATAATGTCTGTCATCTCTCTTCTGTCTTCAAAAGACATCGGGTTGTCTTTTTTGCTGAACTGGTTATTGGCATATTTGTAAGCCCCTTCCAGATCACCATTCCCTTCGTAAATATCATCCTCATGAATCATACACGTAGTAAGCGCACCCACATGCAATAAAACATTCAGGGCAAAATCTCTTTCTTCTTCAATCCTGTCCGAAATACTCATAGTAATCGCCTCAAAATGTAACTTTTGAGTACCATACCCTGTTTTTAATTATGGAGAAAATTAGTTTTGTAAAAGATGTATATAGCCATCACACCTCCTGCTCAGGCGCTGCGGCCGTCGACACGGGCACAGTTCGGCATGCAGGATGGTTTCAGGAAACTCGGGATATTCCTGTTCAATAATTTCCCGGATGTTACGTGCTTCTTTCACAGAGACCTCCCATAGAAAGCCAGCATTCGTTTCATTACCGGGCTCGCTTTGCATTGACTGAAAATGTCGTATTCGTCTTCCGGTTTTCCTTCAGATTTACGCGCCTTGTAGCGAATTGTTCTCCACTTGCGGGAACTGACATAAAGCTCTTTTCCATCAACCATTTTTCTTGCGTTTGTAGAGATGCAGTTCAGCGTAAATCCACAGGTTTTCACGACTTCCATAGGGCTAAAATCATCGTGTGTTTTCAGGTACTCAAGGATTGCTTCTCTGCCCGTCATCTCACACCTTCCCGTTATTTTTGATGTGGTCGTATTTGGCCTTCAGCAGTTGCGCCGGGGTTGGGCCCTGCTCTGCTTTCGGTGCCGGAAGTGATCGCCTGACAGGGGGAATCGGTTGACCAGCGTCGACACGTTTTTCCCAGTACGCCAGCACTTCACCAGCAACCACTTTCAGCTCTTTTTCACTGAGCTGACCGTCGGTGCTTCGGCGACGCAATTCGAGGCAGATGTGATACATGACCGGCTGAGACCATGGGTAATGCTCACTGCTCGGATATTTGAAAATGAGTCGTTGCCACTGCTTGAACTCCGCCATGACGTCATCGACCGAAACGCCAAATGGACGCATTTCCTGTTTGCACCAGGCCACGAACTGACCGGGTGAAGGGAGGAATGGTTTTGACTGGCGGCGCGCTACACGCATACCTGTGCTTACCTGTTCCATGGTGGTAATTCCGTTCTCGGCAAACGCCATCACCCACTGGCGACGGATTTCATCCATCTCGGTCTGGTCACGTCCAGCAAGTGCTGCCGGGAACGCTGCGAGGAGTTGGGTGAAAACACCGTTGATGATCTGCGCAACCTGCTCAACCGCTGGCTTTTCGTCGTACTGTTCCGGCAGGTTGTACGCGATGCGTCGCATCTGCTCACGATCGAAATTGTGCATCTGCTCTGCGAGTGGCTTCATAGTTTCACCCCGTTGATCCAGTCAGTGTTGTTCAGGTCAACCTTCGGTTTTCCGGCACCAGTGGAGGCTGTGCCAGTTTCTGCGCGCTCCATCGTCAGCCTGTCCCACTGCTTGCGCAGGCTGCCAGGACACATGACGTTTTTGTGCCAGAAGTGGTGTCTGCTGGCCCAGTCGAACAGATCGCAAATCTCACGATGCGTGCGCCCGTCAATCTGGTGCGTCAGGCGAACGTCATTCGCCCAGGCTTTCAGGTCAGGTTCTTTGCAGGTCGGGTTGATTTTCTTCACACGGGTGGCGATCCACTCTGCGACCTTCAGGTCGTCAGCGGTTCCCCACTTGGCACCTGACGGTGTGTAAATCACCGCTTCAGGATGAGCAGATAAAAATTTCTTCAGACGGTCGTCAGTGAATTCGCGAGAATTCTTCGACGAAGATCTTTTAATGTCTTTATTGTCTTTTGTAATAGTGTCTTTTGTGTGTCCCTGTTGTGGTGACATGTCTGTCACTACGGTGGTGACACTTTTTGTCACCATAGTAGGGACACTGTCACTATCATGGTGACTGTCACTACGGTGGTGACGATTTGGCCCCGATTTGGGAGCAGGAATATCCCATTCACTGAGGTTTTTGTTCGGGCCAATTAACGCCCCTTCCTCGACAAGAACTCGCATGCTGATCAGCTCTTTTTTGGCTGCGTTGACCTTCTGGCGTGGTAACCTGGTTAACTCAGCAATCTGAGTATCAGCAATGCGGTCCATCTTCTTGTTGAACCCGTAGGTTTTACGGCAAACAGCATGAGCCACCTTGGCCTGATTTTTAGTCAGGTTTGCACCGATAAGCTCTTCGTACAGCTCGTTCGCCAGACGGGTATAACCATCGTCTGTGTCGGCCATGCGTTGCTCCTGTATTCCCAGATCGGCACCGGGAAAGTTGAGAATTTCAGCAGTGTTCACGCTTCCTCCCAACCGCTGTCGCGCATCATAGATTTTTGCTCATCGATGATTGCCATAACCTCTTCCAGCGCCGCAGAGACCACTGTGAGGCGGTTATCTTCGATTTCTGCATCAGCCAGAAGCTCAGCAAGACGACGAGCACGCGACGGGGATAACTGGGGGATGGCAGCGCTACGGGTGAGTTTGCTTTTGCCGGAGGCTTTGGCCTTGTCCATCTGGCGGGTTGCCACGGATGCTGCCTGTGCGCCATGTTCGCGGGAGAGAGCGACGGCGGTAGAGGCCGAGACTTCGCCAGCTTTCACCATGTCGATCAGTTCATCACCGCAGGACAGCAGTTGCAGGTGGTGGTCAACGTCTCCTACAGAACGTTTCACCATCTTCGCGATTTCCACCGGGGTGCGCCCCTGATTCACCAGGCGCTGATACGCTGCGGCACGCTCCAGCGGAGACAGTGCTTTACCCTGGCTACTGGTGATCATGAAGGCGATACGGTCAGCTTCAGAGCCAACGAAGTCTTTGCATTCGATGCGCGCAATTTCGGTACCGGCAGCAGTGGCTGCCAGCGCACCGTAATAGCGGTGGTGACCGTCGATGATTTTTACGCCCCGTTCTGTGACCTGAACGGCAAGAGGCGGAACGAATTCACCGGCAATGAACGCATCGCGGAATTCAGCGACATGCTCCTGGTCAATTTCACGCACGTTGAAGCCAGGTTCGACATACAACTCGCTCAGCGGCACGACGTAAGTTTTGTTAACGGCGGTTCCGGTGCCGTTTTTGTCTTTCTGCTTGTAAAGCTGGTAGAGTGAACTCATAATTAATCCTGTGAATTGATCCAGTCATTTCGCATAGAAAGCCGTTGGTGTTCGAGCACCGCGGCTTTCGCCATTTCAGAACAGCCCTTGCTGATTTCCATGCTTACTGCGCTTCTGTTCTTTCCGTTCCGTTGAGCCGGTCTGTTTTTCAGCCCACAGCTTTGCGTGTCGCATAACATCATCAAACATTCCCCCCTTCTTGCTGGCCTGTGACATGCGCTTGTACATGTCTACTGCCTGCCATGCCCCCCCCCTGAGCCACCGATACCGCGAAGCCCTGGCGGATAAGTTCTTCACGCACGTTCTTTTCGATAAATTCGATGTGGTTCATGGTTTGCTCCGGTTACACAGCGCCGAGCATCGACGTAACAATCGTCATAAGCGGGCCTACCTGCTCCGGCATAAGCCTGAACAACGACGCAATGCCTTCGCTTACCTCTTTCAACTTCTGATGTTCCGGCGCATCAAGCATCACAGCCTGTTTCGCCTCGGCAACTTCTTTCTCTGCTTGCGCCAGTCTGGTCAGCTTGCAGTCGGTTCCGATCAGGCGAGTACGATACTCAAGCGGCAGAACTGCCAAAATCGCCGGTGTCAGTTGTTGAACGCGCTGACGGTACTCTTCGCTGTCAAAGCGGTTGTCGAGAAAGCGAAACAGCTTCTGACGCTGCCGAGATATATCATCTGGAAAGCTGATCCCCTCCCCGCCTCGCTGACGCCATTCTTCGACGATAAGCGCAGCGACTACGTCCTGACCTGCGGAAGCTGACCAGGCGCGTACCGCATCGCGTATGGCGTCGTGATATTCCCCCTGTTTTGTTTGAGCGCGATTTATCATCGCGGCCGGACTGAATCCGTTACTCTGTTGATAAGCAAGTGATTGCATTTGCATTCCCTTGGGGTTAAGGCCGCCGGTCAGGCGGCAGTTAATTTGCAAGTGGTGGGAAAACGTCATCAATGCCAACTGCGGCACCGTGCTTGTTAAGCGCAGCCACAATCTTTCGGCATTGATCGACGCTTAATCCCCTGCGGCCATTCTCGTAATGACAAATGGTCCCAGTTGTTAATCCCAGCTCAATTGCTACCTGGCTCTGTGTCAGGCCAATCCGTTGGCGGATGTTTCTAAGGTTGTTCATTAGCACCTCCCATAAGATGGAATAAATATACATATTGTATTCTTTTCTCGCAAGCAAAATATACATTTTGTGAGTAGCGTAAAAATATACAACTTGTATCATTCAGGTATGACTATGAAATGGTACGACTTAGCTAAGTCCCTGATGAAAAGTCAGGGCATTAATCAGGAACAACTGGCGGAGCATCTTGGGGTAACAAAGGGTGCTGTAAGTCATTGGCTCAATGAACGCCGAGAGCCAAGCCTTTCAGAGATATCGAAGATCCTTTCCTTTCTTGGTAAGAAAAACTTTTCAGTTGGGGCAGGAGGTTTGATTCTCGACGAGAATCTTAAAGGTGACGTGGCGTATGTGAGTCCATATTCCCCAGGAAAAAGATACCCTGTTTTAAGCAGCGTGCAGGCTGGATCATGGAGTGAAGCCATGGAGCCTTACACGCTAAAGGAAATAGACCTTTGGCTGGAGTCAAATGCTCATATCCAAGGTGATGCGTTTTGGCTGTTGGTTGAAGGTGAGTCAATGACCTCACCAGCAGGACTAAGCGTGCCGGAAGGTACATATGTTCTATTCGATACTGGCCGTGAAGCAGTCAATGGTAGCCTGGTGGTCGCTAAACTTTCTGATTCCAACGAAGCCACCTTCAAAAAGCTGGTGATTGATGGCTCTCTGCGCTACCTGAAAGGGCTAAACCCTCAATGGCCACTCGTACCTATCAATGGTAACTGCAGGATTATTGGTGTCGCTGTTGAAACTAAATTGCGGCTAATCTGAATAACGATAAACATAAAGTTGATGGGATATGGATATGCGAAAAATTTTGGCTTTTACTGCCGCTATCTTCTTTACGGTGAACGCACATTCAAGAGAGTTGATACCAGATGAAATCATTGCTGTTGAGTCAACTGTTAAAGAAGGGTTAAAAGACCCTTACTCAGCACATTTCGAACACGGAGACTTCCCTGAGACTGATAAAAACAGCCTTTACTGTGGGTTAGTTAATGCGAAAAATTCTTATGGCGCCTATACAGGAAATCAACTTTTCTCTGTCATGTTAACGAAAAATGACAAGGGAGAATACAGAGCTTTGTCTATGGATAAAAACTACGCTGATGATAAGCCTCTAGATCAAGAGGTCATTGCGGCTTCGTGTGCAAGTGTAGGCTACCCGGTTAAGGTAAAAAAATATCTGGTAAAAAACGTGAACAAGTCACGAAAGGCAAAAGGTTTACCGAATCTTTCACCTGCTCAGATAATCCCCAATTAGTGGTTGATCCCATTCCCGCGCTAAGCATCATCGCTGGGTTGGTTTGAGAGGCTGACTGGTTTGGTAACAAGAAGAGATGCTTTGGTGATGCAGCAGACGGACAGGAATTATGGATAAGATCCAGAACTATGCCTAATTCTGGCAGTTGCTTGTAATGAAGTGGGAGCGAGGGAAGATGACACAGGAAAAACAGATTAACGTGCCAGAGATTGTTATGAATACAACAATTTCTGACTTTAAGCGCTATATGAATTCATTTAACAAATATCAGCACGTTACTTGCTCTGTCTGTTCTGGCACTGAGTGGACAATTAACGCCAGTCCAAGCGATAAAAACAAGCCAGTAATTGTAACGCTACCAATCCCTTTCGTTGAGGGTGCTGGGATTTGGTGTTTCTTCCTCATGTGCCAAACCTGCGGAGAGATGAAACTCATCAATACCAACAAGGTCGCCGAGTGGCTGCATAAGAATAAACCATGATAAACACATGCTTTGATGATGATTTGTTCTTTTTCGACACAACTCGAAAGTCTGCATCTCACCACCAAAAAACAGGTATACTTGAGAATCATAACGGCGACATCATGTTAGTCGCAGAGGCTTTAACCATTCAAATTGAGGAGGAGATAGTGACTACGCCAGAAATGCCGCATCTCAAGGTCCCCCTCACTTTCAAATCTGCGATGTGGCTGGGTATTGGTTTCCTGGCTGTTGCGCTAAGTGGCGCGTGGGCTATGTATGCCCATTTAGATAACAAACTCGAGACTTATAGATCAGGGACGGAGTCGCGCATAGAGGCATCTAGGGCAAGTCTGGATAGCAAAATTGACAGCAAGGTTGATGGTTTAAGATCAGCTACTGATGCGCATTTTGAATCTGCAAGAGTCGAAACTAAGGCAGATAATGCGGCTATAACAAATCAGCTTCAAGCCATCACTAATAGCTTGTCTGAGATAAACGGAAAACTATCTAAAGACAACTAACCCGGCCACCGAGCCGGGTTTTTACTTTTAGTTTCTCGTCAAATCAGCCGGGGCAAACCGCTGCGCTCCCTTACCTGATTCAACATACTCACACCAGTAATCAACATGCGGACCCACGACAGTGTTGGTCTTCCTGACATCTGCAATCCTTACCTTTTCTTTTGTTTTCTTAACAACAACCACTTCTCCGACTCTGAAATCACTCATAATGCCCCCTCCAAAAAGATACAACAACCTATCATGCGACTTATGAAAAGGCACAAACAAAAATAAATTACCTACCACACAAATTCCTTTACATAAACTTACCAGCCATCGGTTTTTTATTGCCCTACTCTTCCAGAAGCTCCACCGCAAGTTCCATCAACTGCAACTGATCCGGATTCCACTTATCAGCTCCCTTCGTCATCTCCGTTCTGATAACATCAGCTATAGCCACCTTCTTGGTTTCATGCCCTCCAGCAACCATCGCAAACACTACATCGCCAACAATCCGGCACATTTCTCTATAGCGTCTTGCTGATTCCTAATTGTATGCCATGTCATCCACCTCAGTAATTGATGTTTTTTTAAGCACAACAGCTTTGTCGACTAAAAATAACAGTCATGAATACAAAATGTTACCCATAAACCGCAAACATAGTATACATTTTGTATTGCACCTAATGAATACGTTTTGTATATTCAACTCATCGCAACGAAACAGCGATGCGGCCACCGGAAGTTAAGCCGCGGCAGACATGAGTCAGCCTGCTTCTTTAACAACTCGGAAATTTGCTCTGCAAATCGGACGGACATTGCGCAGTGCGATCGCTCCCTGCGACATCATGGATGGTGCTACAGGCGAGGCAAGACATACGCCAGCATAGCGATCAAAGCGGAGGGCATAACGATTTGCAGAGTAAATTCAAAAGTCTTTTCAAGCGTCATTCAGTGGCGCTTTATAAAGATTTTTATTTCTTTTTACCCTGACCAAAAGCGCTGCTGATGAATGACAAGTTCGACCGTGATCGGGAAGAAAAGCGCCGCCAGAGGGGGAAAGTGAAGCCGTTGGCGGCACAGGAGAGCAGGCAACCAAACAATAAGTTACCGGTGAGGAGGTATCAGGAAGCGGGATATAAGAATCCTGCCCAGTCATCAAATGAACAGGCAAAAACAGATGCGGCTTTCGAGGAGAGCTGATCTGCTATTGCGCTAACCATCTTGCGGACTGCCTGAGAGTCGACATTAAAAGCTCCAACGTAGGTACCAGTAGGAAGGTCGTAAGTATTGCCGCCTTGGTTTACTTCTTTATGAAACCCTATCGCTCTCATCCTTTCGTAGAGAGCATCGTAATGCTCTGAGTTTGCATCATAAAGTTCTACACGCACCAGAAAGTTTGCCATAAAAACAACCTTACATTGACTATGGAAACAGCAGTCTACGACTTTCCTTTGGTTGTGGAAAGCAAGGAAACCACGCGCCGGGCGCGGGTAAACATCCCGGCATAACCCCTACTCAGCCACTATCAGAAGGTCATCATGTTCACAGGACTGCTTATATGCAAAGCACTGCTCATCATGGTTGGTCTTTCGATGATGGTGCTGATTGCTTACACGGTTTACAAGTACATCGAAGATTGACGTCAAGCCGCGGCCAACTTAAAGCGGCGCACTGAATCGGAGGAGTTATGTAACAGGTAACAGTGACAACTGAAAACCAATATTCAGCCCCGGATTATGCCGGGGCACACGATGAGGTTGCTTTAGATTGGTTTGTGCTCATCAATGTTTGCAAGAGTCATCCCACGCTCAACAACTCCGTTTTGGTAACGAACATCAAACCGAGTTAACTGAGGCGTTGTTGGATTATTTAAATTCTCAACAGTGCCCCAAACACCTGGTTTATGGCGAAGAGTGACTTTATCACCAACGATAATTTGGCTCATTTTCATTCCTTATGTAGTTGATTTAACTGAATGACTATATCAGAACCTCACGCCCCCCCCTTTCACCTGCAAATTATTCTTGAGTTTATACCTCAGTCGCTTCACCGAGGCGGCTTAGTTATGACAAACACAGGCGCCCATCCAGCGCCTTTTTTTATGCGCAAAGGTTAATAGCTCCGCTGGCCGGCGATAAGGCGAAGAGGAAACTATGAGTACGCATTGTGAAAATTGCGGCTGCAAAATCCGCTCTGGTTACTGCACAAACTGCCAGGAAGAAGCGTATATCTCATTCGTCCAGGCTCCTGAAATGGAGTTCAGCGAAGATTTCATGCGTAAAGCGTGGGAGCAGGAAGCTGAACGTCCCGCTGAGGAGAGGAAAGCCATGAGCAACTCTCCTGTCGTCACCCACCAAGGCAAGCAGTACACAGTACGACCGCTTGCTGATGGTCATCACTGGCAGCTGTCGGAAGTTGACTGCCCACGCAATGCGTTCACCATGAATCGCGACTACATGGTACTCGCAGGATTCCGTCACATCGTGGAGGTGAAATCGTGAGCCTTCATCATTATGGTACGCAAACAGTTAATCGCGGCGCTGTGCAGCCAGGAATGCTCGTAAAGTATAAAGATTCAACCTGGACTGCATCAGCACACAAACGCGGGAAGTTATATCTTCACCGAGGCTGCGAGCGAACCTACACAAAAGAGTTGCTCGTTGAGGTTTATCTCGATGGTCGAGGTAATGGGCTAAGCCATTAGGTAGTCACTTATTTGGTCCATGCGGGGCTAACGTAAACTCAAGGTGATATATCTTCCCGTCCGGTGCCTTGAAGTCCACATCAAATCCTCCTGGTGGATTGAACGGATCGGGGGCGTTTTTTGCGATACATGTAGAACGCCACGCTATATGTCCATTCTTACCCAAGCCGAGAGAGCGAGACTTCCACCAGTCGTACCATGACTGATCGTAAGGCTGGTCACTTCCCTTTTCTCTCACAAACCAATGATTCCGCTTCGATCGCTTACCCATTTCAGCTGTCGGGTACATCGGAGAGCGATTCAACTTATCAATCAGCATATGACCACCTTTGCATGCCGTTTCGTTGAGGACATTTTGCTCCAGTGCGCTGATTAATCAAGTTAGTTAAATCAACCGACCAGCCTGGCATTACGCGGGCGGGGTTCGCACAACCTTTTATTGAGGTGACCTATGGATGCTTTACCACGCTTAACCCCTGAAAAACTGGCAGCAATGCCGAACGGCACTCGCATTAAATTTGGCGGGCAAATTGTGAAGCTCTCCGGGCGCGGAACTTTTGTTAATGCAGCCGGATGCACGGAGACCATGATCGAGTACACAGACTCGCGCGGCAATAGCGTCAGCTTTGAAGAAAAAATATTCCTTCAAACTGCTACTGAGTATCTCAACTCAGTGCGCTGTGATTTTTGCCTCCGACTGCGTGACAAGCATGACTGCGAAGTAAAGGTCATCGAAACCTACATGAGTCGCAGCAACGGTAATTTCTGCAAAGACCGCGGCTGCGCGCAGCTTTACTTCATTCGCCATCCGAACCAGAAGCCACAGATTGGACGCCGAAAATGGTGAATGCAAGCCGTGATAACGGCCTCCTGATTATCGCAATGCTTTGCATCAAATATGGGCTTCAACCAGCCGACCTCGAAAGCATGGCCCGACAACTGGCGGAGTTCGATGCAGTGAACGACGCAATGACTGAAGGAAAAGAAAATGTTGCGTGTGATTGATACCGAGACCACCAGCCTCGAAGGCAGTGTGCTGGAAATCGCCAGCGTTGATATCGTGGACGGGGTGATCTGCAATCCGATGAGCGACTTTGTTAAGCCCACAGAAGCGATCAGCTTTGAGGCTATGGCGATTCACCACATCACGGAAGATATGGTCGCGAACGCCCCGCTGATTAGCGAAGTGATTCATCGTTACATGGGAGCGACTGCCTACGTCGCTCATAATGCTAAATTTGACCGTTCGAAACTTCCCCAAATCGAAGCACCCTGGATTTGTACCGCCAAGCTGGCGCGCACCCTATTCCCTGACCATCCAAGCCACAGCAACCAGTATCTGCGCTACAGCCTTGGGTTGAAACCAGAGTTACCGGAAGGTTTCTACGCACACCGCGCGCTCTATGACTGCTATGTGACGGCCGAACTGCTCCTGTATATGGGCCGCCTGGCGAAGTGGACGATGGGCGAAATGCGCGCCATCTCCAACAACCCTTCTCTTCTGAAGTCGATCCGCTTTGGTAAACACAAAGGTCTGACATTCGAAGAGATCGCCAAAGTCGATCCGGGGTATCTCCGCTGGTTATCTGGCAACAGCGATGACGAAGACATTCTTTTCACCATCAAACACTGGCTTAAGGGGTAATCTATGGCGGTAATGACACTCATCCTTGCCGACTCCGGGTATGGCAAGACGTACAGCATCCGCAACGTTAACCCGGAAAACGCCATTCTCGCACGCTGTATCCGTAAGGCTCTTCCGTTCCGCAATACCGGCTGGAAACTACACGGCAAACGCCTACCGGATAACACAATCCAGCGCGGTAACGTCGTTGACATCCGCAATGCCCGGCACCTGTTTGAGGTGATACAAAACGCAGCGCGCAGCGGTCGCAGGATGCTCATCATTGATGACTTCCAGGCCATCATGCAGCACGAAAACATGGATCGCGCTTACGAAACTGGCTACACCAAATTCACCGAAATGGCAGAGCATGCCTGGCGAATCATAGAAGCCGCCACGCAATTACCTGACGACTTCCGCGTTTACTTCCTGGCCCACACAGAAGAAAGCGAAGGGAAAATCAGGATGAAGACCGTCGGCAAGATGCTTAACGAAAAGCTCACCCCCGAAGGCTACTTCCCTATCGTTCTGCGCATCATCAAGCGCGACGGTAAACACCTCTTCCTGTTGAAGGGCGACGACAACGATACCGTGAAATGCCCCCCTGACCTGTTCGGCCCGGGCGTGAATGACATGGATAACGACCTCGCCGCCTTCGACAACGCAATTTCTGAATTCACTGACTTATAAGAGAAAAACCATGAACCAACCAATTAGCTTCACCTGGAACCAGCAGTCTGCTGAGGCAGCACTCAAAGCAGGATCATCCGCAGGCATTTCTGAAACCGGCGCATACGAAGGAATTATCACCTCGGCTGTGTATGAGTTCGGTAAGGATGGCTCACAGTCGCAGGCGCTGGTTCTTTCGCTCGACGCTGACGGTCAGAAAGCAAACTTCCTGCGTATCAACTTTCTCGGTCGCGATGGCAGCCAGACATTTGGTATGGGTCTGATCGCCGCCATTATGTGGGCTGCTCAGGTTAAGAACGCAACCGCGCAACAACGCAATGGACAAAACGGACCTGAGTGGTTCCTGCCAGAACTGGAAGGTAAACGCGTTGGCTTGTTCCTGCAAAAACTCCTCACTACTAAGCAGGATGGCAGCGACAGCTACAAATTTGAAGTACGCCATGTTTTCCAGCCTGGAACTCGCCTGACTTACAAAGAGTTCACTGAAAAAACACAAGCTGAAGCTATTGCCACGCTTGAGCGCACCATGAAAGACAAAGATGAGCGCAGGCCGCATGACTCCTCTCGCGGTGGATGGGGAGCTAATAGCGGCCAGAACAATGGCGGCTGGGGAAATCAATCTCACGATCCCAACTCTGTTCCAGATTCACGTCTCCAGCAGGCCGCGCGACAGCATGCACAACAGCAAGCTGCGCCCGAGTTTGATGACGATATCCCCTTCTGAATGAGGCGGCACTATGACGCACTCGCACGACGATATAAGGGTTGGCGCGGTGCGTCTGCCCTTTATTGCTGTCAAAAAAGGCTGGTTAATGCCATGGGGTGAGGTGATCGCCAACCCCATTAAAGCGCAGCGGTTGGCCGAAGAACTGGATCAAAAGAGAGGTCTGAATGACTGATAAATACTCTCTCATCTATGCCGACCCGCCGTGGAGCTATGGCAACAACGCAAGCAACGGAGCCGCACGCGACCACTACGACACGATGAAGCTGATCGACCTTAAGCGCCTCCCTGTTTGGGAACTGGCCTCCGAAAATGCCGTGCTGGCGATGTGGTACACCGGCACGCATAACCAGGAGGCTATCGAACTGGCAGAGGCGTGGGGCTTTACCGTGCGCACCATGAAAGGCTTTACGTGGGTGAAGCTGAATCAACTGGCCGAGCAGCGCATCAATAAAGCGCTGACTGAAGGTGATGTCGCCGATTTTTACGACTTCCTCGACTTACTTAACGCCGAAACGCGGATGAACGGCGGCAACCACACCAGAGCCAATACCGAAGATGTGCTGATCGCCACCTGCGGCACCGGGCTGGAACGCCTTAACGCCGGAATCAAACAGGTGGTTTATAGCCCGCTTGGCAAACACAGCGAAAAGCCATGGGAGGTACGCCACCGCCTTGAGCTGCTTTATGGCGATGTGCCGCGCATCGAGCTATTCAGCCGTAGCGCTGCGCCAGGCTGGCATCACTGGGGTAATCAGGCTGAGTCGCCAGATGTAGAGATTTTCCCTGGCAATGTTCAGCCCATCTTCAAAAACGGATGGAGAGCAGCATGATGCAAACGACACCAGAAATCGAAAACGCCATCCGCGCGCAGGGTCGTAAATGCGTCGATGAAATCCGCCAGGCCATGAAAGCCCGGCCAAAGCCGAAATGGAATGACATCGTCCCTGCCATTCTCAAACGGCATCACAAAAAAATTGAGCCGATGGGCATCAGCCTGGTGGCTTTCGTTAGCAGCATTGGGCGAATGAATGGGCGCTATGGAGTGGAATCATGAACACCGAAAAAATTGTAATGATGGACAGTGATGAGGCAGCAAGCATTCAAACCGTCACTGGCTGGGTTGACCGTTATGGACGGTTCTGGGGTAAAGATGAAGTTGCCGCGCGCTGGTCTGGCGCCACTCACCGCAAGTGCAAAAACAAGCCGGATCAGCACCCTATCCATGCAAAAAACTTCTGGTGTGAGATATGCCATCAGGAAGCTCGTCAAAAAACTTTCGATGAAATGGAAAAGCAAGTATGGAAAGGCGAACCGCTTGTCATTTTCGATGACGATATGTACTTCTTCGATATTAGCGACCTGGTAGATTACTGCGAAGAACACAACTTGCTGCCTAGTGAAATTCGCCTGGTCATTTGTAAACCCAATATGCCGCCAGAAATCGATATGAATGACCACTTACAGGAGATTATCCCTGATGGTGGTGACCATAACGATATTCCGGAGGAAATCTGGCAAGCGGCTGAGGCACTGAATAAAGCGCTACGTGAAAGCCCAGCTATATCATGGAGTGCAGGGAATGCTGCCGCTATCGTTTCAGACGATATTCTTACGGACGAAAGGAAAGCTGAAATCATGGCGGAGCGTGCATGATGCCATCAGAAATCATCGACCAGGCCAACGAGCTGGTAGAGCAGAACATCAGCCAGGCCATTCAGGCACACCGTATCAACCGTAACGCGGTATCGGCGGAACATTGCGAAGAGTGCGGCGATCCGATACCGGAAGCGCGCCGAATTGACGTTCCTAGCTGTCAGACGTGCGCTGAGTGTCAGGGGATTATCGAACTGAAGAATAAGCAGAAGGAGATGTGATGGATTAATATCTCTTAAAACTAATTAATTGATGGTGGTTTGATGGAATTAGCACCTTGGCTATACATAGCCATTGGAGTCATTGTGGTTGGCTTATCTGGTTGCTATGAGAGGCAATACTTCCGTGGGAAAAATGACACCTCTGCCGCAACAAATCTTATTCTTGTAATGTTTTGGCCTCTCGTGTTGACGTTAATCATCATCATTATCACGTATCAATTCATCAAATCCCTCTTTAAGTAACACGTTGTTGATTAATGCAGCTTACAGGTGATTCACTGAGTCGCTTGTTGGGTGCTGATCACCAATAAAACCTGATTAATTTCCCTCATGTCTTACCGCCTGCGGTCGGCATTCTTTTACTGATTTCTAATAATCAACACGTCGCTGCCGACGCGGGTATACTCGCGCCGGTGTCAGGAGTTCTCTATGGCGCAGGTAATTTTTAATGAAGACTGGGTAGTCGAAGCAAAGCTGTGTGAGAGAACCGGTCTCTCAAAGCGGCAGGTTACCAGCTATCGCGCTCATCGTTGGATCGAAGGTGTTCACTTTAAACGGGTGGCGCAAACCGAAGGAGATAACAATTCTCCCCGGGCAACCCTTTGGTACAACATCCCCAAAATTAACAGCTTTGTTCAGGAGTCGTGACAGTGGCGCCAACCGGAGTGGAAGTTCACAATGGGAAAATCAGGATCTGGTTCATTTATCGTGGCGTACGCTGCCGGGAAATACTCAAAGGGTGGGCAACAACTGGCACCAACATAAAAAAAGCTGGACAGTTAAGGGCAAAGATAACCAGCGAAATCCAGCTTGGGTCGTTCGATTACGCTCTGCAATTTCCATCATCAAAAAATGCGAAAAAATTCTCCACAACGGTTCGTATCAACACGTTTGAAGAGCTCTGCACCGCATTCGTCGAGACAAAAGAGCTTGAGATGACTTATGCATCGTTGCGGAATATGCAGTCTGCTATCAAGACCCTTATCGCCCTAGTGGGAAGCAAAACCCTGATTGCCGATATCCAGCAAATGGACATCCTTAGATACAGAAAATCGTTGTTATTGGGGACGGTTAACAATGACACATTGCCTCACCTCAATAAAACCGGGCGAGCACCGGCCACAGTCAATGAGCAGATCAGAATCCTTTGCGCGATGCTGAAATTTGCTAAAAGCAGCCACGTCATTTCGCATAGCCCGTTTGATGACATAGCTTCATTGAAGCTCGCACAAAAGGTGCCTGATCCACTATCCCGAGAAGAGTACGACAAATTTATCACTATACTTCCGCTGTCTTTTCGTTACTTCTGGCAGGTGGCATTTTTCACCGGAATGCGCCACGGTGAGCTTTGCGCCTTAGGATGGGATGATGTTGATTTCGAATCAGGTAAAGTCAATGTTTCGCGGAATCTGAATAACTACGACCAGTTTGGACCACCGAAAACAGCGTCCGGAGTCCGTAGCATTACACTGTTGAAACCAGCAGTCGAGGCTTTGCGTGCTCAGTTCGAACTGACAGGCAAAGATCAGCCAACAGAAATTACTTTTCATCACCGCGAATACTCCCGCCTGGAGATGCAGCAGGTTCGTTTTGTATTCAGGCCTATCGTGAAAGGCAGGATACCAAATCCTTACTACTCGAAGAATGCATTGGCGTATAGCTGGAAGCAAGGGTTCAGGAAGGCAGGAGTTCGCAGCCGCGTGCCATACCAGTCTCGTCACACATATGCGTGTTGGTCATTGTCCGCTGGCGCAATTCCTTCCTTTATTGCCAGCCAGATGGGGCATAAGAATGCCAGCATGGTGTACAGAATTTATGCGAAATGGATGAGCGAAGAGGATCAGGGCCAGATTTCAATGTTGAACAGCAAATTGTGCTGATTGCCCCCTATATGCCCCTTTTGTTTTTCATTTTCATGAATTTATGTTTATTTTTAATGGGTTACTGATGTGTTGTATAATGCTCTGCACTTTATCAAAAATAAGAGTGCGACCATGATAGATCCCAACCTGCCACTAACTGATATTCATCGCCACCTTGACGGCAACATCCGTGCCCAAACCATTCTGGATCTTGGCCGCCAGTTCAATTTAACGCTCCCCGCCGGGACGCTCGACACTCTGCGCCCGCATGTTCAGGTCACCTCTAATGAACCGGATCTGGTGAGTTTTCTGGCCAAACTCGACTGGGGAGTAAAAGTGCTGGCGTCACTGGATGCCTGCCGCCGCGTTGCGTATGAAAATATGCAGGATGCCGCGCAAAACGGCCTGCACTATGTCGAACTCCGCTTCTCGCCAGGTTATATGGCCATGACCCATAACCTGCCGGTGGCTGGCGTGGTTGAAGCGGTGATTGCCGGGATCCGCGAAGGCAGTCGCGACTTTAATGTTGAGGCGCGTTTAATTGGCATTATGAGCCGCACCTTTGGTGAAGCCGCCTGTTTGCAGGAACTGGAAGCGCTGCTGGCCCATCGGGATGGCATCACTGCACTGGATCTGGCCGGAGACGAACTGGGCTTCCCGGGGAGTCTGTTTCTGCCGCACTTTAACCGCGCGCGCGACGCAGGCTGGCGCATCACCGTGCACGCGGGCGAAGCCGCGGGTCCGGAGAGCATCTGGCAGGCGATCCGTGAACTGGGCGCTGTGCGCATCGGGCATGGCGTAAAAGCCATTGAGGATGCCGCACTGATGGATTTCCTCGCGGAGCAGCGAATCGGTATCGAATCCTGTCTGACATCGAATATTCAGACCAGCACCGTCGCGTCGCTGCCGCGTCATCCGCTGAAAACGTTCCTTGAGCACGGTATTCTCGCCAGCATCAACACCGACGATCCGGCGGTTCAGGGCGTGGAAATTGGTCACGAATATAATGTGGCCGCCCCGGCAGCAGGACTGAGCCGCGAGCAGATCCGCCAGGCGCAAATCAACGGGCTGGAGATGGCGTTTCTCAGCGACAGCGAGAAACAGGCGCTTCGCGATAAAGTCGCCGCAGCGTAATGAAAAACCGCTCACGTTCTGGCGTGAGCGGTTCATCCTCAGGTGAGACTCAGCGTGGCGCGGTGTTTCGCCGACTCAATACCCAGTTCAATCAGTTCCATGATCCGGATAGCCTGACTGGCTGGAACCGGGTTTTCCCCGACGCCGTTCAGCGCATCGCGGATCGCGGCATAATAAGCAGGGTAATTTCCCGGCAGCGTTAGCCAGTTCTCTTCCTGACGCTCTTCGCCGTCCACGCGAGTCAACACCCCATCGCGCATGTCATAGCCCCAGTCCGCCTGTGGCAAGCGCGCG
This sequence comes from Kosakonia sp. ML.JS2a, assembly GCF_025642095.1. Lineage (GTDB taxonomy): Bacteria > Pseudomonadota > Gammaproteobacteria > Enterobacterales > Enterobacteriaceae. The sequence continues at coordinate 2,981,661 of NZ_CP106754.1, forward strand.
CCGCTTTTCAGACACTCCTCCTGCGGATCGAGACCGTATTTCACATAACTGCCACGGCTGCCGTGCACAATATAGCGGGCAGATTCAGCCGCCGCCAGCAGGGTACCATGCAGTATTACCCTACGCTGCGGGTAAGAGAGCACCGCATGGAAATAGTCTGTTGACTGGGCTCCGGGGCGTAACTGCGCCAGATCGACCGTCATGGAAACAGGCAAACCAAACAGGTTAACCGCCTGATCGAGCAGGTGCGGCGCTAAGTCGTACCAGATCCCGCTGCCCGGACCGCCCTGTTCGCGCCAGCGGTTACGCACCTGCGGGCGGTAGCGGTCGAAATGGGATTCAAAATACGCCACTTCACCAAGCGTACCGTCGGCAAGCAGCGCTTTTAGCGTCAGGAAATCGCTGTCCCAACGGCGGTTGTGGAACACCGACAGCACACGCCCAAGACTGCGCGCCAGCGCATCCAGTTCACGGGCTTGTGACAACGTCACCGTAAAGGGTTTGTCCACCACAACATGCTTACCGGCTTCCAGCGCCGCTTTCGCCAGCGGGAAGTGCGTATCGTTGGGGGTCGGGATGACGATCAAATCGATTTGCGGATCGTTAAACAGGTGTTTAGGTTCCGAAACAACCGGCACTGTAGGCCAATCCGCTTTCACTTTCGCTTCATCGCTGCTGGAAATCGCCGCCAGCTCCATTCCTGCCGTTCCGGCAATCAGCGGCGCGTGGAAGGTTTTACTGGCATAGCCATAACCGATTAATCCGACACGGATATTATCACTCATATTGCGGCCTCTCCTCGTTGGATGAGCTATTTCACACTATCTGCCCGGTGGCGACAACCGTTCAGTTATTGCCGGGCAGATCGTTTAAATAAACATCGTTCAGCCCTGGTTTCCTGGCCTGGAATCTGCTTAAATCCTGGATCAACGCCTTGCCGCCAACGGGCGGTATCAGTAACATGCGTGGGCTAACATCAGGGAGTAGTAGAAGTATGGCCGCAATCTTCAATCGGATCATTGAATTAATGGGCTGGGTCGTGCTCGGCGTATCAACCATACTGTTGGTTTTCGCCAGCCATATTGATAATTACCAGCCGCCGGAACAAAGCATCGTTGCACAGAAAAAATAGCGTGCTGTGCACGCCTTGCGGCGAGTAAATAAACAAGCAGATGTTTATTGCCAGTTATGGTGAAGATCGTTACTCTTCTACCGGGCGCTGTTCTGGCGCCAGGTTTCATTCGGAAAGAAAACTCTTAATTTAATGGCAGAACAATCAGCGACTATTTACGTCCTGTTAATAATGTTTATTATTCGAACGAATTATACACACCTGTATTTCTGCCTCTTTGATTATATGGATAACCCTCAACATGACCGTCCAGGACTATTTATTAAAATTTCGCAAAATCAGTTCGCTTGAAAGTCTGGAAAAATTGTTTGATCACCTTAACTACACCCTGAGCGATAACGAAGAGCTCATCAATATGTACCGGGCAGCGGACCATCGGCGCGCTGAGCTGGTCTCCGGCGGTCGTCTGTTTGACATTGGGTGCGTTCCTAAATCCGTCTGGCATTACGTGCAATAACGCCACTGGCAATCAACGTGTAATGCTTTATACTCGTCGCCCGGCGCAATGAACCTATCGCAATAATGCCCTGAGCGAGGAATGCAGTATGACAACACTCTCCGCAGAAAGAATCGGCGGCTGGTTGCTCGGCCCTCTGGCCTGGTTGCTGGTGGTATTGTTCAGCACTTCGCTGGCGTTATTAATGTACGGAACGGCATTATTGACGCCGCAAACCGTCACCATGCTCGGTACGATGCCCTTTCGCGATGCGCTGCTGTGGTTTGTGTCGTTCGCCTGCGCGATTGGCATCTGGTATTACACCTTCTGGCTGGTGATTGCCTTTTTTAAACGCCGCCGTAGCGTGCCGAAGCATTACATCGTCTGGTTGCTGATTTCCGTTTTGCTGGCGGTGAAAGCCTTTGCTTTTTCACCGGTTTCCGACGAACTGGCCCTGCGTCAGTTGCTGTTTCCGCTGCTTGCCGCCGCGTTAATGGTGCCCTATTTCAAGCGCTCCACGCGCGTTAAGAAGACCTTTATTAATCCGTAATAACCTTACAGTTATCCTGTTGTCGCCCGGTGCTGTTTGACCGATAATAGGCGGCTTTTTTTATTTCAGGCCACATCATGACAGACTATCTGCTGCTATTTATCGGAACGGTACTGGTCAATAACTTCGTACTGGTGAAGTTTCTTGGCTTGTGTCCGTTTATGGGCGTATCCAAAAAACTGGAAAGCGCAATGGGCATGGGGCTGGCGACCACTTTCGTGATGACGCTGGCCTCCATCTGCGCCTGGCTCATCGATACCTGGGTTCTGATCCCGCTGGATTTAGTCTATCTGCGCACGCTGGCGTTTATTCTGATTATCGCCGTGGTGGTGCAATTCACCGAAATGGTGGTGCGCAAAACCAGCCCGGCGCTCTATCGCCTGCTGGGTATCTTCCTGCCGCTGATCACCACTAACTGTGCGGTACTGGGCGTGGCCCTGCTCAATATCAACCTTGGGCACAACTTCATGCAGTCGGCGTTATATGGTTTTGCTGCCGCGGTAGGGTTCTCTCTGGTTATGGTGCTGTTTGCGGCGATCCGCGAACGCCTGGCCGTTGCCGATGTGCCCGCCCCTTTTCGCGGCAATGCGATTGCATTAATCACCGCGGGCTTAATGTCTCTGGCCTTTATGGGCTTTAGTGGTCTGGTGAAACTGTAATGAGTGCGATTTGGATAGCCGTTGCAGCCCTGAGCGTGCTCGGGTTGTTATTCGGCCTTATTCTCGGTTACGCCTCCCGCCGTTTTGCGGTAGAAGACGATCCGGTCGTTGAAAGAATTGACGAGTTATTGCCGCAAAGCCAGTGCGGGCAGTGTGGCTACCCTGGCTGCCGCCCTTACGCTGAAGCCGTGGGCAAACAAGGCGAAAAAATTAACCGCTGCGCCCCGGGCGGCGAAGCCGTGATGCTCAAAATCGCCACCCTGTTGAACGTCGATCCTCAACCGATTGACGGCGATGCCGACGCCCAGGAGCCGGTGCGGATGCTGGCGATTATTGATGAAAACAATTGCATTGGCTGCACCAAATGCATCCAGGCGTGTCCGGTGGACGCCATCGTCGGCGCAACCCGCGCCATGCATACGGTGATGAGCGATCTTTGCACCGGTTGCAATCTTTGTGTGGATCCGTGCCCGACGCAGTGTATTGAACTGCGTCCGGTGGAAGCGACCACCCGTAACTGGAAATGGGATTTGCAGACCATTCCTGTGCGCACTATTGCTGTGGAACAACATGCTTAAGTTATTTTCCGCTTTCCGAAAAGACAAACTGTGGGATTTTCACGGCGGTATTCATCCGCCTGAAATGAAAACCCAATCCAACGGAACGCCGCTGCGTCAGATACCGCTGGCGAACCGTTTTGTCATCCCCCTGAAACAGCATATCGGCGCTGAAGGCGAGCTGTGCGTGAAAGTGGGCGACACCGTCCTGCGCGGTCAGCCGCTGACCCGTGGTCGCGGCCGCATGCTGCCTGTACACGCGCCGACGTCCGGCGTTATTGCCGCTATTGCACCCCATTCGACGGCGCACCCTTCCGCACTGCCGGAAATGAGCGTGATCATTGACGCCGATGGTGAAGACCGCTGGATCGATCGCGATGGCTGGCAGGATTACCGTTCCCATAGCCGTGACGCGTTAATTACGCGTATCCACCAGTTCGGCGTCGCTGGTCTGGGCGGTGCGGGCTTCCCGACTGGCGCTAAGCTCCAGGGCGGCGGCGATAAAATCGACACGCTGATTATTAATGCTGCCGAGTGCGAACCTTACATCACGGCGGACGATCGTCTGATGCAGGATTGTGCAGCACAAATTATGGAAGGCGTGCGCATCCTGGTGCACATTCTTCAGCCGCGTCAGACCATTATTGGCATCGAAGATAACAAGCCGCAGGCCATTTCGATGATGCGTGCCGTGCTGGCGGGCAGTCACGATATTCAGTTGAAAGTGATCCCCACCAAATACCCATCCGGCGGCGCTAAACAGTTAACGCAAATCCTCACCGGTAAGCAGGTGCCGCACGGTGGGCGCTCTTCCGATATTGGCATTCTGATGCAAAACGTCGGAACCGCCTATGCAGTGAAACGCGCCATCATCGACGGCGAACCGCTGACCGAACGCGTGGTGACCTTAACCGGCGAAGCGGTCACCCGGCCGGGCAACGTCTGGGCGCGCCTTGGTACGCCTGTTCGTCACTTGCTCGATGTTGCGGGTTTCTGCCCCTCTGCGGAGCAACTGGTCATTATGGGCGGGCCGCTGATGGGCTTCACCCTGCCGTGGCTCGATGTGCCGGTTGTCAAAATAACAAACTGCCTGCTGGCGCCCTCCGCAAGCGAAATGGGCGAGCCGCAAGAAGAGAAAGGGTGTATCCGCTGTAGCGCCTGCGCCGATGCCTGTCCGGCGGATTTGCTGCCGCAGCAACTCTACTGGTTCAGTAAAGGTCAGCAGCACGATAAAGCCACTGCGCACCATCTTTCCGACTGCATTGAGTGCGGCGCGTGCGCCTGGGTCTGCCCAAGTAATATCCCTCTGGTGCAATATTTCCGTCAGGAAAAGGCGGAGATCGCCGCCATCGCCGAAGAAGAACGACGCAACGCTGAAGCCAAAGCACGCTTTGAAGCCCGCCAGGCGCGCCTGGAGCGCGACAAACTCGCGCGCCTCGAACGCCACAAGCAAGCCGCCGTGCAACCGGGTGCGAAAGATCAGCAGGCGATTGACGCGGCCCTGGCGCGCGTCCGTGAAAAACAGGCTACCGCCACGCAGCCGGTCGTGATTCAGGCAGGCGAGCAGCCGGATAACAGCGCAATAATCGCCGCCCGTGAAGCGCGAAAAGCGCAGGCACGTGCGCGCCAGGCCGAAAAAGCAGAGAACACAGAGCAGGAACACCCTGTGACGGCAGAAAGCGTCGATCCGCGCAAAGCCGCTGTCGAAGCGGCCATCGCTCGCGCCAAAGCACGCAAGCTGGCGCAAAGCGGAACCGCCGAGCCACAACCAGCCATCGTAGAAGAACCTGTGGTGCCCGATGCGCCCGTCGATCCGCGCAAAGCTGCCGTCGAAGCAGCCATCGCGCGTGCCAAAGCACGCAAGCTGGCGCAAAGCGGAACCGCCGTGCCACAACCGACCGTCGCAGAAGAACCTGTGGTGCCCGATGCGCCCGTCGATCCGCGCAAAGCTGCCGTCGAAGCGGCCATCGCGCGTGCCAAAGCACGTAAATTAGCCCAGACGCAGGCCGCGGTGCCTCAGGCAGCCAATGATGACCCACGCAAAGCCGCGGTTGCCGCCGCCATTGCCCGGGTTCAGGCGAAAAAGAGTGCGCAACAAGCTGTCAACGAGGATTAAATGGTTTTCAGAATCGCAAGTTCCCCCTATACCCATAACCAGCGTCAGACCTCGCGCATTATGCTGCTGGTCACGCTGGCGACACTGCCCGGCATCGCGGCGCAATTATGTTTTTTTGGCTGGGGAACACTGTTACAAATCGTACTCGCCATTGTGAGCGCCCTGGCGGCAGAAGCGCTGGTGCTGACATTACGCAAACAGCGCGTCGGTCAGATTCTGGCAGACAACTCCGCCCTGCTTACCGGGCTTCTGCTTGCCATCAGTATTCCGTCTCTTGCGCCCTGGTGGATGGTGGTGCTGGGTACCGTGTTCGCAGTGATCATCGCCAAGCAACTCTATGGCGGGCTGGGGCATAACCCGTTTAACCCGGCGATGATTGGTTATGTGGTGTTGCTGATCTCTTTCCCGGTGCAGATGACCAGTTGGCTGCCGCCGTACGACATCGCCCGTACCGCGCCCGGTTTTCTCGATGCCATGCAGATGATTTTCACCGGGCATACCGCCACAGGCGCAACCATGGAAAACCTGCGTATCGGTATCGATGGCATAAGCCAGGCGACCCCGCTTGATACCTTCAAAACGTCATTGCATGCCGGCCACAGCGTTGAGCAGATCATGCAATATCCGATTTACAGCGGTGTGCTCGCAGGTGCAGGCTGGCAGTGGGTCAACCTCGGTTATCTGGCTGGCGGTGTGTTCCTGCTGTGGCAAAAAACCATTCGCTGGCATATTCCGGTCAGTTTCCTCGTCACGCTGGCTCTCTGCGCCACGCTGGGTTGGATCTTTTCGCCTGCGTCGCTGGCCGCGCCGCAGCTTCATTTACTCTCCGGCGCAACGATGCTGGGGGCGTTCTTTATTCTTACCGATCCGGTGACCGCCTCTACCACCAATAAAGGTCGCCTGATTTTTGGCGCACTGGCTGGTCTGCTGGTGTGGTTGATCCGCAGTTTTGGCGGCTATCCGGACGGTGTGGCTTTTGCGGTGTTGCTGGCCAACATTACCGTGCCGTTGATTGACTACTACACGCGCCCGCGCGTGTACGGGCATCGCTAAGGAGCCGGTATGCTAAAAACAATGCGCAAACATGGTCTGACGCTGGCGTTGTTCGCCGCCGGTTCTACCGGGCTGACGGCCGCCATCGATCAAATGACCAAAACCACCATTGCCGGACAGGCAGCGATACAGCAAAAAACGCTGTTCGATCAGGTTATCGCGGGCGATAGCTATAATAACGCGTTGCAAGAGAGCTGTTATCTGGTTAGCGACCCGGCGCTGGGTAAAGGTCAGCATCATCTGTGGATCGCCAAAAAAGATGAACAACCGGTGGCGGCAATTATCGCAGCCACTGCGCCGGACGGCTATTCCGGCGCTATTCAATTGCTGGTTGGCGCGGATTTTAATGGCACTATTCTGGGTGTTCGCGTCACAGAGCACCACGAAACACCGGGTCTTGGCGATAAAATTGAACGGCGTATTTCCGACTGGATCACCCACTTTTCCGGGAAGAAAATAGACGGCGCTACCGACAGCCACTTTGCGGTGAAAAAAGACGGCGGTGATTTCGACCAGTTCACCGGCGCCACCATCACCCCGCGCGCAGTCGTCAACGCGGTAAAACGCACCGGCTTGTACGCGATGACGCTCCCTGAGCAGTTACCCCGTTTGCCGGTTTGTGGAGAGTAAACCATGAGCGAAGTCAAAGACGTTATCGTCCAGGGATTGTGGAAAAACAACTCCGCACTGGTTCAGTTGTTGGGGATGTGCCCCCTGCTGGCGGTCACCTCCACCGCAACCAACGCCCTCGGTTTGGGACTGGCAACCACGCTGGTGCTGACCCTCACCAACCTGTTTATCTCTTCCCTGCGCCGCTGGACGCCGGATGAGATCCGAATTCCCATTTACGTGATGATTATCGCTTCAGTGGTGAGCGCCGTGCAGATGCTGATCAATGCCTATGCGTTTGGCCTCTATCAGTCGCTGGGGATCTTTATTCCGCTGATTGTCACCAACTGTATTGTCGTGGGGCGTGCGGAAGCCTTTGCTGCCAAAAAAGGCCCGGCGCTGTCGGCACTGGACGGTTTTTCTATCGGCATGGGCGCGACCAGCGCTATGTTTGTACTGGGTTCCCTGCGTGAGATCCTTGGCAACGGTACGCTGTTCGACGGTGCTGATGGGTTACTGGGCAGTTGGGCAAAGGTGCTGCGCATTGAAGTGTTCCATACCGATTCGCCCTTTTTACTGGCGATGTTACCGCCAGGGGCATTTATCGGCCTGGGCATGATGCTGGCCGTGAAGTATCTGATTGATCAAAAAATGAAAAAACGACGCGAAGCAGCAGCGGCCGCCAGTGAAGATCCGCAGGCGTCGCCCGGGAAGGCATAATGAACAAAGCGAAACGGCTGGAAATATTATCCCGCTTACGGGAAAACAATCCGCATCCCACCACGGAGCTGAATTTTAACTCTCCGTTCGAACTGCTGATCGCGGTGTTGCTCTCCGCGCAGGCGACCGATGTCAGCGTCAATAAAGCCACCGCCTTGCTCTACCCTGTTGCGAATACGCCGAAAGCGATGCTGGAGTTAGGGGTGGAAGGCGTGAAGCAGTACATCAAGACCATTGGTCTGTTTAACAGCAAAGCCGAAAATGTCATCAAGACCTGCCGCATTTTGCTGGAACAACATGGTGGTGAGGTCCCGGAAGATCGGGCGGCGCTGGAGGCGTTACCGGGCGTCGGGCGCAAAACGGCGAACGTGGTACTGAATACCGCCTTCGGCTGGCCGACAATCGCCGTGGATACGCATATTTTTCGCGTCTCCAACCGCACCGGGTTTGCGCCAGGCAAAAATGTGGAGCAAGTGGAAGAGAAACTGCTGAAGGTCGTCCCGGCGGAATTTAAGGTCGATTGCCATCACTGGCTGATCCTGCACGGGCGATACACCTGCATCGCCCGTAAACCGCGTTGCGGCTCCTGCATTATCGAAGATCTGTGCGAATACGGCGACAAGACGGACTGAGCATTCTCAGAACGGGCGCATCACGGCCAGCAGAATAATCAACGCCAGCGCAATGATCGTCAGTGCGGTGGCTTTCGCTATCATCCCTGCGCCCTTTACGGCTTCGCCTGCCGCCATACGGCGCAACGTTGCTGAGAGAAAACCGTGCAGGCCGGAGAGCAACACCACCAGCACCAGTTTTAACACCAGCCACATATGCGGTAGCTGACCGTGCGCCACAATCATCACTACCCCGGCGACCCACAGTAGCAGCATCGCAGGCGTCGTTACACGGCGACTCCAGCTACGCACATCCCTGAGCAGGCCAGAGACAGTGGTCAAATCCTTCTGTGCAGCGCTCCAGCTTGCTACTACTGCCATCACTAATATTCCGCCAATCCAGACAATCGCCGCAATAATATGCAACGCATTGAGCCACGGGTGAAAATTCATGTTTTAACTCCGAAGAAAAGGACAGACAGAAGTCTGACAGCGCAACCGCGCGCTGTCATGAACAAAGCGCGGCATAATCACAAAAAGTACGACATTTTTGATTTACTGCAGGTCGCCGCCGCCCGAAATGCTGCCTGAACGTGCTGATTTTCCATCATTCATCGACGTGACGACTTTCACATCTTTGAAAGTTGTTTTTTGTCGAGGATTATCCGGAAACAGTCCTGATGAACGCTGATAATCCTCCTCTTATACGCATTTAATGAGATTAATCCTTTTTTTAGAAGAAAAAAATCCTACCGCCCTGTGATAATCGTTACATTGCTAATGCCTTGTTAAAAAAGCGCATCTTCGCCAGAACACGTCGACCATAGAACAAAGTTTAAGCAGTCATTTCCCATAGATATAACCAGATACATTTTATAAAGCAGTCCAATGCACTGCATTATCAGCAAAACAGCAGAACATACACCTTTAACGGGGAAGGCGAGGCCTGAATGTAGAGGAAAAAACCATGTTTACTGAGATGGTGAAATTTAACTCTGAATAACAATTAAAATTACCGAGCAATGTAACGACATGGATCTATGTAACAGAATATGTCAAAAGGCTTGCCTGAAAGCGCAGGATAGTGAACATTACCCGCCGTTTCCCCTCCCAATATAACTATAAGCGTGATGAACTCTGGTCATTGCGCGCCGAACACCCCCGTTAATATGGGATGTAAAAAAAGAGGTATATGTGTCGACTGCAAACAAACCAACCGAAAGCGTCAGTTTGAACGCTTTTAAACAACCGAAAGCGTTCTATCTCATCTTCTCTATCGAATTATGGGAACGTTTTGGTTATTACGGCCTGCAAGGGATCATGGCCGTTTACCTGGTAAAACAACTGGGTATGTCAGAAGCGGACTCTATCACCCTGTTCTCCTCCTTTAGCGCACTGGTTTATGGCCTGGTTGCCATTGGCGGCTGGCTGGGCGACAAAGTGCTGGGCACAAAACGCGTTATCATGCTGGGCGCCATCGTGCTGGCAGTGGGTTACGCGCTGGTGGCCTGGTCTGGTCACGACGCAGGCATCGTGTATATGGGTATGGCGGCGATCGCCGTGGGTAACGGCCTGTTTAAAGCTAACCCCTCTTCCCTGCTCTCAACCTGCTACGCAAAAGATGACCCGCGTCTGGACGGTGCATTTACCATGTATTACATGTCCGTCAACGTCGGTTCCTTCTTCTCGATGCTGGCGACACCGTGGCTGGCAGCGAAGTTTGGCTGGAGCACCGCCTTCGGTCTGAGCGTTGTTGGCCTGCTGATCACCATCGTTAACTTCTCCTTCTGCAAACGTTGGGTGAAAAACTACGGCTCTAAACCGGACTTCGAACCGGTGCGTGTTGGCTACCTGCTGGCAACCATCGTGGGTATCGTGGTGCTGGTGGCAATCGCCACCTGGTTGCTACACAACCAGGGCATCGCACGCATGGTGCTGGGCGTGGTCGCACTGGGGATTATCACCATCTTTGCCAAAGAGACGTTCGCACTGAAAGGCGCGGCGCGTCGTAAAATGATCGTTGCCTTTATTCTTATGCTGCAGGCGATTGTTTTCTTCATTCTCTACAGCCAGATGCCGACATCGCTGAACTTCTTCGCCATCCGCAACGTGGAGCACACCCTGTTCGGCATCGCGTTTGAACCGGAGCAATATCAGGCCCTGAACCCATTCTGGATCATTATTGGTAGTCCGATTCTGGCCGCCCTCTATAACAAGATGGGTGACACCCTGCCCATGCCGCACAAATTCGCTATCGGTATGGTGCTGTGCTCAGGCGCTTTCCTGATCCTGCCGCTGGGGGCTAAATTCGCCTCCGACGCGGGTATCGTTTCTGTGAGCTGGCTGATTGCAAGCTATGGCCTGCAGAGCATCGGTGAGCTGATGATTTCCGGCCTCGGCCTGGCGATGGTGGCACAACTGGTGCCGCAGCGTCTGATGGGCTTTATCATGGGAAGCTGGTTCCTGACCACCGCAGGTGCAAACATTATCGCTGGCTATGTCGCGAACCAGATGGCCATCCCGGAAAATGTGACCGATCCGCTGATGTCACTGAACATCTACGGTAGCGTTTTCCTGCAAATCGGTGTTGTCACTGCGGTGATTGCCGTGCTGATGATCCTGACCGCGCCGAAGCTGAATCGCATGACTCAGAGCGACGACAGCGCCAGCAAAGCGACTGAAACCGCCACCGCTTAACATTCGCGGGGAACACGAAATTTAAAGCCGCTAACGCACGTTAGCGGCTTTTTTTTTATTCCACTGCGTAATAACCTATGACCGAAATCAGCCATAAGGAAACAATAATGAAACTGTTTTACAAGCCAGGCGCCTGCTCCCTTGCCTCCCACATTACCCTGCGCGAAGCCGGGAAAGAGGTCTCCCTGTTCAGCGTCGATTTGATGAAAAAACGCCTTGAGAACGGCGATGACTTTTTCGCTATCAACCCGAAAGGCCAGGTTCCTGCGCTGCTGCTGGATGACAGCACGCTGATCACAGAAGGCGTGGCGATCATGCAATACGTGGCGGACAACGCACCAGAGAGCCAGTTGCTGGCACCGGTGGGCGCATTACCGCGTTACAAGACGCTGGAGTGGCTCAACTTTATCGCAACGGAGCTGCACAAAGGCTTCACCCCGCTTTTCCGTCCGGATACACCGGAAGAATACAAACCCAGCGTGCGCGCATTACTGGAGAAAAAACTGCAGTATGTTAACGACACATTGAGCCATCAGGCGTGGATCAGCGGCGCACACTTCACCGTCGCCGATGCTTACCTGTTCACCGTGTTGCGCTGGGCGCGCGCGGTGAAACTGAATCTGGCTGAACTGACGCACATCGATGCCTATATGGCGCGCGTTGCGGCACGCCCGGCAGTGGCTGCCGCAATGGCAGCGGAAGGGATTGCGTAAGGATTTAGCGCAGGTCTGAGAGCGAACGCGCTATCAAACCTGGAGAGAAAGGCGGGATATCCCGCCTTTTTTACAGCTGTGTGGCGCTGAACAGATGCTCGGGTTGCGCAATCCGGTCCTGAGCCGCCACCACCTGCAGTTCATACTCCTGCATCGCTTTGGTGGTGATCATAATTTCGTAGACTGCCGCCGTTACATGCTCCAGCGCCTCACGGATGGTCGCGCCCTGCAATAGTTTTACCAGCAGCAGCCCGCTGGTGACATCGCCAACGCCCACCGGCTGCCGTGCGCCAAAATCCACCAGCGGTCGGCTGATATGCCAGGCTTCGTCCGGCGTGACTAACAGCATTTCAAAGCGATCCGCACTTAACCCGGCGCGCGCCAGGTGTTTCACCAGCACAATCTGCGGGCCCTGAGCAATTAACTCACGAGCTGCCCGTACCGCCTCTTCCACGTTATTGACCGCGTGTTCGCAGAGGATCTCCAGTTCAATGAGGTTGGGGGCGATAATATCGCTGGCCGGTAACGCATGGCGCACATGAAATTCCGCCACGCCAGGGGCGACGATACAGCCTTTTTCCGGGTGTCCCATCACCGGATCGCAAAAATATTTCGCCTGCGGATTCGCCGCTTTCACCTGACGGACGATCCCCAGAATATGTTCACCCTGCTCGGCCGAGCCCAGATAACCACTCAGCACGGCGTCACAGCGCTGTAACTGGTCAATGGCGGCAATCCCCTGCACTATCTCAGTCAGATGCGCTGGCGGCATCACGCTGCCGGTCCATTTACCGTATTGCGTATGGTTAGAAAACTGCACCGTATTCAGCGGCCAGACATTCGCACCTAACCGGCGCATAGGAAATTCAGCCGCACTGTTCCCCGCATGACCAAAGACCACATGCGATTGAATGGCGAGAATATTCTTCATGGTTGTTGCCTTGCAAGAATGAGCAATAAAAAGAAGGGAGTGATTTCTCACTCCCTTCGTCCTCAGATCGGCGATGAATTACTTCCAGCACACCAGACAGTAATTCTTTTTACCGCGACGCAGCAGCGTGTAGCGACCAAACAGGCGATCGCTGTCGGCGAAGACATATTCCGGATCGGACTGTTTTTCACCGTTAATGGTCACGGCATTGGATGCGATGGTTTTACGCGCCTGGCCACGAGACGGTTGCAGTTCGGAATCCACCAGTGCCTGCATCAGATCCGCGCCTTTTTCCATCTCAACCATCGGCACGCCATCCTGCGCCAGTTGTTCGAAGTCCGCTTCGCTCAGCGCGCTCAGCGTACCGCTAAACAGACTTTCGGTGATGCGTTTCGCGGCGATGAGCCCCTCTTCGCCGTGCACCAGACGGGTTACCTGCTCTGCCAGAACGTATTGCGCGCGCGGCGCTTTGCCGCTGTTCTTGTCTTCTTCTTCCAGCGCGTTTATTTCCGCGATATCCATAAAGGTGAAGAATTTCAGGAAGCGATAGACATCCGCATCGGCAGTGTTGATCCAGAACTGGTAGAACTTATACGGACTGGTTTTCTTCGGATCCAGCCAGACCGCGCCGCCTTCGGTTTTACCGAATTTGGTGCCATCGGCTTTGGTAATCAGCGGAACAGTCAGGCCAAACACCTGGTTCTGGTGCAGACGACGGGTCAGATCGATACCGGAGGTAATGTTACCCCACTGGTCGGAACCGCCAATCTGCAATGCCACGCCGTGCAGTTTGTTCAGGCAGGCAAAGTCGTAACCCTGCAACAGGTTGTAGGAAAACTCGGTAAACGAGATCCCCTGATCGTCCCGGTTCAGGCGTTGTTTTACCGCTTCTTTGTTAATCATCTGGTTAACAGAGAAGTGTTTGCCAATATCACGCAGGAAAGTCAGCACGTTCATGCTGCCAAACCAGTCGTAGTTGTTGGCTGCAATCGCCGAGTTGTCACCACAGTTGAAATCGAGGAACGGCGCGACCTGTTTGCGGATTTTATCCACCCACTCCTGCACCGTATCTTCGGTATTCAGTTTACGCTCAGCGGCTTTGAAACTTGGGTCGCCAATCAGACCGGTCGCACCGCCCACCAGCGCAACCGGTTTGTGACCAGCCTGCTGGAAGCGTTTCAGGCATAACAATGGAACCAGATGCCCCAAGTGCAAGCTGTCAGCGGTGGGATCGAAGCCGCAATAGAGCGCGATCGGGCCCTGCGCCAGTCGCTCTGCTAACGCTTCCTCATCCGTCACCTGGGCCACAAGGCCCCGCTCTTGCAATTGTTTAATCAAGTTACTGCTTGCCATCAAATTCTCCATGTATAAAACGGATTGCACCTTTGCCGGTACACGACTTTTCGCCAGATGCGAAAGGATACTTCATGGGGGGCAGATAGAATAAAGCGCCGGAACACGGAGTGCCAGCGCTTAACGCAACATTTTTCAGGGATTACGGGGCGAGACGATCAATTTTCCATGCGTCATTTTCACGTTGGTACAAAAAACGATCGTGCAGACGGTTTGCGCCACCCTGCCAGAACTCCATCTGTTCAATGCTCACACGGTACCCGCCCCAAAAACTGGGTAACGGGATCTCGCCCTGCTGGAATTTTTGCTTCAGTTCAAGGAACTTACTTTCCAGGATACCGCGTGCTGAAATGCGGCTGGACTGTTTCGATACCCAGGCGCCGATCTGACTGTCTCGCGGGCGGCTGTGGAAATATTTCACCACCTCCAGCGTCGACAAACGTTCCGCTTTCCCGGTGACCATGACCTGGCGTTCCAGCATGTGCCAGGGAAACAGCAGACTGACGGCCGGATTCTGTTCGATATGGTGCGCTTTACGGCTACCGAGGTTGGTGTAGAACACCAGCCCCTTTTCATCATAATGCTTGAGTAACACAATGCGCTGGTAAGGCTGCCCGGTCTCATCTACCGTGGCGACAACCATCGCGGTTGGATCGGCAAGCTGCGCTTCGCAGGCCTGGCCCAGCCAGCGTTCAAAGAGTTTCAGCGGTTCAGCAGGAAGGTCGCCGCGGCGCAGGCCGCCTTTGGTGTATTCACGGCGCAGATGCGCGATTTGCTGCAATTGATCGTTATCAGACATGGCGTTAGCGAGTGTAATCATCAGGTAGGGCTATTATGCGCCCCCCTGTGAAAATCTCAACGCCGCGGATTTTGTAACTGGCAGTTATTCAGCACAATACGGTCGCGTTTATAGACCGTGGCGGTATCCCCTTTCGACCAGAACACGTAGACACCATCGGTATAGCGGGTACCCGAGGCGGATAATCCTTGCTGTAGGGTCAGGACCTTATCATCCCAGACAAAGCTGGCTTGCTGGCGGGGATTATTGAGTTTGACGGTAAGCGGCTTTTCATCACACTGGTATTCCAGCGTATCGGTTTGCATGCGTTCAACGAACTGGTGGTAATAACTACACCCGGCAAGCAGCGCGGGCAGGCAGGCGATCAACACTTTTTTCATGAGGTATTCCCGGGACTGTCCTGGTCATGGAGGGCGAAACGCCCGCCCTCCTTAGTTTCGTCAGTCTAGCGGTACACCCGCAATGTGGAATTCAGCTAACTCTGATTCTGGCGCGGGTTGGCCGGGAAAATCGCGCCCAGAATCGTTGGCGCAGAGGCGCCGGTTACCGACGGCAAATTACCGGGCAGCCCCGCCAGCGTACGCCAGGCCAGCCAGGCAAACGCCAGCGCTTCCATATCATCGCCGCTGATCCCGGCCTCATCCGTCGTACCGACTTCAATGCCCGGCAGCAACCCTGCCAGACGCGCCATGACCAACGGGTTGCGACTACCGCCGCCGCACACCAGCAGCCGTTCGCATCCACCGCTCAGCAACACTTGCTCGGAGATGGTGACTGCCGTCAGTTCTGCCAGCGTGGTTTGTACATCGCTCCCGTTGAGCGCCGGGAAATGCGCCAGATGACGCTCCAGCCAGCCGTAGTTAAAATACTCGCGCCCGGTACTTTTCGGAGCGGGCGCGGAAAAGTACGTGTCGCTTAGCATGTTTTGCAGCAGCGGCAGGATAACTTTGCCTTCGCACGCCCACTGGGCATCTTTATCGTAGGGTTTGCCTTTCTGCCGCCAAATCCAGGCATCCATCAGCATATTGCCCGGCCCGGTGTCATAACCTCTCACCGGCTGTGCGGGGATCAGCAACGACAGATTCGCGATACCGCCAATGTTCAGCACCATACGGCGTTCAACCGGGTGCGCCAGCAGCGCATGGTGAAAAGCAGGCACCAGCGGCGCGCCCTGACCGCCCAGCGCGATATCACGACGGCGGAAATCCCCTACCACCGTCACACCCGTCCGGGCGGCTATCTGGTTGTTATCGCCGATTTGCATCGTATGCGGCGCAATGCCAGTGGGTTCATGCCAGACAGTTTGCCCGTGGCAACCAATGGCGACAATATCTTCCGGGCGCAATTGTTCTCTGTCCATCAACGCCAGCACGGCATCCGCAAACAGCGTGCCCAACTGCGTGTCCAGCCTTCCCAACTGTGATAGCGTAAGCTGCTGGCCCTGACAGATATTGAGGATCGCCTCTTTCAGCGGCAACGGAATAGGAAACGTCAGGCTTGCCTGCTGGGCGACCATGGTGTCATCGATTGCCGCCAGCACCACGTCAATACCGTCCAGACTTGTTCCCGACATCACCCCAATGTAGCGACCCGATTTCATACGCCTTCCTTTAATGCATAACAGAGGGGTAACACTCCACCATAAAGCCGGGGGTAAAGCCATCGCGCACAAACACTTTTTAACAATCGAGTCTATTTCAGTTAAGTGAAATTAACATCGCCAACGCTTATAATCGCTTCGTTTAGATCGGGTTAAGCTCTCTGAGATTATTATTTTTGCCGGGATTAGGCAGAAGATATGACCTGACATGAGTAAAATGCCATATAATTTAGCCATGACGGATGCTCATAAGAGCGTTTCATGGTGAACAGGAGATTCATAAATGATGTTACGTGCACTGGCAGTTTCGCTGATTGGTCTTACCCTGGCTGGCTGCGTCAATAACGACACGCTTTCTGGTGATGTCTACTCTGCATCCGAAGCCAAACAAGTGCAAAATGTCACTTACGGCACCATTGTGAACGTACGTCCGGTACAGATTCAGGGCGGCGATGATAACAATGTCATCGGCGCAATTGGTGGTGCGGTGCTGGGCGGCTTCCTCGGTAACACCGTTGGCGGCGGTACCGGGCGTTCTCTGGCAACAGCAGCAGGTGCGGTTGCCGGCGGCGTAGCGGGCCAGTCGGTTCAGGGTGCAATGAATAAAACTCAGGGCGTAGAACTGGAAATCCGTAAAGATGACGGCAACACCATTATGGTGGTGCAGAAACAGGGCAACTCCCGTTTCGCAGCAGGTCAGCGCGTCGTGCTGGCAAGCAATGGTCGTCAGGTGACCGTCTCCCCGCGCTAAGTCAGGTTGCAGTGTGACCACATTGCAGTTTGTTTCACAGCGTCAATGTAAAAAAGCCTTGCGAAAGCAAGGCTTTTTGGTGTCAGTCTCGCGACTGTAGTTCGTTGATATTGTGCTCGAGCCGGGCAATCATCTTAATCAACAGATCCAGTTCTTCGGTCGAAATTCCCGAGAGAATTTCTCCCCGCGTTTTCCGAATAACCGTTTCCATCTCTTCAATGATTGGCGAGGCTTTTTCTGTCAATTTGATCCGCTTAGCCCGGCGGTCGTTGGCACATGTCTGGCGGGAAATAAGCCCCTTATCTTCCAGTTGGTCCAGCGTACGCACCAGCGAGGGCTGTTCGATGCCAATCGCTTTTGCCAGTTGAATTTGCGACTGATCGGGCGGCAACTGATGAATATTATGCAGCGTTACCCAGTGAGTCTGCGTTAATTCCAGAGGTTTCAGGCGATGGTCAATCAAAGCGCGCCAGACGCGCACTAAGCGTGCCAGATCAGAACCTAATGGCGATTCCAATTTCATCTCCTTATAATTAGCTTGCTAAGTTATTATACTCATTTTAGAATAGTTTGCAGTATTTATATTGGCAAAACAAATGTATTGCTGCACTCGTCAGGGCTTACGCTAAGGATCCCCCGCTTTAGCACGGCGTCGTTTTTGGTCGTTTTTACCGTACACCGCCTGCCCGGCGATTCGCCCGACTGCACAGGACATAAACGCGTGAAGTTAACTTCCAGCAACCCGGAATTACCCCTGCAGGACCTGATTTTTGGCGCATCGGTTTACTTTCCTCCTTTGTTTAAGGCGGTGATACTGGGCTTCTTACTCTGGCTTGTTGCCCACCGCCTGCTGCGCGACTGGATCTACGCTGGCGATATCTGGCATCCCATCCTGATGGATCTTTCACTGTTCGTTATAGCGCTTAGCCTCTCCCTTGGCCTGTTGATTATGTGGTAATTATGAGTCTGAAATCGCTAAAATACTTTTCCACCTTACTGGTGCTCGCCGTGGCGATTGTCGCCGCCTGGTGGATGTGGAATTACTACATGCAGTCGCCATGGACCCGGGACGGAAAAGTGCGCGCTGAACAGGTCAGCATCACGCCCCAGGTTTCCGGCAGTATTACGGAACTCAACGTTCACGATAATCAGCCCGTAAAAGCGGGCGACACGCTCTTTCGCATCGACGAAACGCCATACCGCATTGCGGTACTGAATGCCGAAGCCCAGCTGGCAAAAGCGCAAACGGAGCAGGCAAAAGCCAATAACGAAGCCAACCGTCGCCGCCACCTCTCGCAAAACTACATCTCTGCGGAAGATCTCGATACTGCCAATATTAGTGTAAAAGCGGCGCAAGCGAGCGTCGCTGCCGCCGAAGCACAACTCGCGCAGGCAAAATGGCAGTTGACGCAGACCACGATCAAAGCACCGGTCGATGGCTGGGTCACCAATCTGACCACGCGCAACGGCAACTACGCTACCGCCGGGCAACCGGTATTTGCGCTGGTGGATAGCCACTCATTTTATGTGGTGGGGTATTTTGAAGAGACCAAACTGCGCCATATCCGCACCGACGCACCGGCAAAAATCGTGCTTTATAGCGGCAATGTTACGTTACAGGGTCACGTCGAGAGCATCGGCCGTGCCATTTACGATCAGAGCATAGAAACCGATAGCGGTCTGGTGCCGGACATTAAGCCCAACGTGCCCTGGGTGCGGCTGGCGCAGCGCGTACCTGTACGCATTCGTTTCGATACGCTACCCGATGACCTGACGCTGGTTTCCGGCACCACCTGCACCGTGTCGATAGGCGTTCCCTGATGAAATCCCCCTTCGCGCTCTGGCACAACCTGCCGTGGGTAAAAGCCACAACAGGTCAGTGGCGCTACGCGCTGCGCAACGGTATCGCTATGTGTCTGGCGCTGACGGTGGCCTACTATCTTGACCTTGATGAGCCCTATTGGGCCATGACCTCCGCCGCCGTGGTCAGCTTTCCAACCGTCGGTGGCGTGATCAGCAAAAGTCTTGGGCGTATTGCCGGTAGCCTGCTCGGCGCGTGCGCTGCGCTCATGATTGCTGGTCAGACGCTGAACGATCCGTGGTTGTTTCTGTTTGCCATGTCCGGCTGGATTGCGCTTTGCACCTGGGTCTGCGCGCAGTTTGCCAATAATGTCGCCTATGCTTTTCAACTGGCGGGTTATACGGCGGCAATCATCGCGTTTGCGATGGTCAATATTACCGACATTACCGAACTGTGGAACATCGCGCAGGCGCGCGTTTGCGAAGTGATGCTGGGGATCCTGTGCGGCGGCATGATGATGATGATCCTCCCCGGTACTGCCGATGGGCCCGCACTGCTCATGGCGTTGAAGAAAATGCATGCCCGCCTGCTGGAACATGCCAGCCTGCTCTGGCAACCGGAAACCACCGAGGCGATTCGTAGTGCCCACGAAAGCGTGATAGGGCAAATCCTCACCACCAACTTGCTGCGTATTCAGGCGTTCTGGAGTCATTACCGCTTTCGTCGACAAAATACGTTGATGACCTGGTTATTGCACCAGCAACTCCGTATGACCAGTGTGATCTCCAGCCTGCGCAGGATGCTGTTAAACTGGCCCGATGCACCCGGTCACTTACGCCCGGTGCTGGAGCAACTGCTGGCTGCGCTAACCCACCCGCAAACCGATGCACTGACCGTGGCGCGTATTATTGCCCCTCTTGCCCCCACCGCTACGGCTGATTACCGCCACCGGGCATTCTGGTTACGATTACGCTATTTTTGCCGTCTGTACCTGCTCAGTAGCCGCTGGTTAGCCCGTGTGGAGAATGCATCCCCCATCAGCGTCTATACCCCGCCGCGCAGCCCCGGGCTGATGCGTTACACGGATAATGTCGAGGCGTTGCTGAGCGGAGTACGGACGTTTTTCGCCCTTGGTCTGGTTGGCGCATGGAGCATTACCACCCAGTGGGAATACGGCTCTGCGGCATTGACGCTGGCGGCCATCAGTTGCGTACTTTACTCCGTCTCGCCTGCGCCTTTTAACTCGCTGACGCTGCTGTTGCGTACCTTATTGCTGCTCTCGCTGTTCAGTTTTGTGGTGAAATTTGGCCTGATGGTGCAAATCAGCGAGCTGTGGTCCTTTTTGCTGTTTCTGTTCCCCCTCCTGACCACAATGCAACTGCTGAAATTACAGATGCCAAAACGGGCCGGATTATGGGGGCAGTTGATCGTCTTTATGGGATCGTTCATCGCCGTCACCAATCCACCGGTATACGACTTTGCCGATTTTTTAAACGACGATCTGGCGAAGATCCTCGGTGTTGCTCTGGCGTGGTTGGCATTTGCCGTGTTGCGTCCGGGATCGGATGCCCGCAAGAGCCGCCGTCAGATCCGCGCGTTACGGCGAAACTTTGTCGACCAGCTCAGTGAAACGCCGCATCTGAATGAGCATGAATTCGAGTCGGTGGTGTATCACCATATTAGCCGGCTCAGCAACAGTCAGGATGCGCTGGCGCGACGCTGGTTATTACGCTGGGGCGTGGTGTTGCTGAACTGCTCGCATGTGGTGTGGCAATTGCGCGATTGGGAAAGCCGTTCCGATCCGCTGACCCGGGTACGGGATCGCTGCATTGCATTGCTGAATGATGTGATGAGTGAGCGTGGCGTTCAACAACGAACGCTGTCCGCCACGCTGGCAGAGCTGCAACGGATTTGCGCCGTGCTTGGCGCGCACCACCAGCCCGCAGCACGCGAACTGGCTTCCGTTATCTGGCGCTTGTATTGCGCACTGTCGCAGCTGGAGCAGGCTCCGGCCATCGGGACGCTTACTTGATCACCCCGCAGGCATAACGCGCTCCGCCGCCGCCCAACGGTTTCGGTTGATCGGACATATTATCGCCGCCAACATGCACCATCAGGGCTTTGTCCTTCACGTCAGAGAGCTTTTTCAGCCGTGGCGCCACCACCGCCTGCGTGGCGTTGCCGTCCTTATTCACCACCAGCACCGGCAGATCCCCTAAGTGCCCGGCGCCTTCCGGTCCTTCATGCTTGCCGGTATGGTGAGGGTCAAGGTGACCGCCTGCCGCTTCCGCAGCGGAAGGTTTCCCCTCTTTTGCCGCAGGTTCACAGCTGCCTTTGGCGTGGACATGAAAACCATGCTCGCCGGGCGGCAACGCTTTCAGATCCGGGGCGAACTCCAGACCTTTGTCCGTTTCACTGATCTTCACCGTGCCGATAGATTGCCCGATGCCCTGGGCAGTGACGAGATGCATATCCACTTCTTCACTGGCTGCCTGCGCACCTGCGCAGACTAACAACGCCAACATGGCCAGACTAAAACGCTTCATATGACCTCCTTTGATTCACTTTTACCCTGTAAGTCTAAACCAGGGTAAAAGATTTCACCGGAAAGTCGCCGTTTCAGCCATCACGGCACATCAAAGCCCAGCGCGGCTTTGCGGATGCGGAACCACTGCTGGCGGGTCATCTGCAGCCTCTCAGCCCCCAGCGCAGAACGTACGCGCTCAATTTTACCGGAGCCGATAATCGGTAACGGTTGGGACGGCAGACGCATCACCCAGGCATAAACCACCTGCTCGATGGTTTCGGCATTCAGCTCCTGCGCCACCGTCGCCAGGACATCCCGCAACGTCTGGCATTCAGGATCGTTGAACAAGCGTCCACCGCCCAGGCAAGACCAGGCCATAGGGCGGATGCGCAGTTGTTGCAATTGATCAAGAGTACCGTCCAGCAACAGCGGCTGATGCACCGGAGAAAGTTCCACCTGGTTAGTGGCAAGGGTAAACGGCAGACGTGATTGCAGCAGCGCAAATTGCGCAGGAGTAAAGTTGGAAACACCAAAATGGCGAACTTTCCCACTTTGATGCAGCGTCAAAAACGCCTCCGCAACCTCATCGGCATCCATTAACGGATCCGGGCGATGAATCAGCAGCAAGTCGAGATAATCTGTGGCGAGATTCACCAGCGACTGCTCGGCGCTACGAATAATGTGGTCGCGATCGGTAATGTAATGACCAATCACATGTTCCGGTTTTGCCGTGGTGGCAATACCGCACTTGCTGACAATCTCCATGCGCGAGCGTAAGTGCGGCGCGAGTTTCAAGGCTTCGCCAAATGCCGCTTCACATTGATATCCGCCGTAGATATCGGCGTGATCAACGGTGGTTACCCCTAAATCGAGGTGGGATTCAATAAAGCTCGCCAGCTGCTGGGGAGTAAACTGCCACTCCATTAAACGCCAGTAGCCCATGACAAAACGGGAGAACTCCGGACCTTGCGGCGCAAGGGCAATACGTTGAACCATAACGGTTTCCTCAAAGGTAATTTCCGTTGATTATACGCATTCAATGGGTCAAAACAGTGAAGGTTGCTGAGGTTCTTCTGCCGGAAGGGATTTGTTCGCACGCATTTTGCGCAAAAAGCGTTGATGACACAGGCGCAGAACCTCCTGCTTTTGCGTATCGGTCATTTGTTGCCAGTTGAATCGCTCATCCCGGCTGCGCATGCAACCGCGGCAATAGCCTTTTTCATCCGACTGGCAGATGCCGCGGCACGGGCTCTGGATAGGGAAAAACTCCAGTTGTTCTGGCACTGTCGTCTCCTGCGATACACGCGTTATCTCTACTATTGAAGACTGCATACCGGCAACGCGCAACCCGAAAAGCGCATTGTTTGCCACTTGCAACAGACCAATCGGTCTAGTACATTGTCGCCATGAACAGACACACCGAACACGATACACGCGAACATTTACTGGCTACCGGCGAGCTGCTCTGCATGCATCGCGGGTTTACCGGAATGGGCCTGAGCGAGTTACTGAAAACAGCGGAAGTGCCGAAAGGCTCGTTCTATCACTATTTTCGCTCCAAAGAGGCGTTCGGTGTGGCTTTGCTTGAGCGACATTATGCGGGTTATCACCAGCGGTTGATCACCCATTTCGCCAGCGGTCCTGGAAACTACCGCGACAGGCTGCTGGCCTATTACCAGGAAACGCTCAATCAGTTTTGTCAGCAGGGCATTATTAGCGGCTGCCTGACGGTGAAGCTCTCTGCTGAGGTGTGCGATCTGTCAGAAGATATGCGCACAGCGATGGATAAAGGCGCAAGCCGTATCATCGTTCTGCTCAGCGAAGCGCTGGAAAAAGGCCGTGCAGAGCGAAGCCTGACCTTTGCCGGTGAGGCATTAACACAGGCGCAAGTTTTGTACTCGCTCTGGCTGGGTGCGAACCTGCAGGCGAAGATTTCCCGTAGCGCCCTGCCGCTGGAAAGCGCGCTGGCACATGCGAAAACCATTATTGCGACGCCTTAGCTACTCGGGCGTTTTTATTTCACCTTTCACTAGTCGACCGGTCTATTCAGGAGTTGTTATGTCCAGTAAGTTATTCACGCCGCTGAAAGTGGGCGCAATTACCGCACCGAACCGTGTTTTGATGGCGCCGCTGACGCGCTTGCGCAGCATCGAACCCGGCGATATCCCCACTCCGCTGATGGCGGAGTATTATCGCCAGCGCGCCAGCTCCGGGCTGATCATCAGCGAAGCGACACAAATTTCTGCTCAGGCAAAAGGCTACGCCGGCGCACCGGGTCTGCATAGCGCGGAGCAAATCGCTGCGTGGAAAAAAATCACGGACGCCGTGCACGGAGACAACGGTCGTATCGCCGTACAACTGTGGCACACCGGCCGTATCTCTCACACCAGTTTGCAGCCTGGCGGACAAGCGCCGGTTGCACCATCGGCCATCAGCGCCGGGACGCGCACTTCGCTGCGCGATGCCAACGGCAACGCCACACGTGAAGATACGTCGATGCCGCGCGCACTGGAAACCCGTGAAATCCCGGGGATCGTTGATGACTTCCGTCAGGCTGTGGCCAACGCCCGTGAAGCCGGTTTTGACCTTGTAGAACTGCATTCCGCTCATGGTTATTTGCTGCACCAGTTCCTGTCGCCTTCCGCAAATCACCGTACAGATCAGTACGGCGGCAGCGTGGAAAATCGCGCCCGCCTGGTGTTGGAAGTGGTGGATGCGGTGAGCAAAGAGTGGAGCGCTGACAGGATTGGTATCCGCGTCTCGCCTATTGGTTCCTTCCAGAACACCGACAATGGCCCGAACGAAGAAGCCGATGCGCTGTATCTGATTGAAGAATTGGGTAAACGCGGTATCGCCTACCTGCATATGTCTGAACCAGACTGGGCAGGAGGCGAGCCTTATACGGACGCATTCCGCGAAAAAGTACGTGCGCGCTTCCATGGCCCAATCATCGGCGCTGGCGCTTACACCGTAGAGAAAGCCGAAGACCTGATCGGAAAAGGTCTGATTGACGCGGTCGCCTTTGGTCGCGCTTACATCGCCAACCCTGATCTGGTTAAACGCCTGCAATTGAAAGCAGAACTGAACCCGCAACACCCGGAAACGTTCTATGGCGGTGGCGCAGAAGGCTACACCGATTACCCCGCGCTGTGATCCTCTGATTGTTCATTGATAGCGGCGGCTTTCCGCCGCTATACTAAAACAGTGTTTCTGACCGGAACGGTAAATCATTTAAAAAGAGGACATTATGCGCTTACTTCACACCATGCTGCGCGTCGGCGACCTGCAACGCTCCATCGATTTCTACACCAAAGTGCTGGGCATGAAGTTACTGCGTACCAGTGAAAACCCGGAATACAAATACTCGCTGGCGTTTGTGGGTTACGGCCCGGAAACCGAAGAAGCCGTGATTGAACTGACCTACAACTGGGGCGTGGACAGCTATGAGCTGGGTACAGCCTATGGCCACATTGCCCTGAGCGTGCCCAACGCCGCAGAAGCCTGTGAAGCGATCCGCAAAAACGACGGCAACGTGACCCGTGAAGCGGGCCCGGTCAAAGGCGGCACCACGGTTATCGCCTTTGTTGAAGATCCGGATGGATACAAAATCGAGCTGATCGAAGAGAAAGATGCCGGCCACGGTTTAGGTAATTAATGCTATCGGGCGCGCTTTGCGCCCGCTGTTTTACATCCCTTCGTAAAATTTGCCATAATGCGCTGCCCTTTTCCCGTCTCAAGAGATCCTGATGTCCGATAACGCTCAACTTACTGGTCTGTGCGACCGTTTTCGCGGTTTCTATCCTGTTGTGATTGATGTTGAAACCGCAGGGTTTAACGCCAAAACCGACGCGCTGCTGGAAGTGGCCGCCATTACCCTGAAAATGGACGAACAAGGCTGGTTGATGCCTGACAGTACGCTGCATTTCCATGTTGAGCCATTTGAAGGGGCGAACCTGCAACCGGAAGCGCTGGCGTTTAACGGCATCGATCCGACTAACCCGCTGCGCGGTGCGGTGAGCGAACACGATGCGCTGCACGCGATTTTCAAAATGGTGCGCAAGGGCATTAAAGACCAGGGATGTAACCGCGCGATCATGGTTGCCCATAATGCCACTTTCGATCACAGCTTTATGATGGCCGCTGCCGAGCGCGCATCATTAAAACGCAACCCGTTCCATCCTTTTGTCACTTTCGACACCGCATCACTGAGTGGGCTGGCGCTGGGGCAGACGGTACTCTCTAAAGCCTGTGCCGCTGCGGGCATTGCCTTTGACGCCACACAGGCGCACTCCGCACTGTATGACACTGCCCAAACCGCCCTGCTGTTTTGTGAAATAGTCAATCGCTGGAAACGTCTTGGCGGTTGGCCATTACCGCTGGCTGAAGATCCTCAACCATAAATACCAGAAATATTCTATGCCGGTTGCATTCAGCGACCGGTTATTAACACAGTTAATCGAAATTAGATAAACACATATCGTTTTCTTAAATCCCCCTTTATATTCTTTTTCTGCCAACCTAACCATTATTAACAGACAAAAACGCCACAAAAGCCTGCGCAAGCTTCGTGAAAAAACTCGCCATTCACCTTTAGCAGATTAACTCTCTCATTTCACTTAACGGCATAAAAATATCATTAAGACAGCCGATGATATTTTGGCGCACCTGAATGCTGTGAGAAATACATATATTAATCATGAATGAATTAATCCATCACGTAGATACTGGGTTATTTTTAATTTATTTCAAGGTGAGCACAGAAGGAACCGCTAATACATTTTGATGAAGGTGAAATAATGCACAAGTTCAATATTATTCTTGTTCTGTTTTTTATCCCTATGGCTTTTCCGGCTGCGGCCGAAATGCAAGATCGCATGTTTAACCGGGATCGGGTTTCTGCCGGGATTACTGTGGGTACCCTGAGCGGCCTGACCCATGAAAGGGTTTATGCGCCCGATCAAGGGGGGAGAAAACTCAGCCAACTCGACTGGCGTTACCGCAATGCTGCTGTTGTTCAGGGCTCTCTGGAATGGAACGCCATGCGATGGTTCTCCTTAGGCGTATCAGGATGGTCAACGTTTTCCAGCGGAAACAGTCATATGAATGATTACGACTGGCAAAACGCTGCGCAGAATTCGTGGACCGATCACAGCTCGCACCCTGATACGCAGCTCAACTTTTCCAATCACTTTGATGTGAATGTGAAAGGCTGGATGTTTAACACCCCCGGATGGCGTCTGGGATTAATGGCGGGGTACCAGGAGAACCGCATCAGCTTTCACGGTAGAGGTGGAAGCTACAGCTATAATAATGGTGCCAATACCGGCTCCTTTGATCCCAACGAAATCAATATTGGCTATAAGCAACACTATCAGATCCCCTATGTCGGTCTGACCGGAAGCTATCGTTATAACGATATTGAACTTTCCGGAACCTTGAAATACAGCGCCTGGGCACGAACCACCGGAAATGATGAGCATTATCTCAGAGACCTGACGTTTATTGATAAAGCAAAAGAACAGAACTTCTTTTCACTCGCGGCAAGCGTGGGTTATTACGTCACAGAGAATATGAAGCTCTATATTGAAGGCACGTGGAGTCGGGTGGCAAATAAGAAGACTGACGTCAATGTTAATAACTACAGCCAAAATATAAGCGCAGATTATAAAAATGGTGGCGGTATTGAAAGCTATAATATGCTAACCACCGCAGGACTAATCTATACCTTCTGACCGTAAAAAAGGGTTCATGTCGAAACATGAACCCTTTTAGCAACGTGAACCGCGTGCGACTTACTCCGCGCCCTGCTCGCCCTTGTGTTTAGCGGCAGCTTCTTTGATCAGCGTCTGCAACTCACCGCGTTGATACATCTCAATCAGAATGTCGCAGCCGCCAACCAGTTCGCCGTCCACCCACAGTTGCGGGAAGGTTGGCCAGTTAGCATATTTCGGCAGTTCTGCGCGGATATCCGGGTTCTGCAGAATATCAACATACGCGAAACGTTCACCACAGGCAGACAGCGCCTGTACAGCCTGAGCGGAGAAGCCGCAGCTTGGCAGCTTCGGAGAGCCTTTCATGTACAGCAGAATCGGGTTTTCAGCGATCTGGCGCTGGATTTTTTCAAGTGTCGTGCTCATTGTCTTGCTTCCTTCAACTTCTACGGCAGATGGTGGACATTGTAACGGTTCAGGCAGCCAACAGAAAATAACATTTTGTTCACTGGTGACGATTTTACGCCCATACCTGAAAAGTTGCCTCCGAAATGTGACTTAACACAATTCGGATTCCGCCTGTTGCTTAACTCTTAACCGCCATAGAAACGTTTTGCTGCTTTTTTTTGCGCTTGCTAACGAAACGCAGCTATAGATGCAAAAACACTCTTAACTTTTGTGCTTTTTATGGATTAGAATCGACGGGTTTTGAAATCATACGCACGCATTGTTAAATGCCTGCTCTAACAGGGGATTGCTCAGTGGCGCGAATACCAAAATCTTCGATCACGCTCTGTGCTTTGTTGTTCACCACGCTTTCTTTCACGCCATTGGCTAACGCCTCTGAACAGGCGCGAGCGTCGGCCGTGCAAAAATCGCATCTGGCGAAAGCATCCGAACGTAAGAAAAAAACCACATCGCAAAAGACATCAAAGAAAAACAGTCGCAACGCAGAAACCAAAACAACGAACAAAAAAAAGACGGAGACCAAAAAATCTCCGGCAACGAAGAAAGTGACCACCAGCAGTAAAGCCAGCCAACTCTCTACGCGTCGTAATAAATCCAGCCAGACCAAAACCGCTGCTGTCACCTGGACCGAAAAATGTACGCCGCGCAAAGGCCACAAGCCACACTGCGTTAAAGTCAAAAGCACCAAATCGGCCGCGCTTGCCGATGTGCACAAAGTCCGGATCCAAAAAGCGCAGAAAACCGCCATGTCCAAGCTGATGAATCAGATTGGCAAGCCGTACCACTGGGGCGGCACCTCGCCCAATACCGGTTTCGACTGCAGCGGCCTGGTCTATTACGCCTATAAAGATTTGGTGAAATTCCGCATTCCCCGTACGGCAAATGAGATGTATCACCTGCGTGATGCCTCGCCGGTGAATGTCGCAGAACTGGAAAGCGGCGATTTGGTCTTCTTCCGCACCCAGGGTCGCGGCACAGCGGACCACGTTGGCGTTTACGTGGGGAACGGCAAGTTTATCCAGTCACCGCGCAGCGGTCAGGATATTCAGGTGACCTCGCTGAGTGAAGACTACTGGCAGCGTCACTACGTCGGCGCCCGCCGCGTGGTCACACCGAAAACCATCCGTTAATCCGGTTACCTGTCGCCACGGCGGCAGGTAACTCTCTCTTTTGTCACCCCTTTCTATTTGCTACTCTATCCATACACTCAGTAGGGCTATTGGGTGTATTAAAATAATGAAGGAGAGTAGCAATGTCGTTCGAATTACCTGCATTACCGTATGCGAAAGACGCTCTGGCGCCGCATATCTCGGCTGAAACACTGGACTACCACTATGGTAAGCACCATCAGACCTATGTCACCAACCTCAATAACCTGATCAAAGGCACCGCCTTCGAAGGCAAATCGCTCGAAGCAATTGTTAAGAGCAGCGAAGGCGGCGTGTTTAACAATGCCGCGCAGGTCTGGAACCACACCTTCTACTGGCACTGTCTCGCCCCGAACGCGGGTGGCGAACCGACAGGCGCGCTGGCTTCGGCGATTGCGAAGTCCTTCGGTAGCTTCGCTGAATTCAAGGCACAGTTTACCGATGCGGCGGTCAAAAACTTTGGTGCAGGCTGGACGTGGCTGGTGAAGAAGGCGGATGGCGAACTGGCAATTGTGTCAACATCTAACGCGGGTACACCGCTGACGACGGATGCCACGCCGTTGCTGACCGTTGATGTCTGGGAACATGCCTATTACATCGATTACCGTAACGCCCGTCCGAACTATCTGGAGCACTTCTGGGCGCTGGTAAACTGGGACTTTGTGGCGAAAAACCTCGCTGCGTAAATCTCACCAGGAGGGGGAAACCCCTCCTGATTATTATTCTGCTGCTGCGCAGGCACGTTCTGGCTGAGAACGTCCCGAAAAGAGCACCACCAACAGGCCGAGACCCGCGATAACCGCCCCCATCACCGGCACAAAGCTATAACCCAGACCACCGGATATCACCGCCCCACCGGCTGCGGCACCCAATGCGTTCCCCAGGTTAAATGCGCCAATGTTCACGGAAGAGGACAGACCCGGCGCTTCATGCGCCACACGCATGACCCGCATTTGCAACGGCGGCACCACGGCAAAAGTCGCTGCCCCCCAGACCACCATGCTGATAGCCGCGCCGATCGCGCTCTGTGCAAGAAACGGGATAGCCAGCATGATGGCAATCAACAGCACCAAAAAGCCTTTAAGCGTTCCGGTTACGGAACGATCCGCCAGTTTACCGCCAAGATAGTTGCCGATGGAGAACCCAACGCCAATCAGCACCAACATTGCCGTAATAAAGACGGGTGTCGCATCTGTAATGGTTCGCAGAACCGGTGAAATATAGGTATAGAGCGTGAACATCGCCCCTGCTCCCAGCACCGTGGTCAGCAGCGCGGACAAAACCTGCGGGCGCATCAGCACCGCCAGCTCTTTACGCACCTCCGGGCGTTCCCCGGCGCCGCCTTTCGGCAGCGAGAAGAACAGACTCAGCATCGCCACAATACCCAGCGCTGCGGTAGCCATAAACGACATGCGCCAGCCAATGGTTTCACCCAGCCAGGTCGCAGCCGGCACACCGCCGATATTGGCGATGGTTAGCCCCATAAACATGGTGGCGACGGCGCTGGCTTGCTTTTCTTTGGCGACGACGCTTGCAGCAACCACCGATCCCAGGCCAAAGAATGCGCCGTGGTTGAGACTGGTTACGATACGCGCCAGCATCAGGGTGGCGTAATTCGGCGCAATCGCCGACAACACGTTACCCAGCGTAAAAATCGCCATCAAAAAAATCAGCGCGTTGCGTCTGCCACGATGAGAAAGCAGCAACGTCATTAACGGTGCACCGACCATTACGCCGACAGCGTAGGCGCTAATCAGCATCCCCGCCGCCGGGATAGAAACGTCAACGCCGCGGGCAATCACCGGCAGTAATCCCATCGGGGAGAACTCGGTCGTACCGATGCCAAAGGCGCCAATCGCCAGGGCGAGCAAAGGGAAATTCATTTTCATAAACTGACTCCGGAAAAGCCGTGTCGCTTCGGGACACTGTCGCAGAAGTCAAAAGTATGACATCAATCACAAAAAACTGCCGTTAGCGGAATGACAAAAGAGTATTGCAGAATTGATAACAATGCGGGGAAACGAAAACGGAGGGAGAAACCGGTTCCCCCTCGCGCGGGATCAATGCAGTGCAGCGGTCAGGGCGCCGAAAACGATCAGGCTCAGCACGATGACGGTAGTGAACAGTGAATACTTCAGGTCGGTGCTCATCAATTTTCTCCGTTTTAATTTCCACACAAAAAGTGAGATAGCGCATTTTTGCACAAATAAACGTAAAAATCTTGCAGGAATTAGCACGTCAGACGTTTTATCACTTCCCCTTTTGCTCAAGATCAGACAAAATTCGACGCTAAATTTATTAGCGTACCGGCCATTGACTCCCCTCCTGACGTCCAGTGTCTTTTTCCCGGCGTACCGCACCCCCGATCATGGGTACAGGGTGATTGAAGGCAAACGTTTACCTTATGTATTATCAGGAGCTTGAGATATGGTCTGGAGTGACATCTGATGGCAACGATCAAAGACGTAGCGAAGCGAGCAAACGTTTCCACCACAACCGTATCACATGTAATTAACAAGACACGTTTTGTCGCCGAAGAGACGCGCAATGCCGTGTGGGCGGCGATCAAAGAGCTACATTATTCACCGAGCGCCGTGGCACGCAGCCTGAAGGTGAATCACACCAAATCGATTGGCCTGCTGGCCACCAGCAGCGAAGCAGCCTATTTTGCCGAAATCATTGAGGCTGTTGAGAAGAAATGCTTCCAGAAAGGCTATACCCTGATCCTCGGTAATGCCTGGAATAACCTGGAAAAACAGCGCGCTTACTTGTCGATGATGGCGCAAAAGCGCGTTGATGGTTTGCTGGTCATGTGTTCCGAGTATCCGGAATCCTTGCTGAGCATGCTGGAAGAGTATCGCCATATCCCGATGGTCGTTATGGACTGGGGCGAAGCCAAAGCCGACTTTACCGATACGGTGATTGATAACGCCTTTGAAGGCGGTTATATGGCCGGGCGTTATCTTATTGAACGCGGTCACCGCGATATCGGTGTGATCCCGGGGCCGCTTGAGCGCAACACCGGCGCAGGTCGTCTTGCCGGCTTTATGAAAGCAATGGAAGAAGCCACCATTTCCGTACCGGAAAACTGGATCGTTCAGGGCGACTTTGAACCCGAGTCCGGTTATCGCGCCATGCAGCAGATCCTTGCGCAGACGCATCGCCCGACGGCCGTCTTCTGCGGCGGCGATATTATGGCCATGGGTGCGCTGTGCGCCGCCGACGAAATGGGATTGCGCGTCCCGCAGGATATTTCGGTGATTGGTTATGACAACGTGCGTAACTCCCGCTTCTTCACGCCGTCACTGACCACAATACACCAGCCGAAAGATTCGCTGGGTGAAACCGCATTTACCATGCTGCTTGACCGTATTGTGAATAAGCGCGAAGAGTCGCAATCCATCGAAGTGCATCCTCGCCTGATCGAGCGCCGCTCGGTCGCCGATGGTCCATTCCGCGATTACCGCCGTTAATCCCCTTTGCGGGAGCCCCTATTCCGGCTCCCGCAGCCATTCCCGATTCAGCGTTTCACTGTCCCCCAGATACGCCAGAAGCCAGTTGAGTGCGGGCGATGCCTCGCTTTGCTGCCACGTCAGGCAACAGGCGGCATCCGGGAAGGGATTTTCCAGTTCCAGCGCCACCCACTCCCCACGATCGAGCCAGGGTCTGGCAAAATGCGCCGGGACCATTCCCACGCATAACCCTGCTGACAGACAGGCTTCGGATGATTTCCAGTCCGGCACCATCACTCGCTTCTGATTATCCAGTAGCCAGGTAATACGCTTCGGTAACGAGCGCGACGTATCCTCCTGTATCAGCGAAGGCCAGTTACGTAACGTCTCATCGCTTAACGGGCCAGGTAGCGCCGCCAGCGGGTGTCGACGAGAAACCACACATTTCCAGCTCAGCATCCCCATATCGCGAAAAGCATAGCGCCCGCCGACCGGAATGGCTTGCGTTGCGCCAATAGCCAGTTCAACACGCCCGTCGGCCAGTGCATCCCAGACGCCGTTAAACACTTCCTGGTAAACCTGTAGCTCCACATCGCTAAAGTGACGATAAAAATCGACGATCAACTGCCGCGTGCGTTCGGGCCTGACAATGTTGTCCACCGCAATCGCCAGTTGCCCGCGCCAGCCATTGGCAATCTGCTGGCACTGTTGGCGGGTGACCTGCATTTTTTTGATAACAGAACGCCCTTCTTTCAAAAACCAGACGCCAGCGGGGGTTAACTCCACATCACGGTGACGTCGTTCAAACAGCGGAACCGCCAGCCACTCTTCCAGTTGCCTTACGGTATAGCTGACAGCAGAAGGAACACGGTGCAACTCCTGAGCTGCGCCGCTAAAACTGCCGTTACGCGCTACAGCATCTACCACTTCCAGCGAATATTCTGACCACATAATCTGCCTGCAAAAAATTTGAAACCACTGCGCAAATATTAGCGTTTCACAAGGGGGAATGCACTCCTTACACTCGACAACCCTGATAACCTGCACAAAGAAGAGATACCACAATGCAACCTGGCAAAGGATTTTTAGTCTGGCTCGCGGGATTAAGCGTGCTGGGCTTTTTAGCCACCGACATGTACCTGCCCGCGTTCAGCGCCATTCAGCAAGATTTAGAGACCTCCTCCGCGGTGGTCAGCGCCACATTGAGCCTGTTTCTGGCCGGGTTTGCCGTTGCACAACTGCTGTGGGGACCGTTATCGGATCGCTATGGACGCAAACCGATTCTGTTAACCGGTCTGGGGATTTTCGCCGTTGGCTGTCTGGGAACATTATGGGTGCGGGACGCCACGCTGTTACTGGTGCTGCGTTTTGTGCAGGCTGTGGGGGTCTGTGCCGCAACCGTAAGCTGGCAGGCGCTGGTCACGGATTATTACCCGTCACACCGCGTTAACCGCATTTTTGCCACCATTATGCCGCTGGTCGGGCTGACACCCGCACTGGCCCCCCTGCTCGGTGCGTGGATACTTGCGCATCTCAACTGGCAAGCGATCTTCGCCACGCTGCTGGTGATTACGCTGGTGTTGATGATCCCGGCGTTACGCCTGAAACCGTCAGTAAAGGCAACAGCGCATGATGAGCAGCCACTGACGTTTATGGATCTGCTACGCGCCCGTGACTATCGCGGCAATGTGATTATCTATGCGGCCTGTTCCGCCAGTTTCTTCGCCTGGCTGACCGGTTCACCGTTTATCCTGCACGAGATGGGGTATGGCCCCTCTGCGATCGGCCTTAGCTATGTGCCGCAGACCATTGCATTTCTGGTGGGGGGTTACGGTTGCCGCGCTGCGCTACAGAAGTGGCAAGGCGAGCGACTGCTTCCTTTGCTGCTAAGCGCGTTTGCCCTGAGCGTGATTGCCACCTGGGCCGTCGGCTTTATGCCGAACGTGTCGCTGACTGCGCTGCTGATTCCGTTCTGCTTTATGGCAATGGCCAATGGCGCCATTTATCCCATCGTGGTTGCCCAGGCATTACGTCCTTTCCCACAGGCAACCGGTCGTGCCGCCGCGTTGCAAAATACGCTACAACTTGGGCTGTGCTTCCTTGCAAGCCTGGTGGTCTCATGGCTTATCGCCACGCCGCTGCTCACTACCACCAGCGTAATGCTGTCGATGGTGTTGCTGGCGACGCTGGGATACCGTCTGCAGCGGCAACCGCATCGCGGGTATGCGAAAGAGGCCACCACACCGGCGTCTTCACGGGGATAGTCGCTTCGGCGATTATCTCTAAGTCACTGATTAGCATGCTAACAGTTTTCTGTTGAATCACCTGATATTGAAGCCTATACTAAATTTCGCTGTTTTATAAATACGATAAATATTATGAAGTAACGGGCGTCGGATTACGCCCGTTTCACCATGGAAGGCCTTTCGGCAAGGGTTCTCTCCCTTCCTCTGTTCTACGTCGGATATCAGCCTCACGGCGAAAACCGTGAGATTTCTCACAAACCCGAAAAAGCGTCTACGCTGTTTGAAGGTTCTGATCACTGGTTAGTGATGGAGAAGTTATGAGTTCATCGTGTATAGAAGAAGTCAGCGTACGGGATGATAATTGGTTCCGTATAGCAAACGAACTGCTGAGCCGCGCCGGTATCCAGGTTAATGGCCCCGCAGCTTCAGATATTCAGGTGAAAAATCCTGATTTTTTCAAACGCGTTTTACAGGAAGGTTCGCTCGGACTCGGCGAAAGTTATATGGATGGCTGGTGGGATTGTGACCGGCTGGACATCTTCTTCACCAAAGTTCTCCGTGCCGGCCTGGAAAGCCAACTCCCGCACCACCTGAAAGACACCCTCCGCATTGCCGGAGCAAGATTATTTAATCTGCAGAGTAAGAAACGGGCCTGGATTGTCGGTAAAGAGCATTACGATCTCGGTAATGACCTGTTTACCCGCATGCTGGATCCGCAGATGCAATACTCTTGCGCCTACTGGAAAGAGGCCGACACCCTTGATGACGCGCAGCACGCTAAACTGAGGCTTTGCTGTGAAAAACTGCAGTTAAGACCGGGCATGCGTGTGCTGGATATTGGCTGCGGATGGGGCGGGCTGGCGCAATTTATGGCGCAGAATTACGGCGTCAGCGTGGTGGGCGTCACCATTTCCGCCGAGCAACAAAAGCTGGCGCAACGGCGGTGTGAAGGCCTGGATGTGGAGATCCGCCTGCAGGATTACCGAGACATGAATGACCAGTTTGATCGCATTATTTCTGTCGGTATGTTTGAACATGTCGGGCCGAAAAACTATGCGACCTATTTCAGCGTGGTGGATCGCAATCTCAAACCCGATGGCATTTTCCTGCTGCATACCATTGGCTCTAAACGTACCGATCACAATGTTGATCCGTGGATTGACCGTTATATCTTCCCTAACGGTTGCCTGCCTTCCGTACGCCAGATTGCCGATGCCAGCGAGGCGCATTTCGTGCTGGAAGACTGGCATAATTTTGGTGCCGATTATGACCGCACCTTGATGGCATGGTATGCGCGTTTTCTTGCCGCGTGGCCGGAGATTGCCGATAATTACTCCGAACGGTTTAAACGGATGTTCAGCTATTATCTGAACGCCTGCGCAGGCGCATTTCGCTCGCGGGATATCCAGCTCTGGCAGGTGGTCTTCAGTCGGGGCATTGAACGGGGATTACGCGTGGCGCGCTGATCCGCGCCATAAAAAGAAGGCCGCACGGCAAATGTGCGGCCTTTTTCATTTTCCCCGTCGGGAAGCCATTACTCTTCGCTAATCGCAGCAGAGACAGCAGCAGCCTCTTTCGCCGCCAGTACGCGCTCAACGGTATCGACAACCGCCTGCGTTTGCGGATCAATTTCAATATTGACGCGCTGCCCCAGTTTTTTGGCTCCGAGCGTGGTGCGTTGCAGCGTCTCCGGGATCAGGTGCACGCAGAAACGGCTGCTGGTCACTTCCCCCACCGTCAGGCTGATGCCGTCAATACCGATAAAGCCTTTATACAGGATGTATTTCATCAATGCCGGATCCGACACCTTGAACCAAATCTGGCGATTATTTTCCGAGGTGAGGATTTTGACGATTTCCGCAGTGGTCATAATATGGCCAGACATCAAATGTCCGCCAATTTCATCACTGAACTTCGCCGCACGTTCCACGTTTACCACATCACCAATGCCCAGCTCGCCCAGGTTGGTAATACGCAACGTTTCTTTCATTAAATCGAAACTAATATGACTGCCGTCGATGGCCGTCACGGTCAGACAACAGCCATTGTTCGCGATGGAAGCACCGGTTTCGATGCCCTCAAGCATATGCTCAGGAAGTTCAACGACGTGGGTGCGGAAATTGGGTTTATCATCAATAGACACCAGTTTTGCCGTGCCCTGTACAATACCAGTAAACATACCTACTACTCCTGTTCCCATTCATACGGCGTTACCGTGTTCTTTACGCACAATAACAGGTGGAAATTGCCCTTGCCAGTCTCAATCCCGCCACGGCGCGTTTTCCCGGACGGATGACGATAAGATGAACAACGGGCGGCGTGCGGCAAGAAAGCATTGATGCAGGGTTAACATGGCAAAAGCGGGGCTTAACAGGTAATATTTGAACACATGCCGCATTTATCGCAGTGCGGCATCGTTTTTAGCACAAGGAAAAACTCCTTCCTGAACAGTTGTTCCATTCTCTCTTATAACTACAAAACAATATAAAGGTGTTCTCGTGCAGAAGTATGTTACAGAAGCGCGTCAGTTACTGGCACTCGCCTTGCCGGTCATTGTTGCGCAGGTCGCCCAGACTGCAATGGGCTTCGTTGATACGGTAATGGCGGGTGGCTATAGCGCCACGGATATGGCCGCTGTCGCTATTGGTACCTCTATCTGGTTTCCCGCAATTCTCTTCGGCCACGGTCTTTTACTGGCAATGACGCCGGTGATTGCCCAGTTAAACGGCTCCGGACGTCGCGATCGCATCGCCCATCAGGTCGGTCAGGGTTTCTGGCTGGCAGGCATTGTGGCGGTATTGATCATGATTGTGCTGTGGAATGCTGGTCATATCATCCATGCGATGCATAACATCGACCCGATTCTGGCGGAAAAAGCCGTGCGTTTTTTACGTGCGTTGATGTGGGGTGCGCCTGGCTATCTCTTTTTCCAGGTGATGCGTAACCAGTGCGAAGGGCTGGCCCGCACGCAGCCAGGCATGGTGATGGGCTTTGTCGGCTTGCTGGTGAATATCCCGGTGAACTATATCTTTATTTACGGTCACTTCGGCATGCCGGAACTGGGCGGTGTCGGCTGCGGCGTGGCAACTGCATCCGTCTATTGGGTGATGTTTATCTGCATGCGCATGTATGTAAAACGCGCCCGCGCCATGCGCGATATTCAGCACGCCCAGCGTTTCGCTAAACCCGATCCCGAGGCGCTAAAACGCCTTGCGCAACTGGGTCTGCCCATTGCGTTGGCGCTGTTTTTCGAAGTCACGTTGTTTGCGGTGGTGGCCCTGCTGGTATCGCCGCTGGGCATTGTTGATGTGGCCGGTCACCAGATTGCGCTTAACTTCAGTTCGCTGATGTTTGTTCTGCCGATGTCGCTGGCCGCAGCGGTGACCATCCGGGTGGGCTTCCGTCTGGGGCAAGGTTCGACGCTGGATGCTAAAACCTCGGCGCACACCGGGTTGATCGTCGGCGTGTGCATGGCGGCGGTTACGGCGGTGTTTACCGTGCTGATGCGCGAACAAATCGCCCTGCTCTATAACAAAAACCCGGAAGTGGTGACGCTCGCCTCGCACCTGATGTTGCTGGCGGCGATTTACCAAATCTCCGACTCCATTCAGGTGATTGGCAGCGGTATCCTGCGCGGCTATAAAGATACGCGTTCGATCTTTTTTATCACCTTTACCGCCTATTGGGTGCTGGGGTTGCCGTCTGGCTATATTCTGGCGCTGACCGATCTGGTGGTCGACAGAATGGGTCCGGCCGGTTTCTGGATGGGCTTTATTATTGGCCTGACGTCTGCAGCGATCCTGATAATGCTGCGGATGCGCTTTCTGCAGCGCCTGCCTTCAACAACGATTTTGCAGCGCGCCGCGCGTTAAAATGGCCGTAGCCGCCAGCTGGCGGCTACTTTCACAGCGTTTTGCTCAGTTGTTCCGCAATCACGTGAATTCAGGAATAAATTTGCCATTTTCCGCTTGCCACTTCTCCGGCCTGCCGCTAATATTCGTCCCCGTTGTCAACCACAACACTGCGTTCATAGCTCAGTTGGTTAGAGCACCACCTTGACATGGTGGGGGTCGTTGGTTCGAGTCCAATTGAACGCACCATTCCTTCTCAGTGCGTCCGTAGCTCAGTTGGTTAGAGCACCACCTTGACATGGTGGGGGTCGATGGTTCGAGTCCATTCGGACGCACCAATCACAATGCCACAGACAGCGATTAACGCCTGTAGGTTATTGAAAAATGTAAATTTTTCATATTTTCTTTTTCTGATAATACCCCCCTTTTCAATGACATTTAAGTCCATCCTGATGCCATGCTAATGCGGATGCGTTCGGTCTGGTTTCTTCTGCCAGTCAGCCAGACATACTTGTAAACCAGAATTCCTCCCTGACCGATAAAAAGCGCAGACCATGCGCTGAGATGCTGCCGTCCGTACAGCCAAAGCAACACACTTGCTGTGCCCCTCCCGGCCTTTCCCTTTCACCGGACGACAGGTCTCCCCGTCTCCGTGTTTCTCAGCCCTGCGCTTTCTCGCCGTCACCAATCTGCCAGATAAAAGTTGGCGCTTCGCCATTGACCAGCCAGTTACCGATGTTGCGCGCCTTATAGATCACCGGATTATGCGATGCCACGGTGCGTGCGTTGCGCCAGTGGCGATCAAGGGCTTTGCTCACCCGCGTATCCGACGCGCCGAGGGCATTGAACAGTTCAGTGGCCGCTCGCGGGATCCAGTCGCTGGCGATCACCTGCGCCTGCGCCGCTTCAACTTCAGCCAGACGATTCCGCTGTTCAATGAGCGCCTCATCACCGCTGGCATGCGCGATGTAAGCCCGCTGCAGCGATTCCGCAGCCTGCAGCACTGTCGCCTGTGTCGCCCAACTCCAACTGCTGATTTGCCCCACTACCTGTAATACCTGCGCATCGTCGCGCGGCACGTCGGCGTTGCCATGGCTGTACATCCGGGTCCGCTTTTTCACCTCTGCCGCAGCATCGCGCTCCACCGCCAGTCCAATCCCCGCCAGCGTCGCCAGCAAAATATGCTGATAAAACGCAGTCTGATAACGAAA
This sequence comes from Kosakonia sp. ML.JS2a, assembly GCF_025642095.1. Classification (GTDB taxonomy): domain Bacteria; phylum Pseudomonadota; class Gammaproteobacteria; order Enterobacterales; family Enterobacteriaceae. Next base: position 3,021,363 of record NZ_CP106754.1, read on the forward strand.
GCGATCCGCAAAGTCATATACATGATCCAGCGCCACCTGCGCCTGTTTGAAGCGGGTTGTGCCGCTACCGGTCAGGCGCTGACCGAAACCATCCCAGTCATCCATACGTTCAACGCCAGACTGATGGGTACTGACCAGCGCGATCACATCGCCATTGTTGTCGCTGCGTCGGGCGAAGACATCGATCCAGTCGGCAAATAGCGTACCGGTACTGTAGAATTTCTCGCCGTCCAGCCGCCAGCCCTCGTTAACGGGCGTCACGTGGGTCAAAACCTCTCCCAGTTTAACCGCACCGATCTCGGTCCAGCCGCTGCCCACCAGTTCACCATCGAGGAAGCGGCGGAACCAGCGATCGCGCGCTGCCGAGTCAGGCTGATTCAGGCGGTCTTCCACGAAAGCGAAATGCGCGCGCAGCGCCTGCGGCAGATTCGAGTCAGCCTGCGCCAGCTCGATAAGTAGCGCAATTAACTGCGGCAACGACGCGCCCCAGCCTCCCTTTTCCCGCGGAATGCGCACCGTGCCGAACCCCGCTTCTTTCAGCCAGCGAATCTGCTCATCGGGCAGGATGCGATGTTGTTCGCGCGCCGCCGCTCCCTGCGCGATACGGGCGAAAATCGGCCGGAAGGTCGCCGCCAGCTGTTCATAATCGGTTCCAATAGAGAGTAACGTCATCATTTGCTCCTTAATGGTGGCTGTCGTCAATGTCATGACGGGTAGGCTCATGGCGTACCGCGAGCAGGAAGAAAATCGGGATAATGGCGGCCAGCGACACGACCCAGAACATTTGCGGGCCTAGCGATGCCTGCAGCAATGGCAGTACAAATAGCGCCAGTGCGCTGCCGATTCCGGAAAGCGCGCGGCTGAAGCCGACGCCGGTGGCGCGAATAGAGGTGGGATATGAAAGCGCCGGATAAATCATCAACTGCGCGCCAGGGCCAAAGCCTTCGGCAAACAGCCACAGACCCAGCATCGCAATCGCCAGCGCGACACCCAGTGCGGCCTGCGGCTGCCCCACCAGCGCGAGGACGATCAGGGCAATAAACTGCAACGCGAACCCGGCTATCGCCACATGTCGTGACGGGTATTTCCACGCCAGGTGCATCCCCAACAGTCCACCGGTAAAGGCAAACAGCGCATTGAGTCCCAGAGAAGCGGAAATAGTTTCAAACACCCCGGCGCCAAGGAACCGGGCGAGAATGGATGGCAGGAAAAAGGCGATCGCAGTGTACTCAAACGAGATACAAACGTTCATCACCCCGGCAACAATGGTGCGCTCACGGTAGGGTTTTTCAAATAGCGCGCGGAAGCTCACTTTCGGCGGTGGCGCAGGACGTTCAACCGGGGCTTCGTGCGCGTTGATCCCGTAAGAGTCGCGCAAAATACGCACCGCCGAGGTCAGGTCACCCTGATTGGCCGCCCACAGCGGCGATTCGTTCATGAATTTACTGCGCACAGCGATAATCAGCAGCGCCGGAACGGCGCCGAACAGCAGCGATGCGCGCCACAGCCAGTCCAGATGCTCTTCCGGCAACAGGAAATAGAGGCCGAAGATAATTAAAAAACAGACCGTCGAGGCGGCGTACCACATCGGACACCAGGCCGCGAGCCGCGCCGCCTTATTGCCTTTTCCGGTAAAGCGGGAAAACTCGGCCAGGTAAGACATGGCGACCGGAAGATCGATCCCAACGCCAATCCCCATCAGGAACCGCGCGCCGATTAATACCCAGACGTTCGGCGCCAGCCCCGCCGCAATCGCCGACACCACAAAAAACAGCATATCAGCCATAAATACCGAATAACGGCCATATTTATCCGTCAGCCAACCGCCGATTAAATTACCGATAATTGTGCCGACCATTATCGACGATGTGACAATACCGGTTAACAGCGGCGAGAGCTGGAATTCCCGAACGACATCATCAATGCCGTAAGAGAGCGTAGTTAAATCATAGGCGTCGAGAAATACGCCGCCCAGGGCGAGGAAGACAATCATCCGCGCATATTTACTCTGCTCCCTATCGGAATTAATTAATCGCGCGACGTCCCTAACGCTGCTCACCGGCGCCGAAATAGCGCCAGCATTATCAACAGATAGCGTACTCATATTATTTACCTTATTTAGTTGTGCAGATGACCCTGGTTATAAACCTGGTTTCAGTATATTAAAAACAATAAATAATCATTTAATTATCAATTCATTAAATAAGTTAAATTTAAAAAAGACCTATTCAGACACGCGAACGCCAGTCCGCTTGTCGGTTCATCTATAATGACTCAGTCGGCAGAGACAGGAACCAGTACGTCTTTTACCAGCGGATCATCAGTGGTTTTTAGCCACGATTGAATACGCGGATCGGAAAAAGCCTGTTTTAATTTAACGATATTCTCTTGTGATAAATACGGTGTGCCAATCACTAATTGCGAGGCAAACGTTTTAGGTGCGGGAGGGAATAATATGCCTTTTTCCCGCGGGACTTTTCCGGCATCAAATTGAGATACATAACCAATAGCAGCATCCACCGAATTAAGCGCACGCGGCATAGTTAATAAATCCAGCTCTTTAAAGTTGAACTGATGCGGGTTGCCGACAATATTTTTCAGCGTCGCCGTGCGCGGCTCAACCGACAGTTCGAGTGAGATTAACCCTATTCTTTGCAGCAGCCATAACGCCTGCCCCTGGTTGGCGCCATCATTCGGCACGACGATGGTCGCCCCAGCGGGCAAATCCTGCACCGATTTATAGCGGTCAGAATAGATACCGAAAGCCCACTGAAACACCGGGATAGTGGTCGAAAGCGCAAAGCCGTTGGCATCCACCACCTGCTTTAGCCACCATTGATGCTGATAAATGGTGCCGGCATATTGCCCTTCTGCCACAGCCCTGTCCGCCTGTACCGGATCCTGGACGCCCACGGCCTCCAGTTTAATACCGTAATCAGGTGCAATATGCTGATCAATATATTCAATTATCCGCTGTTCACCCGCCATCGCCGGTTCGTAGTGAATTTTTAACGTTGTACCGAAAACGACCTGCGGCGCCTGCGCGTATCCGCGCCACCACCAGAACGCGACGGCCAGCAATACGAAAACTGCCAGCACGACCAGCCACGGCCAGCGCCGGGTTTTACGTAATTCAAACTGTTCTGTTGTCATGAAGAAATCCCCTGAGTATGGCGCAGTTTATTGACCAGCCGGTCACCGAAGAATTGAATCGTCTGGATTGTGCCGATGAGCACGACAATGGTGGCGATCATGATGTGATTGTCGAAACGCTGGTAGCCATACACCACCGCCAGGTAGCCAATACCTCCCGCGCCGATGGTGCCGGCAATCGCTGAATATTCGATCATCGATACCAGGTTAAGCGTGACTGCCGACACCAGCGCCGGAAGCGCCTCGCTGAGTTGGGCATGGCGAATTACCTGCCAGCGCGAACCTCCGCACACCAGCCCCACCGCAGTAACCTCTGCCGGGAGTTCGCGCAGTGCGTTTTCCACCAGACGGCCAAAAAATGGCACGCCGGCGGCAATCATCGGCACCACGGCGGCAGGAATCCCGATAGTGGTGCCCGTAAGCCAGAACGTGAACGGGATGATCGCCGCCATCAGCACCAGAAAGGGCAAAGAGCGCCCCATGTTCACTATCCAGTTGAGCACCCGGTAGAGTGCAGCATGCGGAAACAACCCACGCGGCGAGGTGTTGAATAACACCACGCCCACTACACCGCCAAGGGTCACCACAAACAGCATCACAATGGCGACCATCAGCCAGGTTTCCCCATAGGCAGGCAGCAGCAGCGTATGGATTTCACGCCACGGCGTATCCTGGCTTATCACTGTCGGTTTCATACCGCCTCCTTTAGCTCAGGCGCACACGCAAGAATTTCCGCCGCAATGCCAGACTGCGCTAAAAGCGCCAGTATGCGTGCTTGCGACAAGCGTTCTCCCTGGAAACGTATGCCGACCTGTAAACGCCCCGCCAGTTGGCCGTTAATCACTTCAACATGACCGCCGAGCAAATCTATCTGTAGCGCAAACTGCTGACTCAGACGGCTGATCCAGTCGATCGCCACCGGGACATCCCAGCGATAGCTCAGGCGCAGCAGCAGATCGCTGTGGGCGGTAACGGGCGACAGAGGCAATAGCTGCTGACCAAGCAGTGAATCCGGGCAAGCCAGCAGATCGTTCACCTGCCCGTATCGGGCTATCGTGCCATCGCGGATTTCCGCCACTGCATCCGCCGCAGCGCGTACCGCATCCATTTCGTGAGTAATCAGGATAATCGCCAGCCGGTACTCATCGCGCAGTTTTCGGAGCAAATCCAGCACCGTAGCGGTCGCCTGCGGATCCAGACCAGACGTGGCCTCGTCCGCCAACAGCACCGACGGACGTAATGCCAGCGCGCGTGCAATACCAATGCGCTGGCGTTGCCCGCCGGAAAGCTGGGACGGATAAGCATCCGCTTTGTGGCTTAGCCCCACGTTCTCCAGTAATTCACCGACCCGCACCTTAATATCGCGTTCCACCACGCCCAGGCACACCAGCGGCAGCGCGATGTTTTGCCACGCCGTTTTACGATTCAGCAGCGCCGAGGACTGAAAAACGGTGCCAATCGCACGCCGTTCACGCCGCAGCGCCTCCCCCGACAGTAACGACAAGTCTGTGCCGTTAACCTGTATGCTGCCGCTATCGGGCCGTTCCAGCAGGCTGATGCAGCGCGCCAGCGTCGTTTTTCCCGCGCCGCTCGGCCCAACCACCGCAGTGATAGAGCTGGCCGGTACCCGCAGCGATAATCCTTTCAGCACCTCGCTGACGTGACCATCCGCTGTACGATAGCGTTTATGCAGATTATCAATATCGATCATGCCACCGTCTCCTTCGTCGCGGCATCGATCCGCCCGCCGCGACGATAGCCCGCTCCCGGATGCGGTGCAGCCAGACGCGGCCCGGCGCCGAACAGTTTTTCGCGCAATGTGCCATCCCGGTAATCCTGCTTAAATACACCGCGTTTTTGCAGTTCAGGGATTAATTGTTCCACCACGTCGCGGAAGGTTTCATGCGTGACGGCGTAAGCCAGATTGAAGCCATCGACATCGGTTTCCTCAACCCAGGATTGCAGTTCATCAGCCACCGTTTCCGCACTGCCGACGATCAGCGGACCAAAGCCGCCGATGCCCACCCAGTCGGCCAGCGCTTCTACCGTCCATTGACGATCCGGCTCGGCAGTGGAAAACGCCTCTACCGCCGACTGGATAGCGTTGGTATGCAGGTATTTCAGCACCTGGTCCGGCCGGTACTGACCGAAGTCGATGCCGGTCCAGCCGGAGATCAACGCCAGCGCCCCCTCATAGCTGACGTAGGATTTGTATTCCTGCCATTTGGACTGCGCCTCGCGATCGGTTTCGCCCACAATCACCGTTTGCAGATTAAAAATCAGGATGCTACGCGGATCGCGTCCGGCTTCTGCGGCGCGACGGCGAATATCCGCAACCGTCTTTTTCAGCAGGACTTTCGACGGCGCGGCGACAAAAACACATTCGGCATGGCTGGCGGCAAACTGTTTTCCGCGACTGGAGGCCCCCGCCTGATAGAGAACCGGTGTGCGCTGTGGCGATGGCTCGCACAGATGAATCCCCGGGACGGAGAAAAAGTGGCCCTGATGGTTAATCGGATGGATTTTCTGCGGATCGCTAAAAATACCTCGTTCGCGATCGCGTAATACCGCGCCATCTTCCCAGCTGCCTTCCAGCAGTTTATACACCACGTCGAGATATTCATCCGCGTAGTCGTAGCGCGCATCGTGGTCGGTTTGCGCCTGATGGCCAATATTGCGCGCTCCGCTTTCCAGATAGGAGGTAACGATATTCCAGCCCACCCGTCCTTTGGTCAGATGATCGAGTGTCGACAGTCGGCGGGCAAACGGATAGGGATGCTCAAATGACAGCGACGCAGTCAGGCCAAAGCCGAGGTGTTCCGTGACCAGCGCCATCGGAGTGATCAGTGCCAGCGGATCGTTTACCGGCACCTGCGCCGCCTGACGGATCGCCGCATCGCCGTTCCCGTTTAACACATCGTAAACGCCGAGTACATCGGCAATAAATAAACCGTCAAATTTGCCGCGCTCCAGCAGGCGCGCCAAATCGACCCAATATTCCAGATCCTTATATTGCCAGGAGCGGTCGCGCGGATGGGCCCACAGGCCCGGCGACTGGTGACCGACACAGTTCATATCAAACGCATTCAGGCGAATCTCTCGTTGCGATGGCATAGCGCTCTCCACGGTGCGTCCCGATAATGGCGCACGCTTATTAATGACAAGGATTAAAAGGGAAAAAATTCAGGACATGGAACATCGGGCGGGCAGGCTGAAACCCAGCATCGCCAGCGCTTCTCCGGCAACAGCGACGGCATGATCGGCCACCTGCGGCAGCCCCATCAGTTCACCAAAACGCCCTCGCGCCGCCGGGCCACAGACCAGGATCGTCGGCGTGGACTGCCCTTCGCGCCCAATCGCATGGGAGCGGGTATCGACATCCAGCCCCAGCCCCAGCGCATCCGGGCGAATCAGCCCGCGCCGCGTCAGTTCCTGTAACAGCGGTTGACTTTCGGTTAAGGCATTGTGCGCCGGCCCGGTGGTCAGGATCAGATGATCGACAGTCAGCGCGTATGGCCGCCCGCGACGCGGACTGAGGGTCAACGTCAGCGTACGCGCATCACCCGCCAATGCCGTCAGCCTCGCGGCCTGCACATTCAGGCTGCCGTCATCAATACGCTGCGAAAGAACCTCAGCCGTCTGCGGCGCGATCCGATAACGATGCACATCCCAGTAGCTGCGCAGATGACGCAGAAAGCGCTGGCGGTCGACGAAAGCTAATTCTTGCCAGATGGTCTGTCCCTGATTGCGCACAGCATCCAGTACGACTTGCCAGGGTAGACCCTGTTCAGCCGCACGGGAGATATCCTCCCGGACCCGCCGTAAACGTTGGCGCAGCGTTCCCTGCCGATAATCGCCCGGCCACTCCACGCTTTCTCCGCTAAGGTTGCTCCGCGAGAGCAACCCGCGGCGGGAGAACGCCGTTACCGATCCCCGATGTCCAGGTCGGGTTATCGCAGCGACGGCATCCGCCATTGTCAGCCCGGTACCCATCACAGCAACCCGCGCGTCCGGCGCGATAGTCGTCAGCGCATCAGGCCGCCATGGGTCGGCAATCAGCGCGGGATGATCGCGAAAAGAAGCCGCCAGCTGTGGCAGTGACGGCGGCGGATGACTCATTGCCAGCACCAGCAAATCGGCCTTCAGCAGACGGCCGGTATCCGTCGTTACACCGCGGTTGTCAAAGGCCAGCGCCTGCTCGCGCAGATGAATCAGCCGTCCGTCACTGGCTCGCGCCGTGTCGGCAAAACGTTGTGCGACATAACGTCCAAACTGAGCACGCTGCGGGTAAACGGAACCTTCCTCGCGCAATGCCTGCGGATCGTCGGCGAAAGTGGGCTGTCTGCGGTACCAGCGGTCAAACGCCCCCTCTTCTTCATCAGCCAGTTGCATCCGCACGGCGGGCACGTTTATACGGTGAGACGGTTCCGTTGTGGAATAGGCCACCCCGGCACCGGGTACGGCGCGTGGCTCCAACAGCATGACCCGCACCCCTTTGGGCGCAAGGCGTAGTAACTGGATAGCCGCGGCTGCACCGCTAAAACCACCACCGACAATAACCACCTGCGGCTCAACGTTCATCGCCAGCCACCTTAACGAAGACATGAATCATATAATCCCCCTTCAACTGGCGCTAACCTGTTTAACCGGGCGTTTATCGCCGCCGATAGTTTCGCCAAACGGGCCGGTATTGACGGCGCGCGCCTTAGGCTGGGCAGCGTTATCCAGCGGCAGTAATGGCATGACCAAATCGGCGAAGCGGTGCGCCTCTTCCAGATGCGGATAGCCGGAAAAAATAAAATTTGTAATACCCAGCGCCTGATATTCACAGATGCGTTCCGCAACCTGCTGTGGGTTACCGACCAGGGCAGTTCCCGCCCCGCCGCGGACCAGGCCGACGCCCGCCCACAGGTTCGGCGCAATATGCAGGTTATCGCGGGAGCCTTTGTGCAGTGCGCTCATTCGCGCCTGACCCGCGGAATCCATCCGGGCGAAAATCTTTTGCGCCTCGGCGATGACATCATCATCAAGATGGGCGATCAGACGGTCAGCGGCAGCCCAGGCCTCCTCTTCCGTTTCGCGAACAATGACATGTAAACGGATGCCGTATTGCAGGGTACGCCCGCGAGCCGCAGCGCGGGCGCGGACGATAGCCAACTTCTCCGCCACCAGATCCGGTGGTTCACCCCAGGTCAGATAGGTATCGATTTGTTCCGCGGCAACGTCGATCGCCTCCGGGGAAGATCCGCCAAAATACAGCGGAGGACCGTTTTCCTGTACTGGCGGGAAGAGTACTTCCGCGCCTTCTACGTGAATATGTTCTCCCTGATAGTCCACTTTTTCGCCACGTAGCAACCGCGTATAGACGTCGAGAAACTCCCGTGTCACCTGATAACGTTCACGATGGCTCAGGAAGATGCCATCGCCTTTGTTTTCTACCGGATCACCGCCGGTCACAACATTAATCAACAGTCGCCCCTCAGACAGGCGATCCAACGTTACCGCCATGCGCGCCGCCAGCGTCGGCGGCTGAAGGCCGGGACGAACGGCGACCAGATAGCGCAAACGGCGGGTCAATGGCGCCAGCGCCGAGGCTACCAGCCAGGAATCTTCGCAGCTTTTTCCGGTTGGGATCAGTACACCGTAATAGCCGAGGCTATCCGCAGCCAGCGCCACCTGCTGCAGGTAAGGTAAATCAACAGGACGTCCGCCTTCGGTAGTGCCCAGATAGCGTCCATCACCATGCGTCGGCAAAAACCAGAATACGTTGATACTTTCGTTAGCTTTCTGCGTCATTATCCATTTCCTATATAACCATATTCGATATTTATCGAAGTGTTGTTTTAATTTTGTTATATGGGTGTTAGCGATAATCATGCCAAAAACAGAAAATTATTTAATTAATAATAATCAATTAGTTAAAGATAACCCTCCTGCCGTATGCTGTTGCAAATGCGCCAACCGATGCGCGCCGCCTGCTGCATTGGCAACAGAAGGACAATGACCCCCTCTGGTTTGTGACGCCAGCTAACGATAAGTTCAAAACGTCATTTACCGGAGGTCCATCATGCTGAATCCTGAATCCCCATCCACCACACCTGTACTGATCGACCCGGCGTCCAAAGCGTTTCAGAGCCTGCTGGATAAACTGGCCCCTACCGAGGCTACCGTGCTGATCGTCGGCGAGACCGGTACGGGTAAAGAGGTGGTTGCCCGTTATCTGCATCACCATAGCGCGCGCCGCCATCAGCGGTTTCTCGCCGTCAACTGCGGCGCACTGACCGAAAGTCTGGCGGAAGCCGAGTTGTTCGGGCATGAAAAAGGCGCCTTTACCGGCGCGCTGCAAAGTCATCCCGGTTGGTTTGAAGCGGCGGAGGGCGGCACCTTGCTACTCGACGAGATCGGCGAACTCAGTCTGCCGTTACAGGTTAAACTGTTGCGCGTCTTGCAAGAGCGCGAGATAACCCGCGTCGGCTCTCGAAAAGCGATCAAAGTTAACGTGCGTGTCATTGCGGCAACGCATGTCGATTTGGCGCAGGCTATCCGCGAGCGCCGTTTTCGTGAAGATCTCTACTACCGGCTCAATATCGCTATCGTGCCGCTGCCCCCCTTACGTCAGCGGCGGCAAGATATTCCCCTACTGGCAAATCATTTCTTAACGCTCTACGCCCGCCGGTTAGGCCGTCCGACTCGCCGTCTGGCACCGGAAACCCTGGCGAAACTGATGGACTATTCCTGGCCCGGCAACGTACGTGAACTGGAAAATACGCTGCACAATGCAGTCTTGCTGAGTAAAGAGGAGGAGATTATGCCCGCACAGCTCCGCCTGACCACATTGAACGATGCTTCCATGCCCGTGACGGACAATGTACTGGATGAATTTATTCGCCAGCAGCTCGATCATCCTGGCGAGCCGCTCTGGGAACGGGTTACCGGTGCGCTGATTCGCGGCGCGATGGCACACTGCGACGATAACCAAAGCCAGGCCGCGGCATTGCTGGGGATGAGCCGTCATACATTACGCACTCAACTGGCGAATCTCGGGGTGATTAAAAGCCGTCGTCGGGTGACATCCTCAGTCCGACCTGCACCAGGCACCGCCTCTGCGGACCGCGAGTTACGGATTGGCTATCAACGTTTCGGCAATCTGGGGATCTTAAAGGCGCGGCAGTGCCTGGAAAGCGCCTTCGCCAGTCTTGGCGTTAGCGTACTGTGGAGTGAATTCCCGGCGGGACCACAATTGCTGCACGCCCTCGCCTGTAATGAAATCGATTTCGGCACCACTGGCGAAGCACCGCCGGTCTTCGCGCAGGCCAGTAACAATGAACTGGTGTATGTGGCATGGGAACCGTCTGCGCCGCAAAGTGTAGCGATGGTGGTGCCACAGCAAAGCGAGATTCATTCCATCAGCGATTTACGCGGCAAGCGTATCGCTCTCAATAAAGGATCGAATGTCCACTGGTTATTATTGCAGATACTCGAAGAGGCCGGTCTGGGACTGAATGACATCAAAGTGGTTTACACTCCACCGAAATATCCGCTCACCGCCAGCGATTACCTGGCGGTGGATGCCTGGATGATGTGGGACCCGCTATTAAGCGATGCCGAAAGCGCCGCAGACCTGCGGGTAGTCGCCAGCGGCGAAGGTCGGGTGCACAACCACCAGTTTTATCTGTCGCGTCGCGATTATGCGACGCGCAACGGCGATATCATGCATCAGTTGCTGGAAGAGCTGGCGCAAACCGGGGAGTTTATCGATCGCCGACGTGACGATGCTGCCAGCATGCTTTCAGCAGAACTGGGCATTAACGTCGCGTCGCTCAAACGAGCACTGGCCCGCCGCAGCCATCGCCCACGCCCGATGGATCTCTGGGTCATCCGCGCTCAACAGACCATTGCCGACCGCTTTTACGCTCTTGGGCTCATTAATAAAGCAATCTCAGTACGGGAAGCTGTCTGGTACGGCGAAGCGACAAATAACAACCAGAACCTGCTGTTATATGTGGATTAAACCGGTGAATGAGTTGACAGAGAAAAAAGTGCTACGCGCAATGCTGGCGATAAAATTCGGTATCCCGCATAGGGTTTTGGCCTTATGTTCAACACACTGCGCCAGGGAGGCGCGCCGTGGAATACACAACGGGTTTACCGGGTATATCGGTTGTTAAAGCGCGACCTGAAGCGTAAGAAAAAAACACCTACCCAACAAACACCCGCAATCTCTGGCTGTTCCGGGACGCACCATTCTTAAGTTTCCTTTTCTTTATCCCGCAGCCTGAAGCAGCAGGCCGCAAGCGGCCTGCCACACACTTTATGCCGTCAGCGTCTGCATATCGATCACAAACCGGTATTTCACATCGCTTTTCAGCAGACGTTCAAACGCCTCGTTAATCTCGTCCATGCGGATCACTTCCGAATCAGCGGTAATATTGTGTTCGCCGCAGAAATCCAGCATTTCCTGCGTTTCGGCAATCCCACCGATGCAAGAGCCTGCGATAGAACGGCGCCCTATCAGCAGCGGTACGGTGTTAACGGTAGGCTCAATGTCCCCCAACAACCCGACAAACACCAGCGTACCGTCCAGCGTCAATGTGGAAATATAGCCGTTAATGTCGTGGGTATAGGGCACCGTATCAATAATCAGCTCAAACTGCCCTTTCACTGCCTCCATCTGTTGCGCATCGGTAGAGAGCACCACATGGTGCGCTCCCAGGCGACGGGCATCCTCCTCTTTACCCGGCGAACGGGTAAACAGTGTCACTTCCGCCCCGAGCGCGTGCGCCAGTTTCAGCGCCATATGTCCTAAACCGCCCAGGCCGATAACCGCAACTTTGGAGCCGTTTTTCACTTCCCAGCGACGCAGTGGCGACCACGTGGTAATGCCCGCGCAGAGCAGCGGCGCAACAGCTTGCGCATCCAGGTTCTCAGGAATGCGCAACACGAAATCCTGAGAACAGACAATCGACTGCGAATAGCCGCCAAACGTCGGGCGGTGATCGTGGCGGTCAATACCGTTATAGGTCTGGATATTGCCCTCTTCGCAATACTGTTCCAGACCCTGCTTGCACGGCGAACATTCGCGACAGGAATCGACCATACAGCCGATACCGACTAAATCGCCGGCTTTAAATTTGCGTACGTCGTCGCCAACCGACACCACGCGGCCGATAATTTCATGGCCCGGTACGATGGGATACTGGCTGAATCCCCAATCGTTACGCGCCTGGTGCAAATCAGAATGGCATACGCCGCAGTACAAAATGTCGATAACCACGTCATCGGCGCGGGGATCGCGACGCTCAAAATGAAAAGGCGCCAGCGGGGCTTTATTCGACTGCGCGGCATAACCGAGGACTTTCATGGTCATGATCTTTCTCCGTAGATTTTTCAGGCTTGAAACAAGGGAACATGCCCTTGTTGTTGCATAAACGCTCATCGTCAAGTATGGCGCATTGCAGTATCTGCCGCGCAGTCGCAAGGCGCTTTGCACTTTCTGTCATTGGAGAAAAAGAAAAGCTCTCCGCAGAGAGCTTGATATCAAAGGACTTTACTCAGGAATGCGGCAGTGCGGGGGTTGGTCGGTGCGTTGAAAATCTGTTCCGGCGTGCCCTCTTCCTGGATCACGCCCTGGTCAATGAAGATGACCCGGTCCGCCACCTCACGGGCAAAACCCATTTCGTGGGTCACAATCACCATCGTCATCCCTTCGTTAGCCAGCGCTTTCATCACCTGCAAAACGTCGCCCACCAGCTCCGGATCCAGTGCGGAAGTCGGCTCATCAAACAGCATGATCGACGGATTCATCGCCAGCGCACGGGCAATGGCCACGCGCTGTTGCTGCCCACCGGAAAGACTGGAAGGCCAGGCGTCACGTTTATCACTCAGACCGACTTTGGCCAGCAGATTTTCCGCCAACTCCACGGCCCCCGCGCGCGCCATGCCTTTCAGGCTCATTGGCGCCATGATCAGGTTTTCCAGCACCGTCATGTGCGGGAACAGGTTAAAACGCTGAAACACCATCCCGACGCTTTCCCGCAGTTTGTTCAGGTCGGTACTGGTCTCATGAATGGCATAGCCATTCACCTGTACTTCGCCTTCACTGACGCTTTCCAGCGCATTCATGCAGCGTAAAAACGTACTTTTCCCGGAGCCGGATGGCCCGATGATGCACACCACTTCCTGCGGCTGGATGTCGCAACTGATACCGCGCAAGACATGACTTTCGCCGAAATGCTTATGCAAGTTATTAATGTGAATCACTTTTGCCAAACCTCTTTTCCAGTCGGTTAACCATCTGCGCCAGCAGGAAGGTGATGACCCAGTACACCAGTGAAATGGTCAGGTAGGGTTCCCAGTAGGTGGCATACGCGCCGGATACAGTACGGGCGGCATACGCGAGGTCCGCCAGGCCGATTGCCGAGGCGAGTGACGAATCCTTCACAATGGCAATCGCATTGTTTCCCAGCGGCGGCAAAATACGGCGAAACGCCTGCGGCAGGATCACCTTGCGCATGGTTTTCCACCACGGCATCCCCAGCGCACGCGAGGCTTCCATCTGCCCTTTATCAATCGACTGGATCCCGGCGCGGAAAATTTCCGAAACATACGCGCCCGCATTCAGGGTAATGGCGACAATGCAGGAGAGAAATGCACCGTAATCGGAACGCAGCGCGCGCGCCACATCGCTGCTCATCATCCCGCTGGTCACCAGAATGCCGTCACGCGGATTAATAAACAGCGGTACCAGCGCAAAATGCACCACCATGATCTGCACAAACAACGGCGTGCCGCGAAATGCGCTGACGTAAAAACGCACCGGGAATTGCACCAGATAGCGCAACACGAACTTCCACGGGCCATGTCCGGCGTGCGCCATTCTGCCGAGGCCAAGCGTCAGCCCCCAAAGCGTGCCTAAAATAACGCAGATAATGGTGCATTTGATGGTCATCCAGGCGCCCTGCATAAACAGCGGCGCATACTCCTGGATAATCTCCCAGCGGAATGCTGACATAAGTAATCCCTGAAAAAATGACGGCTATCGGAGAGACTCACGATAGCCGGAAGAGAAAGAAAACGTTAATTACTGCGCGGGCAAAGCAGGCACATTCTCGTCAAACCAGGTTTTGTAGATTTTTGCATAGGTGCCATTCGCAACAATCTTCTTCAGACCGCTGTTGATTTTGTCTTGCAACGCCGTGTTGCCCTTGGCTACCGCGATCCCGAAATATTGACGCTCGAATTTGGCGTCCGGTACCAGTTTAAACTGCTTTTCCGGATGCTGTTTGATGTAGTATTTCACGACGCCCACATCGCCCACCGCGGCGCTCACGCCATCTTCAAACAGCTCCTGCAGCATCAGCGGCGTATTATCAAAGCGCTTAATGGCCGTGCTGTTTTTCCCCAACACGTCTGATACGACGATATCGCCCGTACTGGAGTTCACCACGCCGACTTTCTCCTCTTTCAGCGACGCCAGAGAGGTCACTTTCGAGGTCGCCGGGACAACAATCGACTGCTCAGCCGGGAAGTATGGCGCAGAGAAGTCCACCATCTGTTTACGTTTATCGGTAATCGTAATGCCAGAAATAATGATGTCGCGATCGCCGGAACCCAGGGTCGCGAAGATCCCTTCCCATGGGGTGTTGATCAGCTTGATATTGAAGTTTTCTGCTTTCGCGATGGCTTTAATGAGGTCGATATCGAACCCTTCCAGTTGTTTCTGGTTATTTTCGAACTCGAACGGGCGGTAAGTCCCGCCTGCGCCGACAACGTAAGTTTCCTGAGCGGCAAACGCACTGCTGGCCAACGCGGCAAAAAGACAACCGGCCTGAATCCATTTCTTAAACATATAACCACCTTTTTATGCAGATAATATGCATAAAAATACATATGTCGCTCTGTGTATGCAATCGTTATTATCGCAGTGGAAAAGAATAAAGCGCCGTAATGTGTTAAAAACGACGCAGTGAGTACGCCAGTCGTTCAAACGTATCAACGGAGGACCACGCGATGAACCACGCTGTACCTGATATTGCTTTCCTGCATGAACTCGCCGACGCGGCAGACAAACAGACGCTACCGCGTTTTCGCTCCCGGATGAACCTGCATGTCGGCAGCAAGCCGAAAGAGGGTTTCCGCTTTGACCCGGTCACTGATGCCGACCGCGAAGCCGAGCGCGCAATGCGTGACCTGATCACCTCCCGCTATCCCGATCATTCTGTGATGGGCGAAGAATTTGGTCTGACCGGTTCTGGCCCATTGCAATGGGTTCTGGATCCAGTGGACGGTACGCGCCCGTTTCTGTGCGGCATTCCGGTATGGGGAACGCTGATCGGGCTGACCGTTGAAGGTCGTGGCCACATGGGTATGATGAGCCAGCCGCTGACCGGGGAGCGTTTCTGGGCCGATGGTCAACGGGCCTGGCGCAGCGGCCCCCAGGGGACAGCACAGATGCAAACCCGCCGGGGGATCCCGCTGGAACAGGCGATTTTGCATCTCACCTCCCCTGAACCTATTGCCCGCCACCCACAGATTAACTTCGCTGCGCTGGAAGCGAGTACGCTGATGATTCGCTACGGCGGTGAGTGTTATGCGCTGTCGATGCTGGCCGCCGGGCAAATCGATTTATGTCTGGAATACGGGTTGCAGCCTTATGACATCGTCGCGCTGGTGCCCATTATTGAACAAGCTGGTGGCGTGGTGACCACGCTGAGCGGCGGTCGCCCGGAGGCGGGCGGTAATATCCTGGCGTCCGGCTGCCCGCAACTGCACGAGCAGGCATTGAGCCTGCTAAACAGCTAACGCGCTAAACCGTTACAGCTTTAGCCATTTACTGCTGATACTCTCAACTGAAATAGCAAGCGAAACGGTAGTAAAATGCGCCATTCCTGCTCTCGCCTTTGCCTGTTTTGCGACAAAGGCGTGATTTTTGAGGGGAATCCGCCGAAACCTTTTTGTGCGAACTTAACACGTTGATAACACTTCGTTGTGAAACTGCACAGATGATTTTTGAAACGCTGTTTTTGTTTTCCTTTTGTCTATAAATCATCGTATAATGCCGCTCTATTCACTCTTGAATGGTTTCAGCTGATTGAACTGTAAAATATATAACGTACATCACTTATTTCCCCATTGGGCTGAAACTCAGGCACACATTACTCTGCACGCTTTTTTGATGTCACCTATCCTTAGGCTGTGGCATCGCTCTTTTCGCAACACAGGTTTGACTCCGGAGCCGTGCGCTACCCGGAGCGTGATTTCCATATCCTTCTCAACTCAAACTTAAAGACCAGAACTGTCATGAAAAAGACCAAAATTGTTTGCACCATCGGTCCGAAAACCGAATCCGAAGAGATGCTGGCGAAAATGCTGGACGCAGGCATGAACGTTATGCGTTTAAACTTCTCTCACGGCGACTATGCGGAACACGGCCAGCGCATCAAAAACCTGCGCAACGTGATGAGCAAAACCGGTAAAAAAGCGGCGATTCTGCTGGACACTAAAGGTCCGGAAATCCGCACCATCAAACTCGAAGGCGGCAACGATGTTTCGCTGAAAGCGGGCCAGACCTTCACCTTCACTACCGACAAATCCGTTGTGGGTAACGCTGACACCGTTGCGGTGACCTACGAAGGTTTCACTACCGACCTGAATGTCGGCAATACTGTGCTGGTGGACGATGGTCTGATCGGCATGGAAGTGACCGCCATCGAAGGCAACAAAGTCATCTGTAAAGTGCTGAATAACGGCGACCTCGGTGAAAATAAAGGCGTTAACCTGCCTGGCGTTTCCATCGCCCTACCGGCGCTGGCTGAAAAAGATAAGCAAGACCTGATCTTTGGTTGCGAACAAGGCGTTGACTTTGTTGCCGCATCCTTCATTCGTAAACGTTCTGACGTGGTTGAAATCCGTGAGCACCTGAAAGCGCACGGTGGCGAACACATTCAGATCATCTCCAAAATCGAAAACCAGGAAGGCCTGAATAACTTCGACGAAATCCTCGAAGCCTCCGACGGCATCATGGTTGCGCGTGGCGACCTGGGCGTTGAAATCCCGGTTGAAGAAGTGATCTTCGCGCAGAAGATGATGATTGAAAAATGTATCCGCGCGCGCAAAGTGGTCATCACTGCGACTCAGATGCTGGACTCCATGATCAAAAACCCGCGTCCGACCCGCGCTGAAGCAGGCGACGTGGCGAACGCCATTCTCGACGGCACCGACGCAGTCATGCTGTCGGGCGAATCCGCAAAAGGTAAATACCCGCTGGAAGCGGTGACCATTATGGCCACCATCTGCGAACGTACCGACCGCGTGATGACCAGCCGCCTGGACTTCAACAACGACAGCCGCAAACTGCGCATCACCGAAGCGGTATGCCGTGGTGCGGTTGAGACTGCAGAGAAACTGGCCGCGCCGCTGATTGTGGTTGCGACCCAGGGCGGTAAATCCGCACGCGCAGTGCGTAAATACTTCCCGGACGCCACTATTCTGGCGCTGACCACCAACGAAGTGACCGCGCGTCAGCTGGTGCTGAGCAAAGGCGTTGTCGCGCAGCTGGTGAAAGAGATCTCCTCTACCGATGATTTCTACCGTCTGGGTAAAGAAGTGGCGCTGGAAAGCGGTCTGGCGGCTAAAGGCGACGTTGTGGTAATGGTTTCCGGCGCGCTGGTTCCAAGCGGCACCACTAACACCGCCTCTGTCCACGTTCTGTAATATAGTCAAACATTACAGACTGATTAAAAAAGCGCCCTTGCGGCGCTTTTTTTATATTCCCGAAACCAGCCAAAATAAAAAATCAAATCGGATTTCACTATTTAAGCCCGGCATTATCTAAGATGAATCCGATGGAAGCCTGCTGTTTTAACACGCGTTTTTTAACCTTTTATTGAAAGTCGGTGCTTCTTTGAGCGAACGATCAAATTTAAGGGCATTCCCATCAAAAAAATATTCTCAACATAAAAAACTTTGTGTAATACTTGTAACGCTACATGGAGATTAACTCAATCTAGAGGGTATTAATAATGAATCGTACTAAACTGGTACTGGGCGCGGTAATCCTGGGTTCTACTCTGCTGGCTGGTTGCTCCAGCAATGCTAAAATCGATCAGCTGTCTTCTGACGTTCAGACTCTGAACGCTAAAGTTGACCAGCTGAGCAACGACGTGAACGCAATCCGTTCCGACGTTCAGGCTGCTAAAGATGACGCAGCTCGCGCTAACCAGCGTCTGGACAACCAGGCTCACTCTTACCGTAAGTAAGAGTACCTGTGTTGAAATGGCGCACGTAGTGCGCCATTTTTTTTGCCTGCAATTCCCCTTCCCCTTTATTTATCTACTGCGTTATCACCCGCGGTTCCGTTTCCGCATTCATTGCCGCTGCGTCTGCACTGTTCTGCACCGATAACACACTTTCCGGATTCACCGCTGTGGATTTTCCCACCGCTATAGCAACCGGATAGCCCGCGCGACGATTTAGCGCTTTCTCAATCAGATTCTTGTCGCCACCGGCCTGGTTAATAAACGTTGCCAGCGTTGGAGAAAGCTGGATAGGCACCCGCTGGGTATCCTCCTCCACCGTTTGCGATAACGGGCGATGAACTTCAATGTAGTGCCTGCCATCAGGCTCCACGGCATATTTCACCGGCTCGTTGATAATGGTCACGCGAGTCCCTGCAGAGACCTGAGCAAACAGCGCCTGAATATCCGGCGCGCTCATCCGCATACAGCCAGAACTGACCCGCAGCCCGACGCTGTCAGGCGCATTAGTGCCATGAATGAGGTATTCGCCATGACCAATGCCCAAACGTAGCGCAAAGCGCCCCAGCGGATTATTTGGCCCTGCGGGTACCACTGGCGGCAATTCAATGCCATTGGCCAGTGAGCGCGCACGTATGCCGACCGTTGGCGTCCAGGTTGGGTTGGGGATCTTCTGACTGACACGGGTCACGGAAACCGGCGTTTCCAGTCCTTGCTGACCAATACCGATCGGGTAGACCTGCACACTGTTTTTCCCCGGCGGGAAATAGTACAGCCGCAGTTCAGCCAGATTCACCACAATGCCTTCACGGGGCGTATCCGGTAACAGCATCTGCGACGGAATGGTCACCACCGTACCGGGACGGGGAACCGGCGCAATCGTGTCATTCGCCTCCAGGATCAGCATCGCTGCGGTATCAAAGTGCCGGGCGATGGCCTGCAGATTTTTATCTCCTGCCTGTACGGTGTACGTCTGATTTTGACCAATGATGCGGCTACCGTCCGGCGGCAGAGGATACTCCGCCGCACGGGCCAACGGGATAACGCTAAAAGCGCAAAAAAGGCACAGAGAAAGAAGAGACGCGCGTTTCATGCCGAAGTTCCTGTATTCACTGACAAGACGCCAGAATGCTGAAAGTCCATGCGAGGTAGAAATCACCTCGCATCACAGGATGAAAGCTGTCTTTTAAGTTTAGCTAATGTTTGCCGCTTTGTTGCGTATCGCGCGGATCATTGCTTCAAGCCCTTGCGAACGGGAAGGCGTGAGATGCTGGGTTAATGACAGCTGTTCGAACCACGGGCGCACATCGAAAGCCACAATATCCTGCGCGGTCATCCGCTGATAGAGCGCAAACACAATGGCAATCAGCCCTTTAACGATAGCGGCATCGCTGTCGCCGGACAGTTCAATCACCCCTGCGTCGTTGCGCTCCATGACGATCCACACCTGGCTCTGGCAACCCTGAATAATATTGTCCGGGTTATGAGCCTCCTCGCTCAGGTCCGGCAGGCGTTGTCCCAGTTCAATAATATAGAGATATTTCTCTTCCCAGTTGGCGCAGCGAGCAAAATTGCGCAACAACTTCTCTTTATCCGGTAATACAGCCATGTTCGCCTCTTACGTTAGCCCAGCAACTGATGAATACGTTTCAGGCCAGCTACCAGACGATCCACCTCTTCTTCCGTATTGTACATAACCAGCGATGCGCGACACATGGCAGGCACCTTGTAAAACGCCATTAATGGCATGGCGCAATGGTGCCCGGTACGTACCGCAATACCGTAATTATCGAGGAAACTCCCCACGTCATAGGCGTGATGTTTCCCCAGATTAAAGGCGATCACCCCCTGACGCTGCGCCGGGCCATACAGGGTTAAATCCGGCACCTCTGCCAGTGCAGTTAACGCGTAACACATCAGCGTCTGCTCATATTCGCCAATGGCATCCAGCCCACGTCGGGTAACGTAATCAATGGCCGCGCCCAGGCCGATAATGCCACCGGTATTTGGCGTACCGGCTTCGAAGCGCCAGGGGGCTTTTGCATAGGTCGAGCCCTCCGTCAGGCTGACGGTGGCGATCATTGAACCGCCGCCTTCCCACGGAGGCATATCCTGCAGGATTGCCTCTTTCACATACAGCACGCCAATCCCGGTCGGCCCGTACAGCTTATGGCCGGAGAAGACATAAAAATCGCAATCCAGCGCCTGCACGTCCACTGAATGGTGCATCACCGCCTGGGCGCCATCCACCAGCACTTTCGCGCCGTGCTGATGCGCCAGCGTAATCATCTCCGCCACCGGGTTTTCGGTGCCCAGCACATTCGACACCTGGGTTATTGCCAGCAAGCGGGTACGATCGTCAAACAACGTTGGCAGCACGTCGAGTTGCAAGGTGCCATCCTGATTGAGCGGAATAACGCGCAGTTGCGCGCCGACGCGTTCACAGAGCATTTGCCACGGCACAATATTGGCGTGGTGCTCCATGGCGCTGATAACGATATTGTCGCCCGCGCGCACCTGGCTGTTGCCCCAGCTATTCGCCACGAGGTTGATACCCTCGGTCGTACCGCGCACAAACACCAGCTCTTCCGGCAACCGCGCGTTAAGAAATGCTGCCGCCTGCACGCGTACATTTTCCATACGTTGCGTGGCTTCTGCGCTCAACGTATGAATGCCGCGGTGCACCGCAGCATAGCCGTGGCGGAAAAACTCCGCTTCGGCATCAATAACCTGATTCGGTTTTTGCGCGCTGGCGGCGCTGTCGAGATATGCCAGCGGTAGTCCGTTCACTTCACGCAGCAGTACCGGGAAATCGGCACGCACGGTGTTGACGGGAAAACTCATGCTACGCCCCCTGCCAGACGCTGACTGATTCGCGCCAGCACCTGATGTTTCAGCGCCTCGTCGTTGATAGCTTCCGTCAGTTCAGCGGCAAAGGCATGGATAATCATTTTTTGCGCCGCCTGCCGGTTGATCCCGCGCGAGCGCAAATAGAACATCTGCTCATCATCGATACGCCCGATGGTCGCACCGTGACTGCATTTCACATCGTCGGCGTAGATTTCCAGTTGTGGCTTGGTATCCACTTCCGCCAGACGACCGAGCAGCAAATTGTTGTTGGTCATCTGCCCGTCGGTTTTGATGGCGTGTTGCGCCACATTAATTAAACCGTTAAAAACCGCCCGCCCTTTGTCGCTGACGATGGTTTTATGCAACTGGCGACTATTGCAGTAGCCCTTATTATGCTCAAGCCAGGTGCGCGTATCGCACACTTCCGATTTCACCGGCATTGCCAGACTGTTGATATTGAGCTGCGTGTTTTCGCCATTCAGTTGCGTACTGGTGTTATGTCGCAGCACCGCGCCGCCGAGCAAGAAACTGTTGCTCTTTGCCGAACCATTGTCCGCAAGCCAGATATCATTGTGTGCAAAGTGGTAGCTCGCCGGATTTTCAAACGCCAGCTTCACATGATGCAGATGCGCATTCGCCGCAACGCTCATCGTCAGCCGCGAGCCGGTAAAATGCAGATTGTCGTTTAGGCTGACATAATGCTCATAGACGGTCGCTTCCGCACCCTGCGCCAGCGAAAGATGGTGGCGATAATGCGCCGTGTTCATCTCATCACCGGCCACACCCTGGGTGATATGCATTAAGAGCAACGGCTTAGAAGGCCGTAGGTCTTTCGCTACCTGAATCCAGGTTACGCCCTGCGCCAGACTTTCGGTTAAATGCAAAAAGACTTCCGGCTGTACCGGTGCAGGCAATTGCTGGCGGGCATCGTTAAACGTCACGTCAAAACCGGAACCGGCGGTATCGTCGCTCAGCGCCGCATTAAATACGCCATCAACAAACACTAAGCGCACCGCATCAACCGGCAACGCCAGCGCGTCGCGCTGTTGCTCGCTGACCGCCCCTGCCATCGTAACAAACTGGCTGTTTAGCAGGCCATCCAGCGGCGTGTATTTCCAGTTTTCCTGTTTGCGGGTAGGCAGCCCCAGCCGCAACATCTGCTGCAGATGCTGCTGCGCCGCGTCAGAGCGCGCACCACCCAGCTTTTCGAACAGGTGGTGCCACTGTTGCAGTGCGTTACTGCTGTTCGGTAAGCCAGCCATAGCCCTGCTCCTCCAGTTGCTTAACCAGCGTGAAATCACCCGATTTCACGATGCGCCCCTGATATAACACATGCACAAAGTCGGGTTTGATGTAATCCAGAATGCGTTGGTAATGCGTCACGATGATAAATGCGCGCTTTTCGTCGCGCAGGGCGTTAACACCATCGGCCACGATTTTCAATGCATCAATGTCCAGACCGGAGTCCGTTTCATCCAGAATGCACAAATCCGGCTCCAGCACCGCCATTTGCAGGATGTCGTTACGCTTCTTCTCACCGCCGGAGAAACCGACGTTAACCGAGCGGGTCAACAAATCTTCCGGCATTTTCAGCAGCTTGATTTTGTCTTCCATCAGATCCTGGAAGTCAAAGCGATCGAGCGCCTCTTCACCACGGTACTCACGCACGGCATTCAGCGCCGTTTGCAAAAAGAACTGGTTACTGACGCCGGGGATCTCCACCGGGTACTGGAAAGCCATAAACACGCCTTCGCCCGCACGGTCTTCCGGCGACAGTTCCAGCAAATCTTTGCCTTTAAACTCGACGCTGCCACCCACAACTTCGTAATCTTCACGTCCGGCCAGGGTCGCAGAAAGCGTACTTTTCCCGGAGCCGTTCGGCCCCATGATCGCGTGCACTTCGCCGGGGCGAACCTCCAGGCTCAGACCACGCAGGATCTCTTTGTCTTCTACGCTAACCTGCAAGTCTTTAATACTTAACATTTATTATCCCTTAATCCTTAACCGACGCTGTGTTCAAGGCTGATGGCCAGCAGTTTTTGCGCTTCAACGGCAAATTCCAGCGGCAGCTCGGAGAACACGTCTTTACAGAAGCCGTTGACGATCATCGAGATAGCGTCATCTTCGCTGATGCCACGTTGCAGGCAGTAAAACAGTTGATCTTCACCAATGCGCGATGTGGTCGCTTCATGCTCTAGCTGGGCGCTGTTATTACGGCACTCCACATACGGGAAGGTATGCGCGCCGCTGTCCGGGCCAATCAGCATCGAGTCGCACTGCGTGAAGTTACGCGCGTTGGTCGCCGTCGGCATGATCTTCACCAGCCCGCGATAGCTGTTCTGGCTATGCCCGGCCGAGATACCTTTCGAAATAATCGTCGATTTGGTGTTCTTACCGATGTGGATCATCTTGGTGCCGGTATCCGCCTGCTGATGCCCACTGGTCAGCGCCACCGAGAAGAACTCGCCAATGGAGTTGTCGCCGCGCAGGATACAACTGGGGTATTTCCAGGTGATGGCCGATCCGGTTTCGGACTGGGTCCACGACATTTTGCTGTTGTCGCCCTCGCACAGGGCGCGTTTGGTAACAAAGTTAAGGATCCCGCCGGTGTTGTTATCCCCGGGGAACCAGTTTTGCACCGTTGAATATTTCACTTCGGCGTCTCGGTGGATGATCACTTCCACCACCGCCGCATGAAGCTGGTAACTGTCGCGCACCGGCGCTGAGCAACCTTCGATATAGCTGACGTAACTGCCTTCATCCGCGACCAGAATGGTACGTTCGAACTGCCCGGTTTTTTCGGCATTAATGCGGAAATAGGTCGACAGCTCCATCGGGCAACGCACGCCTTTCGGGATGTAGATAAAAGTGCCGTCAGAGGCGACGGCGGCATTCAGCGCGGCAAAAAAGTTGTCGTTGGAAGGAACGACAGTGCCAAGGTACTTTTTCACCAGTTCAGGGTGATCGTGGATCGCCTCGCCAAAGGAGCAGAAGATAATGCCCTGTTCAGACAGTTTTTCCCGGTAGGTGGTCGCTACCGATACCGAGTCAAAAATGGCGTCCACCGCCACTTCTTTGCCTTCACGCACCGGAACGCCGAGCTGGTTGAAAGCCTCTTCCACCTCTTCTGTCAGCCAGGCGTTGGCGCCGGTTTGCTGAACCGCCCCCGGCTGGGATGCGCAGGTGTCGTCGCAATTACCGCAAGATGGCGCAGAGTAATAGCTGTAATCCTGGTAATCGAGTTTATCGTAGTGCGCTTTCAACCAGTGCGGTTCTTCCATCTCCAGCCATGCGTGATAAGCATTCAGGCGGAATTCAAGCATCCACTCGGGTTCGTTGCGTTTTGCCGAGATCGCCCGCACCACATCTTCATTGATGCCTTTAGCCAGCTCATCGGTGCTCAACCGGGTAAAAAAGCCCTCTTTATAATTGAGGTTGCCGCCGGTCCAGATTTTGACATCGTCAGTTGCTTCAGTATTACGAGACATAGTACCGCCTATACCCCAAAACTTTCGCCGCAGCCGCATTCATGCTGGGCTTTTGGGTTATGAAATTTGAAGATCTGATTTAACCCTTCACGTACATAATCCACTTCGGTGCCGTCGATGAACGGCATCGCCTGCAAGGGTACGTAGAGACGCGCGCCATCAGACTCATACAGTAAATCGTCAGCCGTCGGCTCCGTTACGGTATCTAATACATAACCGAAACCGGCACAGCCGGTCTGCTTAATGCCAAGCCGAACGCCAAGTACACCCGCCTGTTTACTGGCCAGCGCACGGATATGTTCTGCGGCCGCCGGCGTCATGGTTAGCCCGCGCCATGCAAAATCTTGCGGATTAAATGATTCCATCGCTTTACCTCACGTCACCAGATCTGAAGAGCATAATGCTATGTTAGTGATAATGATTATCACTTCAACCCGTATTCCGCAGGGTTATTCCCCGCCAGCCCCTTTTTTCGGTACTTGCTATAAGCATAGACTCTGCTGAAAGGCTTTACAGCCAGGTAAAAAATTGTTTAATAAATTGATAAATAATGACTTTAGGCAAGCCATGACGGGTAAGCAGGTGAAAAAGAAAAGGTGTATAGGCAATACCTATTTTTGAGATAGGATTTTAAAAATTCTTCGCCCCAAAAAGCTTTCTGCATTTCAAAAGGTTAGCTGCATCACAAAACAGGGAGCAAAGGCACGGCTGCCACTGCGGGTGACAATATCTTTTCCGGTTCCTGAAGATAATTCACGAAGGCTTTCTTTTATGTCGATGTTTTTTGCTTCAATGGGGCTTTGACAATTCGCACCGTCAGTCAGATCCGGATAATTTGTCTGGGCAGGGCCATCCTCCCAATCGCAAACAACACCACTCTTTTCCAGTTTTATTCCCTTGCCGCATTTTTTGCCTGCCATAACACAGCAGAATGAGATTTTATCGTCTTCACCGCTGGTTAATAACTCAGCTATGATAATCGCTGTTAATTACCCGAGCCCGATGCGCTGGGCCATCAAACACGGAGAGTATTGGTGATGACGCAGTCAATGATGTCGTATTCAGATACAGGTACAGGATTTCCCGTTTTATTAGGCCACAGTTACCTGTTTGATAAATCCATGTGGTCACCGCAAATTGACACGCTGGCAAAATATTTCCGCGTTATTGCGACGGATTTATGGGGCCATGGGCAGTCGCCGGCCCTGCCCGCATCGACATCCTCCATGGCCGACATTGCCAACGATCATTTAGCCTTGATGGACGCACTGGGCATCCATGAATTTGCCGTGGTGGGTTTATCCGTTGGCGGAATGTGGGGCGCCGAACTGGCCGCCGCCGCCCCGGAAAGAGTCAAGGCATTGATGCTGTTTGACACGTTTGTGGGCGATGAGACGCAAGCGGCAAAAGACCGCTATTTCATGATGTTAGATACCATCAACTCGCTGGGCAGTATTCCCGTGCCGCTACTCGAATATGCTGTTGCGCAATTCTATTCCAGGTATGCCAAACCGGAAGATACCCAACAGCTCACCGCCTCGCTCTCCGCACTACGTTCCGAACCCTTACGCACCAGCATTGTGCCGCTGGGCAAACTGATTTTCGGCCGCCCGAATCGCCTGGCTTTACTGGAGACCATCACCTGCCCGACGCACGTTGCCACCGGGGCGCTCGATTTACCTCGTCCTGTCACCGAAGGACGGCTGATGGCGGAAAGATTAGGTTGTGACTTCACCCTGATCCCCAATGCCGCACATATCAGTAACCGTGAAAACCCGGAGGTGGTGACGCAGCTGATTGTCGATTTCCTGAGGCAGTACGGGTAACAAAACGATTACCCGCCGCAGATAACGGCCTAGAGCTTAATCACGTTCAGGCCGTAATCAGCCGGATCAACAATGTCCTCCAGCACACCGATTTGCGCTAAGTCGCTTCCCGACACCACGCTGCTGATATTGCTTTCAGGAAAGCGCAGATTTTTGACAATATGCACCACGCCCGGTTTACCTTTGCGGTCGACATCCATAATCCAGGCCAGAAAACCACCCGCGTATTTTGCCAGACTGCCTATCGGGTAAAACCCGTAGACCTGCAAATACTCGACGATGATCTCGCGATCATACTCGCTGTCTGCCTGGTAAATGTGGCGGCAGGCCGCCAACGGCGTTCGCGGAGGCGTGCCGTTACGCGCGTTAGTCAGCTTATTAATCGCTTTAATAACCGATAACAGACGCACCAGCGAAGAGAGCTGCCCGCCCTGTTTACCCGCCGGGTAACCCCTACCATCCAGCCGCTCATTCGCATTTTCAATCACGTCACGGCATGTCAGCCCTGGTGTCCATCCCAGCTCGCGAAACCGGTTCAGTAACGTCCCGACATGCGTACGCAACATCACTTTTTGCGCCGGATCCATACTGACTTTGAGCGAAGGTAACGCCGCACTCACCAGCAACGGTTTACCCAGCGTGTGCATAATGGCGCCCAGCGTCGCCTCGCGCACATGCGGATCGTGCGGATCTCGCAGGGTCAACATATCCGCCAGTTTTGCCGCAACCTGCACCGCGTGACGAACCCAGTCAGGTTCATCACGCAGACAACTCAGCGCATAGAGCAGGGCTTTGCGATCCTGCTTCAACAGGTAGAGCAACGTGTCCACACAATCATAAAAAATCCGGATGGGCAGCAGATCGTGCGTCTTCATATACATCAGCGCGACCTGCAACCGGTGCGCCACTTCCATAACCCCCTGCTCCATCGGTGACTGGCGCGCGCGTTTCTCCCGCTCTTGCGTCTCCCGTTGCAGGATCTTCTGCTCTCGTTGACCAGGGATAAATAAAGGGGACTGATAAATCATAGTGCCGCGCATTCCGGTACGATAAGCCGCCTCTCTTTCCGCTTCGTTCACATAGCGGAACAACGCTTCCGACTGAGACGACGACAGATTGACAAACTGGATGCCCACGGCCGCATAGCCATTGTTGCCAAACGGGCGTATATGCCGGACGCACCCCTGGGCATAAAAATGCTCTCCGTCAGGAAACGACAACGTAACGCCGGGAATAACCTGCCCAACGTCAAGCGCAATGCTCTCAAATAAATCAATTTCGACCATGCAGCCGCCAACGGACAAATTCCGTAAGCGCCCGGGAATAGTCAGCATATGCAGATAAACCTCAATCCCCACGCGCGCCTGCATGCCAAGAATAAACGGGATACGTATCGCGCCACGATGTTCTGTGACAAAAACAGATTCCGGTAATTGGCATTCGAGCCGATAACGCATGCTGTCTGTTTTCATCAACTGGGCGGGGATATTACTCAGGCTATATGTTTCCCGCTCGATAACATCCACGCCTTTTAACGCTTCCAGGTCAAAGCTCAATCCGCCGTCCGCAAGATACGCGTTTATATCTGCGCCCGCGTATTCGACTTCGAGTGTGATGCGATTTGTTTCCTGGTTCAGTTCTGCAACGTCAGCCTCTAATGCGTAGGGCATATCCTTAGCATAAACTGACAGCATATACGGATGCTGCAGTAATGAACGAATAACATTACCCGGTGGGAGAGAATAGTGTTCCGCCATGCTATATCCCTTTCATACGAAGTTACGCAGCCAAAGCAAAAATGTCACAATTGCTGTTTTTTTTACTTATTATCGCCTGAATACAAATATCCTGAATACATCTTTAAGATGCCGTTCAAATAATTTAAGACTTTTCCAAAGAAAAAATAAAAACCACCCTTCCAAAACAACCAAAAAATGGGCTGCCTAAGCGGGCTATATATTGTGAGTTGGTGCAACGTTTCTTTTCTTAACAAAAACTTGCGTTGTACACAAGAAGTTATTTATTTACCACTCACTGTTTTTTATCCAGGAAAACAACAGGATAAACCAAATCCTCCGTGAGAAATCAGTAAATTCTTATCCTAAAGTAAAACTAAAAAGCACAAAATACCAGTATAATTTATAGATTTAAGCGATCATTTTCTTAACAGTGATAGATGCAGGCTATCAAAAAGAGACAATCGATCATTTAAAACAATTTTCAATAGTAATGAATCGGCATGTAGAATCGAAAAATTATATGTTTGCGAAACGCTGTTTCTGTCAGTGAGGAGCTTTATTGGAATAATGAAAACAAAAACTCTGGAAATTAGCGGCAAGAAACTGCGGATGACCGCCGAGTTTCAACCCATCATTCGCCTTTCAGGTAATAAAATCTTTCGTTATGAAGCGCTTGCCAGATTTTTCAATGCCGAAGGCTTTTTAATTCCCACGCAGCAGATCATCGATGAAATAGAACAGCTTGGTGCTATTCGCGAGGTGACGAATTTTATATTCGACACTACCTGTCACTTAATTAAATTGAAGCATGACTTAACTATCTCCTTCAACCTCTCTCATCTTTTGATCAATGACGGGGAATACCTTAGCAGGCTTTACCAGCAGTGCTTACTCAATGACGTCCAGCCACAGAGCATTGAAATAGAAATAAGTGAAAAGATAACCAAAGCGCAGCTTATTGAGAGTTTACCTTTTTTAAAACAAGCCAAAGAATATGGTTTCATGATCTCACTGGATGATTTCGGCGCCGGGAATCTGCAAGTCGACAGCCTGAAATTGTTTAATTTTGATACCATTAAAATCGATCGTTCGATTATCGACGGTATCGCCGAAGACGAAAAGAAACTGTCAACATTGCAAGACTTTATCGACCAGTTAATTTCAACTGACGTGACCATCATCTGCGAAGGTGTGGAAAGATCGTCGGATCTGGCGTTGTTAAATCAATACAGCCCTATCGGGATTCAGGGGTATATCTTTTACCGCCCCCTGACCTTCACCCAGCTCCGGCTACTTGAGGGGTTCTGAGTCGTTTCAGGACGAAACAGCCTGTTCAGGGTGAACAGGCTGACGCGGTGTCACAAACGCAGCAGGTTAACGCTTAGCAGCGGGTCCTTCGGGTTCAACAGCTTTTGCACATTCGTGCTGTAGCGCTCGCGATCGGCGACCAGAGTCGTTTTGGCCACCGACAGTTGCGTGACGGTGGTTTTCAGCGTGGTGGGTTTTAAACGACTAAACGGTGGAGCTTTCTCTTGCTTCTTCCCCTTCGACGCTTGTGACAACAAGGTCTGGAAATTCAACGCTTAGCCTTTGCTTTACTGCGCCAGCGTTCCCTCTTTCAGCGTGCAGATAATCGCCTTCTGATTTGTATGGTTGCTATCAGAGTAGAAGAACGCTTTTTTCCCCGACGCAATCTGCGTGATGATATGGATCGCCACCCAGTTCGTCTCTTTATTCGCATCGTTGCTGTCGGTGTACATTAGCGTTCGTCCGCTGTATTGATCGGAGATCTCATAAGGCTTCTCCTGCGGATTTCCGTAGTGACGACCATTGACGGTTAACCCGGACGTGTCAACAACGGCGGTGTATTCATCACAGATCAAATTGATACCGGCAGCCGAAGAACACGCAGTGAAAAGGGCAAAACAGCCGCCCACCATAAACCTGACCATAAGCATCCCATATGAGTTTTTGTTGGCAAAATAATAGTACAACGCCCCGAAAACGGGGCGTTTGCAATATGCATTAGTTATAGAGCGATGGCTCGCCGACAGGGCGGGTTTTAAAGCGGCGGTGGATCCATAAATACTGTTCCGGCGCCCGTAAAATTTCGCGTTCAATCACTTTGTTCATATAGCTGGCGGCGGCAAACTCATCCTGCGACGGATAATCACTCAGCGCCTGACCAATATGCAAAGAGTAGCCTGAACAATCCTCTTTACGCACCATGGTCACCGTCAGCATTTTGGCGCCGGAAAGGCGTGATAACACAAAGGTACCATTGGTGGTGGCGGCATTTTGTACCGAGAAGAACGGCGCAAAAATACTGCCTTTGCGACCATAGTCCTGATCCGGCGCGAACCATACGGCTTCCCCCTGTTTCAGGGCATTCACCAGACCTTTCAGGTTACGGCGATCGATCATGGATTTATTCGAACGCATGCGCCCACGCGTCTGCACCCACTCCATTAACGCATTATTATGCGGGCGATAGGTGGCCATCATCGGCTGACACAACCCCATTACACGACCACCCAGTTCCAGCGACATAAAATGCACACCAACCACCATCACACCGCGCTGGCACGCCTGAGCCGCCTGCAAGTGCTGGAAACCCTCCACGTCAAACCAACGGCGTACGCGCTTATCTGACCAAAACCAGGCCATTCCGGTTTCGATCAACGCCATACCCAGCGATTTAAAGTTCTTCTCAATGAGCACTTCGCGCAGAGCGTCATCCATCAACGGGAAACAGAGTTCAAGATTGCGACGGGCAATGCGCTCGCGGCGCTTCAGGAAAGGTCGGGCAGAACACCCAAGGCCCGCGCCGAGGCGGGCAAGAACAGGATAAGGAAGCTGTACAAGAAGCCAGAGAAAACCCAGTCCGGCCCATGTCACCCAGTGTCGGGGGTGTAAAAAAGTCAATTTAAACGTTGCCATCATTGTTACCTAAAAGCCCAATTCAGTAGCGCTTAAGGAGACAATGAATCGCTTCATCAGGTCTTTACGCGTTACGGCTCTTCGCACACGGCACTACCGAAGCGATACATCCAGTGATGCGCAATATAGCACGAAGAGTCAAAAAGCTATGTAAAGAATAATGAATAAAATATGAAGTTTTGCGCTGGATTACGGCCTCCGGGTATGCTTAAACAACCGCCGTGGTCAGACGTGATGAGCAGCACAAACGCGACTGCTCATCAAAGATATCTATCTGCCAGACCTGATGCCGTTTGCCGGTATGCAGCGCGCGGCAAACTCCGCGCACGCGCCCGCTGCGCACTGAACGCAGATGGTTGGCATTGACTTCTACTCCAACCACGTTCTGCTCACCTTCCGTGCATAAATAACCCGCCACGGAGCCCAGCGTTTCCGCCAGCACCACCGATGCGCCACCGTGCAGCAAGCCAAAGGGCTGATGAGTTCGATTGTCCACTGGCATCGAGGCTTCAAGCGCATCCTCACCGATGCGCTCAAAACGGATATCCAGCAAACCCACCATATTGCCATCGCCCATAGCATTCAGCGCTTCCAGCGTCACTGCGCGTTTCCAGATCATCCCAATATCTCCAGTAAAGCCTGTAACGGATGGCGTACGCCATTCCCTTCAACACGTTTCACCTGGCTACGACAGGAGTAACCTGTCGCCAAGCAGCGATTACGCGGCAAACGCTGCATCGCCTGATGCCAGGAGAGCTCGTAGATACCGAGTGAATTTGCATGGTTTTTCACTTCATGACCGTAAGTCCCGGCCATACCGCAGCAACCAACGCTGACGTTTTCCAGCTTCGCGCCAAATCGCGCAAAGATCGACGCCCACTGGCCCGGTGCGGTGGGCAGCGCGGTCACTTCGGTGCAATGGCCGAACAGATACCAGGGTTCGCCGCTGATAGCCGGTGCGTCTTCGCTGCCAAGCGCCGTCGGTAACCATTCATGCACCAGTTGCACGTGGAAATCCCCGCGTTTATCGCCCAGCGCCAGTTTGTACTCATCGCGGTAACAGAGCACCAGCGCCGGATCAACACCCACCATTGGCATCTCCAGTTGCGCCACGCGATTAAGAAAGTCCGCCGTTTTCTGCGCGGTTTTCGCAAAGCGATTCAGGAAGCCTTTAATGTGTTGCGCTTTACCGTTAGGCGAGAAGGGTAATACCACCGGCTGGAAACCCAGTTTTTCCACCAGACGAACAAAATCAGCCACCACTTGCGCATCGTAATAGCTGGTAAACGGATCCTGCACCACCAGTACCGTTTTCGCTTTTTGCGCTGCATCCAGCTGTTCAAGCTGCTCCAGCGTCATATTGGCCGTACGGTGCCCGACCATCTGCCGTTGCAACGACGGCACCGACAATAACGGTAAATCCACCATGCCAATATGTTTTGCTGACAGCGAGCGCACCCAGGGCTGACTCATGAAAAAGTTAAACGTCTTTGGCGCACGCGCCATTAGCGGCGCATAGCTTTCAACGGTCGCGACCAGATGATCGCGCATTGGGCGCAGATAGCGGCTGTGGTAAATCTGCAAGAAGCGCGAACGGAACTCCGGCACATCGATTTTGATCGGGCACTGCGTGGAGCAGGCTTTACAGGCCAGACAACCCGACATGGCCTCTTTCACCTCGTGGGAGAAATCATACTCACCGCGGCGTGCATGCCAGCTATTGCGGGTACGCTCGATCAGCGTGCGCAGGCTGGCGCGTTTTTCGGGCAGTTCTTTTTCCAGCTTGACCGGATCGATCCCCCGATCCGCCAGCAAACGTAGCCACTCGCGCACCAGCGTTGCCCGGCCTTTCGGCGAATGGATGCGGTTGGCGGAAATCTTCATCGACGGGCACATCGGGCTTTTCACGTCGAAGTTAAAACACAAGCCGTTACCGTTACACTCCATTGCACCGCGCCATGAGGAGCGTACAGCAATCGGGATCTGCCGATCGAGCGTGCCGCGTTTGGCATCATCCACCTGTTTCATCGGCGCATCGACGCCTTCCGGCGGGCAAATCTTGCCAGGATTCAACCGGTTCTGCGGGTCAAACGCCGCTTTCACTTTCCGCAGTTCGCCGTAAAGCTGTTCACCGAAGAACGCCGGGCTGTATTCGGCACGGAAACCTTTCCCATGCTCGCCCCACAGCAAACCACCATATTTTGCCGTTAGCGCAACCACTTCATCGGAAAGGGTCTTCATTAACATTTCTTGTTGCGGATCGCACATATCCAGCGCAGGACGGACATGCAACACCCCGGCATCGACATGGCCGAACATTCCGTAACTCAGACCATGGCTGTCCAGCAGTGCTCTGAACTCCACAATATAATCCGCCAGATGCTCCGGCGGCACGCAGGTATCTTCGGCAAAAGGAATCGGCTTAGCGGCCCCTTTCGCGTTCCCTAACAGACCAACGGCTTTTTTACGCATCGCATAGACACGTTCAATACCCGCCAGATCGTCGCAGACCTGCCAGCCAATCACCCCACCCTCGCCATTGGCCATCAACGCATCGAGGCGCTCGCAAAGGGACTGTACCTGGCTGTCGATGAGCGGCTGGTCATCACCGGCAAATTCGACAATATTCAGGCCAAGCAGGGTCTTATCCGGCACATCGGTAATCAACGCGCTTACCGAATGCCAGACGATATCCTCCCGCGCCAGATTCAGCACTTTTGAATCAACGGTTTCCACCGACAACGCCCGGGCTTCCACCATAAACGGCGCATTACGCAGCGCGGAATCAAAAGAGTCGTACTTGACGTTCACCAGCCGGCGCACTTTCGGCAGCGGGGTGATGTCGAGCCGGGCTTCGGTAATAAACGCCAGCGTCCCTTCTGAACCAGTAAGAATGCGCGTGAGGTCAAACTCGGTCATCTCGTCGTTAAAGACGTGGCGCAGATCGTAACCCGTCAGAAAACGGTTCAGTTTTGGGAATTTATCAAGAATTAGTTGCCGGTTATCACGGCAACGCTCCAGCACGGTTTTATAGATACGCCCAATAGCGGTATTGGCCGCGCCCAGCGTTTCCGCCAGCGCCACGGGCATAGCCTGTGTATCCAGAATATCCCCGCCCAGCAGCACAGCGCGAACGCCCAGAACGTGATCGGAGGTTTTTCCGTACACCAGCGACCCCTGACCGGAGGCGTCGGTATTGATCATCCCGCCCAGCGTTGCGCGATTGCTGGTCGACAGTTCCGGCGCGAAAAAGAAGCCGTAAGGTTTAAGATATTGATTGAGTTGATCTTTGATCACCCCCGCTTCGACGCGCACCCACCCTTCTTCCGGGTTGATCTCCATAATGCGGTTCATATAGCGGGACATATCGACGATGATGCCCTGGTTTAACGCCTGACCGTTGGTGCCCGTACCGCCGCCGCGCGGGGTAAACACCAGCGACTGGAAACGCGCTTCGGACGCGAGGCGGGTAATAAGCGCAACGTCTGACGTAGAACGGGGGAAAACGACGGCATCCGGTAATAGCTGGTAAATACTGTTGTCTGTCGCCATGGTCAGCCTGTCGGCATAACTTGTGGCGGTATCACCTGTAAAACCTTGTTGCTCCAAAGCCTGCAAAAAATTCAGCACCAGCTGAACGACGCCGGGTGCCTGGGAAATCTGTGGGATCATTATGCTTGACCCTGCCTGACGGTGAGTGTTGTAAAAGGTTAATCGTTTGCTTTCAGCATTCATCGTTGTATCACATTTTTTTCTTATGCGCCCATGAGAATTACAGGCAGAATCAGACTGTCCAAAATCGCTGAAATCATTAATCATTATCTCTGTTGATTTCCTGATACACCGAATTTTCGGCCATCCAATAAAGGTGAGTTATACATATGGTTGATCTACGTCAGTCCAGGGATGTACCGCAAATCATGCTGTCGGTACTGTTTTTAGCCATCATGATTATCGCCTGTCTGTGGGTTGTTCAGCCCTTCATTCTGGGGTTCGCCTGGGCGGGCACGGTAGTGATTGCCACCTGGCCGCTGCTGCTGCGCCTGCAACGTCTGCTGTTTGGTCGCCGCTCGCTGGCGGTACTGGTGATGATGCTGCTGCTTATTCTGCTGTTTATTATCCCTGTCGCGCTGCTGGTTAACAGCCTGGTGGACTCCAGCGGTCCGGTGATCCACGCGGTGACGAGTGGGGCGATGTCGCCGCCGGAACTAGCCTGGCTGCACAGCATTCCGCTCGTTGGCGACAAGCTTTATGCCGGCTGGCATAACCTGCTGGATATGGGCGGCAGCGGCATTATGGCGAAATTGCGCCCTTATGTCGGGGCAACGACCACATGGTTTGTCGGCCAGGCTGCACACATTGGTCGCTTTATGCTGCACTGCGCTCTGATGCTGCTGTTCAGCGCCCTGCTCTACTGGCGTGGTGAACAGGTGGCGCAGGGGATCCGTCACTTCGCCGTACGGCTGGCGGCCAAACGCGGTGATGCCGCAGTAGTGCTGGCCGGGCAGGCGATCCGCGCCGTAGCGCTGGGCGTGGTGGTTACCGCACTGGTGCAGGCCGTGCTGGGCGGGATTGGTCTGGCCGTCTCCGGCGTACCCTACGCCACTCTGTTTACCGTGGTGATGTTGATGACCTGCCTGGTGCAACTTGGGCCGCTGCTGGTGCTGATCCCGGCGATTATCTGGCTCTACTGGAGCGGTGATTCCACCTGGGGCACGGTGTTGCTGGTATGGAGCTGCGTAGTGGCAATGCTGGATAACGTTATCCGTCCGGTGTTGATCCGTATGGGCGCCGATCTGCCGCTAATCCTGATCCTCTCCGGTGTGATTGGCGGCCTGGTGGCCTTCGGCATGATTGGTTTGTTTATTGGCCCTGTATTGTTGGCCGTTTCCTGGCGTCTCTTTTCCGCCTGGGTCAACGAGGTTCCGGAGCCAGAGACAAATGATAACGCGCCGAATTCTGTACAAAATTCAGACAGCGCATCCTGAGTGAAAATGAGGCGGGAGAAAGCCCGCCTTAAATGATTATTAAGCAGCACTTATCATTCACCTGCCTTATTTCTGAGCATACCCCTTCAGACCCCGCAAAATGCGCCATTCGGCGCATATATTCTTTACGTACGTTTAACTAATGAGACGAATCTGATCGACTCAAAAATTCCACATGCCTACTATTAGCCTCAAGGTTATAGATCAACATCTTGATTTATAAGCATGGAAATCCCCTGAGTGAAACAACGAATTGCTGTGTGTAGTCTTTGCCCATCTCCCACGATGGGCTTTTTTTTATCCTCAACCCGTCGGGCCGCAGCCGTGCAGCGGCAGCCCGAACAATTCACGAGGGTTATTTTCTGTCGTTTACTTCGCAGTGACTTCGCATCTTCCACTGTTGCGGCAACACCCGGGTTTCTCCGTTCACGTTGACGGTTACCCGACCGCGAATGTCTGCTGACGATGCGCCAACCTGTAGCTCAAACTCACCTGCCTCTACAATGCGTTTCCCATCACGACGGGTAAAATTCAGCATATCCACGGGTAAGGTAAAGGTCAGCGTCGCCGATTCCCCTGGCGATAACGCAACCCGCTGAAAGGCTTTTAACTCCTTCACGGGCCGGACCATCGAGGCGACGTTATCGCGCACATAGATCTGAACCACCTCGTTGCCACTGCGCTCACCCACATTTTTTACCGCTACCTGCAGGCGAATATCACCTTCAATCGGGACTTCCGCAGTGAGCAAGACAGGCTGACCATACTCAAACTGCGTCCAGCTTTGTCCATACCCAAACGGATAACGGGAACCAAAATGGAAGGCGTAGGGCGTTCCCCCGCTTTTCAGCTTGTGGTTATAGTAATACGGCATTGCACCTGCGCTTTTCGGCACGCTCACCACCAGTCGCCCTTGTGGCTCGGCGCGCCCGGTCAGCACATCGGCAATCGCATAACCACCTTCCTGACCCGGAGCCCAGGCCATCATCCATGCCGCCACGTGCGTCTCCAGTCCTTGCAGGTTGTACGGACGGCCCCCCGTCATCACTACCACCACCGGTTTACCTGTTGCCACCAACGCCTCCAGCAGTTGTTGCTGCACGCCAGGCAACGTCAGGCTGTCAGTGTCGGATCCTTCTCCCACCGTTCCGCTCTGGAACAACCCGGCCAGATCGCCCACACAGGCGATCACCACATCGCTGTCCTGCGCCACGCGCACCGCTTCCGGAATCAATCTCTGATCCATTGACACCGGTGATTGCTGCATCGGCTTACCTGAGGCATCGCCCGGAAATACCGGCGCGCCCGCCATGCGTTTTTCGATAATGTGGCAGCCTTTTGCATAGCGAACACGCTCTTCACCCAACTGCTGACGTAGCGCCGCCAGCGGCGTCGTCACCTGCGTGGTCTCTTCCAGCATATCGCTGATAATCAGATGAACCGGGAAGCTATAACCGCTGAGTAACGCCAGCGGATCGTCTGCTGTCGGGCCAACCACCGCTACGCGTGGCGCACCGCTGAGCGGCAAAATACCGTTGTTTTCCAGCAGCGTGAGCGAGCGTGTCGCCACTTCCCGCGCCACCTGACGGGTATCGTCTGATTGCAAGCGGATGCCTTGTTCATCGGTATACGGATGTTCAAACAGACCAAGGCGGAATTTTACTGTCAGCACACGGGCGACGATCTCATCCACTTTGGCCATCGACATCAGCCCACGTTCAACCGCCTGCGCCAGATGGCGCGCGCAATCATCTTTCGGCAGTTCCACATCGAGACCCGCATTGAAAGATAACGCCGCGGATTCGGCTGCATCGTGAGAGACCCCATGATGCTGATGCAACAGACTGACGCCGCCATAATCGGCAACAATGATGCCGTCAAACCCCCACTGCTCCCGCAGCAACGTGGTCAGCAAGAAATGATCGCTGTGACCGGGCTGATTATCGATATCGTGATAAGCAGGCATGAGTGAACCGGCTTTCGCCATTTTAACCGCCATCTCGAAAGGCAGTAAAAACGTGTCGTTCAGCTCGCAAAAACCCAGATGCACCGGCGCGTGGTTACGCGCCCCTTCGCTGAAAGAGTGGCCAACATAGTGTTTGAGCGTGGCCAGCATATCGCCCTTCTCACCCTGTAACCCTTCAACATAGGCGCAGGCCATCACCCCAACCAACCAGGGATCCTCACCGAATGTCTCTTCGGTGCGCCCCCAGCGCACATCTCTGGACACATCCAGCACCGGCGCCAGCCCCTGTTTACAGCCCGTGGAACGCGCCTCCTGTCCAATGTGCCAGGCAGCGCGTTTGATTAATTGCGGATCCCAGGTCGAACCGTAATTCAGCGACGACGGGAACAGCGTGGCGTCTTTGCACAACAATCCCACCAGGCACTCTTCATGGAACAGTGCGGGAATCCCCAGCCGCGTCTCTTCCACCAGCGTTTTTTGCAGGCGGTTAGCCGCACGCACGCCGCTTTTTGCCTCCACAATGTGCGTACCCAGCGGGCGCGTTATCTGTCCGACGCCCAGTTTTAATCGCTGCGCCAGCGCTGCCTGGGCGCTCACGCCAGCGAATTCATCACTGAGGTCGGTGCGCTCGCGGTGCTCGCCATGTTCATCCAGCACCAGCCATAAGGCATGCATTTGTGCGAATTTTTCCTCCGGCGTCATACGCGCCAGTAAATCCGCCACACGTTCTGAAACAGGTCGGTTTGCATCTTTATAGAGTGCGGTCATCGGCTGACTCCTGTGTTACTGAAATCTGGTGAGGTCTGCGGCTCAGTCGCGCCTTCGCTGATATCGCGTTTACGCATCAATTGCTGAGCAATGGTGTCGGCAAGCTGGCTGTTGAGTTTGTAGCGGGTAAGCAGCAACACCATACAAATAAACAGCAGGCAAGGAATGAGGGTGAAGAGCGCATTGATGGTGGTGAGTACCGTTGGGCTTTGCAGCGCCTGATTAGGCGCATAATCCACGGCACCCAGTACCCATCCCACCACTGCGCCGCCGAGAGCGAGGCCAAATTTGATCGCGAACAGCGCGGTAGAGAACACCAACCCATCCAGACGTCGCCCGCTACGATGCTCTTCGTAATCCACCACATCGGAAAACATGGTCCACTGCAGCGGTGTCGTCAGGTTTTGAATAAAACTGAACACAATGTTCAGGCCAAAGATCAGCCATATCTGGGAAGGCGGGATAATAAAGATCAGCGCGGCAAAAACCACAAAGGTGATAATCGTCCATTGATAGGCGCGGACACGGTCGAATCTGCCCAGCAAACGGGCAGACAACAGTGCGCC
The DNA here is from genome assembly GCF_025642095.1 of Kosakonia sp. ML.JS2a. Classification (GTDB taxonomy): domain Bacteria; phylum Pseudomonadota; class Gammaproteobacteria; order Enterobacterales; family Enterobacteriaceae. The sequence goes on from NZ_CP106754.1 coordinate 3,060,901, forward strand.
AGCGAGAGCGGCAAGCATACCGGAAACAATAAAGGTGAAGACCATATCCGGGCGCTGTAAGACATATTTGACGTAATACATGGTGGCCGAGCCGCGCGTCACCACGGCGGTTAACAACAAGATATTGAACAGAAACACAATGCGCCACTGACTGTTCGCCGCCAGCAGTTTCAGGTCACTCAATAGCGAACCGGTACTGTCGCTGCGCGGCGTAAACCGCTCGCGGGTCATAAAGAAGCAACCGAAAAACAATACAATCCCAAGTACGCCCATCATGCTCATGGCGTAAAAATAACCCTTTTGATCGTTACCGCCGCCAAGATGCGATACCAGCGGTAAAGCGATAACCGTGACAATCAACCCGCCAATAAATGACAGACCAAATCGCCAGGACTGCAACGAATGACGCTCATGAGGATCCATCGTCAGCGCGCCGGGCATCGCGCAGTACGGAACATTAATCGCGGAGTAGATAAAGCTCAGGATCGCATAGGTGACGCAGGCATAAATGATTTTTGCCGTCGCGCCGACATCCGGTACATAGAAAGTAATAAGGCAGCTCACACCAAACGGAATGGCGAACCACAGCAGCCACGGACGGAAGCGGCCATGCCGGGTTTGCGTGCGATCCACCAGCGCGCCAATGCAGGGATCGACAAAGGCATCGATAACGCGCACCACCAAAAACATGGTGCCCATGATCGCGGCGGGTAAACCAAATACATCGGTATAGAAGTAAGCGAGAAACAGTGTTGCGGTTTGCCAGACAAGGGCGCTTGCCATATCGCCCAGGCCGTAACCTATTTTGTCTGTAGTACGCAGGACAGAGGGAATTATCATTTTTATCAGCCTTGTGAGGTTAAAAAGTCTTTCAACCTAGCGCGAAACTCGCATCGCGCCGCTCACTACAGGCTCAAGTATTGGAAGAAGAAAACCGGCTCACAATTGCAATAATTGCCAGGCTTTTTACGATTTTTAGTTATTGTGATCGAAGACGACTTCGCGTTTGAAATAAAAAAATCCCCGACGTTATGTCGGGGATTTTCATTTAGCCGTTATTTTTTCAGCTCAGCAAGACTCAACCAGGTCTGAACGACGGTATCCGGGTTCAGGGAAAGGCTGTCAATGCCTTCATCCATCAACCATGCGGCAAAATCTTCATGGTCGGACGGCCCCTGCCCGCAGATGCCCACATATTTGCCCTGTTTTTTCGCCGCGCGAATGGCCATTGAAAGCAGCGCTTTCACCGCATCATTGCGCTCGTCAAACAGTGCCGACACCACACCGGAATCACGATCGAGACCAAGGGTCAGCTGCGTCATGTCGTTGGAACCAATCGAGAAGCCGTCGAAATACTCGAGGAACTGCTCCGCCAGCAACGCATTCGACGGGATCTCACACATCATAATGATTTTGAGTCCGTTCTCGCCGCGTTTCAGCCCCTGACGCGCCAACTCGTCCACGACGGCTTTCGCTTGTTCAACGGTACGCACGAACGGGATCATGATTTCAACGTTGGTCAGCCCCATATCGTTACGCACGCGTTTCACCGCTTCACACTCAAGCGCGAAACAGTCACGGAAGCTGTCGGCAACATAACGACCCGCCCCACGGAAGCCAAGCATCGGGTTCTCTTCTTCCGGTTCGTAGCGTTCGCCGCCGACAAGGTTTGCGTATTCGTTCGATTTAAAATCGGACAAACGCACAATCACGCGTTTTGGCCAGAAAGCCGCGCCCAGCGTGGAAATCCCTTCCGTCAGGCGACCGACGTAGAACTCAACCGGCGAATCGAACCCTTTCATCATCTCGCGGATTTCGCTTTGCAGCTTCGGTTCCTGGTCATCAAACTCCAGCAGCGCACGCGGGTGCACGCCAATCATACGGTTGATGATAAATTCCAGACGCGCCAGGCCAACGCCTTCATTTGGCAGGCAGGCGAAATCAAAGGCGCGATCCGGGTTGCCGACGTTCATCATGATCTTCAGCGGCAGGTCCGGCATGGTATCCACACTGGAGCTTTTCACGCTGAAATCCAGCAGATCGGCATACACGTAACCGGTATCCCCTTCGGCGCAGGAGACCGTCACTTTCTCACCGGTCTTGATGCGCTCGGTTGCGTCGCCGCAACCCACTACCGCCGGGATCCCCAGCTCACGGGCGATGATCGCGGCATGACAAGTACGGCCGCCGCGGTTGGTGACAATCGCCGCCGCTTTTTTCATGATCGGTTCCCAATCCGGGTCGGTCATGTCCGTGACCAGCACGTCGCCCGGTTGGATCAGGTTCATTTCGCTAATGTCCTGGATCACTTTTACCGTGCCCGCGCCAATGCGATGCCCGATAGCACGGCCTTCAGAAACGATTTTTCCCTGTGCATGCAGGGTATATCGTTCCATCACCTGACCGCGCGAACGCACCGTTTCAGGACGCGCCTGCACAATAAACAGTTTGCCGGTATGACCATCTTTTGCCCATTCAATATCCATTGGACGGCCATAGTGCTTCTCGATTTGCACCGCCTGTTTCGCCAGCGCCTGCACTTCCTCGTCGGACAGTGAGAAACGGTCGCGATCGACCTGCGGCACATCTTCGATTTGCACCTGCTTGCCATGTTCCTGCGTCGGCGCATAGATCATGCGGATTTTTTTCGAACCCATGGTGCGGCGGACAATCGCCGGACGATTGGCCGCCAGCGTTGGTTTGTGCACGTAGAATTCATCGGGGTTAACCGCACCCTGCACCACCATCTCACCCAACCCCCAGGCGGAGGTGATAAACACCACCTGGTCGAAACCGGATTCAGTATCAATGGAGAACATAACGCCGGAGGAACCGATATCGGAACGCACCATCCGCTGCACGCCAGCAGACAGCGCCACACCACGGTGATCATAGCCCTGATGCACACGGTAGGAGATGGCGCGGTCATTAAACAAGGAAGCGAATACATGCTTAATCGCCACCAGCACCGCATCATAGCCTTGCACATTGAGGAAAGTTTCCTGCTGCCCGGCGAAGGAGGCATCCGGCATATCTTCGGCGGTGGCCGATGAACGGACCGCGAAGGACGCTTGCGCATCGTCTTCCGACAATGTTGCGTAAGCATCATGAACGGCCTTTTCCAGCGCTGGCGTGAACGGCGTGTCGACCACCCACTGGCGGATCTGCGTGCCGGCTTTTGCCAGTTCGGAAACATCATCGATGTCCGTTTTATCCAGCAGTTCATAAATACGTTGGTTCAGTCCGCTTTGCTCAAGGAACTGATTAAACGCATCGGCGGTGGTTGCAAAACCGTTCGGTACGGATACGCCGACACCGGACAGATTAGTAATCATCTCACCAAGGGAGGCATTTTTGCCTCCAACTCTGTCTACATCATTCATGCCGAGTTGGTCATACCAAAGCACCAGCGGAGACGAGTCATTGTTGGACATCGAAACAATCCTTTTGTGATATATGAATGGGTAAAACACCAGACTACCCATTAATCCTGGCATAATTAATTCCGTTGAAAAAACGGTGAATCGTGTAAGCAATTACGATTTCTGGTTTTTCGGACAGATTCCCATCAATCTGCCACCCTCTGTAATAGCCATTCTTAAGTAAAACCTTATTTTTCATGTAACAATAAAAAAATTGAACCGTACTTTTCATTAAAAACAAAAACACCATTTCATTTTTTAAAATGAGAAAAAGGAGATACGCAATATCGATGTTTTAATTTATGCTTTCAGAGAATTACGCATGATATTCAGGATGGATTAAATGGACAGTTCTGTAGATCGCCACGTGTTTTATATTTCTGATGGAACCGCTATCACCGCCGAAGTATTAGGCCATGCGGTCATGTCACAGTTCCCTGTTGCCGTCAGCAGCATAACGCTGCCGTTCGTGGAAAACGAAAGCCGCGCCAGAGCCGTCAAGGAACAAATAGATGCTATCTATCAACAGACCGGCAACCGCCCGCTGGTGTTCTATTCCATCGTCATTCCGGAAATTCGCTCTATTATTTTGCAAAGCGAAGGATTTTGTCAGGACATCGTGCAGGCGCTGGTTGCCCCGTTGCAGCATGAATTAAAACTCGATCCCACACCCATTGCGCATCGTACGCATGGGCTTAATCCAGGTAATTTAACTAAATATGACGCCCGAATTGCAGCGATTGATTACACTCTCGCTCACGATGATGGTATTTCACTGCGTAATCTCGATCAGGCGCAGGTGATTTTACTGGGTGTTTCCCGTTGCGGTAAAACACCAACCAGCCTCTATCTGGCAATGCAATTTGGTATTCGCGCAGCAAATTATCCTTTTATTGCCGACGATATGGATAACCTCATTCTCCCCGCCGCACTGAAGCCATTGCAACACAAATTATTTGGTCTGACCATTAATCCGGAGCGTCTGGCCGCGATTCGTGAAGAACGCAGAGAGAACAGCCGCTACGCGTCATTGCGCCAGTGTCGGATGGAGGTGCAGGAAGTGGAAGCGCTTTACCGCAAGAACAATATTCCTTGTCTCAACAGTACCAATTACTCGGTGGAAGAGATCGCCACCAAAATGCTCGACATTATGGGGCTGAATCGCCGTATGTACTAACAGGCTAGTACATGAGTTCAATGTGCGCTATCATATGCGGCAATCATGTGATGCGCATCACAGTCAGACTTGTAATAAGCCGGGATTGGTTTAAGGTGATGCGCATTACTTCCGGCATTTCTGCCCATGAAGCACACCTTTTTTGAGATTTCTGATGAACAAAACCGATGAACTTCGCACTGCGCGCATCGACAGGCTGGTGACGCCATTTGAACTGGCGCAGTTGCACCCTGTCAGCGCAGAAGTCGCGGAGCACGTAACAGAGTCCCGTCGCCGGATCGAGAAAATCCTCAATGGCGAAGATCGCCGCCTGTTGGTCATTATTGGCCCCTGCTCCATCCACGACCTTGACGCGGCAATGGATTACGCCCGCCGCCTTCAAGCATTACGGGAAAAACACCATGCGCATCTGGAAATCGTGATGCGCACCTATTTTGAAAAACCCCGCACCGTTGTGGGCTGGAAAGGGCTGATTTCCGATCCGGATCTTAACGGCAGCTATCGGGTCAATCACGGTATCGAACTGGCGCGCAAATTACTGTTGCAGGTGAATGAGCTTGGCGTCCCTACGGCGACAGAGTTCCTTGATATGGTGACAGGTCAGTTTATCGCTGACCTGATCAGCTGGGGAGCCATTGGCGCACGAACCACGGAAAGCCAGATCCACCGGGAAATGGCCTCCGCGCTCTCTTGCCCGGTAGGCTTCAAAAATGGCACCGATGGCAATACCCGTATTGCGGTGGATGCCATTCGTGCCTCGCGCGCCAGCCATATGTTCCTCTCGCCGGATAAAACCGGGCAGATGACCATCTACCAGACCAGTGGTAATCCGTACGGCCATATCATTATGCGCGGGGGGAAAAACCCCAACTACCATGCCGAAGACATTGCGAATGCCTGCAATACGTTGCGCGAATTTGATCTGCCGGAACATCTGGTGGTGGACTTCAGTCATGGCAACTGCCAGAAACAGCATCGCCGCCAGCTGGATGTCTGCGACGATATTTGCACGCAGCTCCGTAACGGCTCAACGGCGATTGCAGGCGTGATGGCGGAAAGTTTCCTGCAAGAAGGGACACAAAAAATCGTGAGTGGTCAACCGCTGGTGTATGGGCAATCCATTACCGATCCTTGCCTGAATTGGGAAGACAGTGAACGCCTGCTCGCCAGGCTGGCTGACGCGGTGGCGACACGTTTTTGAGCCTCTCCCGCCGTTCGCGGCGGGAATCCCCTCATTTTCCCCTACGTTTTCCTGGGGGATCTCCGGCAAAGCAGTGAAGCGGCCCTTGCCTCGCGCGCCAGAATATTGATAATGATTCTCATTGTTAATACAAATATTGCTTTGAGCTGAGATGTCGCATATGGATAGCACGACGATCCCCCCGGTCACCCCCCAGGAAAACGCCACCCACATCATTCCGACCGATCGCCGCATCAGCAGTCAGGTGCTGCTGGGCGACGAAGGGCGTGTTGTTATTGAGCACAAAGGTCAGCACTATTTGCTGCGCCAGACCCACGCGGGAAAGCTCATCCTCACCAAATAACAGACTGTTAGCTTGAACAGCTCACTTCCAGCCGTTTACCCCAGTCCGGTGGGCGATTGACATACTCATCGTGGCGATCGATAAAGGGCTGGCGTAGCGCTTCATGCAATTGTTCCAGCTCTGCAGTATTGCCCTGCTCCGCGGCTTCTATGGCGCGTTGTGCCAGCCAGTTTCGCAAAACCATTGCCGGATTGGCGCTTTTCATCAGCTGTTGCCGCTGTGCATCATCAATGTTTTCCGCCTGGAGACGCGCGCGGTAATCCGTGAACCAGCGATCAAACGCTGCACGATCGATAAACTCATCACGCAGCGGCGAACTGGCGCTGTGCTGTTCCGTCAGGCTCAGCATACGGAAAGTACGGGTATAATCGCTCCCTTCCCGCGCCATTAATGAGAACAGCCCATCCAGCAACAGGTTATCGCCTTGTTGCTGACTCACGAACCCCAGCTTGCGGCGCATTAACACACCATACTCCGTCAGCAGTGCATGCTGATACTCATCCAGCGCGGCATTCAGCGCGTCGACAGCAATAAACGGCGACAGCGACTGCGCCAGACGCTGGAGATTCCACAACGCAACGGCGGGCTGATTATCGAAACTGTAACGCCCCTGATAGTCCGAATGATTGCAGATAAAGCCCGGTTGGTAATCATCCAGAAAGCCAAACGGGCCATAGTCAATCGTCAGTCCGAGGATCGACATGTTATCTGTATTCATCACACCATGGGCAAAACCCACCGCCTGCCAGCGGGCAATCAGCGTCGCCGTACGCTGCACGACGTCACGGAACCAGACAACATATTTATCACCTTCATCTTGTAACGCTGGCCAGTGATGGCGGATCACGAAATCCGCCAGTTGCTGCACTTTTTGCGGCTCACGGCGATAGTAGAAGTGCTCAAAATGGCCAAAACGCACGTGACTTTCGGCAATGCGCATCAGCATCGCGCCCGATTCCCGTCGCTCACGCATCACCGGCGTCTCGCTGGTCACGATACTGAGCGCGCGTGTAGTAGGAATACCGAGGTAATGCATCGCCTCCGATGCCAGGCTCTCACGGATTGTCGAACGCAATACCGCGCGGCCGTCGCCCATGCGTGAATAGGGTGTCAGGCCTGCCCCTTTCAAATGCCAGTCGCGGGTGGTGCCATCCTGCAGTTGCTGCTCTCCAAGCAGGATGCCGCGCCCGTCGCCCAGTTGCCCGGCCCAGACACCGAATTGATGTCCGCTATAGACTTGTGCCAGTGGCGACATGCCCGGTAGCAGCGTTTCGCCGCCCCAGACGCCCGCCCCGGAAACTGGATGGAAAAGCGCATCCGGTACGCCCAGCTCGTGCGCCAGCGGTGCGTTGCGCCAGATCAATCGCGTGTTATCAAGCGGCGTCGGTGACAGCGCGCTATAAAATTCTGGCAACTCGTCGCGCCAGCGGGTAGTAAAAGACAGGGTCATGGTTCCTCCTGCTTTTAGTGTAGTGCCTTCAGCGACGATTAAACACGGGGGAAAAGCAGGGCTATGGATGTACCAGCGACGTGATCATCGATACGGTCACCGCTGGCCACAATGCGCCTTGCATGGCGCTAAACTGGAAGGGAATGGCCTTTTTTAACGCAAACTCATTATCAATACCGGTAATCATAATCGAACGACAGTAAGGTTCAATTTGCGAAACGATCGCCCGCATAAATGGCTCAAATGAACGGGAAGATAATCGTTGATGAACGAAGTTTTTATCTAACGCCACACCTTTAAACAGGCCATCGAAAATGGCTTTGGTCGACACGGCGCCAGAACCAAAATTTGCCAACACTAACGGATATCGTTTCGCCAATAGAGACAATATCTGATTTTCTTTGCCCATATTCAGACCGGGATAGTTCTCATTGATGGTAAATTCCAGGAAAGGGAATTTATCCACGCAGGCAGCAAGTTGTTCATCCGTCAGCAGGGCATCAACAATAAGCGGGGAAATATTTATCCAGGCAATTAGCTGATGTTGTATAAAAAAGAGTTGGCAGGCTTCAAGCAACGCCAGTTGCTCGGCGAACAGCGCCAGCGTTTCGTCTGCCGTCAGGCGTGGCAGGACCAGCTCTGTAGGGGCGCGGACAGTACTGTCGCTCCCCACAAAGTTAACAATAATTTCCAGCCCCTGAAGCATTCCGTTACCATTTTTCGCAGGCAGTAATAAAAGCTCGGAGCGATATGTGTCATCCAGCGATACAATCATTGTGCCAGTCCCGCATTAAGGGTGATGTCCGGCATTCTTAAACCCAGGTAAACATAATTCAAATTTGTTGATTTTAATGAGATTAACTTCATTTTTTTCCATTTAATATTCAGATTCTCCTTAATCCTTATTAACTTTTAGCGGGTTAAAAACTAATAACCCGCGTTTCCAGAGCCCAGTGTACGACAAAATTAATTAATATTATAAATATTAATTAGCGGAAACATCCTGGTTTAATAAACGCGAATGTTCAAAAACAAAAGAGAAGCGATTGCTCAGATTGCTCACGCACCTTCTCTCTCTTTACCTGGCACAAAACGAGCGAGCGATGACTCAAATCCGCCGCGCCTGCCAGAAATTCTTCCGCCAGTAAACATTATCAAGAGAGGAACGCATCACCCCCCGACTGGTCGATGCATGAATAAACGCGTGGTCGGTATCATAAATGCCAACATGCAGCCCATTTTCGCCGGAACCGGTTTTAAAGAACACCAAGTCACCGGGCAGCAAATCGTCTTTATCGATCCTGGTGCCAATTTCCGCCTGCTGACGCGTTTCGCGCGGGAGCTGGAGAGCGAACTTATCGCGGAATGTCATCATCACGAAGCCAGAGCAGTCAATACCCGAACGACTGGTTCCACCATAGCGATATGGCGTACCGTTCCATTCGCTAAGCTGATCATTCAGGTTAGCAATAACGGTAATCGAATCGGACAATCTCGGGTTAGGTGGTGGTGCGCGATGCGAACTACATCCTGCAAGGAATAGCGCTGCGGCCACAAGAAACCAGATACGCATTCTGGATCAAGCCTCATTCTTTCTTTTTCTCGGAATAATCTACCGTGGGAGTCCGATGTGTGGCAAGTCACGTTTTCGTCACGTCACGGGGATCAGCATCGCATGGCCTTCAATTTCCAGCCGTCGGAAGGGCACGCTGTAGGCCGCTTCAAGCATTGATGGCACTAATACATCCTGCCCTGCACCGCTGGCGATCAACTTACCGCCGTTCAACAACCATGCCTGATGGGTATGCCGTAATGTGTGGTTAAGGTCATGACTACTCATCACCAGCGTAATGCCTGCCGCCACCAGTCCGCAGAGCAGCTTATCCAGCGCGGCTTGTTGTGCAATGTCGAGGCCATTCATCGGCTCATCCAGCAACAGAAGCTGCCCGGACGGATTACCGCCCGGGTGGATTTGCAATATCACTGCGGCAAGGCGCACGCGTTGCCATTCTCCGCCGGAAAGCTGATTCACCGCGCGATCCAGTTTGTCGTTCAGCCCCAGTTTCCCGGAGATCTCCAGCAATATGGCGCTTTGCGCGCCAGCGGGCTGATGCAGCGACAGGTAATGCCAGACAGGCATGGCGAAAGGCGGCGTTTGCTGCTGGGCAAGATAAGCGCGGTGGCGCGCCAGTTGCGTCGCAGGCCAGCGTTCCAGCGGCTGTCCATCGAACAGCACGCGCCCCTGTCCACCAGACAATCCCGCAAGGCGGGTCAATAAGGTGCTCTTTCCTGCACCGTTAGGCCCTACCAGATGCAGGATCTCCCCGCGACCAATGGTTGCCGTTATCGGCCCCAGTCGCCCGGTAGCGCCCACATCCTGCAGTTGCAACAGCATCGGTATTATTTCGCCAGCGCGTGTTTAATGGCGGCCTGCAAGACCGGGTCTTCCGGTGTCATATCCGGCGAGAAACGTTGGATCAGTTGACCATCGCGACCGATGAGGAATTTTTCGAAGTTCCACAAAATGTCGCCCGGCTCCTTCGGCGCGCGCCCTTTACTTTCCATACGCTCATAGAATCCACTGCCTTCAGGCGCAACAGCCACAGGCGCTGCAGCAATCAACTTTTTGTAGAGCGGATGGCGCGCTTCACCGTTGACCTCAATTTTGCTGAACATCGGAAACGTCACGCCATATGTGGTGCTGCAGAACGTTTTGATCTCTTCTTCGGAGCCAGGCTCCTGGCCGAGGAACTGGTTACAGGGGAAGCCGAGCACGCTGAAACCCTCGTCACCCAACGTTTTCTGGATATTTTCCAGTTGCTCATACTGCGGCGTCAGCCCACATTTCGAGGCAACGTTAACCACCAGCAGCACATTGCCGCGGTAACTTTCGAGTGTGGTGTGTTCACCATCAATGGTCGTGACTTCAGTATTCAGAATATCCTGTTGCATAGCGTACCCTTTGTTGATGTTGTGGTTGTCAGGCTTAACGCCCAACTTTTAATAATAGCCAGATAAACACCGGCGCGCCCAGCGTGGCGGTTACGACACCTATCGGTAACTCGGCGGCGCTTAAGGCGAGACGGGCGACAATATCGGCAAAGAGCAGCACCGATGCGCCAGTCAATGCGCAGGCGGGCAGCAGCACCCGGTGATCGGTCAGACCGCATAACCGTAAGATATGGGGGATCACCAGGCCGATAAAACCTATCGCCCCGGCAAGTGCGACGCTGACGCCCACCATCCAACCCGTGGCGACCACCAATACGTTGCGCCATAGCCATAATGGCAACCCCAGTTGTCGTGCCGATATGTCACCCAGCGCCAGCACATTAAGCGGTGCCGACTGCAAGCAGATCCACCCCATAACGGGCAGTAGCGCAATCATCAGCCAGCTCTGTTGCCAGTCAACGCCGCCAAAACCGCCCATCATCCAGTACATTAACTGGCGTAAATCGAACGAGGTTGAAAAATAGACCGCCCAGGTGGTTAATGCTGTGCAAATAATGCCAAGTGCGACACCGGCCAGTAACAACCGACTGGTGGAAAGATGTCTGCGAGCAAAACGCAGCAGGATAAGCGTGACGATAAGCGCGCCAGCGATAGCGCAGACACCCAACGCCCAGATGGGCAGCATGCCGCCACCGAGCAGTACGGCGGCAATGAGACCTACACCGGCACCGCTGGAGACACCCAGTAGGCCCGGTTCAGCCAGCGGGTTTTCAAATAATGCCTGCATAACAGCGCCAGAGAGCGCCAGCGCCGCACCGACCAACAGTACCGCCAACGTGCGCGGCAGACGAATTTGCCAGACGAAGAGTTGCCCTCTGGGGGTGAACCAGGCGTTGGGCGCTATCCATTGTTCACCCGCGCAAAGGCTGAAAACGAGCGCGAGCAGTAAAAGCAGCGATAATCCGCACAGCCAGCGGCGGTTGCGTTGCTGTTGGTGATGAGCGTATGCCAGCATGTTTTCCGTTAAACCCGTCAGTCAGGTGACTGATTCTAAGGTTGATAGGGCGTACTGAAAAGAAAAAAGGCCGCATGGCGGCCTTTTTAATTAGTTCATATCACTCAGCTTTGGGCGAAGCGTTTTCGACACGGCTTTTTAACTTCTGGCCGGGTCTGAAGGTCACCACGCGCCGGGCTGTAATGGGAATATCCTCGCCCGTTTTCGGGTTACGTCCCGGACGTTGATTTTTGTCGCGCAAATCGAAGTTGCCAAAGCCGGAGAGTTTTACCTGCTCACCGTTTTCCAGAGCACGACGGATCTCTTCGAAAAACAGCTCTACCAGCTCTTTTGCGTCCCGCTTGCTAAGCCCTAGCTTATCAAACAGATATTCTGACATTTCAGCTTTTGTAAGCGCCATAGGTTCAATCCCTCAATGATGCCTGGAATCGCTCTTTTAATGCCTCTACACATCTGGCAACGGTAGCGGCAATCTCCTCTTCTTCGAGTGTACGGCTGGTATCCTGAAGGATCAGGCTAATGGCAAGGCTCTTATACCCTTCCGCTACACCCTTACCGCGGTACACGTCAAATAAGTTTACGCCAACTACCTGATTTACGCCAACTTTCTTACATTCGCCCAAAACATCTGCTGCGGGCACATTTTCGGCGACAACGACAGCGATATCGCGACGGTTTGCAGGGAAGCGAGAAATCTCCTGAGCCTGAGGAACCACGCGGTCTGCAAGCGCATTCCACTCCAGTTCAAACACCAGCGTACGGCCATTGAGATCGAGCTTACGTTCCAGCTCCGGATGGACTACCCCAATGAAACCAATACGTTTATCTTTCAGATAAATCGCGGCGGACTGCCCCGGATGCAATGCCGGATTCGCTTCTGCGCGGAACTCAATCGCCGATAATTTGCCCGTCAGCTCCAGAACAGACTCCAGATCGCCTTTCAGATCGAAGAAATCAACGCTGCCTTTCGCCAGATCCCAGTGCTCTTCGTAACGGTTACCGCAAATTGCGCCCGCCAGCATCACATCCTGGCGGATGCCGAGGTTTGCCTGAGTATCCGGAACAAAACGCAAACCGGTTTCAAAAATGCGCACGCGGCTCTGCTGACGGTTCTGGTTGTAGACGATAGTGCCCAGCAGACCGGTCCACAGTGACAAGCGCATAGCCGACATTTCGCTGGAGATCGGGCTCGGCAGGATCAGGGCTTCTTCTCCCGGATGGATCAGCTGTTGCAGTTTCGGGTCGACGAAACTGTAGGTGATCACTTCCTGGTAGCCTTTATCGTTCAGCAGCGTTCTCACGCGCTTAAGTGATAGATTCGCTTCGCGGTGCTCACCCATGATCAGGCCAGCCTGCACCGGCTCATCCGGAATATTGTTGTAGCCGTACACACGCGCCACTTCCTCTACCAGATCTTCTTCGATTTCCATATCGAAACGCCAGCTCGGCGCGACGGCCAACCACTCATCCTGGCCTTCAGTCACTTCGCAGCCCAAGCGGTTCAGAATGTCGCTCACTTGCTCATCGGCAATGTGATGACCAATCAGGCGATCCAGTTTGCTGCGACGCAAGCGGATGGTCGCACGTTTCGGCAAGGTTGCTTCGTTGGTCACATCAATGACCGGACCTGCTTCACCACCACAGATGTCGAGCAACAAGCGGGTTGCACGTTCTATCGCTTTGTACTGCAGTTGCGGATCAACACCGCGCTCATAGCGATGAGACGCATCCGTGTGCAAACCATGACGACGTGCGCGGCCGGTAATAGAGAGCGGATTGAAGAAAGCGCATTCCAGCAGAACATTCTGCGTTTCATCGTTCACACCGGAGTGCTCACCGCCGAAAATACCGCCCATCGCCAGCGCTTTGTTGTGATCGGCAATGACCAGCGTATCGGCATTCAGTTTGGCTTCGCTACCATCCAGCAGGACCAGCGTTTCACCCTCTTTTGCCATACGCACCACGATGCCGCCATCCAGACGATCGCGGTCGAAGGCGTGCATCGGCTGACCCAGCTCAAGCAGAACGTAGTTGGTGACGTCCACCACCGCATCAATAGAACGAATCCCGCAGCGACGCAGTTTCTCTTTCATCCACAGCGGCGTTGGCGCTTTCACGTTGATGCCCTTCACCACGCGGCCGAGGTAGCGCGGGCAGGCGTCAGCAGCCTCTACCGTAATCGGCAGCGTATCGTCGATTGTTGCAGCAACCGGCGCAATCTCTGGTGCTACCAGCGGCGATTTATTCAGTACCGCCACGTCGCGCGCCACGCCAATAATACCAAGGCAGTCAGCACGGTTCGGCGTCACGCTGATTTCGATGGTGTTATCATCGAGTTTCAGGTATTCACGGATATCGGTGCCAATCGGCGCATCCGCCGGCAGCTCGATAATGCCGCTGTGATCGTCAGAAATACCCAGTTCCGAGAAGGAGCACAGCATGCCTTCTGACGGTTCGCCACGCAGTTTTGCCGCTTTTATTTTGAAATCACCCGGCAACACCGCGCCGACGGTTGCAACGGCTACTTTCAGCCCCAGACGGCAGTTTGGCGCCCCGCAGACGATGTCCAGCAGACGATCGCCGCCAACATTGACTTTTGTTACGCGCAATTTGTCAGCATTTGGATGCTGAGCGCACGCCATCACTTCGCCTACGACGACGCCGTGAAACGCCCCGGCAACCGGCTCAACACCGTCTACTTCGAGGCCTGCCATCGTGATTTGGCCCGACAACGCTTCGCTATCAATGGCCGGATTGACCCATTCGCGTAACCACAGTTCACTGAATTTCATTGTTTTGCCTGCCTTTATTTAAACTGTTTGAGGAAACGCAAATCGTTTTCGAAGAATGCGCGCAAATCTGTCACGCCGTAGCGCAGCATGGTAAGACGCTCCATCCCCATACCAAATGCAAAGCCGGAGTAGACTTCCGGATCAATGCCAACATTGCGCAGCACGTTCGGGTGCACCATACCGCAGCCCAGAACTTCCAGCCATTTCCCGTTCTTACCCATCACATCCACTTCCGCAGACGGTTCAGTAAACGGGAAATAGGACGGACGGAAACGAATCTGCAGATCTTCTTCAAAGAAGTTACGCAGGAAGTCGTGCAGCGTGCCCTTCAGGTTGGTGAAGCTGATGTTTTTGTCGACAATCAGACCTTCCATCTGATGGAACATCGGGGTATGCGTCTGATCGTAATCGTTACGATATACGCGACCCGGCGCGATAATGCGGATTGGCGGCTGCTGGTTTTCCATGGTGCGGATCTGCACGCCAGAGGTCTGGGTGCGCAGCAAGCGGGTCGCATCGAACCAGAAAGTGTCGTGGTCAGCACGCGCCGGGTGATGGCCCGGAATGTTCAGGGCGTCGAAGTTGTGGTAATCGTCTTCGATTTCCGGACCTGTCGCGACGGTAAAGCCGAGCTCACCGAAGAAACTTTCAATGCGGTCGATAGTGCGGGTAACCGGGTGCAGGCCGCCATTTTCGATACGACGCCCTGGCAGAGAAACATCAATGGTTTCCGCCGCCAGACGCGCGTTCAGCGCTGCATTTTCGAGATCGGTTTTACGGGCGTTCAGCGCCTGCTGAACCTGCTCCTTTGCTTCATTGATCACGGCCCCGGCAGCCGGACGCTCTTCCGGCGGCAGCTCACGCAGGGTGGTCATTTGGAGGGTCAGATGCCCTTTCTTACCCAGATATTCGACGCGAACGTTGTCCAGCGCGGCGACATCCTGGGCATCGTTAATGGCTGCCTTCGCACCGGCAACCAGCTCTGCGAGATGTGACATGGTTTTCCTCGTTATATGACGATATTTACACGCGGCAGATACAAAAAAAGCCTCCACAAGGGAGGCTTTCTGGCGCTGTTTTCCGTTTCTTCTTTCACGCGCTAGCCTCCTGGGTTCAGGTGCTAAAGTAAAAAAAGAAGCGGAAAATAGCAGCATTCATGCTTGCGTTACCTTAACCGGGTAAGTGGGCTGTGATGGCTTATTGAAAGCGTATCACGGCGAAATGTCAATGCATTGATAATGTTAAAGCAAAAGAGGGAGCCAGGCTCCCTCTCTTAAACTGGCTTACGCCAGAGCTGCTTTCGCTTTTTCAACCAGGGCAGTGAATGCCACTTTGTCGAATACGGCGATGTCAGCCAGGATCTTACGGTCGATTTCAACAGAGGCTTTTTTCAGGCCGTTGATGAATTTGCTGTAAGAAATACCGTTCTGACGTGCTGCTGCGTTGATACGTGCAATCCACAGTTGACGGAACTGACGCTTTTTCTGACGACGGTCACGATAAGCGTACTGACCAGCTTTGATAACAGCCTGGAAGGCAACACGGTAAACGCGAGAACGCGCGCCGTAGTAACCTTTAGCTTGTTTCAAAATTTTCTTATGACGTGCACGTGCAATCACACCACGTTTTACGCGAGCCATGGCTCTCTCCTGTATCTATATTCTAATTAAAAAGTTAAAGGTTAACGACTTATGCGTACGGCAGGCACGCGATTACCAGGCCCAGATCGCCTTTGGAAACCATGGCTTTCGGACGCAGGTGACGTTTACGCTTGGTAGCTTTTTTGGTCAGAATATGACGCAGGTTAGCGTGCTTGTGTTTAAAACCACCTTTACCGGTTTTTTTAAAACGCTTCGCAGCACCGCGTACGGTTTTGATTTTTGGCATTTTTTAACTTCCACTTCGCATTGTTAATAAACGAAACATAGGCGAACTAAACCCGCAGGCTTGTGGCCCACAGGTTTAATTACTTGATGGCCTTACTGTTTCTTCTTCGGAGCAAGCACCATAATCATCTGGCGGCCTTCGATCTTCGTAGGGAAGGATTCGACCACTGCCAGTTCATTCAGATCGTCTTTCACGCGATTAAGCACTTCCATACCGATCTGTTGGTGGGCCATCTCACGACCGCGGAAACGCAGCGTGATCTTGGCCTTATCGCCCTCTTCGAGAAAGCGAATCAGGCTGCGGAGTTTTACCTGATAGTCGCCTTCATCTGTACCAGGTCGGAATTTAATTTCCTTAACCTGAATAACTTTCTGCTTCTTCTTCTGTTCCTTAGAAGATTTGCTCTTTTCATAGAGGAACTTGCCGTAATCCATTATACGGCAAACGGGCGGCTCGGCGTTAGGGCTGATTTCAACTAAATCTACCCCGGCTTCTTCAGCTTTTTCCAGAGCTTCTCTCAGACTCACAATACCAAGCTGCTCGCCTTCCAGACCTGTTAAGCGAACTTCCAGGGCACGAATCTCGCCATTGATACGATTGGGACGCGCCGTTTGAACTCGTTTTCCGCCTTTAATACCTTATTCCTCCAGTTGTTGAAGACTGCGGCTGCGAATCTCTTGTTGCAGCTTCTCGATAACTTCATTTACGTCAAGGCTACCCAGGTCTTTACCACGACGGGTACGCACGGCAACTTTACCGGCTTCAACCTCTTTATCACCACAAACCAGCATATAAGGGACACGACGTAAAGTGTGCTCGCGGATTTTAAAGCCAATCTTCTCGTTTCTCAAGTCTGCTTTTACACGAATGCCCGCATTTTGCAGTTTGCGCGTCAATTCGTTAACGTATTCAGCCTGAGAATCGGTAATGTTCATCACGACAACCTGCACCGGGGCAAGCCATGTCGGGAAGAAACCGGCAAACTCTTCGGTCAGGATGCCGATAAAGCGCTCCAGTGAACCAAGAATTGCACGGTGAATCATAACCGGCACCTGACGTTCGTTGTTTTCGCCCACATAGGAGGCGCTCAGACGAGACGGCAGAGAGAAGTCGAGCTGTACTGTTCCGCACTGCCATGCACGATCGAGGCAGTCATACAGTGTAAATTCAATTTTCGGGCCGTAGAAAGCGCCTTCACCCAGTTGGAATTCAAACGGGATGTTGTTTTCTTCCAGCGCAACCGCCAGATCCGCTTCCGCACGGTCCCACATTTCATCGCTACCAATGCGTTTTTCAGGACGCGTTGACAGTTTGACGACGATTTTTTCGAAACCAAAAGTGCTGTACATATCATAGACTAAACGGATGCACGCGTTCACTTCATCGCGAACCTGCTCTTCCGTACAGAAGATATGCGCATCGTCCTGCGTAAAGCCGCGAACACGCATTAACCCGTGCAGCGCGCCTGATGGCTCGTTACGATGACAGCTACCGAACTCTGCCATACGCAGCGGCAGATCGCGGTAGGACTTCAGACCCTGGTTAAAGATCTGTACGTGTCCCGGGCAGTTCATCGGCTTGATGCAGTACTCACGGTTCTCGGAAGACGTCGTAAACATGGCATCTTTATAGTTGTCCCAGTGCCCGGTTTTTTCCCACAGCACACGGTCCATCATGAACGGGCCTTTCACTTCCTGATACTGGTACTCTTTCAGCTTGGAGCGTACGAACGTTTCCAGCTCACGGAAGATAGTCCAGCCATCGTTATGCCAGAAGACCATACCCGGCGCTTCTTCCTGCATGTGATACAGGTCAAGCTGTTTGCCGATTTTACGGTGGTCGCGTTTAGCGGCCTCTTCCAGGCGTTGCAGATAAGCATTCAGTGCTTTTTTATCTGCCCACGCGGTGCCGTAAATACGCTGCAGCATTTTGTTATTGCTATCGCCGCGCCAGTAAGCGCCCGCGATTTTCATCAGTTTAAAGTGATGGCAAAAACGCATATTCGGCACATGCGGACCGCGGCACATGTCGATGTATTCCTGGTGATGATACAAGCCCGGCTTGTCATCATGCGCGATGTTCTCATCAAGGATGGAGACTTTGTAGCTTTCGCCGCGTTTGACAAAGGTCTCACGGGCTTCATGCCAGCTCACTTTTTTCTTGATGACATCGTAGTTGCTCTCGGCGAGCTCGTGCATACGTTTTTCGAGCGCGTCGATATCTTCCTGGGTCAACGTGTGGTCAAGGTCAATGTCATAGTAAAAACCATTGTCGATAACCGGACCGATAGCCATTTTGGTGGTTGGCCAGAGCTGTTTAATGGCGTGACCCAACAGGTGCGCGCAGGAGTGGCGGATAATGTCCAGGCCTTCGTCATCTTTCGCGGTGATGATGGCAAGGTTTGCGTCGCTGTCGATCACATCAGAAGCATCGACCAGCTCACCGTTTACACGCCCGGCGATACAGGCTTTCGCCAGTCCCGGACCGATATCCAGCGCGACATCCATTGGGCTTACAGCATGGTCGTAATGGCGTTGACTGCCATCAGGAAGCGTAATTACAGGCATTTCATTTCCTTATTTGCAGTGGTGCCCCACACGAAAGAGCACATACAAAACTAAATAATATATTTATATCAGCACGTTAAATGTGTTTCTTTGCTTCACTCTGCAAATTGTGCGCCTCCGGATGTACAAAAATCCGACAGACACCCGCATTCACGGGCTGATAACGCCACTCAATAGTACACGGCATCGGGGTGACATAAAAGCGTGAACAGAATCATAATCCTGGTCACAGTGACATCGCTTAGCGCAGCGTTAACGGAAGATGTCCGCTGGCTTTATTTGTAAGTTATCCGCGGCAAAGAAGATTACATATTTACAACAATGACAATTCCAGGTGAAATTGCAGTGTGTTGCTGTGAATTCTGGCAATCAGAATGAAAGGGCATTTTAAAAATCGTTTATGTAATCTGAGGTTTATCTGATTTTAAGGCGCTATCCCACTGACTGCCAGACAGCCAGCATGGGTGGCTATCATCAACGCCTAACTTACTGATAAAGAATGGAAATAATATATCCGGTTCTTGTTATCGCGCTGGTCGCGATCATTATATTTTCGTTTTATAAGCACTACAGCATGAAGTCGTCCAGGAACCTTCCCGGCCGTCATAAAAAACGCCATTAACCAAAAACTGACTCAAAAAGGCACGCGTCAAGCGTGCCTTTTTCAGATCGCCTCAGGCCTGATAACCTAAGGCGCGGATCACCTCTTCCATCGCTTCCTGAGTCAGCGCTGAACGTTTAATCTTTTGGTTTGCCAGCATGGTTCTGACCAGGCCCGCAATCACGATATGTTTAGGCTCCTGCCCGAGGTCACGCATTTCCAGCACCACTTTACCCACCACCCGACACATTTCCTCATATAACACATCGTCTTTTGCCTTCCCCATTACGCCTCCGTTTAGCGTCATTTTTATTAGTAAATTTACGTTTGCAGGTGTATCTAATAAAGAAACTAATGCTTATAGCATTTCCCCGCGTTTAGCATAGGGTGAGAGAGGCTCTTTGTAACGTGTAACGTTTTACTCTCTTCCCCTTCCGCTGCGTGCGGATTTCACGCCGGAAGGGCATTTTTTAGCGCACCGCGAAATTCCCCCGTTAATTTGCGTTAAAGATCATCAGCCAGCCTGCCGATTAATGATTCATTAGCGATCTGAATGAATCAACCACGGTAATGCAAGCGATCAACTACAACGAAATGACGGGGCTGAATCTGACCATCAGACCAGCCACAGCATCGACGCTTCAGGAATCGATTGAGCGGTTGTCGTCGGGCTTACGGATTAATAGCGCCAGGGATGATGCGGCGGGACAGGCTATTGCCAACCGCATGCGCGCCAGCGCTAACGCCGACAGTGTCGTGTCCCGCGGTCTGGATGACGCCATCAGTATGGCGCAAACCGCCGATAGCAGCCTCAGTACCGTCGGCGAGCTGTTGATCCGTGCCAAAAATCTGGCCATTCAGGCCGGAAATAGCACCTTATCTGAGGGCGATCGTCAAAGCACTCATAACGAATATCAAAGTATTCTGGAGAATATCCAGTCAATTTCTGAAGGCACGGAGATCTTCGGTCGCTATCCGCTGGCGACCGATGACCCGGAACTGCCCCCGGAGTTGATTGGCAATGTGCCGCCATTGAGCGTTAAATTCCCTGCTCAAGGAGTCAATTACACCTTCAGTTCCGGCATTGTGTCGCTGGCGTATATTCCAGCCGGGTCGAAAAACATCGCTATTACCATTGATTCATTGGGTCTGGATGATGACATTCAGTTATTCACCCGCGATGGCAAGCATCTGGCGGGCACGCCAATCAACGGCACCACGGCGGACTATACCTGGAAAAGTCGTGGCATCACCAGTTCAGCCAAAGCCACCAGCAAGGTACTGACAGAAGCGAATGGTTTCCAGCGTGGAGCAACCTATGATGACTCGATGCTGATTGAAGGAGGCGCTTCATGGGCGCTCAACGGCAGCGAAACCCTCGCTTATAACGGCATGACCATCAGCTACAGTGGCGACGGTGACCGTTATGAGCCGGGCAAAGCGTACAACGATGGTAGCAACGGTTCGAACAGGCTTGAACGCCTGAAAATCGATAATGTCACGGAAGATCTGGTGGTAATGGTGGTGGGCAGTGGTTCCTTTACCAGTAATCTGACGTGGGGTGATCTGCCGGAACCCACCATTACTCCGGCGGAGCCGCCGAAGCAAAGCCGTCCCTGGGAGGTGGTGACCAGCGCCAGCTATGGCGATGATGTACAAGCCACTACCATGCCGACCACGCCATCAGACATTAAGTCGCTGGGGCTAACCAATACCGAACTGCGTTCAACGGCTACGGCCAGTATCGCCATGGGGGCGCTCGATAAGGCGCTGGATAAAGTCAGCAGCTATCGTGCGCAATATGGCGCGTTTATTAACCGCTTCGAATCCAATAAATCCGTACTCGCGCAACAGAGTATTGCGACCCAGGCGGCGAAAAGCCGAATTGAAGATGCCGATTACGCCATGGAAGCCAGTAAACTGGTGAAAGCACAAATATTGCAACAAGGACAGGACGCGGTATTGAAAGTGACCAACCAGTCGGCTGAAAATATGCTTTCGCTTCTGCGAGGTTAACTGATGGGAAATGTTAAATAATCTACCATGAGTTATTCACGTCAGTTTTCGTCAATAACCCATCAGATTTATCTAACAAGATTTACAATTCGATTATTAATACAAAAAAACCGGTACAACATTATCCGGTTTTTTCAAAGTTAATGAATTAACTGAGAATGTAATTAATTCCACTCACCGGCAACCAGCGTATGTGAGTCGAATGCAGCGGCATTGGTATTATGTGCGGTCTGTGCAACCGGCACCATGTTGGAACCCGCTTCAATGTTGGTGATGTTAGTGTTGGTCTGGCTGGCAGTCGTATTAACGGAATCCGCAGCGAAGACACCAAAGGAGAGTGCAGACAGCACTACAGCCGCGGCAGCAGTATTGATTTTTTTCATGATGAATTTCTCTTTCTTGAATAAACACATGACTGTTTGGGTGTGTTTTTTACCCGTGCAATTAGTGTAGATCTGGATCACACTTTTGCACAGTCAATTTATTTATCCATTCGTGTCAAATAAACTGAATATGTTTCATTTGAATTAATTGTGAAGAAAATAAGGAGGGAAATATTTACTTAAATCAAATTTAATAAGCGACGTGAAAAATAGCACGAATGAACAAATTAAAACAAGGGGCCGATATTTCCGGCCCACTCAATTACATTTTATAGCCTAACGTTACCGTGGTTCTGCGATCGGTATGATCCGGTGCAGTTGACGGCGGCTGGGAGTTCCAGGTCAGGTTATAAGCGACTTTCAGCGCGAAATGCGCGTTGATAGCCACGTTCAGCGCCGTCTCGGAGTTCACAGTGGTATCATCCGCACCAAATACGGAAACGCCCTGGGTGAATTTCGTGTTGTCGCTAATTTGCCACGCATAAGTACCGGATGCATAACCCAGTGCTGTGGTTTTGGTATCGCCATCAGTGTACTTGTCGTAACGCACACCCGGACCAAATTCAAAGCGCAGGCTGTGTACCGGGCCGTTCAGGATCTGGCGACCATAACCGGCAGTAAACACATCACGATCGCTGTAGCCGTTGTAACGGTCAGTCAACCAGCTCGCCTGGCCAAACAGATAATCGTAATCCGTCAGGTTATAACGGCTACGACCACCTACAGCGTATTTTTCAGACGAACGTTCATCGTTTGCCGAGGTGTTGCTGGCATTCCCCCACAACGACCAGGCCGTTCTGCTACCGTACCAGGTCAACGTGGAGTCGGCAGTCAAAGAGGAACTCTTTGTGTTGCCGGACTGAGCAAGATAGCCACCGTTCACGCTACCTTCGAACGGTTTTTTTGCAGTTGCAGGGTCATCCATGACAGTAAAAACGGTGTCATCGGCGACAGCATTCATCGACGCAAGCACGCCCGCAGCCATAAACAGTGCGGGTACTGTCTTCAAAAGCTTCATTTATTAAGAGTCCGTACAGCAAAAAAAGAGACCAACACGGTCCCGGAATCTTTCATAAGGATCAACGACAACGGTCCAAAGAAAGGTAACAAATTATAAAAAGGCCGGTTAAACATATCAATGAAATCTTATTTGATTTTTTGAATAAGAGAGATCTCAAAAAAGAGAATTTGGTTATTAATCGCCACCGTTCCCTGACTCAAATTCAGTCTGAAAATCATACTGTTATTTACTTTCCCTTCTGGGCAATCAGTGCCAGGCTTAAAGCAGCCAGATAAAAAGGAGGTAATGATGGTCCCGGTATATACGCTGACGTTAGCGCCCTCTCTGGATAGCGCAACGCTCACGCCACAGATTTATCCTGAAGGTAAGCTCCGTTGCAGCGCCCCGGTTTTTGAACCCGGCGGCGGCGGCATCAATGTTGCCCGCGCCATTGCACATCTGGGCGGTCGGGCCACCGCGCTGTTCCCGGCAGGCGGTGCAACCGGTGAACACCTCACCGCACTACTGGCCGATGAAAACGTGCCGACTACCGTCGTAGAAGCCAAAGACTGGACGCGGCAAAACTTGCACGTTCACGTTGAGTCCAGCGGTGAGCAATACCGCTTCGTAATGCCTGGCGCGGCCTTGAGTGAAAGTGAATTTCGCCAACTGGAAGAGAAAGTGCTCGCCATCGAATCAGGCTCCATTCTGGTGATCAGCGGCAGTCTGCCGCCGGGGATCCAGGTAGAGAATCTCATACAGTTGATCAAAGCCGCGCAACGCCAGGGTATTCGCTGCATTGTTGATAGTTCAGGAGAGGCGCTCGCCGCCGCCCTGTCAATTGGTCATATTGAACTGGTAAAACCGAATCAGAAAGAGCTGAGTGCGTTAGTAGGCAGAGAGCTCACTCAGCCCGATGACGTACGTATTGCCGCTCAGGAGATTGTGAACAGCGGCAAAGCACTACGCGTTGTGGTGTCGCTTGGGCCACAGGGTGCACTGGCTGTCGACGCCAACCAGTGCGTGCAAGTGGTGCCGCCCCCGATGAAGAGCCAAAGCACCGTTGGGGCCGGGGATAGCATGGTCGGCGCAATGACCTTAAAGCTGGCGCAAAACGCCCCGCTCGACGATATGGTGCGTTTCGGTGTTGCCGCCGGGAGCGCCGCCACCATTAATCAGGGCACGCGTTTGTGTGCACTGCAAGATACGCAAAAAATTTACGACTATCTGCGCAATAACTGACAATGTCCCCTCTTTCGCATGGAAGAGGGTTTTGCCAACAGCACAGCGGCAGTCGACAAATCGCCTTCGCCGACTATGCTAAAAAAACTTTCAGGATAACAATGAGGTGAAAGATGAGCAGTGATGGCATCACCCGCTACGTCGTAACGGTCAAATTTCACGAACAGACCCTGACGGAAATCAACGAACTCAACAACCACTTTACACGTGCGGGTTTTCTCCTCACCATGACTGATGAAGAAGGAAAAGTGCACGACCTCGGTACGAACACCTTTGGGCTTATCAGCGCACTCAGTGTGCAGGACGTTAACGCGCTGGCAAACGGACTGGCGGTAAGCGCAGTGGGGAACGAGGCCGACATCACCGTTTATACCTGGGAAACCTGGCAAAAAGACGAACGATAAGCGCCTGACGGCTCCGTTCGTTGCTCAGGTGTGCGTTACATCGTATCTTTTTTAAGCTTTAGTGCGCTAACCTTATGATCCGGCTGATTACATGGGAGAGACATCATGTGGCAAGCGATAAGTCGTCTGTTAAGCGAGCAACTGGGCGAAAGTGAGATTGAGCAGCGCGACGAGCTGCCGGGTGGTGAGATTCATGCCGCGTGGCACCTGCGTTATGCCGGGCGCGATCTCTTCGTGAAGTGCGACGAACGTGAACTGTTGCCCATTTTTACTGCAGAGGCGGACCAGCTCGCTTTGCTGGCTCGCAGTAACACGGTGCGGGTTCCGGATGTGCTGGCGGTGGGAAGCGATCGCGACTACAGCTTTCTGGTGATGGAGTATCTGCCCGCCCGTCCACTGGATGCGCACAATGCTTTCCTGCTGGGTCAGCAACTGGCGCGTCTGCATCAATGGAGTGATCAGCCGCAGTTCGGCCTCGACTTCGATAACGATCTCTCCACGACTCCGCAACCCAACGCCTGGCAGCGTCGCTGGTCAACTTTTTTTGCCGAGCAGCGCATTGGCTGGCAGCTGGAGCTGGCCGCGGAAAAAGGCCTCGAGTTTGGCAATATTGACGCCATTGTTGACCATGTTCAGCAGCGTTTATCGTCACATCAACCACAGCCTTCACTGCTTCATGGCGATTTATGGTCGGCGAATTGCGCACTCGGCCCGGACGGTCCCTATATCTACGATCCGGCGTGCTACTGGGGTGACAGGGAGTGCGATCTGGCAATGCTACCGCTGCATCCGGACCAGCCGCCGCAGATCTACGACGGTTACCAGTCAGTTTCTCCGCTGCCGAATGACTTTCTTGACCGCCAGCCAATCTATCAGCTCTATACCCTGTTCAACCGGGCGATCCTGTTCGGGGGCGAGCATCTGTTGAATGCGCAAAAAGCGCTGGAGCGCGTATTAGCCGCATAAACACATTTCCGATACCCGGGCCCGGTAAGCGCAATAGCGCCACCGGGCACTGTTGCGTCACAAAAAGCCAAGCAGCTTAAAGAAGAAGTAACCCGCGACAATGATAATCACCGGCAGCACATACAGCGGAAAAATCTGTAGCAGAATGGTGTGATGCGGTACGACAATGCGCGCTTCAAGCTGCGCACGGGATAATCCCTCTTCACCTTTGGCATTCTCAAGGATCGTCTGATCCTCTAAGCCTTCACGCAGAAAACGCACCTGACGGCTCATGCGCGCCCCCGAGGCTTGCAATGCCAGCCCCACAAAGATCAACACAAAGATTATCCAGAACATGATATTGAGGCTTTGATGGAAATCCGGCGTCGGTGAGTTGTACCAAAACAGGTTAAGAAACGGCGTATTGAAACGCATCATTTCAATCATCACATGGGCAAAATCAAGCATCACCGCGTTAATACCGGCCTGCTTTTCACTGTGGTCGTACATAAACTTCAGTACGGAAATAATCGTTGAAATGACGGCTGGAATGAAAATCACCCAACCCAGAACGCGTTTCAGTATTGCGATGCGTCCAGCTTGTTGATACGTCATGGATTCCCCTTGTGAGTGACGCACTGTTTGCGCCTAAGTCTACCTGCTGAGAATCATTTTCGCCTGATCTTTAAAGGCGGTATGATGCCTCTTTGTACATAATCCGTACTTTCCCCGGATAAGCCGCGTTAAAAAGAGAGGTGTTATGTCTGCCCCGCATCAAATTCTTGCTGCCATTTTTGATATGGATGGATTACTTATCGACTCAGAGCCACTCTGGGATCGTGCTGAACTGGATGTCATAGCAAGCCTTGGAGTCGACATCACACGGCGTAGCGAATTACCAGACACGCTGGGTTTACGCATCGATATGGTCGTCGAACTCTGGTATGCGCAGCAACCCTGGAATGGTCCGAATCGCCAGGAAGTCACCGATCGCATTATCCAACGGGCGATCTCACTGGTGGAAGCGGAGCGGCCTCTGCTTGCCGGTGCCCGCGATGCCGTCGCCCTGTGCAAAGCCAATGGCCTGATGGTGGGCCTGGCGTCAGCCTCGCCATTGCGCATGCTGGAAAAAGTCCTCAGCCTGTTCGACCTGCGAGATCACTTCGACGCGCTGGCCTCCGCAGAGAAGCTGCCCTACAGCAAGCCGCATCCGCAGGTGTATCTGGATTGCGCAGCCAAACTGGGCGTCGACCCACTCTGTTGCGTTGCGCTGGAAGATTCTGTCAACGGCATGATCGCCAGTAAAGCGGCGCGCATGCGCTCGATTGTCGTGCCGGACGCCGAACATCGGGACGATCCGCGCTATGTGCTGGCCAACGTCAAACTCACCAGTCTTACCCAACTGACACTCGCAGATCTGTTAGGCTGATGCCGTCGGGGCAGTAATCTGCTGTCCCGATATTATTTTTGAAACATCATTTCATTTTTATTTGTATTTTCCTCACCGCCCTTCTATTCTGATCTCCAGGCGCTGTGCCCTCTCACTACAATAATTACGCCGGAGAACTCATGATACTGGATGCCTTTAAACTTGCGGGTAAAGTGGCCATTGTGACCGGGTGCGATACCGGTCTGGGTCAGGGGATAACGTTAGGGCTGGCGGAGGCCGGATGCGATATCGTCGGCGTGAACCGTAAAATCCCGCACGACACGGCGCAGCAGGTGCAGGCGCTGGGTCGTCGCTTTCTGGCAATACAGGCAGATTTACGCCACCAGCAAGCTCTTGAGGGCATCGTCGCCGAGACGGTCGAGAAAATGGGGCGCGTCGATATTCTGGTCAATAACGCCGGGACGATCCGCCGCTGCGACGCCCTTGATTTCAGCGAGAAAGACTGGGATGAGGTGATGGATCTGAACCTGAAAACGGTGTTCTTTCTCTCGCAGGCCGTGGCGCGGCAATTCATCGCACAAGGCGATGGCGGCAAAATCATTAATATTGCCTCGATGCTCTCTTTCCAGGGCGGGATCCGCGTGCCCTCTTATACCGCGTCCAAAAGCGGCGTAATGGGCTTAACCCGCCTGCTGGCCAACGAGTGGGCGCCGCACCGTATCAACGTCAACGCCATTGCACCGGGTTATATGGCAACCAATAACACCCAGCAATTGCGGGAAGACGCAGAGCGCAACCAGGAGATCCTTGAGCGCATCCCCGCCGGGCGCTGGGGTGAACCGGCCGATTTGCAAGGTGCTGCGGTATTTTTGGCCTCACGCGCCGCCGAATACATCAACGGTTACACCCTCGCCGTCGATGGTGGCTGGCTGGCGCGTTAAATTTGACCGGATTGTGACAAAGAGTTACACCGTCACCTCTTCCGCCTACTGTACAAACATCCTATACTGTATGCATCGACAGTTGAGTGAGTTTGATCATGACGGCGGAAGGACACCTGCTTTTTTCCATTGCTTGCGCGGTGTTTGCCAAAAACGCCGAGCTGACGCCCGTCCTCGCGCAGGGTGACTGGTGGCACATCGTACCCTCCGCCATCCTGACCTGCTTGCTGCCAGACATTGACCACCCAAAATCTTTCCTCGGTCAACGTCTGAAGTGGGTATCAAAACCCGTTGCCCGTATGTTTGGTCACCGGGGATTTACCCATAGTCTGCTGGCCGTGTTTATCGCGCTAACGCTGTTCTACTTAAAAGTGCCGGATAGCTGGATAGTCCCGGCGGATGCGCTACAGGGTATGGTGGTCGGCTATCTGAGTCATATTCTGGCCGATATGATCACCCCCGCCGGTGTCCCCCTGCTGTGGCCCTGCCGCTGGCGCTTTCGTTTGCCATTACTGGCACCGCAAAAAGGCAACCAGCTTGAGCGCGTACTCTGTATGGCACTGTTTACCTACGCCGTGTGGATGCCGCAGACCCTGCCCGAAAACGGTGCAGTTCGTTGGTCATCGCAGATGATTAATTCACTGCAAAATCAGTTTAATCGCTTTATTCATCAGCAATCCGGCCATTAATCAGCCGGTAATTCCGTTTTTGGCATAAACCATTCCATTTGGATATAAGAGCACCCCGGCACTTCTGCTAACCTTGCGCCACGGGATCAACCGCCAGGGTGATCCGAATAATGATATCAGGAGAACGGGGATGAACTTTCCATTAATCGCGAACATCGTGGTGTTCGTGGCACTGCTGTTTTTGCTGGCGCAGACTCGCCACAAACAGTGGAGTCTGGCAAAAAAAGTATTGATCGGTTTAGGCCTCGGCGTGGTCTTTGGTCTGGCGCTGCAGGCGATTTACGGATCCGATAACCCGGTACTGAAGACATCAATCCAGTGGTTCAATATTGTTGGCAACGGTTATGTACAACTGCTGCAAATGATCGTCATGCCGCTGGTTTTCGCCTCTATTTTGAGCGCCGTTGCGCGTCTGCATAACGCCTCGCAACTGGGCAA
Source organism: Kosakonia sp. ML.JS2a (assembly GCF_025642095.1). GTDB lineage: Bacteria > Pseudomonadota > Gammaproteobacteria > Enterobacterales > Enterobacteriaceae. The sequence goes on from NZ_CP106754.1 coordinate 3,089,756, forward strand.
AATCAGCTTCCTGACCATCGGTACGTTGCTGTTTACCACGCTGATTTCCGCGCTGGTCGGTGTGCTGGTCACCAATCTGTTTGGTTTAACGGCCGAAGGCCTGGTGCAGGGCACGGCGGAAACCGCGCGCCTCAATGCCATTCAGAGCAACTATGTGGGGAAACTGGCGGATCTGACCGTCCCGCAGTTGCTGCTCTCTTTCGTGCCGAAAAACCCGTTTGCCGACCTGACTGGCGCAAACCCAACGTCGATCATCAGCGTGGTTATTTTCGCTGCCTTCCTCGGCGTGGCTGCGCTTAAGCTGCTGAAAGACGATGCGCCGAAAGGCGAGCGTGTTCTGAGCGCCATTGACACCCTGCAAAGCTGGGTGATGAAGCTGGTTCGTCTGGTCATGCAACTGACACCATACGGTGTGCTGGCGCTGATGACCAAAGTGGTCGCAGGCTCCAACATTCAGGACATCATCAAACTGGGCAGTTTTGTCATCGCGTCTTATCTCGGGCTTGGCATTATGTTTGTGGTGCACGGCTTACTGCTCGGCGTCAACGGCGTCAGCCCGCTGAAATTTTTCCGCAAAGTGTGGCCGGTACTGACCTTCGCCTTCACCAGCCGCTCCAGCGCCGCGTCGATTCCGCTGAATGTCGAAGCGCAAACCCGTCGACTGGGCGTGCCGGAATCCATCGCCAGCTTCTCCGCATCCTTTGGCGCCACCATCGGCCAGAACGGTTGTGCGGGCCTTTACCCGGCAATGCTGGCGGTAATGGTTGCACCGACGGTAGGCATTAACCCGCTCGATCCAGTATGGATTGCCACGCTGGTCGGGATTGTGACCGTCAGCTCCGCCGGTGTCGCGGGTGTTGGCGGTGGCGCGACATTTGCTGCGCTGATCGTGCTGCCGGCGATGGGTCTGCCGGTCACGCTGGTTGCACTGCTGATCTCGGTAGAACCGCTGATCGACATGGGACGCACCGCGCTCAACGTGAACGGCGCAATGACCGCAGGCACGCTCACCAGCCAGTGGTTAAAACAGACCGACAAAGCCGTACTGGACAGTGAAGAAGACGCCGAACTGGCGCATCGCTAAATCCGAATAACACAAAGGCGGGGATCTCCCCGCCTTTCTCATCTCTACGCCCGCACGGCCTGCTCCATGCCCTTTCCGCCGTTACTCGTCGTCGATTTCCCCTTCCTGGCGTATCTGCATTGCCCAGCGTTGAGCGGATTCCGGCACGCTAAATACCGGTGATCGACGAAACGTTTCCCCCATCAACACAAACGCCACATATTTGCCACGTAACAACCAGACGTCACGATAGCCCTCTACTTTCAGGGCATGATCGGGAGGTGCTGGCTCGACGCGCGGTACGTAGCTGATAACACGACGGTTTTGTTGACGAAAAGGTTTCATAGGCGATGCGTTCACTAAATACGAATTTCACAACCGGGAAAGTCCTATGATAGCCGATTGTCGCCCTGTGCGTCGCGCCTGGCGTGACTTTCTCTTATTTTTCGCAGGGTTCCCGCCTCCCGCCTCGTACAGCCATAGCCAGGGCTGTGTTCTATAGTTAGGGGGTTTTGACGTAACAACGACCATTTTTCAGCAATGAAAACAGGAGACGAGTTCAATGTCGCATAATGAGAAAGACCAACATCCTCGCCAGTCCCCGGTTCACGATCCGCGTGAATCGCAACCCGGACTGGATTCCCTTGCCCCCGAAGACAATTCTCACCGCCCTTCCCCTGAGCCCAGCGCCCCCGGCGAACAGCCCACCGCGCCAGGCAGCCTGAAAGCCCCGGATACCGTCAATGAGAAACTCGACGCGCTGGATCCGTTTCGTAAGGGCGGCGAGAATTTTCCCCTGACCACCAATCAGGGTGTACGTATTGCCGACGATCAAAATTCACTGCGCGCCGGCACGCGCGGTCCCACGCTGCTGGAAGATTTTATCCTGCGCGAGAAAATCACTCACTTCGACCACGAGCGCATTCCGGAACGAATAGTTCATGCCCGCGGTTCCGCCGCACACGGCTATTTTCAGCCCTATCGCAGCCTGAGTGAGGTCACAAAAGCGGATTTTCTCTCCAGCCCGGAGAAAATCACCCCGGTCTTTGTCCGGTTCTCTACAGTGCAGGGCGGCGCGGGCTCTGCGGATACCGTACGGGATATTCGCGGTTTTGCCACCAAGTTCTATACCGAAGAGGGGATCTTCGACCTGGTCGGTAACAATACGCCGGTGTTTTTTATTCAGGATGCGCACAAATTCCCCGACTTTGTTCATGCAGTGAAACCCGAACCACACTGGGCTATCCCCCAGGGTCAGAGCGCGCACGACACCTTCTGGGATTATGTTTCGCTCCAGCCCGAAACATTGCATAACGTGATGTGGGCAATGTCCGATCGCGGTATTCCGCGCAGTTACCGGACGATGGAGGGATTTGGCATTCATACCTTCCGCCTGGTGAATGCCGAAGGTAAAGGCACTTTCGTGCGTTTTCACTGGAAACCGCTGGCGGGCAAAGCCTCGCTGGTGTGGGATGAGTCGCAAAAACTGACCGGACGCGACCCCGATTTTCATCGTCGGGAACTTTGGGAAGCGATTGAAGCCGGGGATTACCCGGAATATGAACTCGGATTGCAACTGATCCCCGAAGAAGATGAGTTTAACTTTGATTTTGATCTGTTAGATCCCACCAAACTGATCCCTGAGGAACTGGTGCCGGTGCAACGTGTCGGGAAAATGGTGCTGAACCGTAATCCGGATAACTTTTTCGCCGAAAATGAACAGGCAGCGTTCCACCCTGGTCATATCGTGCCGGGTCTGGATTTCACCAACGACCCGCTATTGCAGGGGCGTCTGTTCTCCTATACCGACACGCAAATCAGCCGTCTTGGCGGGCCAAACTTCCACGAGATCCCGATTAACCGCCCCACCTGCCCTTACCATAATTTCCAGCGCGATGGCATGCATCGCATGGAGATCGACAGCAACCCGGCCAACTACGAGCCGAACTCGATCAATGACAACTGGCCGCGTGAAACACCTCCCGGCCCTAAACGCGGCGGTTTTGAAACTTACCCGGCCCGAGTGGAAGGCCAGAAGATCCGCGAACGCAGCCCGTCCTTTGGCGAGTATTACGCGCATCCGCGCCTGTTCTGGCTGAGCCAGACGCCATTTGAACAACGCCATATCGTTGATGCCTTCAGCTTTGAGCTCAGTAAAGTGGCACGCGCTTATATTCGCGAACGGGTGGTTGATCAACTGGCGCATATTGATGTCACGCTGGCGCAGGCGGTGGCGGAAAACCTCGGTCTGACGCTGAGTGATGAACAGCGCAACACCGCCCCACCAGCGGATGTTAACGGCATCAAGAAAGATCCGGCGTTGAGTCTGTACGCCGTTCCGGACGGGAAGGTCAAGGGTCGCGTGGTCGCCGTGTTGTTGCATGAAAATGTCAGTGCAGCGGATGTGCTTACCCTATTGCAGGGACTGAGCGCACAGGGTGTCCATAGCAAACTGCTCTTTTCGCGGATGGGTAGCGTCACCGCCGACGACGGATCCGAACTGCCGGTTGCCGCGACCTTTGCCGGTTCGCCGTCCCTTACGGTCGATGGGGTGATTGTGCCCGGTGGCGATGCCGGGGGGCTGTTGCAAAATGGCGATGCCAAATACTACCTGCTGGAAGCCTATAAGCACCTGAAAACCATCGCCCTGTTTGGCGACGCGCGTCAGTTTAAAACCCTTCTGGGGGTAGATGCACAAGGCGAGGAAGGAATTGTTGAAGCAGACAGTGCATCGGCCACGCTGATGGATGATTTTCTCACCCTGCTGGCCACGCATCGCGTGTGGTCACGGATGCAAAAAATCGACAGCATTCCCGCATAATGCGGTGGCGAAAAAAACCGGCCATATGGCCGGTTTTTCTTGCTCAGGCTGAAAAGTAAAAAGTTACTGCTTAGCCGCTTGCGGGTCGGTGTCGTACTCCGCACAAGTCTGATAACCGGAGTTCATGACGTGGCCGGTCTCATCCAGTGCAACAAAGTAGGTTTCTGTTTTACCGTCACGTTGACCCAGGATATACGTCTGGCACGTGCCACGTGCATGGATCATGGTCACTTCGGATGAAGGACGACCGGCAACCTGCATAACCTGCTGGCGGCTCATGCCTTTTTTCACATCTTTCACCACCGGTTGGCTCACCTGATCTTTCGCGCGATCATAGGCAGTACACCCTGCCAGCATCGTCAGTACCGCCGCTGCACCCAGAATTCCCGCGATGTTCTTGTTCATATTCCATCCTCTTGTTTATCCGCTTGTGTATCAGCGTGTTATCTAAGCCTGGAATATAAAATTGCATTTTTCAACTATACGACGGTGATGGCATAACTTTCGGAAAGTTCTAATAAAACGGGGGTAAGCAACTAAAATGCCGTAAATTGCGACACTCAAATCTGTGATCCTTGTCGTTTTACCGCCAAAGGGTTACTTTGAGCCCATCATCTATTTGCAACCTGCAAAGCAGGATTACATAACGGAGGGGTAAATGACTCTGCAACAAGAGATTATTCAGGCGTTAGGCGTGAAACCCGCAATCAATGCCGAAGAAGAAGTTCGCCGCAGCGTAGACTTTCTGAAAACCTATCTGAAGACCTATCCCTTTTTGAAATCGCTGGTGCTCGGCATCAGCGGCGGCCAGGATTCCACCCTGACAGGCAAAGTGTGTCAGACGGCGATTTCCGAGCTGCGTGAAGAAACCGGCGATGCCGCCTATCAGTTTATCGCTGTCCGTCTGCCTTACGGCACACAGGCGGATGAACAGGACTGTCAGGACGCCATCGCGTTTATCCAGCCGGATCGCGTGCTGACGGTTAACATCAAAAGCGCGGTGCTGGCCAGCGAACAGGCGCTGCGCGAGGCAGGCATTGAGCTGAGCGATTTCGTGCGCGGCAACGAAAAAGCGCGCGAAAGGATGAAAGCGCAGTACAGCATTGCCGGGATGAGCAAAGGCGTGGTAGTCGGTACCGATCACGCAGCTGAAGCCGTCACCGGCTTTTTCACCAAATACGGCGATGGCGGCACCGATATCAACCCGATTTTCCGTCTGAACAAGCGCCAGGGTAAACAATTGCTGGCCTGGCTGGGTTGCCCGGAACATCTGTATAAAAAAGCCCCGACGGCTGACCTGGAAGACGATCGTCCGTCGCTGCCTGATGAAGCCGCACTGGGTGTGACCTACGAAAATATTGATGACTATCTGGAAGGCAAAACGCTGGATGCCGGCACGGCGCATATTATCGAAGGCTGGTATCTGAAAACCGAGCACAAGCGTCGCCCGCCCATCACGGTATTCGACGACTTCTGGAAAAAGCAGTAATCCTTCAGGGCGGCGCAGGCCGCCTCTTTTTTAACCTGACCTCACCTGCTACACTGGATAGGTAAACAGTATCAGGAGTCAGTAGTGGTCAGGCGTCTTTCCGCTCCGCGTCCCGAGTTTGACGCTGCGGCAATCTATCAATATCCCGAACATCTGCGCCCGTCGCTTGAGGCTATGCCCAGGCTACCCGGTGTCTATATTTTCCATGGTGAAAGCGATGCCATGCCGCTCTATATCGGTAAAAGCGTAAATATCCGCAGCCGTGTCCTTTCCCATTTGCGAACCCCGGATGAAGCGGCCATGCTGCGACAGTCGCGCCGTATCACCTGGATCTGCACCGCCGGGGAGATGGGTGCGCTGTTGCTGGAAGCCCGGCTGATTAAAGAGCAGCAGCCGCTGTTCAATAAGCGTCTGCGGCGCAACCGCCAACTCTGCTCGCTGCGCTTAAGCGGCGAGAAGCCGCAGGTGGTTTATGCAAAAGAAGTGGATTTTTCAACCTCCCCCGACCTGTACGGCTTGTTCGCAAACCGACGCGCAGCATTGCAGGCGTTGCAGTCGATCGCGGACGAAGAGAAGCTTTGTTATGGCCTGCTCGGTCTGGAGTCGCTAACGCATGGTCGTCCCTGTTTTCGCGCCGCGCTGCACCGCTGTGCAGGCGCCTGCTGCGGCAGAGAGACACTCCAGGCGCACCAGATGCGTTTGGCCGTTTGCAACTGGTGTGCTGGCCCTGGCAAGGCCCTGTCGGGCTCAAAGAGCAAGGTGAGACGATGACGCAATACCACATCATCCATAACTGGCTGTGGTTGGGGTCGGTCACTAACCTGGACGATGCCGGGGCGCTGCTGCGCACCCCGGCAGGATTCGATCATGATGGCTACAAAATTCTCTGTAAGCCGCTGCTGGGTGGCGAGTATGAGATAACCGAACTGGCGTTAGTGACCCGGCAGCCAGGAGATCTCACTGAACAATAACTGCCCTTCAGGTTTGAGCAGGCGCAGGGTATGCCGCCCTTCCTGCCAGCATGCCCCTTGATCCGCCGTCAGTAACTTATCGCCCAGTTGCCATGCGCCACTGAGAACAAAAACCACACCGCCACGCGCGCCAAAAGTGGTGAAGGTGCGATCGGCAATGCGCACTTTCGCACGACAGCGATCGCGGCGGGTGAGGATATTAAAATCCATCGACATCTGGCCGTCTGTCAGTTCCACTTTTACCGGTTGCTCACCGGCGAACGTAAAAGGCTGATGGCGTTTGAGGGTATGGCAAAAAGCACTACCACCATCAAGGGTGACTTCCCCGCCCTCAATCAGCGTGATCACGCGATCAACCCCTGGAAATTGCGGGAATTCACCGTTACTGGCAAGCGATGCAATACTGGCGCGCCAATTAAAATCCCGCGTCGCCGGTGGAAAACAACAAATTTCGCGGGTTTCTCCCGCACCGTTACGCCAAAGGTTTACCGGCATTTTGCGGATATCAAAGTATTCCATCATCCCTCCTGAATGGCGCAGCATCTCGCCTGCGCCGCTGCTTCTGTGGGCAGCGTGCATACTTGTTATTGTTTAAATTGCCATGCCCGGGTTATCGGCAGCCTCAATGATTTGCCTTAGGCCACTGCGTAACCAGACATGTAAAAAAGTATAAATCTCAGATAAGTGACGCCGCCAACGAAGGGGAGCCTGATGAGAATACCGCGCCGGTGGCGGCTGGCAAGAGGGAATGTAAGAAAAACCGCCGGCTCTGCCCACCACGTAAAACGTTGGATGGGCAAAACCGGCGGTCTTAAGAGGGGGCTGAATTACTCAGCGGGTTCAGGAGGCATTTTACCTTCCGGCGCCGGACGTTCTGTCAGACGCTTCTCAAAATTAGCATTGAACTGCTTTTTCTGCTCCGGCGTCAGAATATTGTAAATCTTGTTCTGAGTTTCCATATGCGCCAGCATGCCGGCTTTGTGCTGCTCTTCCATTTTGGCGATTTGCGCTTCCGCTTTCGCTTTATCGAAGCTATCGCTGGCAATCAGGTCATGCATGGCACGCATCTCTTCCACCGGCGGACGTTTCATTGCGTCGCGCTGGCTTTTCATAATGTCGCGGATCTGCTGTTTCTGCGCATCGGTCAGATTCAGATCTTTAAACATCATTTCGTGCGGCCCCTTCGGTCCCTTGTGATGCATCATCGGTCTGCCGTCTGCAGGCGCCGTCGTCGTGTCAGCAGCGTGTGCCAGGTTAGCGGCGCCGAAAGCCAGGGTAGAGGCAACAAACAGGGCGGTTAATTTACGCATAATTTTATTCCTTACTTCGGTTTTACTTACGGCGGTTGCCGTGTTGACGCTATTTACTCTACCGTCTTTATCGTCAATTAATCAGAGCGACGGTAAAACAATGAAAGTGTAAATAACGTTTTTACGTCAAATAAGGAGGAAATAAGGATAAACCGTGGAGAGTTGAGAATTAAATATTCAACATACTGATTCAGAAGGAATTATGAAGAAGTATAAATCAGGCTCACTTATAAATAAAGCCGTCAACCAGGATAAATCCGTAATTTATTCATAATAGTGATAAAAATAAGCCCCGCGATTGCGGGGCTGAATAATTACTCTATTTTCTCCAGCATTAATCCCGCACGTAAACCAATGGCAACATTCGGGTTGGGGAACAGGACATACTCCTGTTGATGCTGCACCACATAACGCTCACCGCGATCTTCCGCCAGCAACGTGCCGGCCTCAAAAGGGGTAAAGTTCAGCGTCTCCGCCGACATATACAGTTTGAACGCTTCACTGCGGCGGGTCAGTTGCTGCACCACCCGATAACGCAACGGCGGACTTTCGGTATCCGGCGCAGGCTCCCCGGCTAATAATGCCGCCAGCGCCCAGGCGGTTCGCTGGAACTGGCTTAAGTCATTTTCCCCAAACGGCAGCGCCTTACCCAGCTCCAGCGTGCAGGCCAGCGCGTCAAACGTTTCGCAACTGTAATGGGTAAAGGTCCCCCCAGGCGACTGATGAAACACCAGCGCCTCCATGCCCGCGCCGCCGAGCCACTCGAGAAACAGCTCATCCCAGGGTTCCATTCGCACCGGAAGTACACCAAAGCGTATATGGTGCGAACCGCGAATGGCAGTATGTAAATCGAGATGCCAGCGCACCCCGTCGCCGTCAGCGAAGAAGTGCGTCAATGCCCGCTCCAGCTGCGCCGCACGCATCGTTTCATCACTGGGAGGCATTGATTGCCAGCGCCCGCCGAACAGGCGATTAAGATCGTTTTTCAGATAGCGTTTACCCTGCGCCAGCGCCTGCGGATTACCGAGCACCACCAGCAACCGCCAGGTCAGCGGCTGGATACCGGCAAACAGGTTCTTTAGCAGAATATCCAGCATCTCCACCGGCGCAGTCTCATTGCCGTGAATGGCGCAGGAGATCACCAGCGAGCGTCCGCAAGGCTGCGGCGGTACCAGTTCCAGGATCCCTTGCTCATGCCACAGCCAGTGAATTCCGCCTGACTCCCCTGACATTTTACGCGGGATGTCGCCCGATAAGGTTGCGGCAAGAAAGTTATCCATACGGCCTCCTGTTAACGCTGGAATGGATAAACGGACCCCAGATGCAACAACTGCGTCAACCGATCCAGCGCTTCGCGCCCTTCACGCAATAACTGCGGATCAGCCAAATCAGCCTGTGTCAGACGATCGCGATAATACCGATCGACCCAGTTATTGAGGGTCGTAAACAGACTGTCATTCATCATTACCGCCGAGTTAACCGCCTGCTGCTCGGCGTCGGTCAGCACCACGCGCAGGCGTAAACACGCCGGCCCCCCGCCGTTAGCCATACTTTCCCGCAGATCGAAGACCTGCAACTCGCTCACCGGGTTATCCTGCGCCAGCAGTGCATTCAGATAACGCCAAACGCCCGCGTGTGTCTGCGACTCCTGTGGCAATACCAGCATCATGCTGCCATCGTCACGACTCAGTAGCTGGCTGTTAAACAGATACGTTGCCACTGCATCCGCCACCGACACCGCGCTGTCCGGCACCTCAATGGCCATAAATCCCGGTACCCGCGCCTGCAACTCCGCCAGCAAACGCGGCTGGTCGACAAAAGCGTGTTCGTGGCAAAACAGAACCTGTCGGTTCGACACCGCAATCACATCATTATGAAACACACCCTGATCGATGACGTCCGGGTTTTGCCGGGCGAACAGCACCTGCTGTGGCCTGACCTGATTGATACGGGCGATCGCCTGGCTGGCTTCCAGCGTCTGGCGCGCCGGATAGCGCGCAGGCGCAGTTTGCGCACTCTCTTCCCGGCCGTAGACAAAGAGCTGCACACCCGGCTCGCCATAATCGCCACCAAAACGGTTATGGTTTGCCGCGCCTTCGTCGCCGAACATCGCTACCTGCGGCAACGCCGGATGCACGGAAAAATGCGCGTCATCACGAAAGATTGCGCGTAACACTGCTTCGGTCGTGGGCGCTTCTATGGCACGGTGGAATTTATTGTTCAGACTGGCGACCGTCAGATGCACTTTCCCATCGAGGGAATCCGCTGACGGGCAGATCGTCGCCGCATTCGCCACCCACATCGCAGATGCGGAACTGGCAGCGGACAACAGATGCGGCGCCTGTGCTGCCGCTTTCGCCAGCACCTGCTCATCGCTGCCGCTAAAGCCCAACTGGCGCAATACCGGCAAGCAAGGGCGCTCATGCGGTGGGATCACCCCCTGCGGAAAGCCCGCATCCGCCAGCGCCTTCATTTTCAACAACCCCTGCTTTGCCGCCAGCCGCGGGTTTGACTGCTGAAAACGGTGTCTGGTCGAGGCTTCGTTGCCAAACGACAGCCCCGCATAGTGGTGCGTTAAACCGACCAGACCGTCAAAATTCACCTCACGCGCTTTCATGGCTGCTCCTCGCGGGAAAAATCCAGACCGGGACTGAGCGTCTGCGGCAGCGTTAAATCCGCCGTTTCAAGGCTCGCCATCGGCCAGGCGCAGTAGTCTGCGGCATACCATGCGCTGGCGCGGTGGTTACCGGATGCGCCAACGCCGCCAAAGGGCGCGGTACTGGCTGCGCCAGTCAGCGGTTTATTCCAGTTAACGATCCCGGCGCGCGCTTCCAGCAAAAGCTGGTCGAATTTTTCCCGGTCGGGGGAGATCAACCCGCAGGCCAGGCCATAGCGGGTGTCATTTGCCAGCGCGATGGCGTCCTGATAGGCATCGTAGCGCCATACGCACAGCAGCGGGCCAAAAACCTCTTCATCCGGCACCTGATCCACACCGGTCATATCAATAATCCCTGGCGTCAGCAAAGAGGTGCCTTCAGCAAGCATACGCGGCGCGAGTAGGGTTTTCCCTCCACGTGCTTCATGCGCTTGCCAGGCCTGATAAACGTGCTGCGCCGCCTGTTGCGAAATCAGTCCCCCCAAGAACGGTTGAGGTTCCGCGTTCCAGGCTTGCGGGATCAGACGCGCACTCACCGCCACCAGGCGTTCAAGGAAGGCATCACCGGCCGCCGACCGCTTAACCAGCAAGCGGCGGGCACAGGTACAGCGCTGCCCGGCGGTGATAAATGCTGACTGGATCGCCAGGTGCACAGCGGCATCAATATCGTCAGGATCTTCAACAATCAGCGGGTTATTGCCGCCCATCTCCAGCGCGAGGATCTTCTCCGGTTGCCCGGCAAGCTGGCGGTGCAACTGGTAACCGGTATGCGCGCTGCCGGTAAACAGCAAGCCGTCCAGCCCCGGTAAAGCACTCAGCGCTTGCCCGGTTTCACGCCCACCCTGTAGCAGGTTGAGCACCCCGGCAGGTAACCCCGCCTGCTCCCATAATTTCACCACCGCCTCACCGCTCCACGGCGTCAGCTCACTGGGTTTAAACAGCAGCGTATTTCCCGCCAGCAACGCCGGAATAATATGGCCATTCGGCAAATGTCCCGGAAAGTTATAGGGGCCAAATACCGCCAGCACACCGTGCGGGCGATGGCGAAGCGTGGCCGCGCCGTCGGCCATTTCAGTGTGCTGTTCTCCGGTGCGGGTGTGGTAAGCCTTCACCGAAATCGCGGCTTTATTGATCATCGCGGTGACTTCCGTTAACGCTTCCCAGCGCGGTTTCCCCGTTTCACGGGCGATGATCTCCGCCAGTGCCTGTTTGTTGGCCTCCAACAGCGCGGCAAATGTTTCCACTATCGCCTGCCGTTCGCTGAAAGGCTGCCGCGCCCACAGCGGGAACGCCGCTCGCGCCGCCTGATAGGCCTGTTCAACCTGCGCGGCATCGGCATCAAAACCGTGCCACAGTGCTTCGTGACTCACCGGATTGGTCTTCACACGGCGTTCGCCCTGACCGGTTACCCAGTCGCCATTAATCCAGTTACTCATTTTGTTTTCTCCTCGGCGCAAAGGCGAACCAGTCGTACGGTGTCGCCCGGCTGGCATTTCAACGCATCCAGCTCTGCTGGTGTGAGCAACAACCGCTCTGTGGCGGGGTCCGCTTTAATAAGCATGGCGCGGAATTGCTGGTATTGCTCATTGGCAACAATACAGGCAGGCCATTCGCCTGGTGCCCGTTGCCCCTCGCCGGTTCCCACCAGACGGCTTTTGCGGATCGCCCGCACATGGTCGATATCGCACTCAAGCGTTGGCCCACCGTCGAAAATGTCGACGTAATTGCGGTAGCGGAAACCCTCTTTCTCCAGAACGGTCCGGGCAGGCGCGGTTTGCGGGTGCACCTCGCCAATCACCGCCTGCGCCTCTTCGCTGAGAAAATGGGTATAGATCGGATGCTTGGGCATCAGCTCAGCAATAAACGCCTTTTGCCCGGTACCGCACAGATAATCCGCCCGGCTGAACGCCATCGAAAAAAAGCGCTTGCCCAGACTTTCCCAGAACGGGGAATAACCGTGTTCGTCAATCACCCCACGCATCTCGGCCACCACTTTTTCATTAAAGCAGTCGCGGAACGCCGCCATAAACAGAAAGCGGGATTTGGACAACAGATAACCGTTTCCCTCTTTACGCCAGCCGGGGTCAAGAAACAGTGTGCAAAGTTCACTGCTGCCGGTGTGGTCATTACTGAGAAACAGCGTGGGCAGCGCGTTATAGACGTTCAGCTCTTTCGATGCATGCACCTGCGTGCCCACCCGGTAGTTATACCAGGGATCGTTGAGGCCAACGGCGACTTCGATGGCGCAAATCCCCGCCACATCTCCGCTTTGCGTATCTTCCAGCACAAACACATAACCCTGCTCGCTTTTCGGCAGTTCGCCGGCCCAGGTCTGGCGAGCGCGCTCAATGCGCGCGGACAACGTGGCTTCATCCACCGGTAATGAGGTCAAACCGCCGCCGGTTTTCCCGGCGAGGGACATTAACGCAGATAAATCGCCGCTGGCGACAGGACGGATCACCATCATGATGAGGACCCCGCAATAAATTTTTCACAGGCGCGGGCAAAGCGCGCAAGCCCGGTGCGGATCTCCTCCTCGCTGATATTCAGCGCAGGCGCGAAACGCACCACATTCACCCCGGCAATCAGTATCATTGCCCCTTCGGTTGCCGCCAGTTGCGCAATCTGTTTCGCACTGCCGGTATGCTCCGCAGCCAACTGGCAGCCGATCAACAACCCCAAACCGCGGATCTCGCTAAACAGGTGATAGCGGTTATTCAATGCGGTCAGTTGTTCCGTCAGCCACTGATGGCGCTGCTTAACCCCATCGAGGGTTTCGCGGGTGTTGACGATATCCAGTACCGCGCCCGCCACGGCCCCTGCCAGCGGGTTGCCGCCATAAGTCGTGCCATGGGTGCCCACATTCATCACGCGGCCAAACTCTTCAGTGGTGAGCATTGCGCCAATCGGGAAACCGCCACCCAGCGCCTTGGCCGTGGTGAGGACATCCGGCGTGACGCCATAGTGCATATAGGCATACAGCTCGCCGGTACGGCCAACGCCGGTTTGCACTTCGTCAAAGATCAACAGCGCATGATGGCGGTCACACAGTTCGCGCAACCCCTGTAAAAAAGCCGTCGTGGCCGGTAAAACACCGCCCTCGCCCTGTATCGGCTCCACAATCACGGCGCAGGTGTCGTCATTGATCAACTCGCGGGCGGAGGCTAAATCGTTGTAGACCGCATGACGGATTTCCGGCGGTAGCGGCGCGAAATCCTGCGAATATGCAGGCTGCCCCCCGGCGCTAACGGTAAACAGCGTGCGACCGTGGAACGCATTTTTGAAGGCCACAATACCGCTCTTCTGCGAGCCTGCGGTGTCGTGCGCATATTTGCGCGCCAGCTTCAGCGCCGCTTCATTGGCCTCGGCACCCGAGTTACAAAAGAAGGCGCGATCGGCAAACGTCGCGTCCAGCAACCGCTTCGCCAGCTTCAGCACCGGCTCATTGGTGTAGCCGTTACCCGTATGCCAGAACTTCGCCGCTTGCTCGCTCAGCGCCTTGCAAAGCGCCGGGTGCGCATGACCCAGTGCGTTGACCGCGATGCCGCCAGCGAAGTCGATATACTCTTTCCCCTGCTGATCCCATAAGCGTGAACCTTCACCGCGAACCGGGATAAAAGGCGCTGGCGCGTAGACTGGCAACATCCATTGATCAAAATTTTCACGCGTAATTGACATAGACATAGCGACCTCATCCGGTAAATGAATAGTTGATTAAATGTTAATAAATATGAACTCTTTCGCTGTAAATGTAGATTGCACAGTTCATGCCAGCTAGCTGTAAAAATGCATAAACGGCGTTCAACAACATTATTTCAATGGCTTACAACCTGTCGTTATTCATTTTATTTGCATAAAAAGTGAATAAAATGACATCAGATAGTGATGGCAGGCGGGATGAGGCGAGAGTTTATGCAATAAGAATAATTAATAACGGAACTGTGATCATCAGCGAAATTAATTTTCATCACCTGCCCTGTTTTAGCGCAACCTGCCCATAAACAGGGCAGCCGGGGTGTTTTTTGTTCAAAGACGTGGGCGAATCAGGGGCGGTGCCAATAAGTGGCAGTTGCGAAACATAAACTCTGCTAACATCTTTGCATCTTTCACTCTGCTAAGTGGCTGCGACTATGAAATTCGTCTCTTTTAATATCAATGGCCTGCGCGCCCGACCTCACCAACTTGAAGCGCTTGTGGAACAGCATCAACCGGATGTTATCGGACTGCAGGAAACGAAAGTGCACGACGATATGTTTCCGCTCGAAGAGGTGGCGCGCCTTGGGTACAACGTGTTTTACCACGGGCAGAAAGGCCACTATGGGGTCGCACTGCTGACCAAGGACACCCCAATTTCGGTACGCCGTGGTTTTCCTAACGACGGTGAAGAAGCCCAACGCCGCATTATTATGGCGGAGGTCCCTTCGCCACTCGGCAATATCACCGTGATCAACGGCTACTTCCCGCAGGGCGAAAGTCGCGACCATCCGCTGAAATTTCCGGCAAAAGAGAAGTTTTACCAGGATCTGCAACAGTTCCTTGAAACCGAGCTGAAAAAAGAGAACCCGGTGTTGATCATGGGCGACATGAACATCAGCCCGACGGATCTGGACATTGGCATTGGTGAAGAGAACCGCAAACGCTGGCTGCGCACCGGAAAATGCTCATTCCTGCCGGAAGAGCGTGAGTGGATGGAACGACTGAAAGGCTGGGGACTGGTGGATACCTTCCGCGAAGCTCACCCGGACACCCAGGATCGCTTCTCGTGGTTCGACTACCGCTCCAAAGGCTTTGATGACAACCGCGGCTTGCGCATCGATTTGCTGCTGGCAAGCCAGCCGCTGGCCGAACGTTGCATCGAAACCGGAATCGACTACGACATCCGCAGCATGGAAAAACCCTCCGATCATGCACCGGTGTGGGCCAAATTTAAGGTCTGATCCGAATGTCACCACCGCGTCCGCTCAATCCGTGGGTCACAACACAGTGGCTGGATGATGTTCTCCGCCAGCGCCAGACACCCGCCAGCCTCGTCGGAGAATGGCGGGTGCTGGAAGTAGGCTGTGACCACGGAGCAGCGTATCGCAGCGGGCACATTGCTGGTGCGGGGTATATCGACACCCATGAGGTGGAAAGCCTGCCGTTGTGGAACGTGGTGCCGCCGGAGACCCTGCGCACGGTGTTAGCACGACACGGCCTGCGGTTTGATACGCAGGTGATTCTGTATGGCCGCCAGAATTACGCGGCGGAACGACTGGCGCATATTTTATTGTATGCCGGCGTCCAGAATGTGCGCCTGCTGGATGGCGGCTGGCAATGCTGGCAACAGGCCGGGTTGGCACAGATTGCAGGTTCTCCACCAATGGTGACGCCACAGGATTTTGGTGCACCACTCCCCGCGCAACCGCAGTTGCTGCGCAATCTGGCGCAAACCCGCGCGTTGCGCCAACGTGGTGATACCGTGCTGGTGAGCGTGCGCAGTTGGGCAGAGTTCAGCGGTGCGGTAAGCGGCTATGACTATATCACCGCTGCGGGCGATATTCCGGGCGCACGCTGGGGGCATGCAGAGGGTACGAGCCAGTATATCCACGCCTATCACAACCCGGATGGCACCCTGCGCCCGCCGCAGGAGATCGCCGCATTGTGGGCGAAAGAGGCAATCTGCCCGGCTCAGGGCGTGGTGTTTTATTGCGGTACAGGCTGGCGCGCCTCGCTCGCGTTTCTGGTTGCCTGGTCGCTGGGGTGGCAGGATATCGCCGTGTATGACGGCGGTTGGTTTGAGTGGAGTCAGCAGCATTAATGGGAACAATCTGGCAATGACAACAGTAAAAGCGCTTGATGTGGTGGCGGCGATTATTGAGCGCGACGGCAAAATTTTGCTCGCACAGCGCCCCGCGCAGGCCGATCAGGCCGGGTTATGGGAGTTTGCCGGTGGGAAAGTGGAACCCGGCGAAAGTCAGCCGCAGGCGCTGGCGCGCGAACTGCGTGAGGAACTGGGTATTGAGGCAGAACCGGCGCGCTATGTCGCCAGCCACCAGCGGGAAGTCTCCGGCCGCCTTATCACGCTGCATGCCTGGCATGTGGTGACATTCAGCGGTGAACCGCTGCGGCATTACCACAGTGCGTTGATATGGTGTACGCCCGCCGAAGCCCTGCAACACGCGCTGGCTCCGGCGGATATCCCTCTGCTGGAAGCTTTTATGGCTTCACGCGCCGCCAGACCAGCGGATTAGTGGACAGGGCTTTTTCATCACGCTGGCATTGCAGCAGCACGCCTTCCGTCTTGATCACCGCCCCTTCCGTATAGTTTTGATTGCCATACACGCAGCACTGAAGACAAGGCTGCGTTGTTTGCGTCTGCCCGCCGGAACTGAACACTTCCGGAGGGATATTCACTTCAACGCCGGGCGACGGTAAACGCTCAGCCAGCACACTACCGGATGCGGCAACCAGTACCACCGCAGCGATCCACCTGAAACGGGTCATAACCTGTCCTTTCTGATTGACTCCACTTATTACTATAACGGATCTATTTCGCAGGACTTTAATTTCCACCGTCATCGCTTTTAGTTATGACTCGGAGGCGGTTATTAATTTGCCTGGTGAGCGAATTTTTCCCTTGCGGCCTGCCGCATTGCGGATGTTATAGTCCGAAAGCGCCGTTTTTTTGCGCACAACAACACAAAATTCCCACCTATACGATAAGAGAAATTTATATCTATGGATCAGACCCACTCTCTTGAATCATTTCTCACTTATGTTCAACAACGCGATCCGCACCAGCCCGAGTTCTCCCAGGCCGTTCGTGAAGTCATGACAACCCTCTGGCCCTTCCTTGACGCGAACCCACGCTACCGCCAGTTTTCGCTGCTGGAACGGCTGGTGGAACCGGAGCGCGTCATTCAGTTCCGCGTGGCCTGGGTTGATGACCGTAACCAGGTGCAGGTTAACCGCGCCTGGCGTGTGCAGTTCAGCTCCGCCATCGGCCCGTACAAAGGCGGAATGCGTTTTCATCCTTCGGTGAATTTATCGATCCTCAAGTTCCTCGGCTTTGAGCAAACGTTCAAAAACGCCCTCACCACCCTGCCGATGGGCGGCGGTAAAGGCGGCAGCGATTTCGATCCTAAAGGCAAAAGCGATGGTGAAGTGATGCGCTTCTGCCAGGCGCTGATCAGCGAGCTGTATCGCCATCTGGGGGCGGATACCGACGTTCCGGCCGGGGATATTGGCGTTGGCGCGCGTGAAGTGGGCTTTATGGCCGGGATGATGAAAAAACTCGCCAACAACACCGCCTGCGTTTTTACCGGCAAAGGGCTCTCGTTTGGCGGCAGCCTGATCCGTCCGGAAGCCACAGGTTATGGACTGGTGTACTTTACCGAAGCCATGCTCAAGCGCCACGGTCTGGGTTTTGAAGGGCTGCGCGTCGCCGTTTCCGGTTCCGGTAACGTGGCGCAATACGCCATTGAAAAAGCGATGGCGTTTGGCGCACGGGTGATCACCGCGTCCGATTCTGCCGGTACCGTGGTGGATGAAGCGGGGTTTACTGCGGAAAAACTCGCACGTCTGTGTGAAATCAAAGCCAGCCGCGATGGACGCATTGCGGATTACGCCCGCGAATTCGGTCTGCCCTATCTCGCCGGTCAACAACCCTGGTCCGTGCCAGTGGATATCGCCCTGCCGTGTGCAACGCAAAATGAGCTGGATACCGACGCCGCCCGCGTGCTTATCGCCAACGGCGTAAAAGCCGTAGCGGAAGGGGCCAACATGCCAACTACCATCGAAGCCACGGAGCTGTTCCTTGACGCGGGCGTGCTGTTTGCGCCGGGCAAAGCCGCCAATGCAGGGGGCGTCGCCACCTCAGGTCTTGAAATGGCGCAAAACGCCGCCCGTCTGGGCTGGAAAGCAGAAAAAGTGGATGCCCGCCTGCACCATATCATGCTTGATATTCACCAGGCCTGCGTGGAGTACGGCGGAGAGGGTAAACAGACTCACTATGTGCGCGGTGCCAACATTGCGGGCTTTGTCAAAGTCGCCGATGCGATGATGGCTCAGGGTGTGATTTAACCCTGCTTCCGCAGACCGGATAGCGGCATCAATGCCTTATCCGGCCTGCGGTGCTACGAAACCGTCGCCTCTGCCTGAGGCGGCTGTTTTTTCCCCCGGCTTTTCGCAAAGGTTTTCTTCTTCTTCTCTCCACCAGGTGCCACCAGACCACGGAACTGACGCACCGGCGTATTGCGCGCCTGGTGAATCAACTCGTGCAGCGTGCCGACCAGCGGTTGCATAAAGTCCTGATAGCGGCACTCTTTTTCACTGATTTGCGTCAGCACCGACTCCCAGTGCGCGGTCATGTCCGGGCGCGCCGCCATTTCTGGCAGCGAGTGGATCAGCGCCCGTCCGGGATCGGTCGAATGAATATAGCGCCCCTTCTTCACCAGAAACCCACGTTTAAACAACAGCTCAATGATCCCGGCGCGGGTAGCTTCTGTGCCCAGACCATCGGTCGCGCGCAGGATCTTTTTCAGCTCCTTGTCCTGTACAAAACGCGCAATCCCGGTCATCGCGGAAAGCAGCGTGGCGTCGGTAAAATGGCGCGGCGGCTGAGTCTGACGCTCCACCACTTCGCCCTTTTCACACAGCAGCTCATCGCCTTTTGCAACCACCGGCAGCGGTGTGCCGTCGTTCTCTTCATCACGCTCTTTTGCGCCTAACAGCGTGCGCCAGCCCGCCTCCGCGAGGAACCGCGCTTTGGCGATAAACTTACCGTTGGCGATATCGAGATCGATCTGGCATTTGCGGAATACCGCATCCGGGCAGAATTGCATCAGATACTGGCGGGCCACCAGGTTGTAGATATTGGCTTCGTTGTCGGTGAGATTCACCTTTGAGGCGCGCGCGGTAGGAATAATCGCATGGTGCGCATCGACTTTTTTATCGTCCCAACAGCGGTTGCGGGTATCCGGGTTTACCACCGGTTGCGGCAGTAAACCCGGCGCGTGCGCGCCAATGGCGTTCATCACCGCATGCCGCCCGGCATAGTGCTCTTCCGGCAGATAACGGCAGTCCGAACGCGGATAGGTAATAAGCTTATGGGTTTCGTACAGCTTCTGGCAGATATCCAGCACGGTCTGCGCACTGAGCCCGTAACGCTTTGCGGCTTCAATTTGCAGTGCCGAAAGGGAAAACGGCAACGGCGCCAGTTCTGATTCCCGTTTATCGTTATAGGCTGTAACAAAGGCGGGCTGACCGTTGATGCGGTTGACCACATGCTCCGCCAGCGGGCGATGCAACAAGCGACCCTCTTCATCCTGGTAGGGTTCGCAGGCATCACTCGGCTGCCACAGCGCAGTAAACCGCTCCCCGGCGGGCGTAACGATATGCGCTTTAACCTCGAAGAAATCTTTCGCCACGAAGTTTTCAATCTCTTCGTCGCGACGCACCACCAGCCCCAGAACCGGCGTCTGCACACGCCCCACCGACAGCACGCCCTGATAACCGGCATTACGGCCGAGCAAGGTATAGGCGCGGGTCATGTTAATGCCGTACAGCCAGTCCGCACGCGCACGCGCCAGCGCCGACACGCACAGCGGAATAAACTCGCTGTTCGCCCGCAGGCGCTCGATCGCGCGTTCGACCGCTTGTGGGTTCAGATCGTTAATCAGACAGCGCTGCACCTGCTGGCGTTTTTCCGGGGCCAGTTGCAAGTAGTCAATCACTTCATCGACCAGCAGTTGCCCTTCACGATCCGGGTCACCTGCGTGCACCACCTGCTCCGCATCGGCCAGCAGACGTTTGATGACGTTGATTTGTTTCAACACCGATGGGCGTGGCTGCAACTGCCACTTTTCCGGCACGATCGGTAAATCCGCCAGATTCCAGCGCGCATAGCGACTGTCGTAGGCATCGGGCTGCGCCTGTTCCAGCAGGTGACCAATGCACCAGGTCACCACCTGGCCATTACCGCACTCAATATAGCCGTCGCCTTTGCGATGCGGCTTTGGCAGCACATCGGCAATGGCGCGGGCCAGACTGGGCTTTTCGGCAATAAATAACCGCATCGAATTAACGGATCTCAATCATCGGACGACCACCGCGGGCACCGACCAGCTCGCCAATGGCGCTCAGCTCAATGCCGTATTCCGCCGCCGTCGCTTTCACCTCGGCTTCGGCGTCCGGCAGCACGGCGAGCAGCAAACCGCCGGAGGTTTGCGGATCGCACAGCAGATCGCGCACATCCGCAGACATCTCGCCCATCAGGTGCCCGTAACTGGCAAAGTTACGTTGGGTACCGCCCGGCACCGCACCCTGTGCGATATACGCTTCCACGCCCGGCAATTTCGGCACATCCTGATACCAGACCTGCGCCTGTACGCCCGCGCCCTGGCACATTTCGCTCAGGTGACCGAGCAGGCCAAAGCCAGTGACATCGGTCATCGCTTTCACCCCCTCAATACCGGCAAAGGCCGCCCCGGCGACGTTCATCCGGCACATCACCTCTGTCGCTAGTCCTTTGTGTTCGTCTTTCAGCAGGGATTTTTTCTCGGCGGTGGTCAACACGCCAATGCCCAGCGGTTTGGTGAGGAACAGTTTGCAGCCAGCCTGCGCGGTGCTGTTTTTCTTCACCCGCTCCGTCGGTACCACGCCGGTCACCGCGAGGCCAAAAATAGGTTCCGGTGCATCAATGGAGTGACCGCCCGCCAGCGCAATCCCCGCCTGCTGGCAGGCAAAACGCCCGCCGTCGATCACTTCACGGGCGATCTCCGGCGCCAGTTTGCTGATTGGCCAGCCAAGAATCGCGATCGCCATAATTGGCTTACCGCCCATCGCGAAGATATCGCTGATGGCGTTCGTTGCCGCAATGCGGCCGAAGTCGAAGGGGTTATCGACAATAGGCATGAAAAAATCGGTGGTGCTGATAATGCAGGTGCCGTTACCCAGATCGTACACCGCCGCATCATCGCGTGTTTCGTTGCCAACAAGCAGGTTCGGGTCGAGAAACTTCGCCTGTTCGCTGTGCAGAATAGTATCCAGCACTTTGGGGGAAATTTTACAACCGCAACCGGCTCCGTGGCTGTATTGCGTTAAACGAATAGCTTGCTCGCTCATGGACATCTCCTGTCATTGCAATCCCGCTATGGTAGCGCCCAAACGGTAAAGTGATAAGTCTGGCAATCTGAATTCGCGTGCTGTTGCTCATTAAGCGTACGAAACCCGCCACTGTCACGCCTGTTTTTCCGTCGCGTCTGCCGCCGGTATGAATTCATCGGCCATTTTGCGAGCGACGCCAAGTTTATTTTTCACGAATTGTGACAGAAATATGACAGAGCCTGAGAGGGCAACGGACGTTATCCAACACCAAGGAACCACGGCGAATGAAAAAAAATATCCTCGCATTTTGTCTTGCCAGCCTGCTTTCTACCAGCGCACTGGCGTTAGTGCCTGCGGGCAACGACGCGACCACCAAACCCGATCTTTACTACCTGAAAAACGCCCAGGCTATCGACAGCCTTGCCCTGCTGCCGCCACCGCCGGAAGTGGGCAGCATTGCTTTTCTGAACGATCAGGCCATGTATGAGCAAGGCCGCTTGATACGTAACACCGAGCGGGGTAAACAGGCTGCCGAAGACGCCAACCTGAGCGCAGGCGGCGTGGCGAATGCCTTCTCAGCCGCGTTTGGTTCGCCAATTACCGAAAAAGAGGCGCCGCAGTTGCATAAGCTGCTGACCAACATGATTGAAGATGCCGGCGATCTGGCCACCCGTGGTGCCAAACAAAAATACATGCGTATTCGCCCGTTTGCCTTCTACGGCGTAGCAACCTGCAACACCAAAGAGCAGGATACGCTGGCGAAAAACGGTTCCTATCCTTCCGGCCATACGTCCATCGGCTGGGCAACCGCACTGGTGCTCGCGGAGATCAATCCGCAAAGGCAGGATCAGATCCTCAAACGCGGTTACGATCTGGGGCAAAGTCGGGTGATTTGTGGCTACCACTGGCAGAGCGATGTGGATGCTGCGCGTATTGTCGGCTCAGCGGTCGTGGCGACACTGCACACCAACCCGGCCTTCCAGCAGCAGTTGCAAAAAGCGAAAGACGAATTTGCCGCTCAGCACAAATAAACCTTAAGAATGGCCCGGCGGCGTAACGCTGACCGGGCCAGCAAACCCTGATTCTGGGTTCAGAAACGTGTCACAAACGGTGCGGTATCCGGCACGCTGACCGTGGTTGAGGCTTTTAACTGCGGGGTGCCAAGATAGAGGAAACCGACAATTTTATCCTGTGCGCCGCAGTCGAACGCTTCGCGAACCACCGGGCTGTCGGTCAACGGGCCGGTACGCCAGATCCCATTAAATCCCTGCGCCAGCGCAGCCATTTGCATTGCCATCACTGCGCAGCCTGCCGAGAGCAGCTGCTCCCATTGCGGTACTTTGTGATGTTCCTGACATTTTGCCACCACGGCAATAATCAGCGGCGCGCGAAACGGCGAGGTGCGCGCTTTTTCAATGCCCTTCTCATCCTGACCGGCTGCAATCGCCCCTTTCTCCAGCGTCTGGCTGAAGCGCTCGCGCCCTTCGCCCTCAATAACGAAGAAATGCCACGGTTGCAACGTGCCGTGATCCGGCGCACGCATACCTGCACGCAAAATGTTATCCAGTTGTTCACCCACCGGGGCCGGCTCCGCCAGCCGGGAAGCACTGCGACGGTTGACGAGCAGTTCAAGTGCATCCATTAGTTAAACTCCTGTATTGAAATTTGTTCATAAAATTAACACGGGCGTAGAATTTGTTACAGCGCCGGAGGCGATTCCTGCTGACAAGTGGCAGCAGGGTAATTAGGATAACCACACTTTGCCGCTCAGGGCAGCGGTGGACGTTAACTACCAGGGAGAATACATGCGAACCCTTTGGCGTTTTATTGCCGGTTTTTTTAAGTGGGCCTGGCGATTGCTGAACTTTATCCGCAATCTGGTGCTGAATCTGTTCTTTATCCTGTTGGTGCTGGTTGGTGTGGGCATCTGGATGCAACTCAGCGCTGGCAAAGCCGAGCACAGCAATCGTGGGGCTTTGCTGCTGGACATTTCCGGCGTGGTCGTCGATAAACCCAGCACCAGCAGCCGCCTGGGCGCGCTTGGTCGTCAGTTCTTTGGCGCCAGCTCCGATCGTCTGCAAGAGAACTCCTTGTTCGATATCGTCGAAACCATTCGCCAGGCGCAGGCCGATCGCAATATCACCGGTATTGTGATGGACCTGAAGAACTTCGCCGGGGCCGACCAACCGTCCATGCAATATATCGGCAAAGCGCTGCGTGCATTCCGCGACAGCGGCAAACCGGTCTATGCCGTGGCCGATAACTACAGCCAGGGCCAGTATTACCTTGCCAGTTTCGCCAATAAAATCTGGCTCTCACCGCAGGGCGTGGTTGATCTGCACGGTTTCGCCACGAACGGCCTGTACTACAAGTCACTGCTGGATAAGCTAAAAGTCACCACCCATGTGTTCCGCGTCGGCACGTATAAATCCGCCGTTGAACCGTTTATTCGTGACGATATGTCGCCAGCCGCGCGCGACGCGGATAGCCGCTGGATTAACGAGCTGTGGCAAAACTATCTCAATACCGTTGCCGCTAACCGCCAGATCACCGCTCAGCAGGTCTTCCCGGGCGCGCAAGCGATGCTCGATGGTCTGCGTAAAGCCGATGGCGACACCGCGAAATATGCGCTGGATAACAAGCTGGTGGACGAGCTGGGTTCCGCCGCCGATGCGGAAAAAGCACTGGTGAAACAGTTTGGCTGGAGCAGTGAAGATAAAAACTTCCGCGCCGTCAGCTTCTATGATTACCCGCTGAAAAACCCCAGCGATGCGGGCGATACCGTGGCGGTGATTTTTGCCAATGGTGCCATCATGGACGGTGAGGAAACGCCGGGGAACGTGGGCGGCGATACCACCGCTTCGCAAATCCGCGATGCGCGCCTGGATCCGAAAGTGAAAGCCATTGTGCTGCGCGTTAACAGCCCTGGCGGCAGCGTCAGCGCCTCTGAAGTTATCCGTTCCGAACTGGCGGCAGCAAAAGCGTCCGGCAAACCGGTGGTGGTTTCGATGGGCGGAATGGCGGCATCCGGTGGCTACTGGATTTCAACTCCGGCGAGCTACATTCTGGCAAATCCAAGTACGCTGACCGGCTCGATTGGTATCTTCGGCGTTATTAATACGCTGGAAAACAGCCTCGACAGCATTGGCGTGCATACTGATGGCGTGGCAACATCGCCGCTGGCGGATATCAGCATGACCAAAGCATTGCCGACGGAAGTGCAGCAGATGATGCAGATCAGCATCGAAAACGGCTACAAACGCTTTATCACGCTGGTCGCACAGTCGCGTAACAGCACGCCGGAACAGATCGATAAGATTGCACAAGGTCACGTCTGGACCGGTCAGGACGCGAAAGCCAACGGCCTGGTTGACGGGCTGGGCGATTTCGATGACGCGCTGGCAAAAGCCGCTGAACTGGCAAAACTCAAACAGTGGCACGTGGACTATTACGAAGAAGAACCGAGCTTCTTTGACCGGGTAATGGACAGCATGTCCGGTTCCGTTCGCGCCATGCTGCCGCAGGCATTACAGGCTTATCTGCCTGCGCCGCTGGCCAGCGCCGCGCTGGAAGTAAAAAATGAAACCGATAAGCTGGCGGTGTTCAACGATCCACAAAATCGTTATGCGCTCTGTCTGAACTGCGCCAATATCCGTTAACATATCCCTACGCGTCCCCTCCCTACGGAGGGGATTTTTTTGATGCCGCAAGAACCGATAATCATGCAAAAAAAATCCATTTACGTTGCTTACACTGGCGGGACCATTGGTATGCAACGCTCCGAACACGGCTATGTGCCGGTTTCTGGTCATCTGCAACGCCAGCTGGCGCTGATGCCTGAATTCCACCGTCCGGAAATGCCTGACTTTACCATCCACGAATATGATCCGCTGATGGATTCCTCCGATATGACGCCGGAAGATTGGCAACATATCGCGGACGATATCAAAGCGCATTACGATGAGTACGATGGTTTTGTCATTCTGCATGGTACCGACACCATGGCCTACACCGCGTCGGCACTGTCGTTTATGCTGGAAAATCTCGGCAAACCGGTGATTGTGACAGGGTCACAAATACCGCTGGCGGAGCTGCGCTCAGACGGTCAAATCAATCTGCTCAACGCGCTGTACGTCGCGGCAAATTTCCCGATCAACGAAGTGTCGCTGTTCTTCAATAACCGTCTGTTCCGGGGTAACCGCACCACCAAAGCCCATGCCGACGGTTTTGATGCTTTTGCTTCACCGAACCTCGCTCCGCTGCTTGAGGCTGGCATCCACATTCGCCGTCTCGGTACGCCGCCCGCCCCGCACACCTCCGGTGAACTGGTGGTGCATCCGATCACGCCGCAGCCGATTGGCGTGGTGACCATCTACCCAGGCATTTCCGCCGATGTGGTGCGTAACTTCCTGCGCCAGCCGGTTAAGGCGCTGATCCTCCGCTCGTATGGCGTGGGTAACGCGCCGCAAAATAGCGAATTCCTCCGCGAACTGCAAGAAGCCAGCTCACGCGGCATCGTGGTGGTGAACCTCACGCAGTGCATGTCCGGCAAGGTGAATATGGGCGGTTACGCCACCGGCAACGCCCTCGCCCATGCTGGCGTGATAGGCGGTGCGGATATGACGGTGGAGGCCACGCTGACTAAACTTCATTATCTGTTAAGCCAGGATTTGGACGCCGACGCGATCCGTACCGCGATGACGCAAAACCTGCGTGGTGAACTGACACCGGACGAGTGAGGAGAAAGCCATGACGCAACGCGCACTGCTGCTGGTGGATATTCAGAATGATTTCTGCGCGGGCGGCGCACTGGCGGTTGCCGAAGGCGACAGCACCGTGGATGTCGCCAACGCCATGATGGCGTGGTGTGTCGCGCGTGGCGACGCCGTGGTCGCCAGCCTCGACTGGCACCCGGCGGATCACGGCAGCTTCGCCAGTCAACATAGCGTTCCGCCCTTTAGCCTGGGCAAGCTGGATGGATTAGCACAAACCTTCTGGCCGGATCACTGCGTGCAGAACAGCGCTGGCGCGGAACTGCACCCGTTGCTCAGGCAACAGGCTATTGATGCGGTATTCCACAAAGGCGAAAACCCGCTGATTGACAGCTACAGCGCGTTTTTCGATAACGGTCACCGGCAGAAAACCGCGCTGGACGGCTGGTTGCGTCAGCATGGCGTCACCGAGCTGATAGTGCTGGGATTAGCCACCGATTACTGCGTCAAATTCACCGTACTGGATGCCCTGCAACTGGGTTACCAGGTCAATGTGATCACGGATGGCTGCCGTGGCGTGAATCTGGATCCGCAGGATAGCCCGCAGGCATTTATGGCAATGGCCGCGGCCGGCGCCACGCTCTATACGCTGGCGGACTGGCAGGAAACGCAGGGTGAATTGTAGTCGACCCTGTTTCAGGTGGAAGTGAGCTTCCGCCTGTTCTTTTCTGCCGGGCACAGTGCGATTATGACTTAAACGTCGCTATCGGTTTTGCCGCAATGCCAAAATCTTCTTTCAGTTGCTGCTTGCTCTTCATCACCATCTGCCCGTTGGTATCGATAGTCATGTGCTGCGCATCGGTGTTATTTCGCGCCTGCCACAGCATCACCAGTTGCAAGCTGTTCTCTTTTTGCTCCGGCGTCAGCGCGACGCCATCCGGCCATTTGCCTAATTCTACGGCGGTCACCAGACGCTGGTAGATCTCCGGCGTCATACTGTTAACGATTTGATCAACACTCATCCTGTTTAACTCCAATGGAATAATCGCTGAATCGATTTTTCAACCGCGTGTCTGGTCACCATTTTCCTCATCGGTGAAGCTCAACGACGCGGAGTTGACGCAATAACGCTCACCGGTAGGTTGTGGACCGTCCGGGAACACATGCCCGAGATGCGCGTCACATTTCCCGCAGCGAATTTCCACCCGCTGCATACCGTGAGAATAATCGTTGATATAGCGGATGGCCTCTTCGCTCACCGGTTCGAAAAAGCTCGGCCAACCGCAGCCGGAATCGTATTTGGTCTGAGAATGAAACAGCGCGGCATCGCACACCAGACAGTGATACACGCCGTCGCGTTTGTTATGCAGCAGACGCCCGGTAAACGGCGGTTCAGTGCCGTGATTTTGCGTCACATAAAACTGCATTTCCGTCAGATCTTTTTTCAGGTCGTTTTCAGAAGAATTATTCGCCATTTGCTCACATCTCACGCTAAAAACTCGACAACTTTTCAGCCCAATTCTAACAAAACATTAACACTCAGGTGTTAACTTTTGTTCTAAACTTAGCAGTTGCGTTAAAGCTGCCGGGGAATTGTGAGTAGCTTCACATTTTTATCCTGTCTGACCTTTAAAATTCCGGGCGGCGTCCCCATGTGTGGACATGCTCAAAGGAAGAGTGAGGCGAGTCAGTCGAACAAAGGTTATGCGGAGGATTGATTTGTCGCAATGATTGACACGATTCCGCTTGACGCTGCGTAAGGTTTTTGTAATTTTACAGCCAACCTTTTATTCACTAACAAATAGCTGGTGGAATATATGACTATCAAAGTAGGTATCAACGGTTTTGGCCGTATCGGTCGCATTGTTTTCCGTGCTGCTCAGGAACGTTCTGACATCGAAATCGTTGGTATCAACGATCTGTTGGACGCTGAATACATGGCGTACATGCTGAAATATGACTCCACTCACGGCCGTTTCAACGGTACCGTAGAAGTGAAAGACGGCCACCTGGTTGTTAACGGCAAAACCATCCGTGTTACTGCTGAGAAAGACCCGGCTAACCTGAAATGGAACGAAATCGGTGTTGACGTTGTTGCTGAAGCGACCGGTATCTTCCTGACCGACGAAACTGCACGTAAACACATCACCGCTGGCGCGAAAAAAGTTGTTCTGACTGGCCCGTCCAAAGACAACACTCCGATGTTCGTACGCGGTGCTAACTTCGAAACTTACGCTGGCCAGGACATCGTTTCCAACGCATCCTGCACCACCAACTGCCTGGCTCCGCTGGCAAAAGTTATCAACGACAACTTCGGCATCATCGAAGGTCTGATGACCACTGTTCACGCGACCACTGCAACCCAGAAAACCGTTGACGGCCCGTCTCACAAAGACTGGCGCGGCGGCCGCGGCGCAGCACAGAACATCATCCCGTCCTCTACCGGTGCTGCTAAAGCAGTAGGTAAAGTACTGCCGGAACTGAACGGCAAACTGACCGGTATGGCGTTCCGCGTTCCGACTCCGAACGTATCCGTTGTTGACCTGACCGTTCGTCTGGAAAAAGCAGCATCCTACGAAGAAATCAAGAAAGCCATCAAAGCCGCTTCTGAAGGCGCGATGAAAGGCGTTCTGGGTTACACCGAAGACGACGTTGTTTCTACCGATTTCAACGGCGAAATCTGCACTTCCGTGTTCGATGCTAAAGCGGGTATCGCACTGAACGACAACTTCGTGAAACTGGTTTCCTGGTACGACAACGAAACTGGCTACTCCAACAAAGTTCTGGACCTGATCGCTCACATCTCCAAATAAGTTGAGATGAGAACATGATCTGAAAGAGCGACTTCGGTCGCTCTTTTTTTGTTTTGAAGACAGAGGATTGCGTTAATGATTAATAAAATTTTTGCACTTCCGGTAGTCGAACAAATTACCCCCGTTCTTTCCCGCCGCAAAATGGACGACCTGGATGTGATCGTCGTCGACCATCCGCAGGTAAAAGGCTCCTTCGCCCTGCAGGGCGCGCATCTGCTCTCCTGGAAACCGCAAGGTGAAGAAGAAGTGTTGTGGCTGAGCGGCAATACCCCGTTTAAAAACGGCGTCGCGCTGCGTGGCGGCGTGCCTGTATGCTGGCCATGGTTTGGCCCGGCGAAAGAGCAAGGACTGCCTGCACACGGTTTTGCGCGTAATCTGCCATGGGTGCTGAAGGCCCATAACGAAGACGCTGCTGGCGTGGTGCTGACATTTGAACTGCAAAGCAGCGATGCCTCTCGCAAATTCTGGCCGCATGACTTCACGTTGTATGCCCGTTATAAGCTGGGCGCAACCTGTGAAATGGAGCTGGAAGCCCACGGTGAATTTGAAACCACGTCGGCTCTGCATACCTATTTCAACGTTGGCGATATCGCGGCGGTGAAAGTCAGCGGGCTGGGCGATCGCTTGATCGATAAAGTGAATGACGCAAAAGAAGATGTGCTGGCCGACGGTGTACAGACGTTCCCGGACCGTACCGATCGCGTCTATCTGAACGCAGAAGCCTGCAGCGTGATTCATGACGATGCGCTGAATCGCAAGATTGAAGTAATCCACAGCCACAATGCCAACGTGGTGGCGTGGAACCCGGGTCCGGCGCTTTCCGCCAGCATGACTGACATGCCGGATGACGGCTACAAGACCTTCGTGTGCGTGGAATCGGTCAATGCGACCGTACCGCAGAAAACCACCGAAGAGAAACCGTCCCGCCTGGCACAGACCATTCGCGTGGTTAAACGCTAATCACTGCGCTTACCCTCTCCCGGCGGAGAGGGTAAAAAACGTGTTACACCACATCCAGCGGCGTTTTACGGTTTGGTGCCGGGAAGGCGTTATCCAGTCGGGACAGATCATCCGGACTCAACGTAATGCCCAGCGCCGCCGCATTTTCTTCTACGTGCGCAACGCTTGCCGCTTTCGGAATGGCGATCACGCCATGATGACTGATAACCCACGCCAGCAAAATTTGCGCCGCGCTTGCGCCATGCGCCCGGGCAATATCCTGCACCACGCGGTTTTCCAGCAGGCCGTCCCGCAGACGTCCCGCCTGCGCCAGCGGGCAATATGCCATTACCGGCATCCCTTGTTGCTGGCACCACGGCAGCAGATCGTATTCAATACCTCGCGATCCCAGATGATATAGCACCTGATCGGTGGCGCACGCGCTCCCCCCGGTCACGCGGGAAAGCTCCTGCATATCGCCATAGTCAAGATTGGAGACGCCCCAGCGGCGAATTTTCCCCTGCTGCATCAGCGTTTCCATCACGTCGACGGTTTCCGCCAGTGAATAGTTACCGCGCCAGTGCAGCAGATAGAGATCAAGATAATCGGTCTTCAGACGGCGCAAGCTGGCTTCACATGCAGCAATGGCTTTCTTGCCACCGGCATTCCACGGGTAGACTTTGGAAACCAGAAAGACCTTGTCGCGCAGGCCGCCCTGTAATGCGTCGCCAACCACCTCTTCCGCCCCGCCGTCAGCATACATTTCCGCCGTATCAATAAGCGTCAGTCCCCGTTCGACGCCCGCACGCAGTGCATCCGCCTCGGACTTGCGCAGCCGCGCATTTTCGCCCATATACCAGGTTCCCTGGCCCACGGCGGGGAGAATAACCTGACCTGTAAACGTGACGTTTTTCTCTGCCATACCATCCTCCTGCGATAAACGCACCAGCGTAAAGCAAAACAGGGCCTGAGGCCCTGTTTTGATGCACAGATTGCACTGTTAAAGTGCACAATCAGAAACGGTAGGTCACCCCTGTGGATAACAGCCCCGCCCAGGACTTATCCACCATCGGGCTGTCTTTGATTTCATCAGACAGATGCGTGTAGCGCCCGGTACCGTACACGCTCCAGCTATCAGAGAGCCGGTAGCTCACGCTCAGCTCCAGATAAGGGCTCCAGCCATTGTCCGGATCGTAGCTGTTCAGACCGCTACGGCGCGCTTCGGCGCGGGAAACGCCGTAGTAATATTCATTCTGTTTGTCGCTCGCCCACTCCACGCCAATACCCGGTGTTAACGTCAGGTCGCCGTTGGTATAGCGATAGAGCCACGCCGCATCCCAAATGATGCCGTTGCTGTTATCCAGCGTATCGCCAGCAAGCGTCGTGCGCAGGAAACCGTATGGCGTATTGTGGATATAAGAGAGCCCCGCCATGACCGTAGCTTTGCGGCTGTCCAGTTGGCGCAATTGATTGTTATCGCTGTCTTTCGGCTTGAAGCGCCACGGGGAGTAAAACGCGGTGATAGAGAGTTTGTCGGCGTCGTCATTCCACAGGTAATAACCCCCGCCCAAACCACGGAACCAGAAATTATCACTCTCATAGGTGATAACGGGGACCGGGAGAACCTCTCTGTCGTACTGTTTATACGGGGATTCAACAACACCTACCCCCGCGCCAAGAGAAAAGGTATTTTCTGCACTAGCCGCAAATGCGGTGCTTGCAGTCAGCACACCCAGTGCCAGAAGTTTGATTTTGGTCACAGTCCTTCCTTTCCGTAGTCAAATAATTGCGCGAGAAGTTTAACCGCGCGGCACATCGACCCCAAATTTTTTTACCTAATCATTACAAAACTAAACCCATTACTCTGCGGTCATTAAATGACAGGCAGCTTGCAATTATATGACCGGCATAAGACGCCGCCACTTGACGCTTATCTCAAAAGCAGTTTTTTTTGGATGAGTTATTGATATGTCATTGAAATTGTTTTTTGACGGCATGCAAGTTTTGCAAAGCCATCTACGCTTAATTTAAGAAGACGTTTTACCTGACACGCACCTGGTTAATGACTGGCAACCTGGCATAAGGGTTGCTGTATGACATTCAGCGTCGTTCAGTTAACGCTTCCGGGAGCCTCTACTACTCATATGAACGGCTCTTAACCTGTGCTAAAAAAACGAAAGGACGGCATGCCATGAATATATTCGATCACTATCGCCAGCGCTATGAAGCTGCCAAGGACGAAGAGTTCACACTGCAGGAGTTTCTTGCAATATGTAAGCAAGATCGCAGTGCCTATGCTAACGCGGCAGAGAGGCTATTGATGGCCATTGGTGAGCCAGTGATGGTTGACACTGCCCAGGAGCCACGGCTTTCCCGTCTCTTTTCGAACCGGGTCATTGGACGCTACCCGGCGTTTGAAGAGTTCTATGGAATGGAAGAAGCCATTGAACAGATCGTTTCTTACCTCAAGCATGCTGCACAGGGACTGGAAGAGAAGAAACAGATCCTTTATTTACTTGGCCCGGTGGGTGGGGGTAAATCGTCACTGGCTGAACGCCTGAAATCGCTGATGCAGCGTGTGCCCATTTACGTGCTGAGCGCAAATGGCGAGCGCAGCCCGGTTAACGACCATCCTCTGTGCCTGTTTAACCCCCAGGAAGACGCGCAGATCCTGGAAAAAGAGTACAACGTTCCACGGCGCTATCTCGGCACCATCATGTCACCGTGGGCGGCAAAACGCCTGCATGACTTCGGTGGCGATATCAGTAAATTCCGGGTAGTTAAAGTGTGGCCGTCGGTTCTGGAGCAGATAGCAATTGCGAAAACGGAACCCGGTGACGAAAACAATCAGGATATTTCGGCGCTGGTGGGTAAAGTGGACATCCGCAAACTGGAAAACCACGCGCAAAACGATCCTGACGCCTACGGTTACTCCGGCGCACTGTGCCGCGCCAACCAGGGGATCATGGAATTCGTCGAAATGTTTAAAGCGCCCATCAAAGTGCTGCACCCGCTGCTGACCGCCACGCAGGAGGGGAACTATAACGGGACCGAAGGGATTTCCGCCCTGCCCTTTAACGGCATCATTCTTGCCCACTCGAACGAATCAGAATGGGTGCAGTTCCGTAACAACAAAAACAATGAGGCATTCCTCGACCGTGTTTACATCGTCAAAGTGCCTTATTGCCTGCGTATCTCGGAAGAGATCAAAATTTACGAAAAACTGCTTAATCACAGTGAGCTGTCCCACGCGCCCTGCGCGCCGGGCACCCTAGAAACACTGGCGCGCTTCTCGATTCTGTCGCGTTTGAAAGAGCCGGAAAACTCCAGCGTTTACTCAAAAATGCGCGTCTATGATGGTGAAAGCCTGAAAGACACCGACCCGAAAGCGAAGTCTTACCAGGAGTACCGCGACTACGCCGGGGTGGATGAAGGGATGAACGGTCTGTCGACGCGTTTCGCCTTTAAAATCCTCTCCCGCGTCTTCAACTTCGACCATGTTGAAGTGGCGGCGAACCCGGTGCACCTGTTCTATGTGCTGGAGCAGCAAATCGAGCGCGAACAGTTCCCGCAAGAGCTGGCGGAACGTTACCTGGAGTTCCTGAAAGGCTATCTGATCCCGAAATACGCCGAGTTCATCGGCAAAGAGATCCAGACGGCGTACCTGGAGTCCTATTCCGAATACGGGCAGAACATCTTTGATCGTTATGTCACCTATGCGGACTTCTGGATCCAGGATCAGGAGTACCGCGATCCGGATACCGGTCAGCTCTTTGACCGTGAAGCACTGAACGCGGAACTGGAAAAAATCGAGAAGCCCGCCGGGATCAGCAACCCGAAAGACTTCCGTAATGAAATCGTCAACTTCGTGCTGCGCGCCCGTGCCAATAACAGCGGCCGCAACCCGAACTGGACCAGTTACGAAAAACTGCGCACGGTTATCGAGAAAAAAATGTTCTCGAACACCGAAGAGCTGTTGCCGGTGATTTCGTTCAACGCCAAAACCTCAACCGACGAGCAGAAAAAACATGACGACTTTGTCGATCGTATGATGGAGAAAGGCTACACCCGTAAGCAGGTTCGCCTGCTGTGCGAATGGTATCTGCGTGTACGTAAATCATCATAACAACGCACAGGCCGCGTCACGGGCGCGGCCTGGCAGCAAAGTTGGCATACGCAGCGGGAGGGAACTATGACCTGGTTCATTGACCGGCGTCTGAACGGCAAAAATAAAAGCACGGTTAACCGCCAGCGATTTTTACGCCGTTATAAAGCGCAAATAAAACAGTCGATTTCCGAGGCGATCAACAAGCGCTCGGTGACCGACGTGGAGAACGGCGAATCCGTCTCCATCCCAACGGAGGATATCAGCGAACCGATGTTTCATCAGGGGCGCGGTGGTTTGCGCCATCGTGTGCATCCGGGTAACGATCATTTTGTTCAAAACGACCGTATCGAACGCCCACAAGGCGGCGGTGGCGGTGGTGGCAGCGGTCAGGGTGAAGCCAGCCAGGACGGTGAAGGACAAGATGAATTTGTTTTCCAGATCTCCAAAGATGAGTACCTCGATTTGCTGTTTGAGGATCTGGCACTGCCGAACCTGAAAAAAAACCAGCAACGGCAGCTCAATGAATTTAAAACCCACCGTGCCGGCTACACCGCCAACGGTGTACCGGCGAACATCAGCGTGGTGCGTTCGCTACAGAACTCGCTCGCCCGCCGCACGGCCATGACGGCCGGTAAACGCCGCGAACTGCGAGAACTGGAAGAGAGTCTGGATACGGTTGCCAAAAGCGAACCTGCACAACTGCTTGAAGAGGAACGATTACGCAAAGAGATTGCGGAACTGCGCGCGAAGATCGAGCGTGTGCCGTTTATCGACACCTTTGACTTACGCTATAAAAATTACGAAAAACGCCCTGAGCCTTCCAGCCAGGCCGTCATGTTCTGCCTGATGGACGTGTCCGGATCCATGGATCAGGCCACCAAAGATATGGCCAAGCGTTTCTATATTCTGCTCTATTTGTTCCTGAGCCGGACGTATAAAAACGTTGAAGTGGTCTATATCCGCCACCACACGCAGGCGAAAGAAGTGGATGAGCACGAGTTCTTCTACTCACAGGAAACCGGCGGCACGATTGTCTCCAGCGCCCTGAAGTTGATGGATGAAGTGGTCAAAGATCGTTACGACCCGGCGCAGTGGAATATCTATGCGGCACAGGCGTCGGACGGTGATAACTGGGCGGATGACTCGCCGCTGTGTCACGAAATCCTGGCGAAGAAAATTCTGCCTGTGGTGCGTTACTACAGCTATATCGAGATCACTCGCCGTGCGCACCAGACGCTATGGCGCGAGTACGAACATCTGCAAACGATGTTCGATAACTTCGCCATCCAGCATATCCGTGACCAGGAAGATATTTATCCGGTGTTCCGCGAGTTGTTCCACAAACAGAGCGCTACCTCAGGAAGTTAAACCCTATAAATCAGCCAGTTAAGCTATTTTTTTCTGGCTGATTTTCTTCATTTTGAGTGTTAAAAATGTCGAATAAGATCAGAAGCTTATGTCTGGTTTTTGGGAATGATTTTCCGATAGAGACAAGGGATTTTAAATCAGTCGCGTTATCTCACGTTAGTTTGACTATTCATAATACCCGCTCAAAAATCTCACCCGGTCATTCAACGGCTTGCTGTTCCTTACTGCTGAATATTACGAAGGTTTCTGAGTTAAATTGTGGCACAGCAACGTCCGCTGCGAGCGAGGAGCGGAAATTAACATATCTTTTAAAGTGGCCAAATTCATTAAACCACTACACTATAGATGGATCTTTTTTTAGATCTTTTGTGATTAAACGCTGAGCTTCCACACCGATAGCGAGACCACCTTCAACGATCCCAGTCAATCCAACAAATTTCCCACCATAACTTCGAGTATTATCAATAGTTAGATTATTATGAAGAGATTAAGGTCACATGCTTTTTTCCAGTTCTACAAGTAAATTGTTCTAGAAACCTAACCGGATGAAAGTTTAAAGCACCTTTTCAAAATTTTTAACGAAAGGACAAATCTATGGCAGACTCAACGAATCAGGGAAGAAAAAGTAAAATCCCGCTTGACAATATAACTACTATTGATGATTTACACAGCATCCCCCTTGCATCGTTGTTAGACGATTATGAAGAACTTTGTGATTTAGATATGTGGCTTGAACTAAGCAAATTAGCATCTACAGCTTTAAACAACGATAACCATTCTGCTCACAGAGCATATAAACTCTTAGCGACGCTATGTTCAATGCGAATATCATCTGACGATCCGGCTGAAACCTGGCATCCAAGATGGCAAGACGCGGAAAATAAAATGTTCACACCTCAAAATATAAAAAATGATTACAACTCACTTCTATCAGATATTGTTAATTTTATTAATAATTTAGCATTAAAAGGCCGAATTGCAGATATCGTATGGTCAAATGATCGTAAGGAATACAAGTGTGGCATCGAAGCGGTTAAAGCATATTCTAGTATAGCTCTTGAACATATAAACAAAAAATGCGACACCGATAATTTCACAAAGTTATTTGAATTAATCAATTTATTACAGAGAGCTTTATATATAAATGGAATGATGGGTAAGCGCGATCGTATTCCAAGTTATCTAGGAGAGACTTTTGAACAGTTTTATAACTTCACTTATGGAAAATGTATATATGTAGCATTTTCTAGAATTGGAGAGTTAGCTATAGGTTATAAAATAAAAACATGGCAAGAAGTAGCTGATGATTCAGAAAACATTGTTAACAGGGGAAGTATAAATGATTACCCAGAAGCGCGAAAAAAAGTATGGGCACTTGCAGCACGATGCCATCTAAAAAATAAAAACACTGAAGGTCGCAGACGCTGTTTAGAAGAGTACTCCAATGAAACCCTAAGAATGTGTGAACAAGTTTCAAGCTATGCTGCAAAAGCTTCTTGGGTTCGACAGGCTATAACAGAACTTCAAATAGCGGGAGGATTTCAGGATAAAATTGATATTCTCCGAGTTAAATTAAGGGATTTACAACTTGCCAGTCTCTCTGAGATGTTTCCATATAACATGCCTTGTGACCTATCAGAAGAATGCAATGAAACAATTACTCAGTTTACAAACATAGGCCTACCGGAAATACTGTATTGCTTTGCAATATTATCTAAATCACCAACTATTGAAAGCTTAAAAGAAGAAATTTCAAACAACAATAGCAGTGGACTATCCATTTTATTTCCCACTTCAATATATATTGACCAAGAAGGCAAGCCTATAGCTAAAACGTCCAACCACTCTTCAGAGCAAGACCCTAACAATGAGTGGTTGAAATCGAATTCTATTATACATATGAGTAACCTTAGATATTTTATTGCTGAATCAAGAATTAAGCCAGCCCGACATACCACGATGCGACAATACGCCGTAGAACTAAGACATTTCGATGCTATTGTGAGTTTAAGTAGTTTTGTTCCTTTTGGCCATGAACATCTCTACAGTTTAGGATTTGCGCGTTTATGGCAAGGTGATTTTGCATCAGCCGCGTATATATTAATTCCTCAATTAGAGAATACATTACGCCATATTTTATTCTGTAGCGGAAGAGATTCATTCAAATTTTTGGAGGGCGGTCTTCAGGAGGACCGTTCATTGTCAGGGCTATTGGAAAATAAACGTAGTGATTTAGTAGAAATATTTGGTGAGGATATGGTACATGAGATCGATATGCTTTTCCATTATAAAGCAGGCCCTTCACTAAGGCACAAGGTTGCACATGGTAAACTGTCGGCTGGAGACTGTTACCAGCCAGATTCTATCTACGCTTGTTGGTTCATTTATAGACTCATTTGTTTACCCATTCTTCATTGCTGGAAAGACCAAGTAATACCGCAAATTGAGATGACGCTTTAACTTTATCTAATATTTCGATTTATTGTAAATACGGAAATTAAAAATATTTCTTATGCGCCTGAATGAAACTGACCTGCTCCCCACAGATTGATACAGATAGATGATATAGATAGATGATAGCAACGTCTGCTCCTGGTACGCAGCGGACAGACTGCGTGACCATCATGTCTGCTGTGAGCGAGTTGCGGAAGTGTGCACTTATTCTGCATTATTCTGCATGCTGAAGGCGTTTGTACTAGCAACTTCGATGGTTATTTAGCATGCAAAAAACAGAGAAGTTTCCAGCAGTCCGGACGATAATCAATAGCAATCTTGCTTTTACTACTTAAACAAATGGCACTAGAAACGATTTACCGGCATTTTCACAAAGTTTGGAAGGATACGCCGCATGGACCTCTGAGTGATGCTCAACTTGCCGGGATCGCCCTAAATTGCGGTCGTGATGAAATTGCCGCAATTCACTTCGGTTTGAAACTATTCAAGTCAGAGCTTATTGGTTGCCCTGATTGGGATTTCGATATGAAATATCAGTTGTGGAGGGCTATCGATACTTTTAAGCGCCTGCTGACGCAAATAGAACAGTTGCGCAAACGATAATCACGGGTCATTTGACCTGCTCCCCGTAGACTAACATACGATGATGTAATCAACGCCCGTTCCTGGCACGAAGCAGACTAGCAAACTGAGCTGAAGGTCTGCAGTGAGCGAGGAGCCGACATCGTGACTCGAACAGAATTCCTGCTAAGATAAAGCATTGATGAAAAAGCAGTGAATTGTCAGAAGTCGGCGAAGACCGTAATACAAGGGAGGCGTAATGTTTACCCCGGAGTTTATAAATGAAGAACGCGGTGAGTTTCTCCTTGTGGCCAACCACGGTCTGGCATCCCCGGAATCGATAAAACTCAGTATTGCATACAATATAGCCAGAATATGCTGGGGACTATCGCAGCTTCCACCGCACATTCAAACTTGCCGGGTCGTCTATAACATCAGAGGGCAGTCCATCCCTGTTCAGGTTCAGGCCCAGGTCAGGCAAGCGCTTGAGCAGGTAGCCATTGTGGAGTTTAAAAACTGATGGGACTTCAGTTAATTATCAAAGCAGAACGTAACAAGATAGAAAAAGCATTGGGATCGCTGACATCAGAATGTGAAATATTTCCGGTCGCTGAAGGCCTTTTCGGTGTTTCCATTTCGGAGCGAAGTATCTCATCCGCGGGTGAAGCTGCCGTTCAAAAAAAACTTGAACCACTCACACGTTTTGACCTGTGGCAGGGAGCCTGGCAAGAGCCCAAGCGACGTTGGCTTTGGTGAGTTTCAGCGCTATCGCCTGTCTTCATTAGCAAAGCGGTTTAAAGCTCTCAATATTAAGATATGAAGGGCCGTTCATGGCACAAAGCGGCTTTTAAGATAACGTGCACTGACATGGGGTGTCAGGGGCGGAGGTTCAAACCCTCTCGTGCCGACCCAAATTCCCCGGAAAAACCAGCCTCTTGAGGCTGGTTTTTTATTTTTATCCCTGCATGAACACCACCTCCTGAGGAGGTGGTCAGCAATAGGTTGTGTAAGCATTCCGCATAACCGGCCCTTTCCCGCCTCACCCCGATCGGCACTGTTTTGTGACCAGTTTCACAACGCCCCCGATCTATTGGTCTAAAGCATGAATTGCCGTGCAAAATCGCAGCTATTTCCCGGCTTGCGCAAAAATTAATGTGGCACATTTTAATCATTGCAAATCGTGGCGCAGACTGGCGCAGCGATGACTGAACAGAGACAGGGTGAGAGATAATGCTTGATCTGGAGGACTTGAAGGTCTTCATACAAGACGCAGAAATGAAACTTTTCATTGACAGCATCTGGGACACGCTCGGTGAAACATTCACCCAGACACAGTTGATTCTGCCGCCGGAAATGGCCATGCCCCGCCGGGAACTGTCGTTCCATGACCACGTGAAGCTGCTGGGTTATCTGTGCTGGTTAATTACCAACTCCGGCGCGGAAGGCGACATCATCGAAATCGGCGTCTGGAAAGGCAAATCCAGCGCGTTTATGAATGAGATCTGCAACCGTCAGCGTCGCATCATCAGTATCGACCCGATGGAACTGACCAACCAGCCTCTGGAACTGGGCTTCTATCACAAACATATCTTCCCGGAAGTCAATTTAATCCGCGGCTACTCCGAGCGAAGCATTGAGCGCGTACTGGAATTCGCGCCAAAAACCGTTTTGCTGCATATTGATGGTGGTCACCTCAAGCAGCATGTGCTGGTGGATTTTCTGCTCTACTCCCCCACTGTCGTCAGCGGCGGATTCATCGTGTTTGATGACTATCGCGACCACAGATACTCTCCGGAAGTCGGCCCCGCGGTTGATCTGCTGCGTGCAGGTGGTTTCTTTAACGGGTTCGATGTTATTGGTAGCGTTCCGGGTTTTGAAAACAGCTACCTTTTGCAGAAAAAATAAACAGTACACACAAAGCGTTGTTTGTAGTGCTTGTATTTTTTGCCGCCTGTTCAGGCGGCTTTTTTATTCTCATCATCCGTTGCGTGGATTATCCTTGATGCTCTTCAACTGTATCGGGAGATATTCATGTCTGAGATTGCCAGCCGTAACGTCCACCAGCATCTGCTGACCCTCCTTGAACACCAAAACGCGCGTTTTCACGTGGTGGAACACGACGCTGTCGGCAAATGCGAAGAAGTCAGTGAAATTCGCGGGACGGCACTGGGCCAGGGCGCTAAAGCGCTGGTATGCAAAATCAAAGGAAACGGCATCCAAAAACATGTTCTGGCGATACTCGCCGCGGACCTTCAGGCCGATCTTTCCCGCCTGGCGCAGCACTTTGGCGGGCTGAAAGCCTCACTGGCAAGCCCGGCAGAAGTGGACGAATTAACCGCCTGCGTGTTTGGCGCGATCCCGCCCTTCAGCTTTCATCCGGCGCTGCAACTGGTTGCAGATCCGATCCTGTTTCAGCGTTTTGACGACATTGCCTTTAACGCCGGGCTGCTGGAAAAATCCGTCATTCTGAATACCCAGGATTATCTGCGTATTGCTCAGCCAGAACTGGTGGATTTTCGCCGTCTCTGACACCGCTCGTGCGGCGACGACCCTCAGCAGACCTGGCATGAAGCAGCGTAATCACAATCCGTGATTACGCAGTAAGGTTCCGTTTCTGGCAACTGCCTGAATTTCATCTGCCGACAGAAAATTGTCTGTTTCATCACGCATTTGCGCGTAGAGTAAACAGGTTTCATTTTTGGCAAGGAACCTCTGTATGTTTGATACCACGCTGTTTATTTTGCTCGCGCTGGCCGCACTCGGTTTTGTCAGTCACAACACCACGGTCGCCGTTTCGATTCTTGTGCTGATTATTGTACGCATCACACCGCTAAACACCTTTTTCCCGTGGATTGAAAAACAGGGACTGACGATCGGCATCATCATTCTGACCATTGGCGTGATGGCGCCGATAGCCAGCGGATCGCTGCCGCCATCGACGCTGCTGCACTCTTTTGTTAACTGGAAATCACTTATCGCGATCGCCGTTGGCGTGTTTGTTTCGTGGCTGGGCGGGCGCGGCGTCACGCTGATGAGCTCACAGCCGTCGCTGGTGGCGGGATTACTGGTGGGGACCGTGTTAGGTGTGGCCCTGTTCCGGGGGGTGCCGGTCGGGCCACTGATTGCGGCGGGTCTGGTGTCGTTGCTAATTGGCCGGCAGTGACGCGCGCCGTTGCCCGCGTTTAACGGCAAACTCCAGCGCGCTGCACAGCAGGTAATACACCAGACCGGTAAAAATAAATAACGCGGCCGGATACACCTGCACCCGGTTATTCACCTGCCCGGCGACGGTGGTCAACTCCGGTACGTTAACAATAAACGCCAGCGAGGTGTCCTTCAGCAGGGCTATCAGCAACCCGACGTAAGACGGCAGTGCATTGCGTAGCGCCTGCGGCAACAACACCAGCCTCAGGATAGCCACGCTGCCAAACCCGCTGCTGAGCGCCGCTTCATATTGCCCTTTCGGCAATGCCCCCAGCGCCGCCAGCGTGGAGTACATCACCGAGGCGGAAGTAAACCACGCCAGCGCCAGCGTCACGGTCACCGCCCCCGGCAAATCAGCACCGGTCAGCCACGGTAACAAGAACCATAACCAGAAGATGACAAAGATCAGCGGAATACCGCGGATAAGCTCCGCCCACAGGAACAATATTTTTCGCGGCCAGCCGGGAAAACGCCATGCGAGACACGCCAGCAACATGCCACCAGGGAAAGCCAGCAGCGCCGCGCCGGCGGTCATCAGCAACGAGAGCAGTACGCCGCCCACCTCGCCTTGCGCCGCACGCCCCCACAGTAAATAGTCGAGATTATCGGTAATCACCGAAATGTTAGCGATCACGGCGCACCTCCGCTGTGCGTTGCCGCATACGCCAGCTACGCGGTGCATTGAACAGTAAACTCATGACCAGACCCAGCGCCAGATAGAGCGCGCTGCCAATGGCAAACGCTTCCAGCGCATGGGCGTTATAGCTTTCAATTTGCCGGGTCTGATAGGTCAGCTCGGCAAAGCCAATACCGGTCGCCAGCGACGAGAGTTTCATCAGGTTGAGATACTGTCCGACAACGGGCTGCCAGGCGTTGTGCAACCCCTGCGGCAGTAGCACCCAGCGAAACAGCGCCAGTTTGCTGAAGCCCTGAGATTGCGCGGCTTCAACCTGCCCGCGCGGCACCGCCAGCAACCCCGCCTGGATCTCCTCCACCAGAAACGCGGCGGTAAACAAACCCAGCGCCCAGGCCGACGAAAGAAACTCCGGCGTCAACCACCAGACATCTCCTGGCAGGATACTGAATGCATGATCGTCATTCACATACTGACGAAAACTCTGCGGCAACAGGTTCCATGCGGCGAAATACCAGAACAGCAGTTGCACCAGCAGCGGCGTATTACGAAACAGCGATACCCACACCGCCACGGCGCCGCGTCCCACCGTTCCCCCCGCCAGCCGCAGCGCCAGCAGCAGTACCGTGAGCAGGGTTGCCAGCGCCATACCGGCGAGTGTCACCCAAACGGTGGTCAGAAAGCCGGACGTGATCCATTGTGCGGGTTGCCCGGTCAGCACACCCGCCCAGTCAAGGTGCAACCCCATCACAACTCCTTGCTATCGGCATGCAGTGGATTGAGCACTTTCTGCAGAAAGCGTTGCGCACGGGGATGCTGCGGTGCAGAGAAAAACTGCGCCGGCGTCGCCTGCTCAAGGATTTCGCCACCGTCGATGAAGATCACCCGGTCAGCAATTTCGCGGGCAAACTGCATTTCATGCGTCACCACGATGAGCGTGATGCCACTGTGCGCCAGCGATTTCATCACCTGCAACACCTCGCCAATCATCTCCGGATCCAACGCCGAGGTCGGTTCGTCAAACAGAATGATATGCGGATCCGCCGCCAGCGTACGGGCGATCGCCACCCGCTGCTGTTGGCCACCGGACAACTGCGCCGGATAGTGCAAGGCTTTGTCCTGTAACCCGACGCGCGCCAGCAACGCCAGAGCGATGTCCCGTGCCTGGGCTTCGGTTTTGCCATGAATGCGCCGTAGCGCGAGGGTAATATTGTCCAGCGCGTTAAGGTGCGCATAGAGATTGAATTGCTGAAAGACGAAGCCAACGTGGCGGCGAAGCTCGCGCAATCCCCGCCCTTTTAGCTGGCTGGTCGGCTGACCATCAACGTAAATCTCGCCACCGCTGAGGGTTTCCAGTTGGTTAATCAGCCGGATAAGTGTGGACTTGCCCGACCCGGAAGGCCCGCACACCGCCAGCACTTCGCCTGCGGCGACCTGCAAGTCAATGTTATTTAATACGGTGTTATCGCCATAGCGTTTACTCACGCGGCGAAACGCCACCGTGCCTTTTTCCACGGGCAACACCTCCGTGGCCGTAGCCACAGAGGCGGAGAAGAGACCTGCCAACATATTACTTCGCTTCTATCGTAAAGCTGCGCGGAGCCGGCGTTTTGGTTTGCGGACCAAACCAGGTATCGTAGATTTTCGCGGCTTCACCGTTTTTCTCAAGGTTAACCAGCTCATCGTTCACCGCTTTCAGCAGTGCGGGTTCACCTTTACTGACGCCTACGCCAATCTCTTCTTTCGACAGCAGATCCGGCAGAATTTTGAATTTGGCCTTGTCCGGCGCTTCCGCCAGCAAACCGGCAAGAATGGTGCTGTCCTGGGTGATCGCCTGCACGTTACCGTTACGCAGCGCGGTTAAGGCCAGCGGAATATCGTCATACGCCAGCACGCGGGATTGCGGGAAACGCTGATGCAGTGCCTGCTCGCCAGTCGTGCCTTTCACCGCGCCAATGCGCGCTTTGCTGTACGCATCCAGCTTGTCTGCTGCCGTAGCGGGCACCAGGAATTGCTGCCCGGTCACAAAATAAGGCGTTGAGAAATCAATCACCTGCGCACGTTCAGGCGTGATGGTGATATCCGCAACGATCAGATCCACTTTGCCGGATTGCAACAGCGGAATACGGTTCGCCGGGTTGGTCGCCACCAGCTGCAGTTTTACGCCGAGGCTTTTTGCCAGCGCTTTCGCGAAGTCCACATCATAACCAACGATATCGTGGGTTTTCGGGTCGATGGCGCCAAACGGCGGGTTCGCATCGAAGGTGGCGATTTTAACCACGCCTGCGGCTTTGATATCGGCCAGTTTGTCCGCATGTGCGGAAAAAGAGAGCGCTGAAAGCAGCGCCAGTGCGCTAAATGCACCGATTTTTGTTGTGTGTAATGAGGTTGCCATGCTGATCCTTACGCCCTGTTATTG
Organism: Kosakonia sp. ML.JS2a; assembly: GCF_025642095.1. Lineage (GTDB taxonomy): Bacteria > Pseudomonadota > Gammaproteobacteria > Enterobacterales > Enterobacteriaceae. The sequence goes on from NZ_CP106754.1 coordinate 3,134,363, forward strand.
TGTTGATTTCAGCGCTAAATTCACATAACCCCATTCATCAGACAAATATCAAAAAGTGCATTGATTATCTGAAAAAGTTATTAAAACTATTTCATCCATACTAACAACTTATCTTTCATCACCTGCCAGCATAAACCTGCCTAATCCTTACAAAAATAAAGGGATAGGCAGCAGGAAATGTTACGCGCCCCCCAGGCCGCTCAGGTAACGACCCGGCGTCTGCCCGAGCCCTTTTTTAAACATGGTGATAAACGCCGTCGTCGAGTCATACCCTAACGTGTGGGCTATCTGCTGTACCGACTGGCCGCCAATCAGCAAGCGCAGCGCAAGGATCAACTGCATTTGATGCCGCCAGCGACGAAAGCTTAAACCCGTCTCCTTCACCACCAGCCGCGCCAGGTTTCTCTCGCTCATAGCAAACGTCTGCGCCCACTGCGTCAGCGTTTGTCTGCCAGCCGGGTCGGCTTCCATGCTCTCCACCATCTGATAAATCTTCGGGTGCGACGACACCGGCAACTGTAGCTGCATTTGCGGTTGTTCCGGCAACTCATCAAACAGCACCTGCACCAGCCGTTGCGTGGCTGGCTGCCGCCGCTGCGCAGGAGAACGTGACGCCAGGGCGACAATAAGCTCACGCACCAGCGAGGAGGTTTTTAATGTGCAGCAGTGCTGCGGCATCACCACCGACCAGGGTTCGATAAACAAAAAATAGAGCAGCGCCCCCGGCGTGGCGCGGTTGCTGTGGGGAACAAGACCCGGTAACCACATTGCATGATGCGGCGGCACCATCCAGCGGGCATGCTCAACCTCACAGGTGATCGCCCCTTTCAGCGCCAGAATCAGTTGCCCCTTGCGATGACAGTGCGCCGGGATCCGCTGCTCATCTTCATTGACGGTAATGCCGAATGCCACCGCTGCCTCCTGCTGGCTATCAGGATCGTAACCGCCAAGGCCGAGTCCGTGCATAAATTTGTCCGAATTTAGCGATAAACTGTCATTTTAGCTTGATTCAAACAGGAGAAAAAATCGTTATCGTAAGCCTCTGTTTTTCATTCTGAGAACCCAATGACCCTCTCTCTTCATTCCCGTGGTAAACAAGGCGCCCTGCTGATTGCCGGGATCCTGGTGATAGCGACCACGCTTCGCGTCACCTTTACCGGCGCGGCCCCGTTACTGGATGCCATTCGCGCAGAATATAGGCTCACCACGGCACAGACCGGTCTGCTCACCACCCTGCCGCTGCTGGCCTTTGCGCTGATATCACCGCTGGCGGCTGGCGTTGCCCGTCGTTTTGGTATGGAACGCAGCCTGTTTGCCGCGCTGGTGCTGATTAGCGCCGGGATTGCCCTTCGCTCTCTCCCTTCTCCCGTTCTGCTGTTTGTTGGCACCGCGATTATTGGTTGCGGTATTGCGCTGGGAAACGTGCTGTTGCCGGGAATGATCAAGCGTGACTTCGCCGGGCATGTGGCAAAACTGACCGGCGCGTATTCCCTGACCATGGGCGCAGCCGCCGCACTGGGTTCCGCCGCCGTCGTGCCGCTGGCGGAACAGGGCGCAGGCTGGCAGGGCGCATTGCTGGCGCTGATGGTATTTCCGTTGCTGGCGATGGTGCTCTGGTTACCCGCATTACGCTATGGCGCAGCCGCCAACCTGAGCCAATCCGGTGCATTGCACAGCCGTGGGATCTGGCGATCGGCGCTGGCGTGGCAACTTACGCTGTTTCTGGGGATCAACTCGTTAATTTATTACATCGTGATTGGTTGGTTACCGTCGATTCTGACCACGCTGGGCTTTAGCGAGATGCAGGCGGGTTCACTACACGGTATTTTGCAGTTAGCCACTGCCGCCCCCGGCTTGCTGGTACCGCTGATCCTGCCTCGTCTGAACGATCAACGCGGGATCGCCGCGCTGGTGGCGCTGATGTGCGCGGCCGGTTCGCTGGGATTGTGGCTACTGCCCGGTCATGCGGCGCTATGGGTCGTGGTGTTTGGCTTCGGTTCTGGTGCCACAATGATCCTCGGGCTGACGTTTATCGGCCTGCGCGCCCACTCTGCGCACCAGGCCGCCGCCCTTTCCGGGATGGCGCAATCAGTCGGGTATTTGCTGGCCGCCTGCGGGCCGCCGTTAATGGGGAAAATCCACGACGCCAGCGGCGACTGGCATATTCCGCTGCTGCTCTGCGCGCTGTTATCGGTGGTGATGGCGGTGTGCGGCGCGCTGGCGGGTCGTGATCAGGAAGGGGTTAACCCGTAAGGCGCGCATAAAAAAAACAGGCCCGCAGGCCTGTTCTTCTTATTCGCACGCCGCGCGCAGCATCGCCTGCACGAGCGGTACCGGTCGCCCGGCAAGCGCAGCGCGCTCATGCTGGAACAGCGTCGCGACATAGAACGGGTGCGTCACCAGTTCCACCGCGCGGATTTCACCCTCTTCATCCCAGCCGGTCACCCGCAGGTTGCCGCTTTCCAGTTCGTGGGCAAACTCCGGCGATACACCAAAATTACACCGGTAGGCCTCTTCAATCATCTCGCGACCATACGCGCGGGCAATCAGCGTATTGGGCCGCAGCTCAATGTTGCCGGTTTGATCCACCAGCGCGCAACTGAGCGCGGAGATAACCATCCGACCTTCGTGGTCGGTTTCCGCGTGCGCCGCATCGCCCCAGCCCAGTACATTGCGGGCATACTCGATCACCGCATGCTGGAAACCGCCGCAGGTGGCGAGGAACGGAATGGCGTTTTCCCGCGCAAACTGGATGGCGAGAAACGCGCCGCGGGCATTTTTATAAGGACTTCCAGGGACAACCCAGATGGCATCATAGCCCACCAGGTCCTCATAACTGTTGATTTCACTGGTCGGTAGCCAGTCGTAGTCTGCGGTGATCTCCAGCACGGCGGCGGCATCGTCAATCGCCAGCGGGATGGCCTGGTGCGCGACAACGTCATGGTTATAGTCGCCAATTAACGCGATGCGGAGTGTTTTCTTCGGAGGGATATGCTGCATGAAAGTGTCCTTATGCCGGAGCCAATAACGAGTAACATAAGGAATATCACATTAGCCGTCTTTTAATGTCATCACAACACCTTAAAATCGGCAGGCCTGTTATTGCATCTGATATGAAAAATCGGATTTACCGGAGTTAATCACAGTGGCGGAACCCGTGCAGCAGACTAAAATCCTCGTCAGCGCCTGTCTGATGGGCTTTAAAGTGCGTTACAACGGCAGTGAAAAAGCGGCGCTACAGGAGACGTTGCAGCACTGGCAGCAGGAGAACAGGCTGGTCATCCACTGCCCGGAGCTGGCCGCGGGCCTGGCGGTTCCGCGACGACCGGCGGAAATCGTCGGCGGCAACGGGGCCGATGTGATGCGCGGTAGCGCACGGATCCTCGAAAATAACGGCCATGATGTGACAGCGCATTACCAACTGGCGGCATGGCTGGCGCTACAGGCGGCACAACACGCGCGGTGCAGCGCTGCGCTATTGACCGATGGCAGTCCCACCTGCGGCAGCCAGTTCATTTATAACGGTGCCTTCAGCGGCACGCAGCAACCCGGAAGGGGTGTGGCCGCTGCACTACTGGAGCAACATGGCATCCGCGTTTTTTCCGCAGAGCAATTACCGGCGCTGGTCGCCTGGGTTAACGAAAGGGAGAAAAGTCAGTGATCCAATGCAAACGCGTGTATGACACCGCATCCGACAGTGATGGTTACCGGGTACTGGTCGACAGACTGTGGCCGCGCGGCGTGAAAAAAACAGACCTGCCCTACGATGAGTGGAATAAGGATCTGGCCCCGTCGACGGCGCTGCGCAAAGCCTTCCACGGCGAGGCGCTCGATTTTGCCGCCTTCAGTGAAAGCTATCATCAGGAGCTGGCCGCGCACCAGGACGAGGGGAAACAACTGGCAGCGCGGGGTAAAAAAAGCACCGTCACGCTGTTATACGCGGCGAAGGACACGCAGCAAAACCACGCTGAAGTGTTGGCGAAATGGCTGCGTTCGCTGGTTTAGTCGATGACGCGTTCCAGCACGTCCTGCGGCTGGCTGTCAGGCATCAGCGGCATCAGGTGTTCTGCGCGGACAAACGCAAAACCATGCTGGCCGTCAAACGATGTGACATTGCCGGTCACCAGCCACAGCGCGCGGGTGGCGTTGCGCGGCAATTCGGTCATCACGCCATTGACCGGGTTCAACATGCGTTCACCCGGCTGACACAGCCCGAACAATTCAACCGACTTACCAATATTGCCCCGTCCATTGGCAGTTTGGGCACCGATCACCATTGCCAGGCTGCCCGGTCGTAACTGGAACATACTTCTCTCACGTATTCGCTGGAAAATAAGATAATTCTTAATCGAAAGTGTACCCTGGCAAGGCAGTTATTGTCACGATCCGTGATGGCAAACCACCGAGAAACCATCATGCCCGCCCCTTTCACCTTTGCCGAAATGACGTCGCCACAGACCGGTTGCGAGAGAAGATGCCATGCGGCATCTCCATGATTTCTCCATCGTTACTGCACTTTTGCCCCCTATAGTGAGCTCTGTTCTCACCCATGACCAGAGAACATCATTCCGTAATCAATGAGTTTTTTGCCCCGCTTCATCAACGGGGCTTTTTTTCGTTCTCCTCCGATTTGAATGATCCCCCACCCTGATGTATACAAAAATAATCCGCTTCATGGTTTAATACCGCGCACTCGAAATATCCTGTATCAATGTGTATGGCGGGTCTGTACACAGGAGCCCAACGTCATGTCAGATTTTATTCTTGCTCGCGTCTCTGAGACCCTTTCGAAAGAGCAATCACTGGAAAGCCTGGTTCACCAATTGCTGGAAATGCTGGAGATGGTGACGGACATGGAATCCACTTACCTGACCAAAATTGACGATGACGCCCGCCTGCAACACATTGTTTACTCTCGTAATACGAAGCAGCTCAATATCCCGGAAGGCTTCTCCCTGCCGTGGGGAGACAGTTTGTGTAAACGCGCACTGGATGACGGCTGCCCGTTCAGCAATGATGTGGCGACGATGTGGGGAGATTGCGAAGCCGCGAAAGCCCTCGGCATCACCACCTATTTAAGTACGCCGGTGCAACTGGCAGACGGCTCGCTGTACGGCACATTGTGCGCTGCCAGTAACGCAAAGAAGTCGCTCAGCGTGCGCGGCGAGCAAGTGTTGCATCTGTTCGCCGGTCTGATTGCGCGCACCATTGAAAAAGAGCATCTGGTCAATCAACTGCGTGAAGCCAATGCCGCGTTAATTGCCCACTCTTATACCGATGCGTTGACCGGTTTGCCGAATCGCCGGGCAATTTTCGATAACCTGGCAGCGCTGTTTGCACAGGCCCGCAACCGCAAGCGCTACATCCTGATTGCGTTTATCGATCTGGATAATTTTAAAGTCATTAACGATCAGCTCGGCCACGAAGCAGGAGATCAGTTCCTGATCGAGGTGGGGCAGCGGATTGCGCAGGAACGCGATAAAGACGATATTGCCGGTCGCCTCGGTGGCGATGAGTTCCTGATAGCCTGCCCTGGCGGTCCGCTCGACGAGCCACAAAGGCTTCACCTCACGTCGCTGAAAAAGAGTCTGGATAAGTCGATTAGCGGACAATATATGCTGGGAAAAATCCACATTTTCTACCCTGGCGCCAGTATTGGCGTGATTGAAATCAACCCGAATCTCACGGATGAAGATGGTGCGTTGCGCGCTGCAGATGAAGTGATGTATCAGGTAAAAAATAACAAAGAAAAAAAACCCTTTCAGCGCCTCAACTAAGCAGATTTGAGGTCGCGAATGGCTTGAGAAAAATCTCATTTTCTTCTATTTCTTATACAATTGATTTCTGGCGATTATCGCCAGTGAAGGAGTTTTCGTGAGAAAGACAACTATCATTATGCTTATTGTGGCGATCGTCGCCGTTGCCGGAACGCAATTCGGCTGGTGGTAATACTGAGTAGTTAATTTTTGCGTCTTCACTTCCCGTGCATATGATGGCGTCATCCGAGCAGAACACCGTTGTCTCATTTATTTGGGCAGGAGCTCGCTATGTTCACTGGTCTGAAAAAAAGCGAAAGCAAACGGCATGCAGCGCTGGAACTGTTGAGTAAACAAGATAAACCCCGCGATGCAGCGCTTGCTGAGTTTGCAAATCTGGCATGTGAAGTCATGGGTGTCGATGGATGCTTTATTAGTACATTCGACGACGATTACCAATATATTAAATATGTTAAAAACATTCCCATTGACCATATCCAGATTTGCATCGAACAGACGATGTGCCAATATTCCCTGCGGGCGTGCCAGACGGTTATTTGCTCCGATACGCGGGTTGATGATCGATTTAATTACCAGCCGCTGGTAAAAAGCGGCGATATTATTTTTTACGCCTCCGCGCCAATGATCAATAAAGACGGCGTGGTCCTCGGAACATTGTGTGTCAGTCACCCGGAGACCTATGTTCCCTCCTCCAGGCAGGTAACCAACTTTCATCGCGTTGCTTCTCTCGCCGCCGTCTTTCTGGAATCCTGTTACGCCGCCGGTCTGGTGGATGCGCTGACCGGTCTGCCAAACCGGCAGTTTTTGATGAAAGAGATGGAACGGCTGACGCATGAGAAAGTGAGCGGCAGCTATGGGTTGGTGATCTTTGACTGCATCGACATGGCGCGCGCTTATGAGCTGTCACGCTATCTGGGGCTTGATGCGCTGGAAAAGTTGCTACAAAGCTTTGGCCCCTCGCTACGTTCGAAGCTGAAGCTGGAAGAGCCCGTTATGCTGTACGCCTTTACGACCGCGCGCTACGCCGTGCTGGTGGATATTGACCACGCGCTGAAGCTGGTGAAACGGACCAAGCGTTTGCCCTGTATTCAGGCCAAGGTCGCCGGCGATATCGATATTAATCTGAAGATCCATGCCGGTTACGTTAAGTTTTCCCCGTTGGAAGATAACGCGCAGGAGATTGTGCGCCAGGGCATTAGCGCGCTGCACGAGTCGATCCGACAGGATATCCCGGTGTTGCAGTTCAACCCCATCCTCGATCACAAGCGCAATAAAGATTTCAAACTCCTGTATGATCTCAGCGAAGCCATTAAGTCCCCGAATCAACTTTACCTCGTTTATCAACCTAAGATTTCGCTACGAACCGGGAAAACCGAAGGTGTGGAAGCGTTGCTGCGCTGGAAGCATCCGCAGCTGGGGAATATCTCTCCGGCAGTGATCGTGGCGCTGGCGGAAAAGACCACGTTAATGATGGATCTCACCCAGTGGGTCATCAAAACCGTGATTGCTCAGCTTAAGGTCTGGAAGCAGCACGGTATCCTGTTGCCGGTCTCGATTAACGTGACGGTCAGTGACTTTTCGCGCCCCGGTTTTGCCGATGAACTTCATCACAATCTCCTTTCCGCAGGGCTCTATTCGTCGGACGTGCGTATTGAGTGTCTGGAAACAGAGAAAGTGCTGGAAAGCGACCCGGCGCTGGAAGAGCTGGACAGACTCAAACTGTTGGGCTTTACCATCCTGCTGGATGACTTTGGCGCCGGGTACAGCAACATCAGCTACCTGCGCCGCATTCCCATTGATGTGATCAAACTTGACCGTTCGCTGGTCAGCCAGGTCACCACCGACCCCGGCAGCCGAATCATCGCCCGTAACGTCATTATGATGCTAAAAGAGTTGCAATATGTGGTACTGGCGGAGGGGATCGAAGATCTGGAAACCGCACGCATGCTGGGCGAGTACGGCTGTGATGAGGCTCAGGGCTACTTTTTCTCGCGCCCGCTCTCACCGGAAGAAATTCCGGGCTGGCTGGGAGACAGCAAACCATTCCGCCTGCTGGCAAAAATGGCCGCTGAACAGCATCAGTATGGTTCCTGACCGCTGGCATTGCCTGACTGTTCTCTTTCTCAGCAGTCGGGCGATGTCACAAAAATGTCATAAAGACCTTATTCTATTTCACCTCAATACGTTATCCCCACTTTCGTCTTTTTATCCCCTGTAACACCGTTAAAGCCCCCCTGAGAACGTGTCGATATTCAGGTGTGCGCCCTGTTTTTGCGCCTTAACTGACTATGGGAAGTAACGCGTTATGAAACTCAACCACCTCACTATCGGGCAACGGCTCGGATTTCTGGCTACCCTGCTTTTGCTGGCAACGCTGTTTATTGGCATACGAGGCCTGTCCATCAATGCCAGCGGATTAGTGCAAAACCAGCACATTATGGCCACGGAGAAGGTGGTTGCGGACAGCATTGATACCGCCCGCAACGCGCAGGTACAGTTCAAAATTCAGGTACAGGAGTGGAAAAATACCTTGCTGCGCGGTGCACAGAGTCAGGAGGTGTTTGATAAATATAAAAATGCATTTGTTGAGCAGAGCCAAAAAACCCAGGTGTTGTTGAAAACCCTGAGTGAACTGCTACCGCAGCTCGGCCTTGCCAACACCGAAGCGCTGAAAACCATCACGCTGCATGCCAGCCTTGAGCAGCAGTATCTCGCCGCATTACAACAGTACACGATTGGCGATGTCACCAGCGCCCAGCGCGTTGATCACCTGGTCACCGGTATCGATCGCGAACCGACGCGGATGATCGACGAGATGGTCGCCACTACGCTCAAACAAGCAGCAGTTATTCGCCAGCAAACCGATGCACGTAGCCTCGATCACTTCCAGCAAACGCGCCTGATGTTGATCATCGTGATGACATTGACCCTGCTGGTCGGTTTGTTAATTACCTGGTGGCTGGTGCGCAGCATTACCCAACCGCTCGCGCAGGCGGTGTCGGTCGCCCGCAATGTGGCCTCCGGCGACCTGCAATCCTCTTTCACCATCAGCGGGCGGGATGAAACCGCAGAGTTGATGCGCGCCCTGCAAGAGATGAACGGCAACCTGACGCGGATTGTCGCCGGGGTGCGTTCCGGAACAGAGACCATTGCCGGCGCATCGCAGGAAATCGCCACTGGCAGCCGCGAGCTCTCTTCTCGTAATGAGGCGCAAGCCAGCGCATTGGAACAAACAGCCGCGTCGATGGAAGAGCTGACTTCGGTGGTGAAAAACAATGCGGAGAACTCGCGTGTCGCCAGCGATATCACCCGCGAGGCCTTCCGCGTCGCGAATCAGGGCGGAGAAGTGGTCGAGCAAGTGGTGAGCACCATGGGCGAAATTAACCAACTCTCCACGGAGATCAGCAGCATTATCGGCGTGATCGACAGCATCGCTTTTCAGACGAATATTCTGGCGCTGAACGCAGCGGTGGAAGCGGCACGGGCCGGGGCGGAAGGACGCGGTTTCGCCGTTGTCGCCTCAGAGGTTCGCGCACTTGCGCAGCGCTCCGCCACTGCCGCAAAAGAGATTGGCGCTTTGATCCAGCGTTCGGTGCATCGTATTGATGAAGGTCATTCACTGGTGAAAAACGCCGGTAACGCGATGGGGGAAATCGTGCAGAGCGTTGAGCGCGTTAGCCAGTTAGTGGAAACCATTTCACTGGCCAGCAAAGAGCAGAGCGTAGGTATTGATCAGGTGCATGTCGCTATTACCCATATGGACGCCGCCACCCAACAAAACGCCACGCTATCGCAGCAATCATCCGCTGCCGCGCACGCCATGCAACAACAAGCAGAGAATTTGCTTGAGATGGTGCAAATTTTCAAACTGCGAGCGCAACATAACCCACTGTGACCCGCATTAAACCTCGCTTCCGGTATTTTTCCGGAGCGGGGTAATATTGCGACCCGATGAATTAATACGCTGATCATCAATTTTCTCAATCTATCCGCAGAAAAATTTGCGTTTGATTGCGTTTTGCTCGCAGGTTATAAAGTACGCATGTGATGGATATACGATTTAACAAGCCTCAACATTCTTCGCTGGCAGTTTTGATGTCGAAACTGCCATCCTTTATTTCCTTTTCTGCTCACTCTTCCCCCCCGTATTAACATCCATTTTTTCAGTTTTTGATCCTGCTAACGTTTTTTTAAAGAAAGTGAGAATCTGTTATTTTATTCACTGAAATAACCCAGACAGTGTTAACAGAAAATATATTCCGTTTGGACAACGAGTGGAAAAATTAGCGCACTGACTTATACAGATGGCATCCTGCATGCTACGGCCGGATCGCGATGTAAAAAACGCCACGCCCGTGAAGAGCGCAGAAAGAGGTAAAGCGCTCGGGTGAAGCGCTTTATTGACAGGTGGTTAGTGGGTACGCAAGAGCATGCTGATTGCATCGTGCTCAGACAATCCGTGCCCCTTAATGGAAACTTCCATCGCTTCATCTTGCGTTTGGTTAAATAATGTCTCGTCACCGCTGGCATGCAGATTACCGGATACGACGTCTCCCATTTCGACATCGTATTTCCCGAGCAGCTCAGCAATAGCAAACTCGCCCTCTTCATCGCGAATAACGATGAAGCCAATGCGGTGTTCATGATGAACGACAGTACCTTTCATAAGAAAAATCCTTTCGCTGGTAGGGATCTCAGATTAGCTGAATATAGTAGTTTCGGGAATGGTCGCCGCCATTTTTAGTGAGGCTGCATGCGCTCAGGCAACAGCTTTTTGATCCCGTGCACAAATATCTGTCCGGGTAGCCCATGCAATGGTGACCAGGGTGTGGCGAATGACAAAAAATTTTCATAATAAAAATTATCTTTCAGGGACATACTATAATAAAAACATCTACATTTTATAGGGTTAAAATGAGCAATCGCATTTACACTTTTGTTACCCACTGTGCTTTTTTCTTCCATGCGGAGAAATAATTTCCGGTGCTAAAGTGAAATTTAATGCACGCTCGATATCTCTATTTTATGCCTGTATTGCAAAAGGATATGGCCCCCCAAAATAATGCACTGAGTAAATAGCATCGTAACCCAATAGGGTAACTACAATATATCAGCAGACCCTGACCTCTCTCGAGAATACTCACTATGCGCAACAATGAGCCAGTCACACAAAAAGAGTACGTTTTCGATAATAATGCAACGCTGATGTCTACTACCGACCCCGCCAGCTATATCAATTATGCCAATGACGCGTTTATAAAAGTCAGCGGTTTTTCTATGGAAGAGGTCAAAGGAGAGCCGCATAACCTGGTGCGTCACCCGGACATGCCTAAAGAGGCATTTGCCGATATGTGGGCAACGCTCAAGCAGGGAGAACCGTGGACCGCGCTGGTGAAAAACCGCCGTAAAAATGGCGACCATTACTGGGTTCGCGCCAACGCAATCCCGGTGATACGCGCGGGCAGCGTGAAAGGTTATATGTCTGTGCGCACCAAGCCAGGGCCGGAAGAAGTGGCGGCAACAGAGGAGGTGTATCGTCAATTCCGTGAGGGGCGGGCAAAAGGCAAGCGTTTTCACAAGGGATTGATTATCCACACGGGTCTGATGGGCTGGCGCTCTCTGTTCGTCACCATGCCCCTGCGCTGGCGGTTACGTTCGGCACTGATCGTCACGCTGTTGCTCAGCCTGCTAGCAGTATGGAGTAGCGCATTAACAGCGGGTCACCAGGGAATATTCACCGGTTTTATGACTGCGCTGCTGCTGTTGATCGATCTCTGGCTGGAGTATCAAATTGTCCGTCCGGTTGAGCGGCTTTGCCAGCAGGCGTTGCAGGTGGCAAGCGGTGCAACGCACCAGGTCGAGCAGCTCAACCGTGTGGATGAAGTGGGCGTCACGCTCCGCGCGATCAATCAGCTTGGGTTGATGTTTCGCTGGCTGGTTAACGATGTCAGCGGCCAGGCGCAAAACGTACTCAAATCGTCTGATTCACTGCGGGCAGGCAATGATGACCTGAGCCGCCAGACTGAACAAGCCGCGTCCAACGTGCAGCAAACCGCAGCCACCATGAATGAAATGACCGCCACGGTGCGCAGTAACCGGGAAACCGCCGCCGAAGTTACCCGCCTGTCTGAAAGCACCTGCGATGCCGCCCTCCAGGGGGGACAGGTGATGAACCATATGATTGAGATGATGGCCGCTATCGCAGACAGCTCCAGGCAGATTGCCAGCATCACCAGCATTATTGACAGCATTGCCTTCCAGACAAATATCCTGGCATTAAACGCCGCCGTGGAAGCCGCTCGTGCCGGTGAGCAAGGTAAAGGGTTTGCCGTTGTGGCAGGTGAAGTGCGTAGCCTCGCACAGCGTAGCGCCCGCGCCGCCAGCGAAATCAAAGAGCTGATTGAAAACAGCGTAACCCATGTCAGCTCAGGCAGCGGGCTGGCAGATGATGCCGGAAAAACCATGAAGGAGATCGTGGCGCAGGTACAGAATGTCACCACCCTGATTGCGCATATTAGCGCCGCGACGGCGGAACAAGCCACCGCGCTGAGTGAAGTGAGCCTGGCGGTGGAAGACCTGGATAAAATCACGCATCAGAATGCGGAGCATGTGCTGGAAAGCGCGGAAGCATCCGGACGCCTTAACCAGCAGGCCATTCGGCTGGCCGAAGCCATTTCCGTATTTAAGTGAAGCCAAAGCGATGTAAACCTGGATACAGCACACATTTTCCCGCTATTTACAGGGGGAATATAGGCACAGTTCTCATGAGGATATTCCTATGAAAAAGTTACTGATCTGTTGTCTGTTCGGCAATACCGCCAATGCGTTGGCCAGAAAGATGCAAAAGGCCGCCGATGCGCAGGGGCACCAGATGTTGATAAGCGCCATTGGCGTAAGTAATTTTGCCAGTGTTGCGCCGGCTTTTGACTGCTATCTGGTCGCGCCGCATATTCAATATAAGCTGGATGAGTTGAAAGAGGCGATTGATGATGCTGCGCCTATCGCGGTGATCGAGAGTTATCCTTTCGCCTCGATGGATGGCGAGAAAGTGCTGGAGTTTGTCATGGCGCGCATGCCGGCAATGACGGCATAAGGGAGCCTTAAAACCACGTCTGCGGACGTGGTTTTTGTTTCCGGGTGGCAAGTTCAGCCTCGCTGGCTTAAGCTTAGCCAACAAAAAAACCACAGGAGACAAGGATGAAAATCAAGGACCTGGCGATCGTGCTTTCAGGAGCGTTGTTACTGCAAGGGTGTTCAGCATTTGACAAACATCATGGCATTGATTGGGGGGAAGGACATTGCCCTGCCCCGGCGGCTGAAATGCGCGCTTCCGGAAACCTGCAAATTGAGGATGGCAAGACGCTTAAATGCCAGTTGAAGCCCTACGTCAGCAATATGGCCTGCCAGGGGATCACCGATAAAACCAATGCCGATGGCGTTTTTTGCCAGAATGGTCTTGGGCAAAATATGTTGTTTGTGTTCGATGAAAAAGGCGTGCTGCAACGGCACGGCAGCCTGTAACGCAAGAAAAACGTAAAGAGGTTTCCACCCGCACAGGAAACCCCCTTTGCATAACGGTCAGGATTGCAGCGTGGCCAGGCGCGCCGCGAAACCTACAAAAATCAGGCCAATCAGGGAATTACCAAGGCGGGTTAATTTCTGCCGGGTCTTCACCCATTGCGTGACATAGGAACCGGAAACGATCAGGAAGCTAAAATAGCAAACGCTGATGATTTCCAGCGTACTGGCAAGAATGAAGAAAGCCGTTCCGGGGCGGGTATAAGTAATGTCGATAAATTGCACAAAAAACGACACGTAAAACAGGATAGCTTTCGGGTTCGTCAGGCTCAGCACCAGCGAGCGTTTGAAAATATCGCCTTTATGCACGTCATGCGCCCCCTCTTCCCGCACCTTGCGCACAAAGGTGCTGTACAGCATTTTGATGCCGAGGTAGAGAAGATAAAACGCCCCCAGATAACGGATGATATTGAACAACACGGGCGTGGTTTTGATAAGCGTGGCGACTCCCGCATAAGCGAGAAACATCAACACTGCATCGCCGATAAACACGCCGCTCGCCGCGACATAACCGTTTTTCAACCCACCTGCGATGCTGGTCTTCAACACGAAGAAGGTATTCGGTCCCGGCACCAGGATGATAAAAATAGCGCCAATAAAATAGGACCAGTAACTGATAACTCCATACTCGGCAAACACACATCCTCCTGAAAAAACACCACAACAACATAACCGGCGCTAACATACGCCATATGGTGGTGAACATAAAGCGCAGTGAGAAACCGAGGGAGTGAGGCACCATGCACAGATGGCGGAAATGTATCACTGACGTCCTTTCATATGTTCTGGCTTTTTCCTGCCAGGCATTGAGTTTTTTGAAGGATAATTGGCAGGAAAATGTTACGTCACAATCAATCTGCCTAAAGAAAGGTAGGCCGAAAACACTCATATCAGTAATGATGATCTGGATCATTGAGTGCTTTAACAATTGATGAGATTAGTTATTTTCAACGTATTAAATTCACAGCACAAGAGATAGAGAAACGAAGTATTTAATTATTCGCTCACGACTGAAATAAAAGTATCAATCGGTTTGTTATCTGCAAAGCGGAATCATTGATTCTCTTTGAGTGGCGGCACTCTAAGGTTACGGGTAAAAAATGGAAAACTTCAAGCTAAGACTAAAAAATCATATTGAGCATGTCAAAAACGTTGGTATCCATTGCACGACCGAAGAAACAACGAAACAAGCACTGATCCTCCCCTTTTTAGATATTCTGGGCTTTAACTCATATGATCCACAAAAAGTACGGGCAGAGTATGGTGCTGATTTTCCTGGAGTAAAATCAGGTGAGCGGGTCGATTACGCTCTTTTCTGCCAGGGTGTGCCCGTAATGTTTATTGAGGCAAAACCTTACAAAGAGAAAATTGATAACCACTGTCCCCAATTATCCCGCTACTTTAACTGCACTCCCGAAGTCACGATATCCGCAATTACTAATGGGCAAGAATGGCGTTTTTTTACTGATTTACAGGAAAAAAACATTATGGATCCGACGCCCTTCCTCAGAATTAGTATGGATGACATAACCGATGCTGATGCAGAGCAACTATTCAGGTTTCGACATGATAAATTCAAGCCAGAAGCGCTTCGTACCCTTGCGGAAGAGAGTGTATATATCTCTTCATTCTCAAAAGTTATCAGCTCAAGTTTAAAAGATGTTGATTCTGAATTCGTGAGATACGTGGCTTCCCGCGCGAATATTGGTCGACAGCTCAATCAGCGATTCATTGACTCAATCACACCGCTGGTCAGAGAAGCTGTCCAGCGTTCAGTAAGTGCAATGGTTGTTTCTGGTTTGTCGGCGCACCAGCCAATCAGAGAAGAGTTAGCAAGCCAGGGAATAGATGAAGCCATATCTATTGATGAGAAAGCAGATCATATTGATCCGGACAATCCCAACATTATCACAACCCATAACGAACGCTCATTGCTTGAAAAAATAGTCTCCATTATTGGTCCCGAAAAAGATCTTCAACCTAAGGATACCGAGTCGTACTACAGTATTCTTTATCAAGGGAAAACAAACAGGTGGATAGTCCGCTATTATGATAAGAAGAGTCGTTCTTCTATACAATTACCGATTGAATTGACGCCAATTGCGCTCAATGAAGTCTCCAGGGCAGGTCTGGAGCATGATGGAACAAGAATTTATCTCGATCGCCCGGAAGACGTGCTAAGGATATCAGGTCTGATCCTCGATTCATTTCAGTATGTGATAAATGACGAAAATTTTAAAAAGAAAAAACTTAACGCTTAAACACCTTCATTAAATCCCGCCACGTGCGGGATTTTTGTACGAATCAGTAAAAATCACACGATTAAAGATTATCACCACACAAAAACATTTTATATCAACCAGTTAATATCATTATTTACGAAGCAGAACGACTTGCCGGTTGATTGGCCACCCACTTGAATACTGACTTTATATACAGTATAAATATGCGGTTAATTAACCAGTAAAAAGGAATCATCGATGTTTGTTGAGCTAATCTATGACAAGCGTAATGTTGAAGGATTACCGGGTGCGAAAGAAATTATCCTTAGCGAGCTGACCAAACGCGTGCAACGCCTCTTTCCTGATGCTGAGGTGCGCGTTAAGCCGATGCAGGCAAACGGTCTGAACAGCGATGCCAGTAAGAACGATCGCGAAAAGCTGAACCGGATGCTTGAAGAGATGTTCGACGAGTCAGATATGTGGCTCGTGCAAGAGTAACGCTGTTCGACAGGCAAAATACGCGCGGGTTTCAATACTATCATGAAGGTTATGTAAATTTCAGACGAGTGGCGTTTCAAGCGATAACGGCACGCAGAGAATCAGCAACACCAACATCACGTGATGGGAGAATGCCATGTTCAGCGGACTCAGCAGCAACGAAACCCAACGGCTTGCCGCACTGGAATTGCTCAAACGCGAAGATAAAGAGCGCGACAACGTGCTGGGTGAGTTTGCTGAATTTGCGCGCCGGTTAATGGGCGTTTCCGGTTGTTTTGTCACGATTATTGATGACGCATTTCAATACATCAAATACGTGAACAACGTCCCCTTACTTGCCGGGTGCGTGCCGCTTGAAGAAACAATGTGCCGCCACTCTCTGTCTCTGGATCAGCCGGTTATCTGCCCGGATGCCCGTCAGGATGCGCGTTTTTCGGAACATCCAGTAGTACAAAACGGCACGGTCATTTTTTATGCCGTCGCGCCAATAAAAACCCGTGAAGGGCATACATTAGGTACGCTATGTCTGAGTGAGTCTTCCCCGGTGACCCCTTCCCGCGAACAGATCGATGATTTCTTGCGCATTACTGAATTCACAGCGGCTTACCTTGAGTGCTGGTACTCCGTGGGGGAAATAGACGCCTTAACGTATCTGCCGAACCGGCAAACATTGCTCAAAGAAATTGAACGAATTGCTGCCAGAGCGACACCCGAAGAGTGCACGCTCATCCTGTTTGACTGCATTGATATGTCCAGGGCATATGAGCTCTCGCGCTACCTTGGCCTTACGGCAGTTGAAAGCATGCTGAAAAGTTTTGCCACGTTATTGCAGGTACGCCTCGGGCTTGACGCGGAGTTAACGCTTTATGCTTTCTCTACAGGGCGCTATGCCATTTTGGTGAAAAAAAGCCTCTCTGCCACGCTGCTGGATAAAGCCGCTCATTTGACACAAACCCACGCCAGAATTACCGGTGATATCGAAATTCCTCTGAAAACACACGCCGGGTTTATTCACTTTGTACCAGGCCAGACGGACGGGCAGGACACGTTACGTCAGGCCATCAGCGCGCTGCACGAAGCAATACGTCAGGATATTCCGCTTCACGCATTCGACCCGGAGATGGATCAAAAACGGAACCACGATTTCAGGATGCTGTACGACCTGGGCGAAGCAATAAAGTCGGATGAGCAACTTTACCTGGTTTACCAACCGAAGATCAGTTTGCATACAGGAACAACCGTAGGCGTAGAAGCACTCTTACGCTGGGAGCATCCGGTGCTCGGGAATATTCCTCCCGCAACGCTAGTTGCCCTGGCCGAACGCACCAGCCTGATGGCGGGGCTGACGCAGTGGGTTGTGGACAGGGCCATTAAACAGCTGGTCGAATGGCGACAAAACAACATCACGATGCCGATCTCGGTCAATGTCTCCGTCAGTGATTTGTCAAAACCCGGCTTTGCGGATGCGCTTGAAGAAAAAATCTTCAGGGCCAGGCTGACTACCGCCGACCTGCGGGTTGAATGCCTCGAAACCGAAAAAGTGCTGGAAAGCCCGATCGCCCTTGATGAGCTGGACATGCTCAAAGTCCGCGGGTTTAAAATCCTGCTGGATGATTTCGGTGCAGGTTATAGCAATATTAGCTACTTGCGAAAAATCCCTATCGATATTATCAAAATTGACCGCTCATTAATTAGCCGGGTGGCCAATGACAAAGGCAGCCAGATCATCGCTAAAAATATTATCAGTATGCTGAAAGAGCTGGATTATATCGTCCTTGCCGAAGGTGTTGAGGATGCAGAAACCGCAGAAATACTGAAGGATTTTGGCTGTGACGAAGCACAGGGTTACTATTTTTCCAGGCCACTTCATCCGACGATGATCCCGGGCTGGTTGAACTCGTCCCCGCAATAAAATAATAGGGCCACGGTGGTGGCCTTATTGCCCCATATTGGTTTTATCCGCTGCTATGCCTGCTTTCGAAACAGACTGTCTTACAATCGTTCAGGCTAATTTCAAAATTCCTGCACATTTATACATCACTATAGGCGACCCGATGAGGAATTAGCCTCTTTTGTAGGGGAGGAATACAAGATGAGACCGATGAAAAGACTGGCGATTGCTATCACATTGTTTGCGGCCGGCTCAGCCACAGCCCTTGCCGAGCCAGGTTTTCAGCCGCATGGCGGGCATGGTTTTCCTGATGGAGGACGCCGGGATGATATCCCCCGGCCAGGCGACAGGTTCAGCATTCTTCCGGACATTGCCACTACAGTATTGCTGGGTGGATTAACCTACTATCTGGTGAACGGTATTTACTACCAAAGACAGGGTACGCAGTATGTGGTGGTTGAAAAACCGTCATCCGCGCCCTCCCCATCAGGTGCACAGGTGCTGGACTTTAACGGCAAACGCTATTACGTGCGTGACGGTCATTATTATGCGCGCGATATTGATGGCAACTATTTTGAAGTTCCGCGACCGAACGGGCTCTGACTATTCTGTAACGGCGCGGGTTTCGGCGCCGTTACAAAAACGTATTTTCGCATATAAAACCCGCCAAATTTTCCATTGCCCGTCTTCGTTACATGTCCACACCTGCAAGTGCTTAGACGCCGTGTTCTTGATCCCTGGCCAGACCTCTCCCGCTGGAGAAACCTTCAGACGCGCTATCCATTCCGGCGCATAACCTGTGTCTAGGTAAAATAGTCGGAACCCGGAACCTGAAAAAAACCTGCCCGCAGGCAGGTTGTTAATAGCGCGCATTAAGAAAATTGAAGATTTCAACTTTGGATCCTGCGGAAGAATTGCTCAGTTGATTCCCGGACGTGCTCATCAGGATTTTCGGCAATATCCCCCTCACCTGACGAATGCCGGACATAACTACTGTGCCCATGTATCAAAGCTGGAGAAGACCCTACAGAGCCAGCAACTGAGCAAAATGACAGAAACAACAAAAACCACGCAGTTCTCAACGATTTACCCATCATTCACAATCCATGCGTTGTTGACATCGAAAAACATATTGGAGCAGTCAACGTAAAATGCGGTATGCGATGATTAAACCTATCCAGGAAGCTGTGAACAGCTGCATATCCGTTCATGAACAAGGAGTAAAAGACCATCTTCCGAGAAGGTGGCTTTTGAGGATGCCCCTGTAAGGGGGCTTACAATCTCAAAGAGGGCATGGAACTAAACGGGGTGCTTACACGTGAAATGGTCTGACCTTCGGGCACTAATGGAAAGTGTCAGTGGAGAGTGAATCCCAGGGCCAGAAATGAAAAAGGCCACCCGGTTAAGGTGGCTGCGAAAAAGGATTACGGGCTATATGCGTGAGTATGGTGTATGGTTGCAGCCCATTCACCAGGAAATACTCTATGCCACCACGCAAAGACTCAAAAAACAATCGCAACTATCTTATCAAATGCACCTGCTCTCACTGCTCTAAGCAGTCAGAACACAGCTTCACCCGAGTCCAGAAAGGCTCAGCACTCATGTGTCCCCATTGCAGCAAGATTTTCAACCAAGATAAAGCAGCCATAGCTTAAGTCCACAATGCTTCCTGCATGAACCGATCGGGCTATCGCCGATCGGTTGTCATTTTTAGTTATTTAGGGGCATTAAGCGCAACTTCGCGTTATACGAGCCTCATAAAGCAGAAAACCCCACCGGTGCGAGCTCTTAAAATCGTTTTAAGGTCGTGTCTAAGTGACCACTCTTATCACAGTCTCTTTTTTTTGCGTACGCGTTAGGATTATCTCTCTCAGGGTAAAATTTAATACAAAAGGATATATTGCGGCATATTTCAAAATGAATGACATGAAAGCAATGCCCCTACAGCAATATGCAGAAGAGTGGAGTAAATCAAGTGATGATCATAGTAATGCTAACGATTACGCTTGGATATCATCTCACCTATCCCAATCATCTTCCGCTCTTGATAATAGGTTGTGGCAATGGGAATAGCACGAAGAGCTTATTATCTATCTGCAGTAAAGTTGTCAGCATAGAAGTTAATGACACTCTAATCAAAATGGCAGAGGAAAACATTACATCTGCTGATTACAAAGCAGCGTAATTAACAAAAATAAAATTAATAGCATTGATGTTCGACTTTTCATAATACCAGTTCAAAAATCACACTCGTCCATTCAACGGTTTGCAGTTCCTTCTGGCTGAATATTACGAAGGTTTCTAAGTTAAAATGTGGCACAGCAACGTCCACTCTAAGCGAGGAGCGCACATTCGCGACCTTATCATAGTTCCCTCAGAGGCTGACGACACCAGGATACCTGCCCTGGATTAAACGCAGAAGTACTCACCGTATCAGGAGCGTTAATGCTGTCTGTAAAAAGACTGTCCTCACATCCTGTATTGTATTCATGGAAAAATGAATCGTACTTTTTCAGTTGCAACTATCTGTGTTTTCAGAAAAAAAAGGGAGGACGGGTATCCTCCCATAAAACCAGTGGCTTATTAATATTATTATAATTATTTATTTTCCATCAGGATGAATGAGCCTCATGGACATCAACTGAACCCGAAGAACAAAGAGATAGTTATCAACCTGTTCTTCGGTTAAAGGGAAACAGGGCGAAAGATTGTGTAGCACAACGTATTGGTTCATAGCGTTTATTTTTTGTTCTTGTTTTGGTGAGGGATTATGGTTATCAAATAAGGGACTGGCATGTAATAAAAGAACCAACTGTGTTTGCCGGTACTCAATGATTTTCTGAACATTATCTGAGCGAGTAATGTCCCTGGTGACAAGAATAATATCGGCTTCATCGGCTACGGCCTGCCAGTTATCCTGAATCCAGCATGGAAACTTTCTTGCCAGCAGGTTTGCACTTTCAAAATCGCCAGCGGAAAGAAAAACGTGCGCATGAGGGTAAAGGCGGAACAATTCGACCAGGAAGGTTTCCGTCAGATCATTTATCCCAAGGATGCCTATTCGCACCATATCGCCACCTTTTTGCCGTTAAGCTCATTGAAATAAACAATGTTGCTCTCGCTGATAACGCGAGTGAGCGCCTTTACCCGGGTTTATTTGCCATTTCGCCAGGTAATGAAGATTGCCAGCCACCGCCCAACGCCCTGAATGCCGCCACTGCTGCACGGGTTGATTCTGTCTGCGCCTGCGCTCTTGCATCGGAAGCCTGGAGAAGCGTTTCGTCGTTATGCAGTACGTCAATCAGGCTGGTCGTTCCTTGCTGAAATGCGATGAAAGATGATTGCCGGGCGCTGGCAAGGGCCGTTTCACCGCCGGTCAGTGTAACTGCCTGCGTCTGGCGATTGACCAGGGCCGAGAAGGCGTTTTCAACGTCTTCCGCTGCGCGTAATACTGACAGACGATAAGCGGCAAGTGCTTCTGCTTCCTGGCCTTTCGCCTGTTCTATTTGCGCGTTAATTCGACCAAAGTCAAAGAGCCGCCAGCGTAATCCCAGCACACCTGCAGACTGGCTGGCACCCGCAGTGAAAAGATTATCGCCTGACACTGCCGTTGCGCTGCCAAGCAGTGCGTTAAGGGAAAACGTTGGATAATACTCGCTGACAGCAACACCGATACGGGCACTTGAGGCGGCCAGATGACGCTCGGCCACAATAATATCGGGTCTGCGGCGAAGCAGGTCAGCCGGGGTGCCCATTGCGGTAATTGCCGGTGTATGAGGAATAGCCCCCGGTGAAGCCAACTGCGCGCGATGCGTCCCGGGAGGCGTACCCAGCATGACGTCCAGCGCATTCATGGCGGCATCAAGCCCGTTGTTCAGAACCGGTACTGTTGCCTTTACCTGTGCCAGTGCACCTTCTGTCTGATAGACCTGATATTCTGGTGCCAGCCCTTTGCTGTGCAACAGCTGAATTTTTTCCAGCAGTTGCTGTTGTGTGATGACCTGTTTATTCGCAATATCCAGACGGGTCTGTAATCCACGCAGGGTGATATAGATATCCGCAGTTTGTGCTGCGACAGCAAGATGTGTTGCGGCGACATCCGCCTCCGAAGCCTGGTAATCGGCCAGTGCAGCCTGACGAGCACGACGCAGGCCGCCAAAGAGATCTAATTCCCAGCTTACATTGAGATCGGTTTCATATGAATTGCCGTAGCGATTATAATCCGGCGTTGAACTGACCACCTGACCCAATGGTGTTTCAACCGACTGCCCGGCGCGCGCCGCTTGCCCACTGACACTTCCGTAAGGTAGCAGTGCCGCTGTTGCGGCTCCGAGCCCGGCACGGGTCTGTACCATTCTGGCGGAGGCCTGGGCGAGATCGAGGTTTTGCGCGAGCGCATCTGAAACGAACTGACTTAACAGAGGATCGCCGAAGCCCTCCCACCATGTTGCGACACGGGTGGGTTCGGATACTCTGCGCTGCGATAGCGCCTGATAGTGTTCCGCAACGGGTGCCTCAGGGCGAGAATAGTCTGGTCCGACGGTACAGCCTGCAAGAATGCAGGCACTGACTATCAGTGCAAGAGTACGTAGGGGAAACATGAATAACCCTTGAGTGGAATTTAATTTGTGACCACATTACCAAATGGTCACTCGTTGTCAATCGGGCTTCATTAAGCTAAGCTGAAAAAATGACTAAACATATGAACGAAAACCCGTTACGAGGCCCCTCGGATCATAGTGTCCGCGATCAAATTGTTGAGGCTGCCACTGAACATTTCGGCCACTATGGTTATGAAAAAACGACCGTCTCCGACCTCGCTAAAGCGATAGGCTTTTCAAAGGCCTACATCTATAAATTTTTTAATTCCAAGCAGGCAATCGGTGAAGTGATCTGCGCTAACCGGCTGGCGATGATCATGAACATTGTTAACGCTGCAATTGCGGATGCGCCGACCGCTTCTGAAAAAATAAGGCGATTATTCAAAGGCCTGGTTGAATCCGGCAGCGATTTATTCTTTGAAGACCGTAAGCTGTACGACATCGCAGCGGTTGCCTCCCGTGAGAAATGGCCTTCAACAGAAATTTATGAGCAACGCCTGCGGCAAGTCATTGTGCAAATCCTCCAGGAAGGGCGCCAGGCGGGAGAGTTCGAAAGAAAAACCCCTCTTGATGAAGCTGCGGAAGCCACTTATCTGGTCATTCGACCTTATGTCAGCCCGGTGCAGTTGCAGGATAACCTGGCCACAGCGGCGACAGATGTGGTGTTGTTGTCATCGCTGGTATTGAGGAGCCTGTCACCCTGAGTTGTGACTGTTGACAAAATTGGTCACTAGTTTGAGAATGCGGATCCTGTCCTGTTAAATGAATAAGGGTACCCATGCTCAGGCTTAAACCTGTCACCTTTGCTGTCTGCCTGTTGCCGTTTGCCCTTGTGGCCTGCGGCGACGCGTCCGATAACAGTGATCCTCGCAGTCTGCCACCTCTCGTCAGGTCTGCAACTGCGATGAACGCAAGCGATTATTCCCGCGCTTTCACGGGCGTGGTCGTTGCACGAATTCAGAGCGACCTTGGTTTCAGGGTGCAAGGCAAAATTCTGGAACGCCTCGTCGATACCGGTCAGACCGTGAAACGTGGCCAGCCATTAATGCGTCTGGATCCCGTGGATCTGAGCTTGCAGGCTCAGGCTCAGCAACAGGCTGTCGCCGCAGCAAAAGCGCGCGCCCGACAGACAGCAGACGACGAATCGCGATATCGCGGTCTGGTCACTACCGGAGCCGTATCGGCATCCGCTTACGATCAGATTAAGGCCGCGGCAGATACGGCCAGGGCTGATCTCAATGCCGCCCAGGCGCAGGCGAATGTGGCGCAAAACGCCATGAGCTACACAGTCCTGGCGGCTGATGTCGACGGGGTGGTTGTGGATACGCTCGCTGAACCGGGTCAGGTAGTCAGTGCCGGACAACCGGTTATCAGGCTTGCCAGAGCCGGGCAGCGCGAAGCGGTCGTCCAGTTACCTGAGACGTTACGCCCGTCCGTAGGAAGCCAGGCACAAGCTTCTCTGTACGGCAGCGATAAACAGCCTGTTTCCGCGACACTACGGTTACTCTCTGATGCAGCCGACCCGCTGACGCGCACGTTTGAGGCACGGTATGTGCTCGACGGCCCATTGTCTGGCGCCCCCCTGGGGTCCACTGTCACCATCTCTATTGCGCAGA
This sequence comes from Kosakonia sp. ML.JS2a, assembly GCF_025642095.1. GTDB lineage: Bacteria > Pseudomonadota > Gammaproteobacteria > Enterobacterales > Enterobacteriaceae. The sequence continues at coordinate 3,158,546 of NZ_CP106754.1, forward strand.
GCAGAGCATCTCAGCCGTTGCTGCAGGTGCCTTTAGCCGCCGTTTTTGACGCGGGTAAAGGCCCGGGCGTCTGGAGCATTTCAGGCACGCCGGCCAAAGTGACATGGCGGCCCGTGCAGGTAGTAAGCCTGGGGGATGAGTCGGCAAGCGTAACCGGTAGCCTTAAGCCTGGTGAACAGGTTGTGGCGCTGGGAGCCCATCTGCTGCATGACGGTGAGACTGTCCGACTGGCGAAGCAACGCGACGATAGTGCTACCGGGAGCCGTCCATGAATAGCGGGCGGTTCAATCTTTCGGCGCTCGCCGTTCGCGAGCGTTCAATTACGTTGTTTCTCATCCTGTTGATTACTGTTGCCGGTATTGTCTCGTTCTTTGCCCTGGGACGCGCTGAAGATCCGCCGTTTACCGTCAAAGAGATGACCATCATTTCTGCCTGGCCTGGGGCGACTGCGCAGGAAATGCAAAACCAGGTGGCTGAGCCGCTGGAAAAACGTCTCCAGGAACTCAAGTGGTATGACCGCAGTGAGACGTATACGCGCCCCGGCCTTGCTGTCACCCTGCTCTCTTTGCGTGACAGTACGCCAGTCTCTCAGGTGCAGGAAGAGTTTTATCAGGCACGTAAAAAACTCAGCGACGAGGCCAAAAACCTGCCAGAAGGGGTGATGGGGCCAATGATCAATGATGAGTTCTCCGACGTTACCTTTGCGCTCTTTGCACTCAAGGCAAAAGGAGAGCCACAGCGTCTGCTGGTTAGGGATGCGGAGTCGCTACGTCAGCGTCTTCTCCATGTGGCGGGAGTGAAGAAGGTCAACATTATCGGTGAGCAGGCTGAACGGATATTTGTCTCGTTCTCCCATGACCGTCTGGCAACACTGGGTATTTCTCCGCAGGATATTTTCTCCGCGCTGAACAGTCAGAATGTGCTGACATCTGCAGGCTCAGTAGAGACCAGCGGGCCACAGGTGTTGATCCGTCTGGATGGCGCGTTTGATAAACTCGAGAAAATTCGTGAAACGCCGGTTGTGGTGCAGGGAAAAACACTGAAGCTCTCGGATGTGGCGATGGTAGAGCGTGGTTATGAAGATCCGGCTACCTTCATGGTCCGCCATCAGGGCGAGCCTGCACTCCTGCTGGATATCGTGATGCGTGAGGGCTGGAACGGTCTGGCGCTGGGTAAAGCGCTGGATGAGGAAGCTAGCAGAATCAATGCGGACATGCCGCTCGGCATGACATTCACGAAAGTCACCGACCAGTCAGTTAACATCAGCTCCGCCGTAGACGAGTTCATGATTAAGTTTTTTGTCGCTCTGCTGGTGGTAATGGTGGTCTGCTTTCTCAGTATGGGCTGGCGTGTGGGCGTGGTGGTTGCGGCTGCTGTGCCGCTGACGCTGGCTGTCGTCTTTGTGGTTATGGCGGCTTCAGGCAAAAATTTCGACCGTATTACTCTGGGTTCGCTTATTCTGGCGCTCGGTCTACTTGTGGACGATGCCATCATTGCCATTGAAATGATGGTGGTGAAAATGGAGGAAGGCTACGACCGTATCAAAGCCTCAGCTTATGCCTGGAGCCACACTGCTGCGCCCATGCTGGCCGGTACGCTGGTGACGGCCGTCGGCTTTATGCCCAACGGTTTTGCGCAATCCACAGCGGGCGAATACACCAGCAATATGTTCTGGATTGTGGGCATTGCATTGATTGCGTCCTGGGTGGTGGCGGTGGTGTTTACACCTTACCTCGGGGTGAAAATGCTGCCAGACATCAAAACGGTTGAAGGCGGACATGCTGCTATCTACAACACCCGCCGCTACAACCGTTTTCGTCAATTATTAACGCGGGTCATCGCGCGGAAATGGCGGGTTGCAGGTTCCGTCATTGTGATATTGATGGTCGCCATTCTCGGCATGGCGCTGGTGAAAAAACAGTTTTTCCCGACGTCTGACCGGCCGGAAGTGCTGGTGGAAGTTCAGATGCCTTACGGTACCTCCATTGAACAAACCAGCGCAGCGGCAACGAAGATCGAGGACTGGCTGAAGCACCAGAAAGAAGCAAAAATCGTGACGGCTTATATCGGGCAGGGTTCACCGCGTTTCTATCTCGCCATGGCGCCGGAACTGCCCGATCCCTCTTTTGCGAAAATTGTGGTCCTGACGGACAGCCAGGAAGCGCGCGAGGCGCTCAAGTTTCGTCTTCGCCAGGCTGCGGCTGACGGGCTGGCGCCCGAGGCGCGTGTTCGCGTGACCCAACTGGTCTTTGGCCCGTATTCACCCTATCCTGTTGCCTTCCGTGTGACGGGGCCGGATCCGACCGTATTACGTGACATCGCTGACAAGGTGCAAACGCTGATGCAGGCCAGCCCGCTGATGAGAACGGTTAATACTGACTGGGGATCACGGGTGCCGACACTGCATTTCACCCTGAATCAGGACCGCCTGCAGGCGGTGGGACTGTCATCAAATGCGGTCGCCGGGCAGCTTCAGTTCCTGCTTTCTGGCGTTCCGATCACCGCTGTGCGCGAAGATATCCGTTCGGTACAGGTTATCGGGCGTGCTGCCGGCGATATCCGTCTTGATCCTGAAAAAATAGCGGCTTTCACCCTGATCGGCTCCGCCGGGCAGCGTATTCCTTTATCGCAGGTTGGCGAGGTGGAAGTGCGCATGGAAGATCCTGTGTTGCGCCGTCGCGATCGTACGCCAACCATTACCGTGCGGGGAGATATCGCCGAATCCTTACAGCCGCCGGATGTTTCCACTGCGATTATGCAGCAGCTTCAGCCCATCATTATGACGCTACCGGATGGTTATCGTATCGAGGAGTCTGGTTCTATTGAGGAGTCCGGGAAAGCCACCGCAGCGATGGCACCGTTATTCCCGATCATGATAGCCATGACGCTGCTGATCATTATCCTTCAGGTGCGCTCGATGTCGGCGATGATGATGGTCTTTATGACCGCGCCTCTGGGACTTGTGGGGGTGGTGCCGACCTTACTGCTCTTCAACCAGCCCTTTGGCATCAATGCGCTTGTTGGTCTGATTGCTCTGTCAGGGATTTTGATGCGTAACACGCTGATCCTCATCGGACAGATTCATCATAATGAGCAGGAAGGGCTTGACCCCTTTCATGCGGTCATTGAGGCAACAGTACAGCGTTCAAGACCTGTACTGCTCACGGCGCTGGCGGCCATTCTGGCGTTTATCCCGTTAACACATTCAGTGTTCTGGGGGGCCCTTGCCTACACCCTGATAGGCGGGACACTGGGTGGGACCATTATGACGCTGGTGTTCCTGCCCGCTATGTATGCCATCTGGTTCCGGATAAAGAGCCCGGATTCAACCTCGTCAACGGTAAACCATTCCACTTCTGAAGGATTAAAAAATGTCTGAACATAAAGTCGTTCTGATTACCGGCGTTTCATCAGGTATTGGCAGAGCGGCAGCCGTGGCCTTTAAAGCCAGTGGTTGTCAGGTATTTGGTACCGTCAGGGACATCAACACCGCGTCCCCGTTGAATGGCGTTGCACTGACAGAAATGGATGTACGCGATGAACATTCGGTGCAAGTGGCGATTGAAAGTGTGATAGCCAAAGCCGGACGGATTGATGTCCTGGTTAACAGTGCAGGTGTGTCCCTGATTGGTGCTGTTGAGGAAACATCTGTGGAGTAGATCACAAAACTCTATGCCTGTCTTTTTTCACCCGCCCATTACTGGGGATTCCTCAGCGCTGAAGCGGGTTTTGTTTTTTCGTCTGCTTATTTGAGATAGAGCGATGAATCAATCTCTTGTTTCTTTTCTTTTAAGAAAGAATCAAGAGAATCTACAGATGTTTTATAAATTGGAGCATTAGCCGGAATGTCTACTGTTTTTTTACTGATAACTAATGTAAACGAAGGTTGATACTCACTACGATACCTTACCGCTACTGTTAGTTCTAATTTGGCGGGGTTTTTTAAGCTCAGATTTTCAGCTGTAACTTTATCCTGGCCTTTATTTCCGCTGTTAATAAGGTCTGATAATTTACCCAATTTACCTTTCAAAGCATCCTTGTAATCACCAGCATTAGCCTGTTGGAGCAGCTCCTCATCCGGAAAAGCCTTATCATTGAAATTAAGCACTAACGAAACAATCTGATGCTCGTCATAGACTTCACCTAACTTTACAGCCCCACCGGCAACAGGGATGATATGTTCATTTTTGAAACGAAGCTCCCCAGAATTAATAAATGATGCCAGAATCAATGCGGCCCCAATAATCGTGCTTCCTGCAATTACCGATCTCATTATTTATCCCCAAAAAAGTTATTTGCAATAAAATTATATCGCATATATTCACTCTATTAATAAGGATATTTTCTTACCGACATGTTGGTATATCCTACCTCCGTGTTGACGTTCATCCAGTTTTGGGGAAGATTTTTTGAGGGCGTAAAAAACGGGAACCATCAGGCTCCCGTTCTTGTTTAACCCGCGAGGCTGATTACATATTCGCGATCATCGCGTCGCCAAACTCTGAGCATTTCAGCAGCTTAGCGCCTTCCATCAGACGTTCGAAATCGTAGGTCACGGTTTTGGCATTAATCGCGCCGCTCATGCCTTTGACGATCAGGTCAGCCGCTTCAGTCCAGCCCATGTGACGCAGCATCATTTCTGCGGACAGGATCACGGAACCCGGATTCACTTTGTCCTGGCCTGCATATTTCGGCGCTGTACCGTGGGTCGCTTCGAACAGTGCGCACTCGTCACCGATGTTCGCGCCCGGGGCGATACCAATACCGCCAACCTGCGCCGCCAGGGCGTCAGAAATGTAGTCACCGTTCAGGTTCATACAGGCGATAACGTCATACTCAGCCGGACGCAGCAGGATCTGTTGCAGGAACGCATCGGCAATCACATCTTTAATGATGATCTCTTTGCCGGTTTTCGGGTTTTTGATTTTCTGCCACGGACCGCCATCAATAAGCTCACCACCAAACTCTTCGCGCGCCAGCTGGTAACCCCAGTCTTTAAACGCACCTTCGGTGAACTTCATGATGTTGCCTTTGTGCACCAGCGTCACAGAGTCGCGATCGTTGGTGATAGCGTATTCAATCGCTGCACGCACCAGACGTTTGGTGCCTTCTTCGGAACACGGTTTAATACCAATACCGCAATGTTCCGGGAAGCGAATTTTCTTCACGCCCATCTCTTCACGCAGGAATTTGATCACTTTTTCCGCATCGGCAGAGTCCGCTTTCCACTCAATACCGGCGTAAATGTCTTCCGAGTTTTCACGGAAGATAACCATATCGGTCAGTTCAGGGTGTTTAACCGGGCTCGGCGTGCCCTGGTAGTAACGTACCGGACGCAGGCAGATGTAGAGATCCAGCTCCTGACGCAGTGCAACGTTCAGAGAACGGATACCACCGCCAACCGGCGTAGTCAGAGGGCCTTTGATGGCAACACGGTAATCACGAATCAGATCAAGTGTTTCAGGCGGCAGCCAGACATCCTGGCCGTAAACATGGGTAGATTTCTCACCGGTGTAAATTTCCATCCAGGAAATTTTACGCTCGCCCTTGTAGGCTTTTTCCACAGCGGCATCAACCACTTTCAGCATTGCCGGGGTCACGTCAACACCGATACCGTCGCCTTCAATGAACGGGATAATCGGGTTATTCGGAACGTTGAGCTTGCCATTTTGCAGGGTGATCTTGCTACCTTCCGCCGGAACAACTACTTTGCTTTCCATTCACCTCTCCTTCGAGCGCTTCTGGTTGTTTTGCTCGTTGACTTCAAGCCGGGGCGCTCAGACTGCGTCCGCTCACCGGTTACGTGAATCACACAGAGCAAACCGTTTTTTGTTAATGAATTGTAATGAGCCCATCAATACTAACCGATAGTTGGGTTCCATGAAAGGCAATCGTGATTCAGCTATAATGCGGCAATTGATAATCACTGAAAATACCATGAATAAAACTTCTTTTAGAAATCACCGGGTTGAGCGATTCAGCTCACGACAAGCCACCAGACCCGAACGGAAAAACCAGCCAAAACGTGTGATTTTATTCAATAAACCCTACGATGTTTTGCCGCAGTTCACTGACGAAGCCGGACGCAGCACGCTGAAAGATTTTATTCCCGTCGAGGGCGTTTACGCCGCCGGGCGGCTTGACCGCGACAGCGAAGGATTACTGGTGCTGACCAACGATGGCGCGTTACAGGCGCGCCTCACGCAACCTGGCAAACGCACCGGCAAGATCTATTATGTGCAGGTTGAAGGTGAACTAACCGAAGAGGCCATCACTGCGCTGCGTAATGGTGTTGACCTGAACGATGGTCCAACACTTCCCGCAGGTGTTGAACGGGTCGATGAACCAGACTGGTTGTGGCCGCGTAACCCGCCAATCCGTGAACGGAAGTCTATTCCTACCAGTTGGCTGAAAATCACCCTCTACGAAGGGCGTAATCGCCAGGTGCGGAGAATGACGGCGCACGTCGGGTTCCCTACTCTGCGGCTTATCCGTTACGCTATGGGGACTTACACGCTGGATAATCTCGCCAACGGTGAATGGCGGGATGCTTAACTTTTAAGGGAGTAATGATGCTGAAACCCCACGTAACCGTTGCCTGCGTCGTACACGCGCAGGGGAAATTTTTAGTGGTTGAAGAGACGATTCGCGGCAAATCCCTGTGGAACCAACCAGCAGGCCACCTGGAAGCCGACGAAACACTGGCGCAGGCCGCCGCCCGCGAACTGTGGGAAGAGACAGGCATTCGCGCCGAACCGCAGCACTTTCTCAGAATGCATCAGTGGATAGCGCGCGATCGCACGCCGTTCCTGCGTTTTTTGTTTGCTATCGAGCTTAACGAAATGTGCGCCACTGAACCCCACGACAGCGATATCGATCGCTGCCATTGGGTCACGGCGGAGGAGATCTTTACGGCGACAAACCTGCGCTCGCCGCTGGTTGCGGAAAGCATTCGCTGTTATCAGCACTGCCCGCGTTTGCCGCTGGAAACTATCGCAGCCTTTAACTGGCCGTTTACAGGGGATGCCTGAGTCGCCAGCCCGTGATAGAATACGCCGCCCTGAAGTTCTACGTCGTGAGTATTCTATGTCTGATAGCCCAAAAAAAGTGATCGTCGGTATGTCCGGCGGTGTCGACTCTTCCGTTTCCGCTTACCTGTTGCAACAACAGGGTTATAAGGTGGAAGGCCTGTTCATGAAGAACTGGGAAGAGGATGACGGCGAAGAATACTGCACCGCGGCGGCGGATCTGGCCGATGCGCAGGCCGTTTGCGACAAGCTCGGCATCGAGCTGCACACCGTCAATTTCGCCGCAGAATACTGGGACAACGTCTTCGAGCATTTCCTGGCCGAATACAAAGCCGGGCGTACGCCGAACCCCGATATTCTCTGCAACAAAGAGATCAAATTTAAAGCGTTCCTTGAGTTTGCCGCTGAAGATCTCGGCGCGGACTATATTGCCACCGGTCACTACGTGCGCCGCGCCGATGTGGACGGCAAAAGCCGCCTGTTGCGCGGTCTGGATGGCAACAAGGATCAGAGCTACTTCCTGTATACCCTGGGTCACGAGCAGATCGCACAAAGCCTGTTCCCGGTCGGCGAACTGGAAAAACCGCAAGTGCGTAAGATCGCCGAAGAACTGGGCCTGGCAACCGCGAAGAAAAAAGACTCTACCGGCATCTGCTTTATTGGCGAACGTAAATTCCGCGAATTCCTTGGCCGCTACCTGCCGGCGCAGCCCGGTAAAATCCTCACCGTCGACGGTGAAGAGATCGGCGAGCACCAGGGTCTGATGTACCATACTCTTGGTCAGCGTAAAGGCCTGGGTATCGGCGGGACCAAAGAGGGCAGCGAAGAGCCGTGGTATGTGGTCGATAAAGACGTGGAAAACAATATCCTGATTGTTGCGCAAGGCCATGAGCATCCTCGCCTGATGTCCGTGGGGCTTATCGCACAGCAACTGCACTGGGTGGATCGCGAACCACTTCAGGGCACACTGCGTTGCACAGTGAAAACCCGTTATCGTCAGGAAGATATTCCCTGTACCGTGACCGTGCTGGACGCCGATCGTATCGACGTGCGTTTTGACAATCCGGTTGCGGCCGTCACACCAGGTCAGTCCGCTGTTTTCTATAGCGGCGAAGTGTGCCTGGGCGGCGGTATTATTGAGCAGCGTCTGCCGCTGCCCCTGTAACACAGAGTAAGTAAAACCGGACTGGCGAAAGCCCGCGCAATGGTTGCGACGCGGGCCAAAAAAGGAGTGAGTGTGGCGAAGAACTATTACGACATTACCCTGGCGCTGGCTGGCATTTGCCAGTCTGCACGTCTGGTGCAACAACTGGCGCACCAGGGGCATTGTGACAGCGACGCACTGCATGTCTCGCTGAACAGCGTGATTGATCTGAACCCGGACTCCACGCTTAGCGTCTTTGGCGGCAGCGAAACCAATCTGCGCACCGGGCTGGAAACCCTGCTTGGCGTACTGAATGCCAGCAGCCGCCAGGGTCTCAATGCCGAACTGACCCGCTATACCTTAAGTATGATGGTGCTGGAGCGTAAACTTGCCGGTAATAAACAGGCAATGGATACGCTCGGTAATCGCATCGCCAGTTTGCAACGCCAGCTTGAGCACTTCGATCTGCAATCAGACACGCTGCTCAGCGCCATGGCGGCAATTTATGTTGATGTCATCAGCCCACTGGGACCGCGTATTCAGGTCACCGGTTCACCCGCGGTGCTGCAAAGCCCGCAGGTTCAGGCAAAAGTCCGCGCCACGCTGCTGGCCGGGATCCGCGCTGCGGTGCTCTGGCACCAGGTCGGCGGCGGTCGCCTGCAATTGATGTTGTCCCGAAATCGCCTGTCGACCCAGGCCAAAAACATTCTCGCTCATTGTTAACCTCCCGGAGTTGTGACTTATGGAATTATCCTCACTGACCGCCGTTTCCCCTGTCGATGGACGCTACGGCGATAAAGTCAGCGCGCTGCGCGGGATCTTCAGCGAATACGGTTTGCTGAAATTTCGTGTCCAGGTAGAAGTGCGCTGGCTGCAAAAACTGGCGGCACACGCGGCGATCAAGGAAGTTCCTGCTTTTGCTGACCACGCAAACGGTTTCCTCGATAAAATCGTCAGCGACTTCAGTGAAGAAGACGCGCTTCGCATTAAAACCATCGAGCGCACCACTAACCATGATGTCAAAGCGGTCGAATATTTTCTGAAAGAAAAAGTGGCGGAGCTCCCTGAGCTGCATGCGGTTTCCGAATTTATCCACTTCGCCTGCACCTCAGAAGATATCAATAACCTCTCGCACGCCCTGATGCTGAAAACCGCCCGTGATGAGGTGATCCTGCCCTACTGGCGCCAGCTTATCGATGCGGTAAAAGCGCTGGCGGTGCAGTATCGCGATATCCCGCTGCTCTCGCGCACCCACGGTCAGCCCGCCACGCCGTCGACCATTGGTAAAGAGATGGCGAACGTCGCTTACCGTATGGAACGCCAGTTCCGTCAGTTAAACCAGGTGGAAATCCTCGGCAAAATCAACGGCGCAGTGGGCAACTATAACGCCCATATCGCGGCTTACCCGGAAGTGGACTGGCACCAGTTCAGCGAAGAGTTTGTCACTTCCCTGGGGATCCAGTGGAACCCGTACACCACGCAGATCGAACCGCACGACTATATTGCCGAGCTGTTTGACTGCATGGCGCGTTTCAACACCATCCTGATCGATTTTGACCGTGATATCTGGGGTTACGTTGCGCTGAACCACTTCAAGCAAAAAACCATTGCAGGTGAAATTGGTTCTTCCACCATGCCGCACAAGGTCAACCCGATCGATTTTGAAAACTCCGAAGGCAACCTTGGCCTTTCTAACGCGGTATTGCAGCATCTGGCCAGCAAACTGCCGGTGTCCCGCTGGCAGCGCGATCTGACCGACTCCACCGTGCTGCGTAACCTCGGCGTGGGCGTGGGTTATGCGCTGATTGCCTACCAGTCAACGCTGAAAGGCGTGAGCAAACTGGAAGTGAACCGCGATCGTCTGCTGGACGAACTGGATCACAACTGGGAAGTGCTGGCGGAGCCGATCCAGACCGTGATGCGCCGCTACGGCATTGAGAAGCCTTACGAAAAACTTAAAGAACTGACCCGCGGTAAACGCGTTGACGCGGAAGGCATGAAGCAGTTTATCGACAGTCTTGCCCTGCCGGAAGACGAAAAAACCCGCCTGAAAGCGATGACCCCGGCCAACTATATTGGTCGCGCCATCACCATGGTCGACGAGCTGAAATAATCGACCGCAGGCCGTTCACCCTCTTTTCCCCGGAAAAGAGGGCTTCTTATTTCTACGGTTTAATAAATGTTTATCCCTCCTGCACCACAATCAGCGTTAGACTGAATTCATCAAATAATTAAGGAGAGTTCTGACGATGCGCATACTGGTTGTGGAGGACAATGCCCTGCTGCGTCACCATTTAAAGGTGCAGCTACAGGAGCTGGGACATCAGGTGGATGCGGCGGAAGATGCCAGGGAAGCCGATTACTTTCTTAATGAACACATTCCCGATATCGCCATTGTCGATCTCGGTTTACCGGACGAAGATGGGCTGTCGTTGATCCGTCGCTGGCGCAACCATGACGTCACCCTGCCCGTTCTGGTGCTGACCGCCCGTGAAGGCTGGCAGGATAAAGTTGAAGTGTTAAGCGCAGGCGCGGATGACTACGTGACCAAACCGTTCCACATCGAAGAAGTGGTCGCCCGCATTCAGGCGCTGATGCGCCGCAACAGCGGTCTCGCGTCGCAGTTGATCTCTATGCCACCGTTTCAGGTGGACCTTTCCCGTCGCGAATTGTCGATTAACGACGATGTGATAAAACTCACAGCGTTCGAATACACCATCATGGAAACGCTGATCCGCAACAGCGGTAAAGTGGTAAGCAAAGATTCATTAATGCTCCAGCTCTACCCCGATGCAGAGTTACGCGAGAGCCATACTATTGATGTGCTGATGGGGCGTTTACGCAAAAAAATCCAGACACAGTATCCGGAAGATGTGATCACCACGGTGCGCGGTCAGGGCTATCTCTTCGAATTGCCTAAATGAGGCGCGTGTTGCGACATCTCCTGCCGCTTTCCCTGCGGGTCCGTTTTTTACTTGCCACCGCAGCGGTGGTGATGGTGCTCTCCCTCGCGTATGGCATGGTGGCGCTGGTGGGTTACAGCGTCAGCTTCGATAAAACCACCTTCCGTCTGCTGCGTGGAGAGAGCAACCTGTTCTATACGCTGGCAAAATGGGAAAACAATCGGCTCAGCATTGATATCCCGGAAAATCTCAATCTGCAAAGCCCGACCATGGCGCTGATCTACGACCAGAACGGCAAACTTATCTGGTCCCAGCGTGATGTACCCTGGCTGGAAAACAGTATCGAACCTGACTGGCTGCGAACAAATGGCTTTCATGAAATTGAGGCGGATATTGATGCCAGCAGCACACTGGTGGATGACGACCATTCCATTGCTGAAGAGTTGAAAGAGATCCGCGAAGACGATAGCAGTTCTGAGATGACGCACTCTGTCGCGGTCAATATCTACCCGGCCACCAACCGTATGCCGCAATTAACCATTGTGGTGATCGATACCATTCCGATTGAGCTGAAACGCTCTTATATGGTGTGGAGCTGGTTTGTCTATGTGCTGGCCGCTAACCTGTTACTGGTGGTTCCGCTGTTGTGGCTGGCGGCGTGGTGGAGTTTACGCCCCATTGAAGCGCTGGCTCGTGAAGTCCGCGAACTGGAAGAGCATCACCGCGAACAGCTTAATCCGGAGACCACCCGCGAGCTGACCAGCCTGGTGCGCAATCTTAACCGCCTGCTGAAAAGCGAGCGCGATCGTTATGACAAGTACCGCACCACGCTCACCGATCTCACTCACAGCCTGAAAACGCCGCTGGCGGTATTGCAGAGCACGTTACGATCGTTACGCAGCGAGAAGATGAGCGTCTCCGATGCCGAACCGGTGATGCTGGAGCAGATCAGCCGTATCTCGCAGCAGATTGGTTACTACCTGCATCGCGCCACGATGCGCGGCAGTAGCGGCCTGCTCAGCCGGGAGCTGCATCCCGTTGCGCCGCTGCTCGACAGCCTGACCTCGGCGCTCAACAAGGTTTACCAGCGCAAAGGCGTCAATATTACCCTCGATATCTCGCCGGAAATCAGTTTTGTTGGCGAGAAAAATGACTTTATGGAAGTGATGGGCAATCTGCTGGATAACGCCTGCAAATATTGCCTTGAATTTGTTGAGATTTCAGCCCAACAAACAGACGACACGCTGCATATTATCGTTGAAGATGATGGTCCCGGCATTCCCGCCGCCAAGCGCGAAGTGGTCTTTGATCGCGGGCAACGCGCCGATACGCTGCGCCCGGGCCAGGGCGTCGGGCTTTCCGTTGCGCGGGAGATTGTCGACCAGTATGAAGGGCAGATAATCACCGCAGAGAGTTTACTGGGCGGCGCAAAAATGGAAGTGATCTTTGGCCGACAACAGACGGCGATCGCTGGCGACTGAACGCTATCGGCATTACTATAATCCTTTATTCAGCCACTGATAATTTGCCGGAAACGCATATGGACTATCACGTAGAAATAGACTGGCCAGACTTTATTCAACGCTACTGGCAAAAACGCCCGGTAGTGCTGAAACGTGGGATTAAGAATTTCATCGATCCCATCAGCCCGGACGAGCTGGCGGGGCTGGCAATGGAAAATGAGGTGGACAGCCGTCTGGTCAGCCATCTCGACGGTAAATGGCAGGTGGGCCACGGTCCTTTCGAAAGCTATGATCACCTGGGCGAAAGCAACTGGTCGCTGTTAGTGCAGGCCGTCAACCACTGGCATCAACCTGCTGCCGCGCTGATGCGCCCGTTCCGCGTGCTACCGGACTGGCGTACCGATGATCTGATGATCTCCTTCTCGGTGCCCGGCGGCGGCGTAGGGCCACATCTCGATCAGTACGACGTGTTTATTATTCAGGGTACCGGTCGCCGTCGCTGGCGCGTAGGCGAAAAAACGCCGATGAAACAGCACTGCCCACACCCTGACTTACTGCAGGTCGATCCGTTTGAGGCACTCATTGATGAAGAGCTGGAACCGGGCGATATTCTGTATATCCCGCCGGGATTCCCGCATGAAGGCTATTCGCTGGAGAACTCGCTGAACTACTCCGTGGGTTTCCGTGCCCCCAGCGGCCGTGAATTGATCAGCGGGTTTGCGGACTATGTTCTGCAACGCGAACTGGGCGGCCAGCGTTATAGCGATCCGGATGTTCCGCAGCGCGCCCACCCGGCGGATATTCTGCCGGAAGAGCTGGATAAGCTGCGCGATATGATGCTGGGACTGATCAACCAGCCGGAGCAGTTTAAGGAGTGGATGGGCGAATTTATTTCCCAGTCCCGACATGAGCTGGATATCGCGCCGCCGGAGCCCCCCTATCAGCCGGATGAAATTTACGATGCGCTGAAACAGGGTGACAAACTGGTGCGTCTTGGCGGTTTACGCGTGCTGCGTATTGGTGAGGATGTGTTCGCCAACGGCGAACGGATCAACTCGCCGCACCGCCCGGCGCTTGAAGCGCTGGCAAGTCATATCGTATTGCAGGGTGAGATGTTCGGCGATGCGCTGGACGATCCCTCGTTCCTCGCGATGCTCGCCGCGCTGGTCAACAGCGGTTACTGGTTCTTCGAAGATTAATACCTGACTGTCAGCTTATCCGGCCTGCGATATCTCTCGTGCAGGCCGGATAAAGCATTTATGCCGATCCGGCAACGCAGACTACTCCCCTTTCGCCGTCAGTTCGGCAATCCGCACAATCACCTGTACGGCTTTTTCCATGCCTTCGAGCGTCACAAACTCGTGCTTGCCGTGGTAGTTATAACCGCCGGTAAACAGGTTCGGGCAGGGTAACCCCATAAAGGAGAGCTGCGCACCGTCGGTACCGCCGCGGATCGGTTTCAGATCCGGTTCAATATCGCAGTCGCGCATAGCCTGCCGGGCGATTTCGAGAATATGCGGATGCTCAACCACTTTCTCGCGCATATTGTAGTAGCTGTCTTCAATCACCAGTTCGATATAACAATCCGGGTGCAGCCCTTTACCCACTTTTTTGGCAATCTCCATCATCTTACGTTTACGTGTTTCGAACATCTTGCGGTCGAAATCACGGATGATGTAGTGCATGTCGGCGCGTTCAACGGTGCCTTTAATACTGGTGAGATGATAGAAGCCTTCATAGCCCTCGGTATTTTCCGGGCTCTCCTCTTCCGGCACCAGCGCATGAATACGGCTGGCCAGCGTCAGCGCGTTAACCATTACCCCTTTCGCCGTCCCGGGGTGGACGTTATTGCCGACGATTTTAATGTTCACCGACGCAGCGTTAAAGTTTTCAAACTCCAACTCGCCAACACCGCCGCCATCAACGGTATAGGCCCATTTTGCGCCGAAGCCTTCCACATCGAAATGTTTAGCGCCCTTACCCACTTCCTCATCAGGGGTAAACGCCACGCAAATATCGCCGTGGGGAATGTTTTTCTTCTTCAACACCGCCAGCGCCGTCATGATCTCCGCCACACCGGCTTTATCATCCGCGCCAAGCAATGTTTTGCCATCCGTGGTGATCAGCGTCTGCCCAAGTAACTGGTGCAGCACCGGGAACATCACCGGCGACAGGATCTCATCGCCAATTCCCAGTGCGATATCGCCACCGCGATAGTTTTCAAGGATTTGCGGATTCACATTCTTGCCGCTGCAATCCGGCGAGGTATCCACATGGGAAATAAAGCCAATCGCGGGCACGGGCGTTTGCACATTCGACGGCAACACGGCCATCACCGTGCCTTTATCGCTTAATGTGACATTTTTCAGCCCCATTTCCGTCAGTTGGTTCTGAAGTAAACGCAGGAGTTTCCACTGCCCGTCAGTGCTGGGCACCTGCCGGACGCCGGGCTTTGATTGAGTATCCAGAGAAACGTACTGCAAAAAACGCTCTAATAATTTGTCCATGAAGCCACCCCCACAAAATGTCACAACATTATCAATAAGCGTGAAAAGACAAATATTGCGTCAGGTCACTTTTACCCCGTAAACGAGAATATTTTCAAAATTACGGCCCACGTAATTAACCGTAGCCCGGAAATTCCCCCTCCGTTCGACGAAAATACGACAACGATTGGCGATTTCACTGCTTTGCCGTAGAATGCCAGCCCTTAAATCGTGCACAACCCAAAGGTGGTTAACCACAAACCCCGCATCCGATAAGCCTTTCGATGCGTCGACATGGGACAGAGTCAAAAATTGAACACACAACCGCGTTCGCGTTCACCGCTTGTGCAGCTTGCGGGTATTCGCAAAAGCTTTGATGGCAAAAATGTCATTTCCGATTTTAACCTCACCATCAATAACGGCGAATTTCTGACGCTGCTGGGTCCTTCCGGCTGCGGTAAAACGACCGTTCTGCGCCTGATCGCCGGGCTGGAAAGTGTCGATGTCGGCCATATCCACCTCGATGCTGAAGATATCACTCACGTTGCAGCGGAACACCGCCACGTCAATACCGTTTTTCAGAGCTACGCGCTCTTCCCCCATATGACGGTGTTCGACAACGTAGCCTTTGGTCTGCGGATGCAAAAAACCCCGGCTCAGGAGATAACCCCACGCGTGATGGATGCGTTGCGGATGGTGCAACTGGACACCTTTGCCCAGCGTAAACCGCATCAACTCTCCGGCGGGCAACAGCAGCGTGTCGCCATCGCCCGCGCGGTGGTCAATAAACCGCGTTTGCTGTTGTTAGATGAATCGCTCTCCGCGCTGGATTACAAACTGCGTAAGCAGATGCAAAACGAACTGAAAGCGCTGCAACGTAAGCTGGGTATTACCTTTGTTTTTGTCACCCACGATCAGGAAGAAGCCCTGACCATGTCAGACCGCATTGTGGTGATGCGTGAAGGCCGCATTGAGCAGGATGGTACGCCCCGTGAAATCTATGAAGAACCGAAGAACCTGTTTGTCGCCAGCTTTATCGGCGAAATCAATATCTTCAGCGCCACGGTGATTGAGCGTGTCGATGCACACCGCGTGCGCGCCAGCGTCGAAGGCCGCGAATGCCATATTCACGTTAACTTCCCGGTGGAACAAGGCCAGCCGTTAAACGTACTGCTGCGCCCGGAAGATTTGCGTGTCGAAGAGATCCACGACGTGGGCGACGCAGAAGGTCTGATCGGCTACGTTCGTGAGCGCAACTACAAAGGGATGACGCTGGAATCCATGGTTGAGCTGGAAAACGGCAAGATGGTGATGGTCAGTGAGTTCTTTAATGAAGACGATCCGGATGTTGACCACTCGCTGGACCAGAAAATGGCCATAAACTGGGTAGAAAGCTGGGAGGTCGTACTGGCTGATGAAGAGTACCAGTAAATTCCAGAATGGGGTGATCGCCACTATCGTCGGTTGGCTTGTGCTGTTTGTTTTCCTGCCAAATGTGATGATCATCGCCACCAGCTTTCTGACCCGCGACGATGCCCATTTCGTCCAATGGGTTTTTACGCTGGATAACTATACGCGTCTGCTCGATCCGCTCTATTTCGACGTGCTGCTGCACTCCCTGAACATGGCGGCGATCGCCACGCTGTCCTGCCTGGTATTGGGCTACCCTTTTGCCTGGTTCCTGGCGAAACTGCCCGCGAAGGTGCGCCCGCTGCTGCTGTTTCTGCTGATTGTTCCCTTCTGGACCAACTCACTTATCCGTATTTACGGGCTGAAGATTTTCCTCAGCACCAAGGGATATCTCAACGCCTTCCTGCTGTGGCTGGGTGTCATTGATGAGCCGCTGCGCATTATGTTTACCCCGGTCGCGGTGATTATCGGTCTGGTCTACATTCTGCTGCCGTTTATGGTGATGCCACTCTACTCCAGCATCGAGAAGCTCGATAAACCGCTGCTGGAAGCGGCAAAAGATCTCGGGGCCGGTAAACTGCAAACCTTCATTCGCATTATTATCCCGCTGACGATGCCGGGGATCATTGCCGGTTGCCTGCTGGTGATGCTGCCGGCCATGGGGCTGTTCTATGTTGCGGATCTGATGGGCGGGGCGAAAAATTTGCTGGTCGGTAACGTGATTAAAAGCCAGTTCCTCAATATTCGTGACTGGCCATTCGGCTCCGCCACCAGCATCACGCTGACCGTGGTGATGGGGCTGATGTTGCTGGTGTACTGGCGTGCTGCGCGATTGCTGAACAAAAAAGCAACGGATTTAGGCGAGTAACGTTGACTGTCATTGGATGAACCATGATGCTGGCATGCGCTTTACTTCGCGGTAAATGGCATGCCATTCAAGGCACTATCCGTGACTTGTTGCCATTAAACTGCGGTGTCAGTAAAGTTTTTGCTCAATATTGTCACCCGCATCAACGACCCGCCAAATCTTCCAGTTTCCATTTTCCTTACGGGTCCAGACCTGCAGATGCGCATGTTCGCTATTCTGCTGCCCAAGCCAGACATCCAGTTTCATACTTTGCCCATCCAAAGACGCCGGAGAAACTTTTATAGTTTTCTCCCACTCGGGGAACGCATCCTGCGCGTAGGTAAAATAATCGGCCATCAGTAACTCTTGCTCCGGCATCGTATAAATTTCATCCATACGCTTAAGTAACGTCGCCGATACCCATTTATTCATTTGTTCCATTTTGATGATGTTATCTGGCGAAACATCGTGATTAATTTCGTGCAGATAAAATGTGTAGAACGCCGTGACATTTTTCTGAATATCGGTCTCTGTTGTGGCGCTGGCAAAAGGGAGATAAGCCGCCAACAGCAATGAAATGAGCAATCGCATCCGTTTTTCCTGTCAATCACATAAGAGGGGTGGAGTCTTCGATAGCAACGGTACGCGTTGTCCGAAACAGGTAAAGTTCGTCGTTTATGCGGGAGTTTTTCCCGATCGCAAAACAAATTGTTGTAAAATGCGCGGCCTCAAGCAACTGTCAACGACCAGGCAGTTTTGGTGAAATGGTTTGGAGAAGATAAAAAAGTGATAATTTTCAAATCACTAGAATCGAACAATTGGCTTAAGAAAAAGGTGGAATGCGCATGATTGGTCGACTGCTGCGCGGCGGTTTTATGACCGCTATTTACGCGTATCTGTATATTCCGATCATCATTCTGATCGTCAACTCGTTTAATCAGTCGCGCTTTGGCATTAACTGGCAGGGGTTCTCCACCGAGTGGTATCGCCTGTTGATGAACAACGACAGTCTGCTGCAAGCCGCGCAACACTCGCTGACGATGGCCGTACTCTCCGCCACCTTTGCCACCCTGATTGGCTCGCTGACAGCCGTTGCGCTCTATCGCTACCGTTTTCGCGGTAAACCGTTTGTCAGCGGTATGCTGTTTGTGGTGATGATGTCGCCGGATATCGTCATGGCCATTTCGCTACTGGTGCTGTTTATGCTGCTGGGCATTCAGCTCGGGTTCTGGTCATTGCTGTTTTCGCATATCACCTTCTGCCTGCCATTTGTGGTGGTGACCGTCTTCTCGCGCCTGAAAGGCTTTGATGTACGCATGCTGGAAGCCGCCAAAGATCTGGGTGCCAGCGAAGTCACTATTCTGCGCAAAATCATCCTGCCGCTGGCGATGCCTGCCGTCGCGGCTGGCTGGCTGCTGAGCTTTACCCTGTCGATGGACGATGTTGTGGTCTCGTCCTTCGTGACCGGTCCGGGCTATGAAATTTTGCCCTTAAAAATCTATTCCATGGTCAAGGTGGGCGTGTCGCCGGAAGTCAACGCGCTGGCCACCATTCTGTTAGTGCTGTCGCTGGTGCTGGTGATTGCCAGCCAGCTGATTGCTCGTGATAAAACCAAAACTCAGGGGACGTAAGATAATGAAAAAATGGTCACGCCACCTGCTGGCAGCGGGAGCTCTCGCCATCGGCATGAGCGCCGCGCATGCGGACGACAACAAAACGCTCTATTTCTACAACTGGACCGAGTATGTGCCGCCCGGCCTGCTGGAGCAGTTCACCAAAGAGACCGGCATCAAGGTTATCTATTCGACATATGAATCGAATGAAACCATGTACGCCAAGCTCAAAACCTACAAAGAAGGCGCATACGACCTGGTCGTGCCGTCCACCTACTTCGTGGATAAGATGCGCAAAGAGGGCATGATCCAGAAGATCGACAAAACGAAGCTGACCCACTTCAATAACCTCGATCCGCAGATGCTCAACAAACCGTTTGACCCCAATAACGACTACTCCATCCCTTATATCTGGGGCGCCACCGCGATTGGTGTAAATAGCGAGGCTATCGATCCGAAAACCGTGACCCGCTGGGCCGATCTGTGGAAACCGGAATACAAGGGCAGCCTGCTGCTGACGGATGACGCCCGCGAAGTGTTCCAGATGGCGCTGCGCAAACTGGGTTACTCCGGCAACACCACCGATCCCAAAGAGATTGAAGCGGCCTATAACGAGCTGAAAAAACTGATGCCAAACGTCGCGGCGTTTAACTCGGATAACCCCGCCAACCCCTATATGGAAGGCGAAGTGAATTTGGGCATGGTGTGGAACGGTTCGGCGTATGTGGCGCGTCAGGCGGGGACGCAACTGGATGTCGTCTGGCCTCAGGAAGGGGGGATTTTCTGGATGGATAGCCTGGCGATCCCGGCAAATGCGAAAAACGTCGAAGGGGCGCTGAAGCTTATTAACTTCCTGCTGCGCCCGGAGATCGCCAAACAAGTGGCGGAAACCATCGGCTACCCAACGCCAAACCTGGCCGCGCGTAAGCTGCTGAAACCGGAAGTGGCGAACGATAAGTCCCTCTACCCGGATGCAGAAACCCTCAGTAAGGGCGAGTGGCAAAATGATGTCGGCAGTGCCAGCGCCCTTTACGAAGAGTATTACCAGAAGTTAAAAGCCGGGCGTTGAGTCCGTATCCAATAGCGCTGACGCTTATCCGGCCTGTGGGATCCCAGGCCGGATAAGGCGCGGCCCTAACGTTTTAACGTCAGTCTTAACCCTGGCTGCGCATTTTCCGCCGCCAGTTGCCAGCCATGCGCCAGCGCAATCTCGTGGCAAATCGCCAGCCCTAACCCTGCCCCGCTATCCCGCCGGTGCGCACCGCGCCAGAAACGTGAAAACAGCAATGGCAACGCGTCCTGCGTCACGCCCGGCCCATAATCCCGCACCGTGATACACCCGGCAGTGATTTCTGTACGCACATCCGACTCGGCGGGAGCATGCTGAATGGCATTCTCCATCAGGTTTTTGAGCAAGGTAAACAAGGCGCCACGGTCGGCATGCCACACCACAGCCTCATCGCTCACGACAAGCGACAGGCTGACATGCGCCTCTTCCGCAATCGGCTGTAAAAATTGCAGGCTATCCCGGGTCACTTCCGCCACATCAAGCGGAACAAAATGGTAGCTCAGCGGCTCACTGGCTTCGGCGAGCAGCAGAAGTTGCTGAACCTGGCGCGCCAGATGTTCCACCTGCATCAGCAGCGGTTCACGCACACCGGCGCGGTCATCCATCAACTCCAGTTCTGCCCTTAATAACGTCAGCGGCGTTTTTAACTCATGGGCGGCTTTCGCCAGAAAATCCTGCTGACTGCGATACCCCTTCTCCAGCCGCGCCAGCGCCTGGTTAAAGCTGTCGATAAGCGGGAGGATCTCCCCCGGCATGCCCTGGATTTGCAGGCGGGCATCCAGCGATCGCGGGGAGATCATTGCCGCGTCAGCAGATGCCTGGCGCAAAGGTCGGAGGGAATATTTCAGCGTGATCCACGCGCAAAAACCAAACACCACCAGCAGCACAAGGCTGAAAAGCTCAATGCCAAAGCGGATAAACGGCAGTGCAAACCCGCGGTGCAGGAAATCGATAATCCGCGAGCTGGCCGTCATCTGAATAAACCCGCGTCGGCCCTGGTGGCTATACTGCGCGGTCACGCCATCATACACCACGCCATTACGCGTAAAGCTAAAGCTCCCTTCCTGCGGCGCGGTAATGCGCGCTATCGGCGGCCAGGCTTGCGCCCCCGGCGACATCAGCACGACCCGACCTTTCTCGTCGAGGATCCGGTACGCAACATCCTCAGACAGACTCTGATAAATCCACAGCGTGTACTGATCGCCCTGCGTGAACCCGATCGGATCCCCGTGTTGGTCAAACTGCAATGCCCTCGCCAGCGCTTGCGTATAGTCCGTCAGATCCATTCCCGGCAGGCGCTCTTTGACCACCATGCCGGTCAGTATCAGCAGACCAATGCTCAATAGCGCACCGGCAATAAACGCCAGTAAAATCTTCAGCGCCAGACTATTCAGCCAGCGCTTTTTCACGGATGGCATAGCCCAGCCCTCTGAGGTTGACAATCTGTAAGTGGGAGCCAATTGCATGCAGCTTGCGCCGGAGTCGGTGTAAGGCGACATCCAGCGCATTTGGCGTAACCGTATCACTTAGCCCCCACCCTGCCGCTTCCATCCGGTTGCGCCGCACTACACCGCCCTGTTTACGCACCAGCGCCAGCATGATCTGCAACTCGGCAGGCGCCAGCGCGATACTCTGCTGCCCACACTGCATGACACCAGACTCTGGCAATAAGGTAATGTCTCCCCATGCCGGGTGCAGCGACTGATGCTCCACAGGACGACGCAACAACGCGCGCACGCGAGCCACCAGTTCCTCCATCGCAAAGGGTTTGGCGAGATAATCATCCGCCCCGGCTTCCAGCCCTTCAACGCGGTCGTGCAGGGCATCGCGGGCAGTGAGGATCAGGCAGGGAACCGCAATCTGCGCCTGGCGCAAACGTTGTAATAGCTGTAGACCGTCGCCATCAGGCAGCCCCCGGTCGAGCACCATGCCCTGGTAGGAAACCTGACGGATAGCCGCCCAGGCCGTATCGGCGCGGCTGACGAGATCGGCGGCGATACCGGCCGACGCCAGCCCTTTGGCAATCAGCCGAGCCAGATGCTCGTGATCTTCAATTAACAATATTCGGCTCATCAGAACGCGTACATGTAGCTCATAAAGAGGCGGTTTTCATTGGTCCTGTCCACCAGCGGGCTGTCCTTAATGTCCGACGCCAGCAGCGTCGCTTGTACATCCACCATGAAAATATGGTGTTCGTTAAATTGCCAACGGCCATTGAGGCCAATCTCGGTGTTCAGCGCAGCGCGTCCTTGCCAGGCAGGCCGCCATGCACGCGCCTCATCATCCCGTACGCCGTAGTAGTAATCCACGTAGTGGCTGTCATAGCGGTTGGCGACAATACGCGGCGTCAGCGTAAACCCTTCGCCGAACTGCCAGCCTCGCTCCGCACCCAGGCGTAAGCGCTGCCCTTTACTGTTGCCGGAAAGGTCATGCGTCCAGTCAGCGAACACATTGGCCAGCGGGTTCTGCCATTCCACGCCCGCGCCGCCCCAAAACCCACCTTTGCGTTTAGCCATCCCGTGCAGAATGGCGGCATCATCAGCCGCGTAACCTGCGCCATCATAGCGGACGATTAGACCGGTTGTTAGCCGCTGAGTTTCACTGAACGGTAGCGCGGGTAATTTGAGCTCCGCAGAGAGTCCTGCAAAGCGAAAGTGGTCGTTTTCATAGTGTAAAACGGGGAGCGGCGTGTATTCGCGATCAATACCGGTATAGGGCTTTTGCGTACTCACCACGCCAACACCCAAACCGAACTGGCTGGCGTCGTCAGCCGCAGCATTAAAGGACACAGACAGCAAACCCGTAAGAATAATGTGACGTGATACAACAGCCATGATAACGCTCCCGTTGGCAATGAAAGGGCATTATCAGCAGCGTTTGCTTACGGGGAACTTACTGGTGGAATAAATGCCGGATAAGGCAAAGCCGCTATCCGGCAAGGGGGTTACAACACGGTTTTCGCCGTGTCGACAATGTTTTCTACACTGAAGCCATACATCGCGAATAACTGCTCAGCCGGCGCCGACTCACCAAAGGTGGTCATGCCCACTACCGCGCCGTTCAGGCCCACGTATTTGTACCAGAAGTCCGCAATACCGGCTTCAATCGCCACACGTGCAGACACCGCTTTCGGCAGAACGGATTCACGGTACGCCGCATCCTGTTTGTCGAACGCGTCGGTGGACGGCATGGAGACCACGCGCGCCTTCACGCCTTCAGCAGTCAGTTTTTCCCACGCCGACACCGCCAGCTCCACTTCAGAGCCGGTGGCAATCAGGATCAGCTGCGGCTGACCGGCGCAATCCTTCAGCACGTACGCACCGCGGGCAATATCCGCCAGCTGTTGCGCCGTACGCTCCTGCTGCGCCAGGTTCTGACGGGAGAGGATCAGCGCCGTCGGGCCGTCGGCACGTTCCACGCCGTATTTCCACGCCACCGCGGATTCCACCTGGTCACACGGACGCCAGGTGCTGACGTTCGGGGTCAGACGCAGGGAAGCCACCTGCTCCACCGGCTGGTGCGTCGGGCCGTCTTCGCCCAGACCGATGGAGTCGTGGGTGTAGACCAGCACCTGACGCTGTTTCATCAGCGCCGCCATACGCACCGCGTTACGGGCATATTCGACGAACATCAGGAAGGTGGAGGTGTACGGCAGGAAACCGCCGTGCAGGGTGATGCCGTTGGCAATCGCGGTCATACCGAACTCGCGCACACCGTAATGGATGTAGTTGCCGGCAGTGTCTTCGTTGATGGCTTTCGAACCGGACCACAGGGTCAGGTTGCTTGGCGCCAGGTCAGCGGAGCCGCCAAGTAATTCAGGCAGCAGCGGACCAAAGGCTTCGATGGCATTCTGCGACGCTTTACGGCTGGCGATTTTCGCCGGACTGGCCTGCAGTTTCTCCACAAAAGCCTGCGCTCTGGCGTCGAAGTCAGACGGCAGCTCGCCTTTCATACGGCGGGTGAACTCAGCCGCTTCCTGCGGGAAGGCACTGGCGTAGGCCGCAAATTTGTCGTTCCACGCGGCTTCCTTCGCCTGACCGGCTTCTTTCGCATCCCACTGCGCATAGATGTCAGACGGGATTTCAAAGGCCGGGTGTTTCCAGCCCAGCGCTTCGCGGGTCAGGGCGATTTCCGCATCCCCCAGCGGCGCGCCGTGGGAATCATGGGTACCGGCTTTGTTCGGCGAACCGAAACCGATGATGGTTTTGCACATCAGCAGCGACGGTTTGTCCGTCACGCTGCGCGCTTCTTCCACTGCGCGTCTGATGGCGTCTGCATTGTGACCGTCCACCCCGCGCACCACGTGCCAGCCGTAGGCTTCAAAGCGTTTTGCGGTGTCGTCGGTGAACCAGCCCTCAACGTGACCGTCGATGGAGATGCCGTTGTCATCATAGAACGCCACCAGTTTGCCCAGTTTCAGGGTACCGGCCAGCGAGCAGGCTTCATGGGAAATGCCTTCCATCATGCAGCCGTCGCCCATAAAGGCGTAAGTGAAGTGGTCAACAATGTCGTGACCCGGGCGGTTGAACTGCGCCGCGAGGGTTTTCTCGGCAATCGCCATGCCCACGGCGTTGGCAATACCCTGCCCCAGCGGGCCGGTGGTGGTTTCCACACCGGCGGTGTAGCCCACTTCCGGGTGACCCGGCGTTCTGGAGTGCAGCTGACGGAAGTTCTGCAGCTCGGACATCGGCAGGTCGTAACCGGTGAGGTGCAGCAGGCTGTAAATCAGCATCGAGCCGTGGCCGTTGGACAGCACAAAGCGGTCGCGGTCAGCCCAGGCCGGATTCGTCGGGCTATGGTTCAGAAAATCACGCCACAGGACTTCGGCAATGTCAGCCATCCCCATCGGGGCTCCCGGGTGACCGGATTTGGCTTTCTGTACCGCGTCCATCGAGAGCGCTCGCAGGGCATTGGCGCAAATGCGCCGTTGTAGGTTTGCTGTGTTCATCTTTTTTCCTTGCGGCGGTTCAGAGCATCTGGCGGATCATCTCTTCCAGCTTCAACTGGTCAGCCGCAAACAAGCGGATCCCTTCGGCCAGTTTTTCAACCGCCATCGCATCCTGATGATGCTGCCAGAGAAACTCTGACTGGGTCATTGGACTGGGGCGGGTTTCGCTGACACAACCCGGATGAAGCTGCCGGGTCAGCGGCGCGTCACACGCTGCCAGCGCATCCAGCAGTGCAGGAGAGATAGTCAGACGGTCGCAGCCCGCTAATGCCTGAATCTGTTCTATCCGCCGGAAACTGGCGCCCATCACCACGGTGTCGTAGCCGTGGGCTTTATAATACTGGTAGATATCGCGTACCGATTTCACCCCTGCATCGCTCGCGGCGTGGTACGGCGCGTGCGGGGCGTTTTTCTGATACCAGTCGTAAATACGTCCCACAAACGGTGAAATCAGGAACACCCCGGCTTCTGCGCAAGCCCGTGCCTGGGCGAAGGAGAACAGCAGCGTCAGGTTGCAGTTAATGCCACTTTGCTCCAGCTCTTCAGCCGCGCGGATCCCCTCCCAGGTTGCCGCCAGCTTGATCAGGATACGCGATGGCGCGATCCCGTTTTCCTGGTACAACTGAATCAGTTTACGTGCACGGGTGACACACATCCCGCGATCCCAGGCAAAACGGGCGTCCACCTCGGTGGAAATACGCCCCGGCACATGGCGCAGCACTTCCGTGCCGATATCCACAGCGACTTGATCACAGGCATTGATCAACTGCGTTTCGGCACTGCCGCCCTGACGGCGTGCTTTGCCCACCGCATCGGCAATCAGCGCCTGGTACTGCGGCAGTTGCGCGGCTTTCAGCACCAGTGACGGGTTGGTGGTGGCATCCTGCGGGGCAAATTTTTTAATCGAATCAATATCGCCGGTATCCGCAACAACGACGGTCATCTCTTTTAACGCGCTTAATTGGTTCATCACAGGCTCCGTTAATCTCTGGCATGCTGATTCTGGTAATAGTCAATGCGCTCCACTTTTGCCGCAGAACCGCCCCCTTCGTACTCCGACTCCAGCCACGCCTGGATGATTTTTTTCCCAAGCTCTGCACCAATCACCCGCGCGCCCAAGGTGATGATTTGCGCATTATTGCTTTTACGCGCACGCTCGGCGGAGAAAGTGTCGTGGCACTGCGCCGCGCGCACGCCTGGCACTTTATTCGCCACAATGCTCATACCAATGCCGGTGCCGCAAATTAAAATGCCGCGATCGTGCTCTCCCTGTTTAATGGCCATCGCCACTTCATGGGCAACGTCAGGATAATAATTCGCGTCGGTTCGTTTATCGCTGCTGTAATCAACGACAGTGATACCCTGCTCTGCCAGATAATTGACGATAGCATCGCGAAACGCATAGGCCGCATCATCCGCACCAATGGCGATTGTTTTCATAACAGTGTCCTCAAATTATTCACGGTAAATACAAATCTGGTCCCCGGGGAGAATCGTCTCTGGCGTCGGTCCACAGAGGTGGACCGTGCCGGGTAATTCGGCGTCAATCGCGCCATCAAAATTAAGGGTAATATGTCCAAGCTGTTTTAAATTTGCCGTTGCCACACTGCCAACGGCAGTAATACGATAAATAACAGAATTAAGGGTAACTTTCTGGCCGGGTAATAATACTGCGTTAAATTTACCCGGCCGGTGTATTGCACAATATTCTGCAATATCCGTCGGCACCGGTTCCGCAAAGAGAATTAATTTATGTTGCTGTAAATACTCTGCGACAAAATCACCGACCTGCGTGACCTCCAGTTGGTACAACGGCAATGACATTTATTTATTTCCTTTACTACTGACCTGCGACGAGAGCGGCAATGACGTCTCTTCAGCGGGTTTGATCACCTCCACCGCTGGCGCGCGCGCTTTCAATCGCTTATCAAACCAGGCCACCAGCACCGGAGCAGTCAGCATGGTGATGATACTGGCGGTCGCCAGTTGCGCCGTCGCAGCATCCACATAGACCGCCAGCGACGGGTCCGCCTGTGCCACCATCGCCGGGGTCAATGCCGAGCTGGCCGCCGTGGTGCCCAGCGCAGCGCCAAGCGCCGTTTTCTTCTTCAGGAACAGGTTATAAAGGAAGTAGAAAATAATGCCGGTACAGGCAGAGATAAGGCCGAGCACAATGCCCGATAACCCGGCGGTAAACACTGTGTTGATGCTGGAGTTCGCGCCGATGGCAAACGACATAATAATGATGATCAGCGGCTGGGCAGAGGCGCAAAGCTGTTTGAATCGCTCATCAAGGTTGCCCCACAGCATGCCGATTAACAGCGGGATCAACATCGACAACAGTGCGGCAAAAGGAATATTGGCCAGCCCGCTAACGCCAAGCACCATCATGGTGACAAAGGGACCGTCTTTCACGCAGAACACCGAAATCGCCCCGGCGTCGCTGGCATCGCCGTAATTACTGCACAGCGCAATATAGAGAGAGCTATTCGAACTGGTCAGGCAGGCGACAAACGCCAGTGTAGAGATGCCGAGAAATCCGACCGGGCCAAACATCGATCCGACCAGCCAGACCGCCAGCGCCCCGGCCACACATTTAAGCAGCAGCAACACCGCCCCTTTGTACAAGGGTAGCCCGGCCTGGCGAATATTAATCGACGTTCCACATATCAGCAGAAATATGCCCATCATGGCGCTGGAACCCACTTTAAATAACGCCGTAGTCGGGCCGCCGATGCTTAATACCTGAGGGGCAAATGTATTCAGCAAAATAGCCGCCACCAGGGGGATAATAATCAGCCCACCTGGCACCTTATTCATTTTATCAAAAATATTAATATTCATAGGGTGTAACTCGCATACAGGATACAAGAGTGAATATTCACGACGCACTGCCCGAACGTTGTTCGCGTCGCATATTGTTATATTTGTTATTGCAGTGATTCTTTATAAATATGTTCAACAATGGTGCTGATAATATCTTCCGGCCCGGTTAAACCACCTTTGCCCACGCAAACCAGCCCCGCATACTCCCCACCGATAATACGCACCATATCGGTTTGTGGAATAACATAGTCGATCATCTCAATGCCGGTAGCGCCCAATTCTTTCAGGACATTCACCATCGTATCGCCGCCGGTCATATAGATGCCTTTGATCTCCTCCGGCGCACAATTGAGGATCTCTTTGACGATGCTGCCAAGACCCTTATTGATGTTTTCCGCCGCCTGACCGTGGTCAAGATTAAAACGTTGCTCCTCTTCCCGTAGATCCAGCAACCTGCCTGTTAACGCTGACTCAAAAACGAACAAGGCATTTTTATGCGTGGTGACGCACTGGTGCGCCTGGCGCACAATGCGGCTGATTTCGATGTCGGCGGCGTTTTGCCGATCGACAAGCAGTTCCGCGTCCACCGGGATATGGCATACGCGATCGTCATGCGCAATTAAGTGCCCGAGTTGCTTTTTCGTCACCGGCGTTGCGCTTCCGGCCACAATCACCACCGAACCGCGCTGCGCACTGCGGGGCAGCGACGGCTGCGTCAGTCGTTTGTCTTCGCGCATTAGCCCACGATGCACTGCCAGTCGCTCAGTAAACGGACCCGGGTCGACAGCCAGCACATTCCAGTTCAGCGTGACCACGGCGCGGGCAATCGCATCCACATCATCCAGCGTAATGGCATCTACCACGATCACTCGCACGCCTTCCTGCTGCCGTGCCTGCAATTGCTGCTGGATTTGTGCGTCTCCCTGCATCACCTGCGCCAGAGCAATATGGCCGACATGGTGCTGCGTTTGATTAGCCAGCAAACCCGGCACCCAGGACTCGGTCACTGGCGTGCGGACATCGCGCGCCACATCGGTACAGGAGAGCGCCACCGAATCAATCACCGAATATCCGCCGACCAGAATGCGCCGGGACTGCGGCATGGCGGGAACCACAACGGCCACCGTTTCCTGCGGCAGTAGCGCCAGCATGGCGTCAATCTCATAGCCAATACCACCGCGCAACGTGGTATCGATGCGTTTGGTAAAGTAGTGCGCGCCGCGCGATTTAAGCTGTTGTACCGCGGCGCTGACGCGCTGCTGGGCTTCGGCTTTCGGTAACGGACGGCTGTCGCTGCTGACCACCATCGCCGGGTAATCCACTTCGTTGCGGGCGAACGACTCGGTGTCGAAAAATGCCGCCGTTTTCAGCCCACTGCGCGCCAGCAGCACACCGACGGTGGTTGCACCGGTCAAATCGTCGGCGACGATCCCCAGTTTTCCCCCCTCTCCTGCCGGGTAGACCCGTTCAATGCACGCTGGCGTCACGCCGGAGACATAGATCTCTTCGTGGATATACTCAGCCAGCGGGCCGCTCTTGCCGGTGTGGTGCAGGTTAATGGTCGGAATACCGCGTTTCGGGTACAGCCCGCAGCGCAGCGTGCCGCCGCAGTCGATCACCATCACGCCGATCTCATTTTCCGCCGGTTCGCCATGTTTGAAGACATCCACCGACGGCCAGCCCGTGAGTTCGCACAGCCGGTCAACAACAGGGGAGCGAATGCCCCCGGTGATATAGGCGATTTTTTTCGGCTGGGCGAGCGAAATTTTCAGCGGACCGCCCCAGCCTTTACTGCCTTTGCTAATTAACAGATAGTTTTCCATTCTCTGTCCCCAGGTCATGCTCAGCGTGTTAGTGCTGCTTCATTTTCCAGTAGCGCGCGGCGACCACCGTAGACTCCAGCATGCTCACCGTGCCTGCTTTGCCGGTACCGGCAATGTCGAACGCCGTACCGTGATCGACCGAACTGCGCACAAACGGCAGGCCGAAGGTAATGGTGATCGAACGTTCAAAATCGAGGGTTTTACAGGCGATATGCCCCTGGTCGTGATACAGCGACAGGATGGCGTCGTAGTTGCCGAGTTTGCCGAGATGGAAAACGGAGTCCGCCGGGACCGGACCAATGGCGTTGATCCCTTCCGCCTGCGCGGCTTTCACCGCCGGGATCAGATTATCGGCTTCTTCATGGCCAAACAGACCGTTGTCGGAACCGTGGGGGTTAAGCGCCGCGACCGCAATGCGCGGGTTCTTAATGTTGAGCGCCGTGAACTCGTGGTTGATCTGCTGTACACAGGCCAGTACGCGCTCTTTGTTGGCGTAGTCACAGGCATCTTTCAGCGCCATGTGGCGGCTGACAAAGAACACGCGCAGGTTGTGCACATGGAACATTGTCAAACCGTAATCGGAACGCGTTTCGACCTGGTAAATTTCCGTGTGGCCTGGCAACTTACAGCCCGCCAGTTTGATGGCTTCTTTGTGGATGGGCGCAGTAGAGACGACATCAATCAGCCCCGCCATCCCCAGTTCGATGGATTTCATGACATAATCCAGCGACATTTTTCCCGCCAGTTGCTGGACTTTACCCCAGACAATGCTGTCGCAGTCATAGTCGCCAGTTTCCAGCACATCCAGCGTACCCCAGCTGTATTTCGCCTGATCCGGATGGATGATTTTATTGATCGGGAAATTGCACCCCTGGATTTTCATCGCCCGCTGAATGATAGGGATGGAGCCAATCAGGAATGGCTTGCACTCGTCATACACACTTTTATCCATCAACGTCGCTACGGTAATTTCCGGACCAATCCCGGCGGGATCGCCAATGGTGACAGCTACAACGGGTTTTTTATCTACAGACATCGTCGGACCTCTCGGTAATGGAATGCTGTTCGTTCATATGTTCACTTGTAAATCATATGAACATAACGTTAACCGATGTTTTTCCCACGATGAGTGATGGAGATCACATAAAATTTCGTGACCCATTTTTGATCGCAAAAATGTGATCTAACATATGTTCAAGCAGTGAATAAATGTTCAAATTAAGCAAACCGATGCATAACACATTGCACAGGTCTTTGATTAGCAAGGAAATGGAGTTAAAGATGAAAAGCCTGATGATTGGCACAAGCTGGAAAATGAATAAACCGTTGTCGGAAGCGATGGCCTACTGCAAGGCGCTCGCCACCCATTTACCACCGGTGATGCACCCGTCCATTCAGCCCTTCTTCATTCCCCCGTTTACCGCTATCCAGCCGGTAAGCGACTTCTTTCGCATGCATACGTTGCCGTGCCTGACCGGTGCACAAAATATGCATCAGCAAGAAGCCGGTGCGTGGACCGGCGAGATCTCCGCCAGCATGATTGCTGAAACCGGCGCCACGCTGGTGGAGATGGGGCACTCTGAACGACGCGGCGCGTTCAATGAAACCGATGCCGCCATCAACGCCAAAGTCCATACTGCGCTGCGCCACGGCCTGCGTCCGCTGGTTTGCATTGGTGACAGCGCCGATGAAAAACGCTGGGGCGTCTCCATTGAAACCGTGACGCGGCAGATGAAAATCGCGCTGTATGGCCTGAGCGCCACGCAAGCGCAGCAAACGCTCATCGCCTATGAACCGATCTGGGCGATTGGCGAACAGGGCGTTCCGGCCACGCCAGAACAGGCTGCGGAGATCCACCAGGCGTTGCGTGCAGCGCTCTGTGCGCTGTACGGCGAAGAGCATGGGCATAAGATCCCGTTACTGTATGGCGGCAGCGTCAATCTGCAAAATTGCGCGGAACTGGCGGCGCAGCCCAATATTGACGGTTTGTTTATTGGCCGGGCCGCATGGGATGCCTCCGGGTATTGCGCAATTGTGCAACGCGTAGTGCAGGATTTTATCGCCAAAGCGCAGTAGTATTAAGGAGATATCGGCAATGGAAAAACAATGCGATGGCTGAACAAGACTCTGATTACGAACTTCTGACGGAAATAGCCGTCGCGTATTACGAGCAGGAACAGACCCAGGAAGAAATTGCCCAGCGGTTTGGCATCTCGCGTATTAAAGTCGGCAGGCTGCTGAAAAAAGCTCGCCACGAGGGGATCGTTGAAATCAACGTTAAATATCACCCGGTCTTTAGTTCGCAGATTGAACAACAGTTCATTCAAAATTTTGGTATCAAACGGGCGTTAATCGCCCTTGATCATCATGATGAGGATGAGCAGCGCCAGCAAGTGGCGGCACTGGTCAGCAACTATCTTGCCACCATTCTGAAAAACGACATGACCGTCACCGTCGGTCAGGGGCGTAATGTGGCGGCAGTGGCCAATCACGTGGGTATTTTCCCGGAGCGTTCCTGCCGCTTTATTTGCGGTATCGGCGGTACCAAGCGCGATGGTCAGCTTATCGACGCCGACCATATCAGCCGTAATCTGGCGCGTAAATTCAACGGGTTTAGTGAAACGCTGTATGCGCCGGCCTATGTGGAAACCCCGGCATTGCGCGAGGCGTTTATCCAGAACCGCCTGATCAAAGCCACTCTCGAACAGGCGAGCAAGGCAGACATTGCGCTGATTGGTCTGGGGGATATGAACGAAAACAGCTTTATGGTGCAACTGGGGTGGTTTACGCCGCAGGAGATCATTACCGCCCGTCAGGAACAGGGTGTGGTGGGTGACCTGGCCGGCTACAGCTTTTTCAACATTCAGGGAACCCCGGTCGACACGGTGATGAACGATCGGGTGATTGGTCTGAGTCTGGAGCAGCTACGCACCATTCCCTGCGTTATCGCGATTGCATCGGAAAGCACCAAAGCAACGGCGATTCTCGGCGCGCTACGCACCGGGGTGATCGATGTGCTGGCCACCAGCGCATCCAACGCCCGCACGGTGATCAATCTGCAAAAAGCGCTGTAAACCGCCCTCCTCTCCCGCCGGAGAGGAGCGGTTTTCGCGTTACAGCTTTTTCAGCAGTTTTTCGACGTACTCCGGCACCACCACGCTTGCCAGCCCGTAATGTTTCTCTTCGAACTCGCTGCCCACCTGGCTCGGTTCGAGGTTCAGCTCAACGGTGTGCGCGCCATGCAGTTTTGCTTCGTGAACAAACCCGGCGGCAGGATAGACATGGCCGGACGTGCCGATAGCAATAAAGACATCCGCCATTGCCAGCGCGCTGTAGATCTCATCCATGCCCAGCGGCATCTCGCCAAACCACACTACGTGCGGGCGCAGCGGCGCGGGGAACTGGCAACAGTGGCATTTGTCGTCACGGGTAACATCATCGGTCCACTTCAGCACCTGCCCGCTCTGGGAACAGCGCACTTTCAACAGCTCGCCGTGCATATGGATGATGTGTTTATTTCCGGCGCGCTCATGCAGGTTGTCGATATTTTGCGTGATCAGTAAAAAGCGATCCCCCAATGCCTGTTCCAGTTCGGCCAGCGCCAGATGCGCGGCGTTGGGCACAATTTCCGGCTGCTGGAGCTGGCGGCGGCGATCGTTATAAAAGGTTTGCACCAGTTGCGGGTTACGGGCAAAGCCTTCCGGCGTCGCCACATCTTCGACATGATGTTCTTCCCACAACCCATCTGCCGCACGGAAGGTGCGGATCCCGGACTCGGCGGAGATACCCGCCCCGGTCAGTACGACGACTCTCGGTTTTTCCATCACTTCAGGCACCATTGTGTCACGGAAAAAAATGCGCTGGCGTAACCGCTCGCGCAAGCGGCGTTTGTTACGGCGAAAACGGCTGAGACGATGTGAACGTCGCGATTGCATGGCATCCTCTCAGGACGGGTCAGTAAGATGAAGAAACGCCGCGCCGCGCATACCGCCTGCGTCGCCGTAGCGTGCGCATTCAATACGCGGCACCTCGCCCGCTGGCAGCAGATGCGGGCGGATACGCTCCGGCAGCAATTGCGTCAGCGCGCTGAAATTCGATAAACCACCGCCGATCACCAGCAGGTCCGGATCGATAATGGTCAGAATATTGCCCAGACACACCGCCAGCAAGTCGACATACCGTTCGATATGGGCCAGCGC
Organism: Kosakonia sp. ML.JS2a; assembly: GCF_025642095.1. Classification (GTDB taxonomy): domain Bacteria; phylum Pseudomonadota; class Gammaproteobacteria; order Enterobacterales; family Enterobacteriaceae. The sequence goes on from NZ_CP106754.1 coordinate 3,192,305, forward strand.
TTTCGCCTCGCCCTGCTGCCAGCGGGTGATGATCTCCGGCGCGGACAATGACTGATGGTAGAAGTGTTTGTACAGCCATGCAAAACCACGGCCGGAAAGGTAGTTCTCAATACAGCCGATTTTGCCGCAGCCGCAGCGGGTAAGCGGAAAATCAAACCCCATCAGCCCCAGCGCATCGACGGGCAAACGGATATGACCAAACTCGCCGGTGATAAAACGATGCCCGGTCACGGTTTTGCCATTCACCACCAGTCCGCCGCCCACCCCCGTGCCAAGGATCAGCCCCATCACCAGCGGATAGCGCCGGAATTCATCATCCCAGGCTTCAGAGAGAGTGAAACAGTTGGCATCGTTATCCAGCCGGACCTCGCGCTCCAGCAACGCGCTGAGATCGGTGCGCAGCGGCTGACCGCTGGCGGCGGGAAGATTGGCGGCATACAGCGTACCGTCGGCGGTTTCCGGCATGCCGGGAATACCGATGCCGACCGTGCCCTTAACGCCGAAACGCGCATCCGCTTCCGCAACCAGCTCAGCAATCGCGCGCAGAAAAGACGTATAACTGTCATGGGGCGTGGCGACACGGGTTTCCCACTGTAAGCGTCGGTTGGCGTCAAAGACGCCTAACGCGATTTTACTGCCGCCAATATCAAATCCGTAATTCATCGCCACTCCTTCGTTGTGGCCCTGCTCACACCGGGATTACTGCCCGCTCAGCACTCTCGCCGGATCAATATTGCTCGCCCGGCGCGCCGGATACCAGCTCGCCAGCAGGCTTAATACCAACGCCGTCGCCAGAACGTACACCACATCCAGCGGATGAAGTTCCGACGGCAGGAAGTCGATAAAGTAGATATCGCCCGACAAGAACTGATGACCGATAATTTTCTCTATCACATTGATAATCGGCGTTAATTGTAGTGAAACCACCACGCCAATCACCACACCGCAAAGGCTGCCCAGCAACCCGGCCAGCAAACCGTACCAGACGAAAACGGCACGAATAAGACCATCTTTCGCCCCGAGCGTACGCAGCACCGCAATATCGCCGCTCTTGTCTTTCACCGCCATCACCAGCGTGGAGACAATATTAAAACAGGCCACGCCAATCACCAGCACCATCGCCAGATACATAATGGCGCGGATCATCTGGATGTCGCGGTACATATAGCCATATTTGCCGATCCAGCTTTTGATATAAACATAGCTGTTGGTGACTTCGCCCGCGTCGCGCACCAGCTTATTGGCGTTGAAGACATCGTTGACTTTAATGTCGATGCCGGTAACGCTGCCGCCCATCTCCAGGTATTGCTGCGCATCCGCCATCGGGATCATCGCGAAACCGTGATCAAGCTGACCGCTGAGTTGCAGAATGCCGGTGACGTGCAGGCGCACGCGTTTGGGCTGCAACAGCTTATGCGCGTCGTCAGAGTTCGGGATCATGATGGACACCCAGTCGCCCTGCTGCACTTTCAGCGCATCGGCTACGCCTTTCCCCAGAATGATTTGCTGCTCACCGGCTTTAAAATTGCGCCAGGCGTCGCCCTGGATATATTTCGGTAACGCGCTGAGGTCGGTTTCCTGCTGCGGATCAACGCCCTTGACCTGAATCGCGCGCAGGTTAGCGCCGCTTTCCACCAGCCCCGTAAAGTTGATATAGGGCGCCGCCGCCGCAATGCCCGGCACTTTTTTCACTTTTTCCAGCGCGGCATTCCAGTCGTTCCACGGCTGGTTCACCGGCTCGATCTCACCGTGCGGCACAACCGCCAGAATGCGGTTATTCAGTTCGCGTTCAAAACCGTTCATCGCGCTCAGACCGACGATCAGCACCGCCACGCCCAGCGCGATACCGACAGTGGAGATCACCGAAATCAGCGAAACCATCCCACCGCGACGGCGTCCGCGGCTGAAACGTAAGGCAATCAATAACGACAGAGGCGAAGCCATTACTCGGCCCCCATCAGGGAGACTTCAGTGCTCAGGCGGCCATCGCGCATTTCCAGTTGACGGTTCATGCGCTTCGCCAGCTGTAAATCATGCGTCACCACCAGAAACGCCGTACCCTGCGAACGGTTCAGCTCGCCAAGCAACTGGAAAATACTGTCGGCGTTGCGGGCATCCAGGTTACCGGTCGGTTCATCCGCCAGCACCAGGCGCGGGTTATTGACCAGTGCGCGAGCAATCGCCACACGCTGGCGTTCGCCGCCGGAAAGCTCCGACGGGCGGTGAGTGGCGCGGTGCTCCAGACCCACAGCACGCAGCATTTCACGCGCGCGACTGTCGATCTCGGCCGGTTTCTTTTTACCAATCAGCAGCGGCATCGCCACGTTTTCCAGCGCGGTAAAATCCGGCAGCAGATGGTGGAACTGGTAGATAAAGCCCAGCTCGCGGTTACGCAGCTCCGCCTTGGCGGTGGAAGAGAGTGTGCTCATCGGCTGGTCACGGAAGATCACATCGCCGGAGGTCGGCGTATCCAGCCCGCCCAGCAGGTGCAGCAGCGTACTTTTCCCCGAGCCGGAACTGCCGACAATCGCCATCAGTTCCCCTTCCGCCACGCTGAAGCTGACATTGTGCAGCACGTCGGTTTGCACACTGCCTTCCTGATAGCGTTTGCACAGGTTGTCGCATTGCAACAGGATCTTATTCATAACGTAAAGCCTCAGCGGGTTGAGTGGCGGCAGCGCGCCAGGAAGGATAAAGCGTAGAGAGCAGCGCAATGGCCATCGCCACCAGCGCAATAGTAACAACCTGCAGCGGCTCAATCGCCACGGGCAGCGCAGCGCCATCCAGCAGTGCGCCGATGATCGGCATCAAATTGTTCAACTGGCTGGCCAACAATGCACCCAGCACCGCACCCAGCAGCGCGCCGATGATCCCGGCGCTGGCCCCTTGCACCATAAATACCGCCATGATCTGGCGCGGCGTCAGGCCCTGTGTTTGTAAAATCGCCACCTCACCCTGTTTTTCCATCACCATCAGGCCAAGGGAGGTAATAATGTTAAACGCCGCGACCGCAACAATCAGGCTGAGCAGCAGCCCCATCATGTTTTTTTCCATGCGCACAGCCTGGAACAGCTCGCCTTTGCGATCGCGCCAGTCCTGCCACTTCGTCCCTTCTGGCAGCGACTGCTGGCTGAGCACATCCACTTTCAGCGGTTCGTTAAGCCACAACCGCCAGCCGGTAATGTTACCCGCCGGGTAACGCATCAGACGTGATGCATCCTCGATGTTGACCAGCATCTGGTACTCATCCACTTCGCTGTTTGCGGCGAACGTCCCGATGACCGTGAACAGACGCTGGCTTGGCAGACGCCCCATCGGTGTGAACTGGCTGGCGGAAGGCACCATTACACGGATTTGATCGCCGCGGTTAACGCCTAACTGGCCCGCCAGTTGCTCGCCGAGAATGATGTTGTATTTGCCCGCTTGCAGGTCGCTCTGTTTCACGTTGACCAGGTAAGGCGTCAGCGGATCGTTTTGCGTCGGGTCAATGCCCATCATCACGCCGACCGCCACGCTGCGTGCGCTTTGGATCACCACATCGCCGGTGGTCAACGGTGCAGTACGGGTGACGCCCTGTAGTTTCAACTGGTTTGCGGGATGCTGTTGCGGATCAAGAGAGCCGTTTTGCGTAGAGAGGATCGCCTGTGGCATCAGCCCCAGGATGTTGTTTTGCAGCTCACGTTCAAAGCCATTCATTACTGATAACACCGTCACCAGCGCCATAACGCCAAGGGTGATGCCAATGGTTGACAGCCAGGAGACAAAGCGACCGAAGCGGTCTGCTGCGCGCCCGCGCATATAGCGCAGACCTATGAAGAGTGTGACAGGCTGGTACATGAAATCCGTCTGATTGCTGATAGCAGATTGAGAAGTATATAAGCGAAAGCGCAGAGCGTAAATGAGTGAAACCGTAAGATTTCGTCACGAAGTTTCGAAAAAAAGCCGGAAAATCAAATTAATAATGGCTAGCAGATTCCTGCAAAACAGCCATTGTTTGCCTGGCGCGCGACCAACGTCCCTCGCCTTAATCCGAAAATCAATAAATACAGACACTTCCCCATTACATCCCCTCCCCCCCTGCCCAGGATAAATAGCCGAAATTAAGGCAAAACAGGCAAGAAAACGAATGAAACAGAAAACATTATGGATTAATCAAATCAAAGGGTTATGTATTTGTCTGGTGGTAATATATCACTCAGTCATTACTTTTTACCCGCATCTTGACCTCTTTCAACACCCCTGGTCCGAAACGCTGGCGAAATGTTGGATCTATTTCAACCTCTACCTTGCGCCGTTTCGCATGCCGGTGTTCTTCTTTATCTCGGGTTACCTGATCCGTCGCTATATCGACGAGGTTCCATGGAAAGAGACCATCGACAAACGGATTTGGAGCATTGTGTATGTGCTGGCGCTCTGGGGCGTGCTGCAATGGGTCGGGCTTAGCCATATTAATGACTGGCTGGCGCCGGATCGCGACCTCAGTAACGCGTCGAACGCCGCGTACGCCGACAACTGGAGAGAGTTCTTACAGGGGATGCTCACCGCCAGCACCAGTCTGTGGTATCTGTACGCGTTGATCGTCTATTTCACGCTTTGTAAGTTGTTAAGCAACTGGAAAATCCCCCTACTCACGCTGATGATCCTCGCCAGCCTCACCATTAATTATTTGCCGTTGCCCTGGTGGGGAATGAACAGCGTGGTGCGCAATATGATTTTCTATACCCTCGGTGCCTGGTATGGCAACGCGGTCATGGAGTGGGTGAAAACCGTGGCGATACGTCGCTATGCGTTATTGTTCGCTGTCGCGCTGGTGGTGGCGTTCGGTTTGTGGATGTTCAACATGCCATTGCCGCTCTGTTTGCTGTCGATTGTCGGCATCATGCGCCTGTTCCGGGAGTTGGAGCAGCGCTTCCCGCCAAGTGAAAACAGCCTGCTGAATGTGGTTGGCTCGAACACCATTGCGATTTACACCACCCACCGCATTCTGATTGAAGGCTTCAGCCTGGCGTTAATCAAACCGTTGAATGCCGGTATATGGCCGCCAACGATGGAACTGGCGCTATTGCTGGTCTACCCTTTCGTCACATTACTGATTTGTACGCTGGCTGGACTGTTGGTGCGGAAAATCTCCACCGCACTGTTTGCTGATGTTTTTTTCACCCCACCGGCGAAGCTTCGCCCGGCCATTGCCACACGCTAAACCCATGCGTTCGCCTTGGCTAAAACAATGCAATCGCAGATAATAAAGGGATTGCGTATCAGTGATATGCCCCCATATGGGGGTATATCCATAAGGAACACCGACACCTTCTATGCCTGAACAATACCGTTATTCTCTGCCGACAAAAGCAGGCGATCAGCGCCAGTTTGGCGAACTCACCGGTGCAGCCTGCGCCACCGAAGTGGCGGAAATCATTGAACGCCATGCGGGCCCGGTGGTGTTAATCGCACCCGATATGCAAAACGCATTGCGTTTGCAGGATGAGATTGGGCAATTTACCGACAATCTGGTGATGAACCTTGCTGACTGGGAAACGCTGCCGTACGACAGTTTCTCACCGCACCAGGAGATTATTTCTTCGCGCCTGTCGACCCTGTATCAACTGCCCGCCATGCAGCGCGGCGTGCTGATTGTACCGGTTAATACGTTAATGCAGCGCGTTTGCCCGCACAGCTACCTGCACGGCCACGCGCTGGTGATGCAAAAAGGCCAGCGACTGTCACGCGACCAGTTGCGCACCCAGCTTGAAAGCGCGGGTTACCGCCACGTGGACCAGGTGATGGAACACGGCGAGTACGCCACCCGCGGCGCATTGCTGGATCTCTTCCCGATGGGCAGCGAGCAACCGTTCCGCCTCGACTTTTTCGATGATGAAATCGACAGTTTGCGTCTTTTCGACACCGATACACAGCGTACGCTGGAAGAAGTTGAAGCGATTAACTTACTGCCTGCGCATGAATTCCCGACAGACAAAACCGCGATTGAGCTGTTCCGTAGCCAGTGGCGCGACAAGTTTGACGTCAAACGCGATGCTGAACATATCTATCAGCAGGTCAGTAAGGGCACCCTGCCCGCGGGGATAGAATACTGGCAGCCCTTGTTTTTCAGTGAGCCATTGCAGTCACTGTTCAGCTACTTCCCGGCCAACACATTGCTGGTGAATACCGGTTCACTGGAAGCCAGCGCCGAGCGTTTTCAGCAAGAGACGCAAGCGCGCTTCGAGAGCCGCGGTGTCGACCCGATGCGCCCGCTACTGCCACCGGATGCCCTGTGGTTGCGCGTCGATGCGCTATTCAGCGAGCTGAATAAGTGGCCGCGTATCCAGCTTAAAAGTGAACAACTGGCGAAGAAAGCCGCGCACGTCAACCTGGGTTACCAGACGTTGCCGGATCTCTCTGTGCAGGCGCAGCAAAAATCCCCGCTGGACAACCTGCGCAAATTCCTTGAGTCCTTTAGCGGCCCGGTGGTGTTCTCGGTGGAAAGTGAAGGCCGCCGTGAAGCATTAATTGAGCTGCTGGCGCGTATTAAGGTTGCGCCCAAACGGATCCTGCGTCTTGACGAGGCCACCAGCGCCGGTAGCTGGCTGATGATTGGCGCGGCCGAACATGGCTTTATCGATACGCTGCGCAACCGGGCGCTGATTTGCGAAAGCGATCTGCTGGGCGAGCGCGTTGCCCGCCGCCGTCAGGACACGCGTCGCACCATCAACCCGGACACGTTGATCCGCAACCTCGCCGAGTTGCACGACGGTCAGCCGGTGGTGCACCTGGAGCATGGCGTCGGGCGCTATGCCGGCATGACCACACTGGAAACGGGCGGCATCAAAAATGAGTACCTGATGCTGACCTACGCCAACGACGCCAAACTGTATGTTCCGGTGTCGTCGCTACATCTGATCAGCCGTTACGCCGGTGGTGCGGAAGAGAACGCGCCGCTGCATAAACTGGGCAGCGACGCCTGGTCGCGGGCGCGGCAAAAAGCGGCGGAAAAAGTGCGTGACGTCGCGGCGGAGCTGCTGGACATCTATGCCCAGCGCGCAGCTAAGGCGGGGTTTGCCTTTAAACACGATCGCGAACAGTATCAGCTGTTCTGCGATGGTTTCCCGTTTGAAACCACACCGGATCAGGCGCAGGCCATCAACGCGGTGCTCAGCGATATGTGCCAGCCGCTGGCGATGGATCGTCTGGTGTGCGGCGATGTGGGCTTCGGTAAAACCGAAGTGGCAATGCGCGCAGCATTTCTCGCGGTGGAAAACAATAAACAGGTGGCCGTACTGGTGCCAACCACCCTGCTCGCTCAGCAGCATTTTGATAATTTCCGTGACCGTTTCGCTAACTGGCCGGTGCGCATAGAGATGCTTTCCCGTTTCCGCAGCGCCAAAGAGCAGGCACAAGTGCTGGAACAGGCTGCTGAAGGCAAAATAGATATCCTGATAGGCACGCATAAGCTGCTGCAAAGCGACGTCAAACTGAAAGATCTCGGTTTATTGATCGTCGATGAGGAGCACCGCTTTGGCGTGCGCCATAAAGAGCGCATTAAAGCGATGCGTGCCGATGTCGACATCCTGACCCTGACGGCAACGCCAATTCCCCGTACGCTGAATATGGCAATGAGCGGGATGCGCGATCTGTCGATTATCGCCACCCCACCGGCGCGCCGGCTGGCGGTGAAAACCTTTGTGCGCGAGTACGACAGCCTGGTGGTGCGCGAGGCGATCCTGCGTGAAGTGCTGCGCGGCGGCCAGGTCTATTATCTGTATAACGACGTGGAAAATATCCAGAAAGCGGCAGACAGGCTGGCGGAATTGGTACCGGAAGCGCGTATTGCTATCGGCCACGGGCAGATGCGTGAACGCGAACTGGAACGGGTGATGAATGACTTCCACCATCAGCGTTTTAACGTACTGGTGTGTACCACCATTATTGAAACCGGGATCGATATTCCGACCGCCAACACCATCATTATTGAGCGGGCTGACCACTTCGGGCTGGCGCAGTTACATCAGTTACGTGGTCGTGTGGGGCGTTCGCATCATCAGGCCTATGCCTGGTTGTTAACACCGCATCCGAAAGCGATGACGACAGACGCGCAAAAACGCCTGGAAGCCATCGCCTCACTGGAAGATTTGGGTGCTGGTTTTGCGCTGGCGACCCACGACCTGGAGATCCGTGGTGCCGGGGAACTGCTGGGTGAGGATCAGAGCGGTCAGATGGAAACCATTGGTTTCTCGCTCTATATGGAGCTGCTGGAAAACGCCGTTGATGCATTAAAGGCGGGGCGCGAACCCTCGCTGGAAGATCTCACCAACCAGCAAACGGAGGTGGAATTGCGCATGCCTTCGCTGCTGCCGGATGACTTTATCCCGGATGTGAACACACGTTTGTCCTTCTATAAACGCATTGCCAGTGCAAAAGACGACAATGCGCTGGAAGAGATCAAAGTCGAGCTGATTGACCGCTTTGGCCTGCTGCCGGATGCCGCGCGGACATTGCTGGACATCGCCCTGCTGCGCCAGCAGGCGCAGAAGCTCGGCATCCGTAAGCTGGAGGGTAACGAAAAAGGCGGTGTGATTGAGTTCAACGAAAAAAATCACGTCAACCCGGCCTGGCTGATTGGTTTATTGCAGAAGCAGCCGCAACACTTCCGCCTTGATGGCCCAACGCGACTGAAATTCATGCAGGATCTGGGTGAACGCAAAACCCGCATGAACTGGGTGCGTAACTTTATGCAGCAGTTAGCCGAAAACGCCGTTGCCTGACAATCATTACGCAACCGGGCCATCAGGCCCGGTTTGTGTTTAACGCGCAACATTTACAAATATTTTGCACTACGCCAGGACTTCCCGACACGCTGGCGCACCATAATCCCATTAGTTTTCTACATAACAATAACCTTATGATTTTCATGGATTATGGTCATGATCAAAAATTCACGTTTTGCTCACTGGATAACGCTCTTCGCCGTTGCTGCGACGGTCGCCCTTTCTCTGCCCGCACGGGCAAATAGCTGGCCATTGCCCCCTGCCGGGAGCCGCGTCGTTGGCGAGAACCGTTTTCACGTAGTGCAAAATGATGGCGGCTCACTGGAAGCCATCGCAAAGCAGTACAACGTCGGTTTTCTGGCGCTGCTGCAGGCCAACCCCGGCGTGGATCCCTATGTACCGCGCGCGGGCAGCGTACTGACGATCCCGCTGCAAACCCTGCTGCCGGACGCGCCACGTAAAGGGATTGTGATTAACCTGGCCGAACTGCGTCTGTATTACTATCCGCCCGGTAAAAATGAAGTCATTGTCTACCCGATCGGTATTGGTCAGTTGGGCGGCGATACGCTGACCCCCACGATGGTAACAACCGTCTCGGATAAACGTGCTAACCCCACATGGACGCCAACCGCCAATATTCGGGCGCGCTATAAAGCGCAAGGCATCGATCTTCCTGCCGTGGTTCCTGCCGGGCCGGATAACCCGATGGGGCATCACGCTATTCGCCTGGCGGCCTTCGGCGGTGTTTATCTGTTGCATGGCACCAATGCCGATTTCGGCATCGGGATGCGGGTTAGCTCCGGTTGCATCCGCCTGCGCGATGGCGATATTTCCGCCCTCTACGCGGCGGTCTCTCCGGGTACGCCAGTGAACATTATCAATACTCCGATTAAAGTCTCGGTCGAGCCTGACGGCAGACGGCTGGTGGAAGTCCATCAACCGTTATCAAAATCCATTGATGACGATCCGAAAACGCTGCCGATTGTGCTGAATGCAGCGATGCAGGCATTCCAGGACGATGCGCGCAGCGATGCGCAAGTGATGACCCACGCGATGGAAATCCGCTCCGGCATGCCTGTTGATGTTACCCGCCAGGCCGCCCCGTCGGTACAGATGCTGTAACCTGCCCTGATACGCAAAAAGGCCCTGCATGTGCAGGGCCTTTTTTATGGCAGTGGCATAAGGGCTGTGAGGGGCGACCTTATTTGTAGAGAACCGCAGTACCATGCAGGTTATCGGAACCAGTCACAGAAGTGATGCGGAAAGATTTCGCACCCATCTGTTCAGCTTTCTGCGCCAGTTTATCTTCAACAGAAGAGAGATTCGTGCTGGCCGTAACGCCAACAGTGGCAACTTCCTGCTGACCCGCCGGTGCTGACTGAACTTCAACCGCAGCCATGCTGGCAAAAGAGAGTGAACTGAGTACCGCGGCGGCGAAAAATGCTTTTACGTTTGTCATGATTGTTTACCTGTATGCAGATGATGGATGTCGCCAACGAATAAGTTAACGATCGATAGATAAATGGTAGTTGTGATCTGCATCACACGTCAACATCTTTTTGTAACGATCGTTAGTTAAAATATTAATTGCTTAAAATTCATAACCATAGGATTTATTAATTTGTGCTGTTTTGCCGCTGGTCAGGCTGACAGAATGTTTTTATAATGACTGCTCAGCAAACAAACAAAGGTAAGCGGCACTATGACGACTGAGATCACCAGTTGCAGCAAAAAAAGCCGTGGCCGACCGAAAGTGTTCGACAGGGAAGCGGCGCTCGACAAAGCCATGACGCTGTTCTGGCAGCATGGCTACGAAGCCACATCATTATCCGATCTCGTAGAAGCGACCGGCGCGAAAGCACCGACGCTTTATGCAGAGTTCACCAATAAAGAAGGGTTGTTCCGCGCGGTACTGGACCGTTATATCGCGCGTTTCGCCACGCAACACGAGGCTCCGTTGCACTGCGAGGAAAAACCTATTGAGCAGGCGCTACTGGACTATTTCACCGCCGTGGCGAAATGTTTCACCAGTACGGATACGCCAGCCGGCTGTTTTATGATCAATACTTCCGCAACGCTGGCGGCCTCTTCACAGGCGATTGCGAAGACCATCAAGTCGCGGCACGCACAGCAGGAAGAAACGCTGCTCAAATTCCTGACACAGCGTCAGCAGCGAGGGGAAATCCCCGCAAGCGCAGATCCGCAGGCGCTGGCGCAGTTTCTGGGTTGTATATTGCAGGGTATGTCAATTAGCGCGCGCGAAGGTGCAAGTTGTGAAAAGTTGCTGCAAATTACCCGAACTACGCTGCGTTTGTGGCCGGATCTGATCAAACTCTGAGAGGTTTATACCCGGCGGCACGTCGCTTGCCGGGTTGACTTTCACGATAGACAAAACCTATCCTAACAATAGATAAAAACTTTCAGTGTTTTTCCCCGCTTTGCTATGATTAATTGTGATTATTGCTCTGCTAATGATTAGTATGGGTGATACACAAATCATAAGTGTCATGAAGACGCGCTAAGCTACGACTTTCCCTTACTCTCGCTCTACCTGTTGTACTGAATTTTACCGTTGATATAGGGCATTTCACTGTACTTAACACATGCATAAGGAAAATGAACATGATTTTGCTATTACCATTCATCAAAGTGTTAATAGTAATAACATTGTTATGTAGTCTGTGGGTGTTGTGTGGTGGTTCGGTACTGTTTGCGTTTATTTCTGTTTTAATCACCGGCCTGCTGGTAATACGCCAACACGACTTCATTTGACCGTTAAAAAGCCTTGCTGCGATGCAAGGCTTTTTTCATGAAAAAAGGCTCCTCAGCCTGAGCAATTGAGGAGCCAACATGCAGAGTACTTCTGTTTTACGCTTTGTTATTCAAAATAAGCTGACCATTGTTATCCAGCGGAATTTGCGTTCCCGGATCTTTATCCATGCGGATTTTTCCTTGCTGGTCGCCAATCTTGTACGTCACGTCGTAACCGATCATTTTCTCGGATTTGTCATAGACGGTTTGACAGCGTTGCTGGGTCGTGGTGTAGGTGTCCCTTTCCTGCATCCCACCCTGGATTTGGTTACCGGCGTAGCCGCCGCCCAACGCGCCGACGACGGTAGCAACATCTTTACCCCGGCCGCCACCAAACTGGTGCCCCAGCACCCCACCCGCCACTGCGCCCAGAACAGAACCGGTAATGCGGTTCTCATCCTGTACCGGACGGCGATGCGTCATGGTGACGTTACGGCACTCCTCACGGGGTGTTTTAATGCTCTCTTTAATTGGCGTGGCGGAAACCACCTGCGCATACTGAGGACCACGGTCAAATACATTCAAACTGGCAACCGCGGCAACGCCCAGTGCAGCGGCCACGCCAATTCCGATACCCGCTAACATTGATTTATTCACAGGATTATCTCCCTCGTTTGCTATTAGCAACAATTTTGCAACTTCAGCGGTCGTTAAGCCAATCGGAAAGAGAGGAAAAAATGGGATATATAGGGGAGAAACCCGGATATTCAGAGTTGTCTGAACCTCGATAACGGTCCAGGACAGAAGGAAATACTGCTCCGGCGATGATCTCGCCGGAGCAGTCAAACACATCAGTGCAGTTTCAAACGCGGGCGAATTACCCGGTTAATACTGCCCACCAGCATCATCAGGCCGGTTTTGAAATAACCGTGCAGTGCAATCTGGTGCATACGATACAGTGAAATGTACACGAAGCGGGCAATACGACCTTCAATCATCATCGAACCGCGCATCAGGTTCCCCATCAGGCTGCCGACGGTCGAGAAGTTCGACAGAGAGACCAGTGAACCGTGATCCTTATACACATAAGACTTCAGCGGCTTGCCTTTGATCTGCGCCAGAATGTTATGCAGGGCGAGGCTGGCCATCTGGTGTGCTGCCTGGGCGCGCGGAGGAACAAAGCCGCCTTCAGGACGAGCGCAAGAGGCGCAGTCGCCGATGGCATAGATATCCGCATCGCGCGTGGTTTGCAGCGTTGGCTCAACCACTAATTGATTGATTCGGTTGGTTTCCAGACCGCCAATCTCTTTCATAAAGTCAGGCGCTTTGATGCCTGCCGCCCACACCATCAGATCGGCTTTGATGTATTCGCCATCTTTGGTATGCAAACCGCCTTCATCAGCGCTGGTGACCATGGTCTGCGTCAGTACGCGCACGCCCATTTTGGTCAGTTCGCTATGCGCAGCGCCGGAAATCCGCGGCGGCAATGCAGGCAAAATGCGCTCTCCCGCCTCGACCAGCGTCACGTTCAGCGCGTCGTTGGTCAGACCTTTGTAACCATAGCTGTGCAGCTGTTTCACCGCGTTATGCAGCTCTGCAGAAAGCTCAACCCCTGTCGCGCCGCCGCCGACAATCGCAATGTTCACTTTGCCGTTAGCGCCAAGATTCGCGGAGTATTTCAGGAACAGGTTCAGCATCTCCTGGTGGAAACGACGCGCCTGATGCGGGTTATCGAGGAAAATGCAGTGTTCTTTTACGCCCGGCGTGTTGAAATCATTAGATGTGCTGCCCAGCGCCATGATCAGCGTGTCATAGGCCAGCTTGCGCTCCGGCACCAACAACTCGCCTTTCTCATCACGCAACTCTGCGAGCGTCAGGGTTTTGCTTTCACGGTTAATGTCCACCACGGAACCCAGTTGGAACTGGAAATGGTGATTACGCGCGTGCGCCAGGTAGCTCAGCGCATCAACGCCTTCATCCAGTGAACCCGTTGCGACTTCATGCAGTAACGGTTTCCATAAATGGCTGTGGTTACGATCCACCAGCGTAATTTTGGCTTTTTTACCGCGGCCGAGTTTTTTACCCAACTGCGTTGCCAGCTCCAGACCGCCGGCACCACCACCCACAATTACAATCTTTTTCAATGGCGTAGTCAAAGTGACCCCCTAAAATATTAACCAATTGTTAACTAAAAGTTATACAAATAGCTTTTAGTTAACAAAGAGTTACGCGCTTGCAAACCAACATTGACGATGAGAATAACACGTAAGGTTCAATGGTCATACCAAAATTGATATGCATCAAGTTTTGATGCCTAAAAGATGAACAAGTGTAGTTGGATTGCCAAAGAATGCGGGCACAGAAAGGGAATGAGACAAAATACCGGCAGGCGATAACCTGCCGGAGGGGGGATTAACCGAGGGTTTTAAACGCTTTGATACGCTGAAGGTGTGGCGAGATGTTCTTGAATTTGTGAGATTGCTCTTCATCCCAGACAATCTCGTAGTAGTGGTGCAACTCATCCGACGCGCGCTGATTGTCCAGTGTCTCATCGTTACGCGACAAAATCACCAGGCAGCGGTCACGATTTTTTTCACGAAAATTGGACACACACTTCGTGGCAATGTCCTGATACTCTTCCGGGCGATCGATTTTGCCCTCCATGTTCTCATAGGGGAACAGGTTGGGGTTGAGGATCACCTGACGAATATCACACAGAAAGCCAATGCGCTCCGCCCAGTATCCACCAAGCCCTACGCCGCAAATCAGCGGGCGCTCATCGACATTCAGCTGCAACATCTTATCCACTTCTTTCAGCAAGTGCTGCATATCGTGTTTCGGGTGCCGCGTGCTATAGCTAATCAGACGCACATCCGGATCGATAAACTGTAGCTGCAGCACCTTTTCATGGTTGCCGGGACTGTTTGAGTCAAAACCGTGTAAATAGATAATCATGGTATCCTCACCACTTCGACATCGCGTCCGCAGGCGTTAATGAGCCGCTTTCTGCTCCTGCCAGCGCGCGTGTAACCGCTCCAGCTCCTGGCTGACAGCCTTCCAGCGCGCCGTGCTCATCAACTCCTGACGAGAATATGAACCTTTATGATACAATTGTGTAACACGCTCTGCATTGATCGGCGACAGGTTATCTAACACACTCACTGCGCCTTTACGATTATTGCAGACCAGGATCATATCGCAACCGGCGTCCAGTGATGCCTGTCCACGCTCTGCATAACTGCCCATAATCGCAGCGCCTTCCATCGACAGATCGTCAGAGAAAATCACGCCGTCAAACCCCAGTTCACCGCGCAATACGGTTTTCAGCCAGTAGGGCGAACCGCTGGCCGGACGTGGATCGATATCGGTGTAAATCACATGCGCAGGCATAATCGCGTCCAGCTTGTTTTGCTCAATAAGCTGGCGGAAGACCGACATATCTTTGGCGCGGATCTCCGCTTGCGGGCGCGGGTCGCGCGGGGTTTCTTTATGAGAATCCGCCGTCACGGCACCGTGCCCGGGGAAGTGTTTCCCCGTGGTTTTCATACCCGCACTATGCATACCGTCGATAAACTGCGTTGCCATCGCCAGCGCCTTTAGTGGATCGTCGTGGTAAGAACGTTCGCCAATTGCCGCGCTGATATGCCCGACATCCAGCACCGGGGCAAAACTGATGTCGATATCCATGGCAATCATTTCACTGGCCATCAACCACCCCGCATCCTGCGCCAGACGACCGCCCTCTTTCAGCCCATGCAATGCGGCAAAAGACTGAGCAGCCGGCAGCCGGGTAAAGCCTTCGCGGAAACGCTGTACGCGCCCCCCTTCCTGGTCGACAGCCACCACCAGACGATGGTGTGACGCACTGCGGATCTGGCGCACCAGCTCACGTAATTGCGCCGGATCGTGATAATTACGGGTAAAGAGGATCAAGCCGCCCACCAGCGGATGCGCCAGAATTTCGCGCTCTTCCGCATCCAGTTCGTACCCTTCCACATCCAACATGACCGGACCCACACTCACCTCTCTTATCCTTCAGTCTGCAGCTGACGCCATACTTCATTCGCCAGCGTGATAAATTGTTGTTCACCCGTTTGCTGCCAGCGGCACTCATACCAGCCGGCCATCAGCATCAGAACCCAGGGTCGCCAGCGCCTTACCTGCCGCCATAACTGAGCCGGAGCGATAGCCGAACGCCGTGCGTAGTCATTCACCAGCGCACGCCGCTGTGCGTCGTTGTCCATCCACACGGCGGCCAGTTCGAGAGCGATATCGCCATCGCCCGCATACTCCCAGTCGATCAGCCTTACCCCTTGCGGGCCATGAACCAGATTGCCCGCATGCACATCCATATGTAACGGCGCCAGTCGCAGCGGCGTCGGTTCGCCTTGTTGACGAAGCCGTTTTAATCGCCGTAACCAAAACGGCGTTCGCCGGCCAGGCACACAGCGTTGCCAGTATCCTTCAAGCAGTGGTAGCAGCGTTATCCGCCAGCCAAAACAGGACTGGCGGTGTAAATCATACAGTAACGCCGCGAGTTCGCTGCCGGATGGCAACGCCGCTTTTGTTTCACCGGGCAGATAGTCGATCGCCATCCACTCGCCAGTGTAGAGATAGGCACGCGGCGCAATCGTCGGCGGTAAATGTTTAAACACCCGGTACTGTCGCCGGAAAGGTGAAGATGTGCCCTGATGCCGCTGGCGCAGCACTCGCATATGCTGGCCATCGCTGATAAGACAACTCCCGCCGCTGAGTCCGGTATTCTGGCTGGCGACGGGAGCATATTGCGGAAAATAGCGTAACAGAATGTCGTCACGCGTTTGCTTATTGTTGCTGAACCGCACCTTTACCTGACCAGATAATCTCGCCGGTCTGCACCAGCATTAATTGCATTTGCAGGCCCGGTGCGTTGGCATTGCCGGTCGCGTTGGAGTACAGCACATATTGCGCGCCGACATTGCGGGCGATGCCAATCGCTTTGCTGCGCGTCCCCAGACTGTCCTGCGGTGAAAGCCCCAATTGTTGCTTCGCCACGGCCAGTTGCTGTGCGGTGATCAATGTAAATTTACCGTTGTTAGCCAGCGCATTACGCACCACTTCGGTGGCTTCACCGGTGTTGATCGATCCATTAGTGCGGTTATTTACGCTATCCACCAGCAGTACGCTTCCCGCTGTTGCACCGCTCGCGGGCAGCATTTTGCCCACCATCGGTTGCACCGCGCCATTCCAGTCATAGTGGCGTTCACGCGGCGTTGGCTGCGCGGTCTGATCCTGATGCTCAATCGGGCCTGGCTGCTGTTGCGGCAGTGTCGGGACAGAAGGCACCGTCGGTACCGGCTGTTGCGGCTGTTGCGGCTTCGTGGGTTGCTGTTCACCTCCCCCGGCCTGATCGACGGGTGCGGGTTGTTGCTCACCGCGAATAATACAGCCCGACAACAGCATGGCGAAAGTGGTCAGTAGTGCGTAGCGTCCAAGTGTTTTAATCAAGAGTCACCCCTTACAGGTAGAGATAAAGTCTGACATTGCGTGCGCCCAGATAGTTGGCGCTCCCGTAGAGTGTCACACCGGAATTCGCCGGAATGGTCACGCTACGCGGCGCTTCCAGGGGATGCATTTCCAGACCTCTGGCGTCATACCAGTAAAAACGATAATGCACAGTAACGGGTTGTTGCCTCTCATTAAATAGCCGCGAAGACGCGGATGGCTGGAGTTCTTCGGTACTTAATGTCGGCGGCTGCGCGGTAATGCCCGCCGCCAGTATACTGGACTCCATCACCAGCGTTTGATTGCTGGCAACCGGAATCGCCGGACGCGAACTGCACCCCGCCAGCGTCAACGCCGCCAGTAATAAGGCAACACGCCCTGTGGTCATGTTACAGGCCTTTATGAGCCAGCATCGGCCCAAGCGCCCGTCCGCCAAGCAGGTGCATATGAATATGATAAACTTCCTGCCCGCCATGACGATTACAATTCATGATCAAACGGTAACCGTCTTCGTCGATACCTTCGTCACGGGCGATTTTCGCCGCCACCGTCAACATGCGTCCAAGCGTCTGTTCATGCGCTTCGGTCACATCGTTCACGGTAGGGATCAGGATATTCGGCACAATGAGTACATGCGTGGGGGCTTGCGGGGAAATGTCACGAAAAGCGGTGACCAG
This sequence comes from Kosakonia sp. ML.JS2a, assembly GCF_025642095.1. Taxonomy (GTDB): domain Bacteria; phylum Pseudomonadota; class Gammaproteobacteria; order Enterobacterales; family Enterobacteriaceae. The sequence goes on from NZ_CP106754.1 coordinate 3,209,979, forward strand.
CTCATCCTGATACACAATGTCTGACGGAATTTCGCGGCGGATAATTTTACTGAAAATGGTTTCTTCGGCCATGACGTTTTCCTTTTTTGAGCGCGGGAAGATGCCCGCAGCCGTCGTCAATTACTTGCCCTAGAGTATGATCGAGTTTCTCTTGTCGTTTCAACCAAAACGCTGTTTTTCTTTCCGCTTTCAGGCACCTCTGACGCAGGAATAGCCAACCCTTCCGTTCCACTACGGTGAAACAGCATTTCAGTAATAAATCTTACATCTGTTTACATCCATGGAGTGAATGCGTATATTTCGCATTTGCATTTTCATGCGCAATTAATACCAGGCAAATTAAAAAATCCGCCTGACGCGACAACGTATCGCCGCCGGGCACTCCCTCTAACACACCATTAAGGTTTATTCATGTCTTTCACTCATCACGCCAGGGACGCAGCGCGTCCGGTAGCCGCCACACCTTCTCTGCTCGCCGCGTGCATTGCCCTGGCGTTGGCGCCTTCTGCTGCCTTTGCGGCTGATAAAGCATCTGAAGATACCGTGGTCGTAGACGGCGCAGCGCTAAGCACCGCCGACAGTCAGGATCAGGATTACAGCGTTAAAACCACGACAACCGGCACCAAACTGTTGCTGGTGCCGCGCGATATTCCGCAATCCGTGAGCGTGGTAAGTCAGCAGCGTATGCAAGACCAGCAACTGAACACGATTGAGCAGGTTCTGGATAACACCATTGGCGTAAGCGCCTCGCGCATCGACTCGCACCGGACAAATTTCTTTGCGCGTGGTTTCTTCATCAGTAACTTTGCCTATGAAGATATGCCAACCTTCCTTGATAACCGCTGGAACTTTGGCGATACCGCTGGCGATACCGCCATTTACGACAAGATTGAAGTGGTGCGCGGTGCAGCTGGTCTGATGAGTGGCACCGGTAACCCGTCAGCCTACGTCAATATGGTGCGTAAGCATGCGGACAGCAAAGAGTTCAAAGGCAGCGCAACCGCAACGTACGGTAGTTGGGATAATCAACGCTACGTTCTCGACTTACAAGCACCATTGACAGAGTCCGGTAATGTGCGTGGTCGCATGATCACCGGCTACCAGGATAAAGATTCGTGGATTGAGCGTAACCATTACCGCAAAAAATTCATCACCGGTGTTGTGGATGCAGACCTCACCGATTCCACCACCCTGTCTGTGGGATATGACTATCAGGAAAGCCAGGAAGACAGCCCGACCTGGGGTGGTGTCCCGTCGATGTACAGCGATGGTAGCCGTACGCATTTCCGCCGTGGTTTCAACACAGCGGCTGACTGGGCCTACTCAAATGTGGACTCCACGAAAATTTTCGCCAATCTGACGCAGCGTTTTGATAACGGCTGGGAAGCGAAAGTTAACGCCATGCATGCGGAAACCAATTTCGACAGCAAACTGATGTATATCGATGGCTATCCGGATAAAAACACCGGTCTCTTCGATGCCTCGCAATGGCAAGGTGCCTGGGGCGGTTGGAACCGTGGTGAGCGTAAGCAGGACTCCGTAGATGCGTTCGTGCGCGGCGGTTACGATCTCTTTGGTCGTCAACATGAAGTGATGTTCGGCGGCAGCTACAGCCGTCAGCGTAATAACTATGACAACTCTTACCCGGTTAATGACAATTCCGGTCTGATGGACGTTGGTAATATTAATCGTTACAACGGCAATACGCTCGCGGACCCAACCTGGTCAGACTGGACGCTCTATCAGCGGGATGTGATCCGCCAGAAATCCGTCTATGCTGCAACCCGTATCTCGCTGGCTGATCCCCTCCACCTTATTCTGGGCGCGCGTTACACCGAGTGGAGCGCAAAATACAACCTGGAACGTAAACCGGATGAAATCCGCAACAGCAAGTCCGATGATGTGACGCCGTATGCGGGGCTGATTTATGACATCGATGACACCTGGTCTGTGTACGGCAGTTATACCTCTATCTTTGAGCCTTCAAGCCAACGCGATATCAACAGCGAGTTCCTCGACCCAACGACAGGTAAAAGCTACGAAGCCGGGGTGAAAGGCGACTGGTTTAACACGCGCCTGACGGCAACGTTTGCCGTATTCCGTACCGAGCAGGATCACGTTGCTGTCTCGACGGGCGAGTACATCCCGAACTCTGGTGGCCAGACGGCGTATAAATCCGTGAACGGCACCGTCAGCAAAGGGGTTGAATTTGAACTGAATGGCGCAGTGACCGACAACCTGCAACTGACTTTCGGCGCCAGCCGCTTTATGGCGGAAGATGGCGACGGGGTTGCGGTTAACCCGGAGCAAGCGCGTACGACGATGAAATTGTTTACCCGCTACCAGTTGCCGATGCTGCCTGAGCTTGCTTTTGGCGGCGGTGCGCGCTGGCAAAACAAAAGCTGGCAGGATATTAAAGGCCCGAATGGCAATATGCATATCACCCAGAGCGGCTACACCGTGGTTGACCTGTTTACCCGTTACCAGGCCACTAAAAACTTCGCGATTCAGGCAAACCTGAACAATGTGTTCGATAAAGAGTATTACGATTATCTGGGCACCTATGGGGTTTATGGCGCGCCGCGTAACTTCTCTATCAGCGCGAACTACAGTTTCTGATAACAGTGTTAAACGCAAAGGGAGCCTGATGGCTCCCTTTTTTACGCTCTTGCATCATCACAACCCATAAAAAAGGGAGCCATCAGGCTCCCTCAGTCTCCCCAGACTATGACTTAGTTATTACGGATGTATTCATCCATCTCGGTTTTCAGGTTATCGGATTTCGTACCGAAAATCGCCTGCACACCGGAACCAGCCACAACCACACCCGCAGCGCCCAGTTTCTTCAGGCCAGCCTGATCCACTTTCGCTACGTCAGCAACGCTGACACGCAGACGCGTGATGCACGCATCCAGGTTGGTGATGTTTTCTTTACCGCCAAACGCCGTAACCAGAGCCGGAGCCATTTCGCTGGTTGCGCCAGCTTTGCTCTCTTCAGTGGTTTCTTCACGACCAGGGGTTTTCAGATCCAGCGCTTTAATCAGTACACGGAACACGGTGTAGTAAACAACCGCATAACCTGCACCGATAACCGGGAACAGCCACAGTTTGCTGCTGTTGCCGCTCAGTACGATGAAGTCAATCAGACCGTGAGAGAACGACGTACCGTCACGCATACCCAGCAGGATACAGATCGGGAATGCCAGACCCGCCAGAATCGCGTGGATGACATACAGGATCGGCGCAACGAACATGAAGGAGAATTCGATCGGCTCGGTGATACCGGTCAGGAACGAGGTCAGCGCTGCGGAGATCATGATACCGCCCACTTTCGCGCGGTTTTCCGGTTTAGCAGAGTGCCAGATAGCGATAGCGGCAGCCGGCAGACCGTACATTTTGAACAGGAAGCCGCCAGACAGTTTGCCCGCAGTCGGGTCGCCTGCCATGTAGCGCGGGATATCGCCGTGGAAAACCTGACCTGCTGCGTTGGTGAATTCACCGATCTGCATCTGGAAAGGTACGTTCCAGATGTGGTGCAGACCAAACGGCACCAGGCAACGTTCAATAAAGCCGTAGATACCGAACGCAACAACCGGGTTCTGGTAAGCAGCCCACTGAGAGAACGTCTGGATAGCGGTACCGATCGGCGGCCAAATGAAGGACAGGATCACACCGGTGAAAATCGCGGCCAGACCGGAAATGATCGGCACGAAACGCTTACCGGCGAAGAAGCCCAGGTACTCAGGCAGCTTGATACGGTAGAAACGGTTGAACATGTACGCTGCGATCGCACCGGAGATGATCCCCCCGAGAACACCGGTATCAGCCAGGTGTTTTGCGGCGATTTCTTCAGCAGGTAAATGCAGAACCAGCGGCGCAACAACAGCCATGGTCTTCACCATGATGCCGTAAGCAACAACCGCAGCCAGAGCTGAAACACCGTCGTTATTGGTGAAGCCCAGTGCAACACCGATAGCGAAGATCAGTGGCATGTTGGCAAAAACGGAACCGCCCGCTTCGGCCATAACATGGGAAACCACTTCTGGCAGCCAGCTGAAGTTTGCAGAACCGACGCCCAGCAGGATACCTGCGATAGGCAGTACGGATACTGGCAGCATCAGCGATTTACCGACCTTCTGCAGGTTAGCAAATGCATTCTTAAACATAATTGAGAGTGCTCCTGAGTATTAGTGCTTTTTTCTACGCTTTTGCGCATTGGCGCGGGGGGAGAGCCGCGCCGTGGGAAGGGCATCTAAGCGCCCCTTATTTATTACACAGAGTAAAATAAATCGATTTGGCTTTGTTTGATGGCTATCACGTTTCAGCCAGCGCGCGCTGCAAAACTCACGTTAATTTACAAAAGCCGCATGCCTTCGAATGAAAATCGTCCATCACCGCCTTTTTTATGGCGGTGAACTTTACTCTGATCGTTTATTAATTACGAGCCCTAAAATAAGCTGAAATTTCAGGCGGATTGCAGGCGGGAGGGATCGATATGAAACAGGCGGGCAAAGTTTTGCGTGGTTTGCCGGGCCAGTTCCTCAACGGAAACACCCTTTAATACCGCCATGTATTCGGCAACATCTCGGGTCATGGCGGGCTGGTTTTCCTTGCCACGGTGGGGTACTGGCGCAAGATACGGAGAGTCTGTCTCCACCAGCAGTCGATCCAACGGTACATAACGCGCCGCGTCGCGAAGCTGTTCAGCATTGCGGAAAGTAACAATACCGGAGAATGAGATATAAAAGCCCATATCCAGCAACTTACCCGCCGTTTCGCGATCTTCCGTAAAACAGTGCAGAACGCCGCCGCACTCGGTCACCTTCTCTTCCTGCAGAATTGCCAGCGTATCGGCGCGGGCATCGCGGGTGTGCACAATAACCGGTTTATTCAGCTCACGGCCAATGCGGATATGGTTGCGGAAAGAGACCTGCTGTTGCGGTTTGGTTTCCGGGGTATAAAAATAATCGAGGCCGGTTTCCCCCATCGCAACCACACCGGGTTCGGCTGCCAGCTGGCGTAAGGTCTCGACTTCGTAGCTTTCGTCCTGATTAAGCGGATGCACGCCACAGGAGAACACCACGTTGTCACGTTCGCCTACCAACTCTCGCATAGTGCGGTATCCCGGCAGCGTGGTGGCAACAGCAAGGCAAAATTTCACATCACGCGCGGCGGCTTTCGCCAGCACGTCATCCACGTCTTTATGCAAAGACTGATAATCAAGACCATCAAGATGGCAGTGCGAGTCGACTAAAAACATAATGTCTCTCTTAAAGATGAGATACAGGAAGCACAGCACCTGGTTGCAGGTAGCGTTCCAGAGTTAACAACAGATCGGTCAGCAAAAGTTCGCGGTTCACACCGGGCACACTGAGCAACTGCTCCCGGCAGGTAAACAACGCGTGTAAGAGCGCGTGCAACGTTTCACCGCGCATCTGGCGAGCAAGAGCGTGCACCAGCGCAGAGGAGTCCACATTACTGAGTAAGGTCGCGCCTTGCTGGACTTTCAGCGCATCCAGAAACAGCGCTGACATCCATTGCAAACGCTCAGCAACCCGCTCATGGTTCAGCGCAGGTAATGCGGCGAGCCAGTCACCGCTTTGCAGCGCTGTATCGACAGCCTGGCACAGCCCCAGCCGTTGCGCCCAGTGCTCTTCCTGCAATAATGCTTCCGCGGCCCCGGGTGATCCAGCACTCAGGCGAAGTGCGGTCAGTAGCGTTTCCGGCGAAGCCGTCACTTCACGGCCAAGCCATGCGCTGGCATAGTTTTCCGCAGGAGGCGCAAGGTGATGTAAACGACAGCGGCTGCGCAAAGTCGCCAACAATCGCGCGGGCTCACGACAGGCAAGGAAAAACCATGTCTGCGCCGGAGGCTCTTCCAGGGTTTTAAGCAGCGCATTCGCGGCCGCATCCGTCAGCAGCGCAGCATCCTGGATCCATACCACTTTTGCGCCACCCAGCCGCGCGTGTTCATACAATTTTTCGCTGACCTCGCGTACCGCATCAATACCCAGTGCGGTCTTGCCTTTTTCCGGCGTCAGCGTGTAATAGTCCGGATGTGTGCCTGCCTGCATAAGCTGGCAACCCCGGCAATGACCGCAGCTTTTATGCCCTTGTGGCGTCTGGCATAACAAAAGACGGCTGATCGCATAGATCAAGGCGTCTTCCCCCATGCCTGGCAATGCATGGATCAGTAACGCGTGGTGACCACGTCCGGCCTGATAACTGGCAACCAGTTGCTCAAAGTCCGGCCGCAGCCACGGATACCATCTCATGCGCCCTGCTCCTGGACCCACGCAATAATGGTCTGACGAATATTTTGCATAACATCCTCCAACGGCTGGGTCGCATCAATGGTGCGAATGGTGTCATCCTGCGCCGCCAGCTCAAGGTAACGGGCTCGCGTCCGGTTAAAGAAATCCAGCGATTCCTGCTCAATGCGATCCAGCTCGCCACGCGCACGCGCGCGTTTCAGTCCCACTTCCGGCGTCACATCAAGATAGAGGGTTAAGTCCGGGCGAAAATCCCCCAGCACCGCATCACGTAGGGTTGCCAGCATCGCCTGATCAATGCCGCGACCACCGCCCTGATAAGCCTGGGTGGAAAGGTCGTGCCGATCGCCAATGACCCACTGACCTTGCGCCAGTGCTGGTTTAATCACCGTTTCAACTAACTGTACCCGGGCAGCATAAAACATCAGCACTTCAGCTTTATCGCAAATGACTTCGTCACCGACAGAGCGAATATCCAGCACCAGGCTGCGCAGTTTTTCCGCCAACAGCGTCCCACCTGGCTCACGCGTGAAAACCATCTCGCCCACGCCTGATTCTTTAAGCGTGTTCACAATGACATCACGTGCCGAGGTTTTACCGGCGCCTTCAAGCCCTTCAATGACAATGTATTTACTGCCCATTTTTTTCCTTAAGTACTTTCAGATATTCCTGCACTGACCGGTTATGGCTGGCGAGATTGGTATTAAACGTGTGCCCGCCTTTGCCGTCGGCCACAAAATAGAGATACGGCGTCTTCGCCGGATGCGCCGCCGCTTTCAACGAAGCTTCAGCCGGTATCGCAATGGGTCCCGGCGGCATACCGCTTATTACATAGGTATTGTATTCCGTCGGTGTATCTAAATCGGCGCGCGACAGCTTACCATTATAACGCGCCCCCATCCCGTAGATCACCGTCGGATCGGTCTGTAGCTTCATGCCAACGCGCAAGCGGTTAATAAATACCGATGCGACCTGATCGCGTTCACTGGCCACGGCAGTCTCTTTTTCGATAATCGAGGCCATGGTAACCAACTGGTTCTGGTCTTTGTAGGGCAGCCCCTCCATACGCCCTTCCCAGACCTGCTCAACGGCCCGCACCATCTTTTGATGCGCGCGCTTCAGCAATGCCACATCGGTGGTGTTAGCGGTGTACATCCAGGTATCGGGCCAGAACCAGCCTTCCACCCACTCCGGATGTTCCAGCTTCAGGGCCTGCGCGACGGTGGCGTAATCATCATCTTTCAGTGTGTGTTTGATCCACGGCGCGTCACGCAACTGCTTAAGGTAGTCACTCAACCGCATGCCTTCGACCAAACGCAGCGGGAATTGTGCCTCTTTACCGCTTTCCAGCAACTGCAACATTTCACGAACGGTCATACCCGGTGTAAAACGATAGGTCCCGGCCTTAAAGTGCGAGAGATCCGGCTCCAGCTTGAGCAACCACTGGAATACCCGTGGGCGGTTGATCACCTTCTCGTTATACAACTGCTCACCCAGTGCCAGACGACCCGTTCCGGCCGACAGAGAAAAAATGAGTTCGTCCTTGATCAGGATCTTGCTGTCAGCCAGTTGGCGAACCTTCCACACACCCGCTCCCGCTGCGATAACCATCACCACCAGCAGGAGGAGAACAACGCGTAACATTTTCTTCATGACTGATTTATCTGCTCACACAAGGGGGATAAAAAGTGGTACACATCACGTGCGGTCCAGTGGAGATCACCCCACTGCCGAACCGGGACTACCGGCATCAGCGCGTTGCAAATAAGCACTTCTTCCGCTTGCCGCAACACATCCTGCCGCGCATTCACTTCGACAACGTTAAAACCTGAAGATGCCAGTTGCCGCATACAATATTGGCGCATAATGCCATCAACACCGGCCTGATCCAGGCGGGGAGTAAAGACATCCCTGCCCTGACGCCAGAAAAGATTGGCCGCACAGCACTCAGTGAGCCAGCCATCGCTGTCCAGTACCAGCGCTTCATCGGCATCAGTCTGTTCCAGGTGAGCGCGGACCAGTACTTGCTCCAGCCGATTAAGATGTTTGATACCAGCCAGCAGAGGGTTTCGCCCAAGGCGAACCGGGCTAAGCGCCAGCGTCACGCCATTCTGCCGCCAGCGTTCGTAATGCGCCGGCTTAGCGGAAACGGAAAGGATGCGCGTAGGTGTAACACAGTTCGCCGCGCTGTAACCACGACCGCCTGCGCCACGGCTGATGATGACTTTTACAACACCATCGTCTCTTTCTTTCGCCAGCCTGTTCATCTCCCGCTCCAGTACTGGCCAGTCGACGAACGGAATAAATAAACGCGCGCATGCCTGCCGTAAGCGTTGCAGGTGCGCGGCGAGAAACTGGATCTGCCCGTCAATAATGCGTGCAGTGGTAAAACACCCGTCGCCAAATTGTGTTGCCCGGTCAGTGGCGGCAAGCGTTTGCTGCTCAATGCCATTAATCAAGAACATGGAGGCTCCTTATGCATGGCCGGACAGTTTGGCAGGATGAAAAGCAGAGAACAAGCGGAGAAAACCGAATAGAAAAGGCCCGCCAAGCGGGCCTTAATATGGCTGAGATAATCAGACTTTTTTGAAAATCAGCGAACCATTAGTACCGCCGAAGCCAAAGGAGTTACACAGGGTGTACTCCATGCCGCTGACCTGGCGCGCTTCGTGTGGCACGAAGTCCAGATCGCAACCTTCATCCGGGTTATCCAGGTTGATGGTTGGCGGAATAGCCTGATCGCGCAGCGCAAGGATTGAGTAGATAGACTCAACAGCGCCCGCTGCACCTAACAGGTGGCCGGTCATGGATTTGGTGGAGCTCACCATCACACGTTTCGCTGCATCGCCAAATACCGATTTCACCGCCTGAGCCTCAGCTTTATCACCAGCCGGAGTGGAGGTACCGTGTGCATTCACATAGCCAATCTGACCCGGCTCAATGCCCGCATCGCGCAATGCATTGACCATGGCCAGCGCAGCACCCGCACCGCTTTCCGGCGGAGAAGTCATGTGGTAGGCATCACTGCTCATGCCAAACCCGATGATTTCTGCATAAATTTTCGCGCCGCGTTTTTTCGCGTGCTCGTACTCTTCAAGCATAATGATACCGGCGCCATCGCCCAGTACAAAACCATCACGGTCTTTGTCCCACGGACGACTTGCCGCCTGCGGGTTGTCATTACGGTTGGAGAGTGCGCGCGCTGCGCCGAATCCACCAACGCCCAGCGGGGTACTGGCTTTCTCTGCACCACCTGCCAGCATTGCATCAGCATCGCCATAAGCAATGATACGCGCTGCGTGACCGATGTTATGCACGCCGGACGTACACGCCGTTGCAATTGAAATGCTCGGACCTTGCAGGCCGAACATGATAGTCAGATGACCTGCCACCATGTTCACAATCGTCGACGGAACGAAGAACGGGCTGATTTTGCGCGGTCCACCGTTGACAAGAGAGCTGTGGTTTTCTTCGATCAAGCCGAGACCGCCAATGCCGGAGCCAATCGCTGCGCCAATACGGGATGCGTTCTCTTCGGTGACTTCAAGGCCAGAATCATGCATGGCCTGCACGCCAGCCACAATTCCATATTGAATGAAATCATCCATCTTGCGCTGTTCTTTGCGCGAGATGATGTCTTCACAGTTAAAATCCTTTACTAAGCCAGCAAATTTGGTTGCATAGGCGCTAGTATCGAAATGGTCGATCAGGCTGATGCCACTCTGACCGGCAAGGAGAGCTTTCCAGGTAGACTCTACGGTATTGCCGACAGGAGACAACATGCCCAGTCCGGTCACAACTACACGACGCTTAGACACGTTTGTCCTCCAGGGAGGGATAAATAAAGAGATTCGTGGGATTACATTAGATAAAACTCAGGCGGTCGAGTGACCGCCTGGAGATGTTCACTTACGCCTGGTGGCCGTTGATGTAATCAATGGCAGCCTGAACGGTGGTGATTTTCTCAGCTTCTTCGTCCGGAATCTCAGTATCAAACTCTTCTTCCAGAGCCATTACCAGCTCAACGGTGTCAAGAGAATCAGCGCCCAGGTCTTCAACGAAGGAAGCATTGTTGGTAACTTCTTCCTGCTTAACGCCCAGCTGTTCGCCGATAATTTTCTTAACGCGTTCTTCGATAGTGCTCATACTCTTAAATTTCCTATCAAAACTCGCTTTCGCGATGGTTTTCGTAGTGTATAAAATGTTGAAAAATTTGCAACTAAATCCCGGCAGTTCTTACCACGATTTTACGCTATTCTGAGGCTTTTCCCCCTAATAACGCAAATAAATTTCATCGTGGTTAAACCATATACATTCCGCCGTTGACGTGCAGGGTTTCACCAGTGATGTAACCTGCCTCGTCAGAGGCTAAAAATGCAACCGCGCTGGCGATTTCCTGAGCGCCGCCAAGACGGCCCGCAGGAACCTGCGCCAGGATACCCGCACGCTGATCATCAGACAGCGCACGCGTCATGTCCGTTTCAATAAAACCCGGAGCAACAACGTTCACCGTAATACCGCGGGACGCGACTTCACGCGCCAGCGATTTACTGAAACCGATTAGACCCGCTTTAGCCGCAGCATAGTTGGCCTGACCAGCATTTCCCATGGTACCGACCACAGAACCGATAGTGATAATACGCCCATGACGTTTTTTCATCATAGCGCGCATTACCGCTTTTGACAGACGGAAAACAGATGAAAGATTGGTATCGAGGATATCGTTCCACTCGTCATCTTTCATGCGCATCAGCAGGTTATCACGGGTGATACCGGCATTATTAACCAGAATATCAACCTCGCCAAACTCCGCGCGGATATTTTCCAGAACGGATTCGATAGATGCTGCATCGGTCACATTCAACAACAGACCTTTGCCGTTCGCACCTAAATAATCGCTGATCGCCTTAGCACCATTTTCGCTGGTCGCAGTACCGATGACTTTTGCGCCACGCGCAACAAGCGTCTCAGCAATTGCACGGCCAATACCGCGACTTGCACCGGTAACCAGCGCGACTTTTCCTTCAAAACTCATGGTTTTCCTCTTTTATTGCGCAAGTGCCTCTGACATCGCGTTCGGCTCATTGAGGGCCGAGGCAGTCAGGGTGTCAACAATACGTTTTGTCAGGCCAGTGAGGACTTTACCCGGGCCAACTTCATACAGGTGCTCAATGCCCTGCGCCGCCATAAACTCAACGCTCTTCGTCCATTGCACCGGGCTATAAAGCTGACGCACCAGCGCGTCACGAATCGCTTCCGGCGTTGTCTCGCACTTCACATCCACATTATTCACTACCGCGATTTGCGGTGCGTTAAATGTAATGCTGTTCAGTTCAACGGCCAGTTTTTCTGCCGCGGGTTTCATCAACGCGCAGTGAGACGGTACGCTGACCGGCAATGGCAGAGCACGTTTCGCGCCAGCAGCTTTACAGGCAGCGCCAGCGCGTTCAACCGCTTCTTTATTCCCCGCAATGACGACCTGCCCCGGTGAGTTATAGTTCACCGGCGACACCACCTGACCTGCAGCGGATTCTTCACAGGCTTTGGCAATCGACGCATCGTCGAGACCGATGATTGCCGACATTGCGCCAGTTCCTTCCGGAACGGCTTCCTGCATAAACTTACCACGCAGCTCAACCAGGCGAACCGCGTCAGCGAAAGCCAGCACGCCTGCGCACACCAGCGCAGAATATTCACCGAGGCTGTGTCCCGCCATCAACACAGGTGTTTTGCCACCCTGCTGCTGCCATACGCGCCACAGCGCGACGGAAGCCGTCAACAGTGCCGGTTGCGTCTGCCAGGTTTTATTCAACTCTTCCGCAGGGCCTTGTTGTACCAGCGCCCAGAGATCATAGCCCAGCGCAGCAGAGGCTTCAGCAAACGTTTGTTCAATCACCGGGTAAGTTGCAGCCATATCAGCCAGCATACCAACCGTTTGGGAACCCTGCCCAGGGAACACAAATGCAAATTGCGTCATGTTTTTATCCTTATACTCAGAAACGAACCAGCGCAGAGCCCCAGGTGAACCCACCACCGAACGCTTCGAGCAGGATCAACTGACCCGGTTTAATGCGCCCGTCGCGTACCGCTTCATCAAGCGCGCTGGGAACGGAAGCCGCAGAAGTATTGCCGTGACGATCCAACGTCACAACAACATTGTCCATCGACATACCCAGTTTTTTCGCTGTCGCGCTGATAATTCGCAGGTTAGCCTGATGCGGCACCAGCCAGTCAAGCTCGCTGCGCTCCAGATTATTGGCCGCTAATGTTTCATCAACAATACGCGCCAGTTCAGTGACCGCAACTTTAAAGACTTCATTACCCGCCATTGTCAGGTAAACGGAATTTTCCGGCGTCACGCGATCCAGATTCGGTAACGTTAGCAGTTCACCATAACTACCGTCCGCGTGCAGATGTGTAGAGATGATACCCGGCTCTTCAGAGGCACCCAGTACGACCGCGCCAGCGCCGTCGCCAAACAGAATAATTGTGCCGCGATCTTCCGGATCCAACGTACGCGCCAGCACATCAGAACCGATAACCAGCGCATGTTTCACCGCACCGGTTTTAACATATTGATCGGCAATGCTCAGCGCATAGGTAAAACCAGCGCAGGCTGCAGCGACATCAAACGCCGGACAACCTTTGATCTCCAGCATATTCTGAATCTGGCAAGCCGCGCTCGGGAATGCATGCGTTGCGGATGTCGTCGCAACAATAATCAAACCGATCTGGTCTTTATCGATGCCGGCCATTTCCAGCGCGCGTTTAGCGGCCTCAAAGCCCATGGTCGAAACAGTTTCGTTTGCAGCGGCGATGCGACGCTCACGGATCCCTGTACGGCTGACAATCCATTCGTCAGACGTTTCCACCATTGTTTCTAAATCGGCGTTTGTTCGAACCTGCTCGGGCAGAAAGCTGCCGGTACCAATAATCTTCGTATACATGTACGCTCAGTCACTCTCGGGTAATATACACACACTCTGGTTTTCGCCGCTCGATGCGGACGAAGCAGGATGGGCGTACACAGATTCCAGGCGAGCGGCGATCCGTTGTGGAACCTGCCGCTGCACCGCCTGCACTGCCTGTTCAATCGCGACGGTAAACGCTCGCTGATTGGCAGCACCATGACTTTTAATCACCGTGCCGCGCAATCCTAACAGACAGGCGCCATTATACTGGTCGGGGTTGAGGTGACTGAATCGCCTTGTCAGGCTTTTTTGTAACCAACGCTTTAATAAAATCAGCCACCACGACCTTTTTTGCCCCTCGCCCTGAGATTTCAGCAACGAAAGGAACATTCTGACAACACCCTCCATGGTTTTTAATGTGACATTTCCCGTGAAACCGTCACAAACCAGCACATCCGTCTTGCCGGTGAGTAATTCATTCGCTTCCAGATAGCCAATGTAGTTCATTGCCGGAACCGAGCGTAATAATGCAGCAGCGTCGCGGATGCTGTCATGGCCTTTGGTTTCTTCTTCACCAATATTCAGTAACGCAACGCGCGGATTTGTAATTCCAAGGATCTCTTCCGCCATAACTGCGCCCATTACCGCAAATTGCGACAACATTGTACTGTCACAATCCACATTAGCGCCGAGATCCAGCACCACTGTTTTGCCCTTTTGCTGATGGGGCAATACCGTCACCAACGCCGGACGCTCAATACCTTCAATCGGTTTGAGCAGCATTTTCGCCAGCCCCATCAACGCGCCAGTATTACCTGCGCTCACGCAGGCCTGGGCGCGCCCTGCTTTCACCAGCTCAAGCGCAATGCGCATTGAACTACCGCGACTGTTACGAATAGCCTGCGCGGCGCGCGCATCACTGGCAATAACTGACTGTGCAGGAACGATCAGCAAACGCGATCGCTGCTCGAAATCAGCTTTGGCAAGTAATGGCGTGATAGCGTCGGGATCGCCGACTAAAAGAAGATTGAGTTGAGAATTAGAGTTCAGTGCCTGCAAAGCTGCAGGCACTGTCACGGAAGGACCAAAATCCCCTCCCATGACATCTAACGCCAGGGTTAGACGTGTCAAGGTATCGTCGCAGCCTGGTTCGGTTTATCCCCGCTTACGCGGGGAAATCCTCACTAAGCTTCATCACGCTTGCGCGTGATTACTTAGTGATAACCTTGCGACCGCGGTAGAAACCGTCGGCGGTAACATGGTGACGCAGGTGGGTTTCACCAGAAGTTTTGTCTACAGACAGGCTGGTGACTGCGGTCAGCGCGTCATGGGAACGACGCATGCCACGTTTGGAACGGGTTGGTTTATTCTGTTGTACGGCCATGGACCTTACTCCTTAATTACTTACGCTTTAAGCTGGCTAATACGGCAAATGGATTTGGTTTTTGCGCTTCATCAGGCAGTTCACCAAAGACCATGTCCGCCTCGGACACTTCACAGTGTTCAGAATCATGCACCGGAACTACAGGCAAGGAGAGAATGATTTCATCCTCAACCAAGGCCAGCAGATCGATTTCGCCGAATTCGTTAACCTCAATCGGCTCATACGCTTCCGGCAGTGCTTCAGCCTGCTCATCTGAACGCACAGGACTGAAACAATACGTTGTGTGAACATGATGGGTGAACGGTTTCCCGCAACGCTGGCATTCGAGCGATACCGTTATCTTCGCCTCTCCGGTTAACACGGCGAGACGCTGATTATCGATAGCGAACGACATGGAGCACTCCACATCACTGTCCACGCTGACTACAGACCCGGCAACACGCTCAACCTGCTCGGGGGTATAGATACCCTCGTAATCAAGGCGTTTTTGAGCCGTACGAACCGGGTCAAGAGTCAGGGGTAATTTTACCTTTTGCATAGGGCGCGCATATTAACTTTGTAACGTCATAGAGTCAAAGAAAAAGGCAGCCTGAGGTTGCCTTTTGCCAATAATTCGCACACATTGCGGCCTACAGTTTAAAATGCCTGTCATTGTTAAGCCATATTTGGTGAAAAAAATATGTCTGCTCTCATCCTTGCGTCAACTTCTCCGTATCGTCGCGCCCTGCTGGAAAAACTGGGATTATCGTTTGAATGCGCCGCGCCGCAAACCGACGAAACACCCCGTCCAGGCGAGTCTCCGCGCCACCTGGTCCTGCGCCTGGCGCAGGAAAAAGCGCAATCATTGGCACACGCCTGGCCCCGGCATCTGATTATTGGTTCGGATCAGGTCTGTGTGCTTGACGGTGAAATTACCGGTAAACCTCACACGGAAGAAAATGCGCGCCAGCAATTAATGAAAGCCAGTGGAAATATCGTCACTTTTTATACGGGTCTTGCGCTGTATAATTCTGCAACCGGCCATTTACAGACTGAATGTGAACCTTTCGATGTCCACTTTCGTCACTTGAGTGAGCAGGAGATCGACGATTATGTGCGCAAAGAGCGCCCGCTAAACTGTGCTGGCAGCTTCAAAAGCGAAGGACTGGGGATCGCGCTGTTTGAGCGCCTCGACGGTCGGGACCCAAATACCCTGGTGGGGCTGCCGTTGATTGCCTTATGCCAGATGCTGCGACGTGAGCACTGTAACCCACTGTTAAGTTAATGCTTTACCGATCACAGATTCCTTTTTAATCAGCCGTTACATTCATCACCAATATTGAAACAACGTTTTAATTAAAAGGAGAGGTGATGAATATTTCCCGCAGCCTGGCGCTGGCGCTAACTCTGCTGGCGTCAGTCAGCGCCAGCGCACAGGAAGAGTGGCAAACACAGGGCGTTGTCGAGGGGAATCTGCCTGCTGGCTGGCAGACGCTGAAAACGCAGATGCGCTACCCCGATTCCTGGTTATCCGGGAAATATAACAATTTCCCGCAATGGAAAGCCCACAGCCGCCAGTTATTTCGCAACGCGCTACTCACCCCAAATGCCACAAAACCTTTTGCCCCGCACACGATTACCAAAGAGGATCGAGGCAGCTATACCGCCGAAAAGCTGGCGATAACAATCACTGATGACAATCGCATCGCCGCACTGCTACTCATGCCCAAAACGCCGGGTCCCCACCCTGCCATCGTATTGCTTCACGATCACGGGTCAAAATTTGATATTGGCAAGGAGAAGGTGATCCGCCCCTGGGGTGATGCAGAAAAACTGGCCAGCGCGCAGGCCTGGGCAGACAAATTCTTCAGCGGTAAATTTATTGGCGATGAACTGGCGAAGCGCGGTTACGCAGTGATTGCTATTGACAGCCCCGGCTGGGGCGATCGCGGCCCAATGGTTTACGAGCAGCAACAGGCGCTGGCAAGCAATTATTTTAACCTTGGCCGCTCACTGGGTGGAGAAGTGGCTTATGAAGATATGCGCACGGTGGATTTTATCGCCTCTCATCCACAGGTGGACAACCAGCGTATCGGCGTGGTGGGATTTTCTATGGGCGGCTTCCGCGCATGGCAACTGGCGGCGCTGAGCGATAAGGTCGCGGCGACGGCCGTGATTTCATGGTTTGGCACCTACAATGGTCTGATGCAGCCTGGGAATAATGTTCTGCGCGGGCAATCCGCCTTTTACATGTTGCACCCCGGCATGCCGGCACATATGGACATTCCCGATATCGCCAGCATCGCCGCGCCGAAACCCATGCTGATTTATAGCGGCGGCAAAGACAAACTGTTCCCGGCTGAAGCCGTGCAGGAAGCGTTCACAAAAGTGGAGAAGGTCTGGTCATCGCAAAACGCCGCAGACAAACTGGTCACAAAAACCTGGCCAGAACTGGGGCACGTTTTCTACCAAGAACAGCAGGATGAGGTTTTTCCGTGGCTGGATAAATGGCTGAAACCCTAACCAAAGCAGTGTTCCCCTCTCCGGACGAGAGGGGAAATATCATTTGGCATTACGCAGGACTTGCAGGCAGTGCTTGAGTGCATTATCCAGCGGTGCTTCAATACGCAGCGTTTCGCCCGTGTGCGGGTGGGTAAACTTAAGCGCGGCTGCATGCAGAAACAGGCGTGACAAACCCGTTGACGCCAGTTGCTTGTCAAATTCACGGTCGCCATAACGATCGTCAAAAGCAATAGGATGCCCTGCATGTTGCGTATGCACACGGATCTGGTGCGTCCTGCCCGTCACCGGACTGCAGCGCACCAGCGTGGCGAACGCATAGCGCTCTTCCACTTTAAAGCGGGTTTCCGAGGGCTTGCCTTCACTGTTCACACGCACAATGCGCTCACCGCTTTGCAGGATATTTTTCAGCAACGGCGCCTGCACCACTTTGACATGGGACTGCCATTGCCCGCGCACCAGCGCCAGGTAATCTTTTTGCATATCCTTGCCGCGCAACTGTTCATGAAGGGAACGCAGCGCTGAGCGTTTTTTTGCCACCAGCAGCACACCCGAGGTGTCGCGATCGAGACGGTGCACCAGTTCAAGGAACCGCGCCTCAGGACGCAACGCCCGTAGCCCTTCGATCACACCAAAACTCAAACCACTGCCGCCATGCACTGCCGTGCCGGAAGGTTTGTTCAGCACCAGGATATGATCGTCTTCGTAGAGAATGACTTCGCTTAACTGGGCGACTTTTTGCAGATGCGGCGAAACGGCCTCTTCTTCTTTCTCCGCCACGCGTACTGGCGGAATGCGCACTTCATCACCGGCTTCCAGTTTGTACTCCGGTTTAATGCGTTTTTTGTTCACCCGCACTTCGCCTTTACGCAAAATGCGATAGATCATGCTTTTCGGCACACCTTTTAGTTGGGTGCGCAAAAAATTATCGATGCGTTGCCCCGCTTCGTCAGCGGAAATGGCAACAAATTTTACGGATGGTGTCTCAGTTTTCATGGGTGGCGATTCTAAATAGCCTGGATGATTAGCGCCACTCATTTTTATATGCTTATATTTACCTTTGAGCCTGGCTTGCTCCGTTTTACACAGTTGATTCGGCGGTTATTAAACCGATCCATAGTCAAAGGTGAAAAAACTGTGAGTAACCGGGTGATAAATGGTAAAAGTCAGCTTGCTATAACAGGGTTCGCAAGGAATAATGTTGCCGTTTTCCGTGTTGAATTTTGCTAAAACAAGTAAATGAGCGGAATGACCAGTTTTGCCTGTCCGATCATACACGCAGCAATGGCGTAAGACGTATTGAACTTTCAGGCAGTTAGCGGGCTGCGGGTTGCAGTCCTTACCGGTAGATGGAATCTTCTCTGGAGAGTTTTTCCCAGGCTGTTCCCCTGATAATTGCGCTGTTTTTTCCACAGGAAATACAGGCAGCCGACACACTGCGCCTCTTAAGCGAACGACAACCGTGAGGTTGGCGACGTGAATAGTCACGAGGCCATCGGTTCTCCCCCGGAAAGGCGTCATCATGCCCGCAGCTTAGTCGTCAATGTAAGAATAATGAGTAAGTTACGATGAAAAGAATGTTAATCAACGCAACTCAGCAGGAAGAGTTGCGTGTCGCCCTTGTTGATGGGCAGCGCCTGTACGACCTGGATATCGAAAGCCCGGGCCACGAACAGAAAAAAGCGAACATCTACAAAGGCAAAATCACCCGCATTGAACCGAGCCTTGAAGCTGCATTTGTTGATTACGGAGCTGAGCGCCACGGTTTTCTCCCTCTTAAAGAAATCGCCCGCGAATACTTCCCTGCCAGCTACAACGCCCATGGCCGTCCGAACATCAAAGATGTGCTGCGCGAAGGTCAGGAAGTCATTGTTCAGATCGATAAAGAAGAGCGCGGCAACAAAGGCGCGGCGCTTACTACCTTTATCAGCCTTGCTGGCAGCTACCTGGTATTGATGCCAAATAACCCGCGTGCGGGCGGTATCTCCCGTCGCATTGAAGGCGACGACCGCACCGAGCTGAAAGAAGCGCTGTCCAGTCTGGAACTGCCTGATGGCATGGGTCTGATTGTCCGTACCGCTGGTGTAGGCAAATCCGCCGACGCGCTGCAGTGGGATCTGAGTTTCCGTCTGAAACACTGGGAAGCCATCCAGAAAGCCGCAGAAAGCCGCCCTGCGCCGTTCCTGATCCATCAGGAAAGCAACGTGATTGTGCGCGCTTTCCGCGATTACCTGCGCCAGGACATCGGCGAAATCCTGATCGATAACCCGAAAGTGCTTGAGCTGGCTCGCCAGCATATCTCCGCGCTGGGTCGTCCGGATTTCAGCAGTAAAATCAAACTGTACACCGGTGAAATCCCGCTGTTCAGCCACTATCAGATTGAGTCGCAGATCGAGTCTGCTTTCCAGCGTGAAGTGCGCCTGCCTTCCGGCGGCTCAATTGTTATTGATACGACCGAAGCGCTGACCGCCATCGATATCAACTCCGCTCGCGCAACCCGCGGCGGCGATATCGAAGAGACGGCGTTTAACACCAACCTGGAAGCGGCGGATGAAATTGCCCGTCAGTTGCGCTTGCGCGACCTTGGCGGTCTGATTGTTATCGACTTCATCGACATGACGCCAGTTCGTCACCAGCGCGCGGTGGAAAACCGTCTGCGTGAAGCGGTGCGTCAGGACCGTGCGCGTATCCAAATCAGCCATATTTCCCGCTTCGGTCTGCTGGAGATGTCCCGCCAGCGTCTGAGTCCGTCGCTTGGCGAATCCAGCCATCATGTTTGCCCGCGCTGCAGCGGTACCGGCACCATTCGTGACAACGAATCCTTGTCGCTGTCTATTCTGCGTTTGATTGAAGAAGAAGCGCTGAAAGAAAACACGCAGGAAGTGCATGCTATCGTTCCGGTGCAGGTTGCCTCGTACCTGTTGAACGAAAAACGCGCCGCCGTCAGCGCGATCGAAGCCCGTCAGGGTGGCGTACGCTGCGTGATCGTTCCGAACGATCAGATGGAAACCCCGCACTACTCCGTACTGCGCGTGCGTAAAGGTGAAGAGACCCCGACCCTGAGCTACCTGCTGCCGAAACTGCATGAGGAAGCGATGGCGTTGCCGTCTGAGGAAGAAGTGCCCGAACGTAAGCGTCCGGAACAACCGGCGCTGGCCACCTTTGTCATGCCGGATGTGCCGCCAGTACCGCAAGCGCCTGCGGCTACGCCTGTTGCCACCACACAGCCAGCCTCCGTTGCCGCACCGGCTACGCCGGGTCTTCTGGGCCGTTTCTTCTCCGCACTGAAAGGCCTGTTTGCCGGCGAAACCGCGCCAGCATCGGTTGAAGTGAAAGAAGAAGAGAAGAAAAACGAGGGCGAGAAACAAGAACGCCAGCAGGATCGTCGTAAATCCCGTCAGGGCAACCGTCGCGATCGTAATGAACGCCGTGATTCCCGCGGTGAAGGCAATGAAGCACGTGAAGGCCGTGACAACCGCGAAGGCCGCGAAGAAAATCGCCGCAATCGCCGTGAAAAATCACCGCAGAATGCCGAAACCCGCGAAGTTCGCCAGCCAGTTGCCGCAGAAGACGCTGATAAAGCAAAACCGCGCGACGAGCAGCAACCGCGCCGCGAACGCAATCGCCGCCGTAATGATGACAAACGTCAGGCGCAGCAGGATGTGAAAGAGCTGAACCACGACGAACAAACTGCACCGGAAACGGAACAGGAAGAGCGTGTACAGACGATGCCGCGCCGTAAGCAGCGTCAACTGAACCAGAAAGTGCGTATTGGCGAGCAGAATGCAGAAGCCGTTGTTGAAAAGGCAACGGTCCAGGATGCACCGGCACAACGTACTGAACTGGCGAAAGTTGATCTGCCTGCTGTTGCAGACAGTGCCATCGCACAGGAACAGGATGAGAACGGAGACGCGCGTGAAAACGCGATGCCGCGCCGCTCACGTCGTTCCCCGCGCCACCTACGCGTCAGCGGTCAACGTCGTCGCCGCTACCGCGATGAGCGCTACCCGCTGCAGTCCGCTATGCCTTTGACCGTTGCCTGCGCCTCGCCGGAAATGGCTTCAGGTAAAGTGTGGATCAGCTACCCGGTTGCGCGCCCGCAGGACGAGCAGCAGGTTCAGGATAGCGAAGTGGAGCAGAATATCGCCACTGAGCAGGATGTCGCTCCGGCCATCGCCGAAGCGCAACTGGTCTCCAGTCAGCCGACTGAAGTGGCAGAAGCGCCTGCGTCGGTTGAAACGGCCGAAGCTGAAACCGTTGAACCAGCGATGGCTGAACCGCAAACGCCGGTTGAAGCGCCTGAGCCTGTTGTCGTTGAAACCACGCATCCGGAAGTGATTGAAACCCCGGTAGAGGATCAGCCGCAACTGCTTGCTGAGGAAGATCGTACCGTGGCTGAAGCAGTGGTTGAGGAGGTGCAGCCTGCACAACCTGCAGTGGTTGCCGAGCCTGTGGCTGAAACCGCAGCAGAAGAAGTAACGGAAGAAACCGCGACGCCGGTTATTGAAGCGCCGGTCATTACTGCTGCCACAGCGCCAGTTGCTGCGCCGGTGGCGCGTAAGGTCGCCACTGCACCAATGACCAAAGCGCCTGCGCCAGCCTATGTGCCGGAAGCACCGCGTCATAGCGATTGGGTACGTCCGGACTTCGGATTCGCAGGTAAAGGATCGGCGGGCGGCCACAGCGCCACGCACTCCGCTACCGCGCCGGCAACAAAACCGCCGTCAGTCGACTAACCCGACCGACAGTAAAAGCCGACCTCCGGGTCGGCTTTTTTTATGCCCGATGCGCTGGTTGACGCATACCGCCCAGCCCCGGCATCACTTCCCGCATCAGTTGCAGAAACTTGCGTAACCGTGCGGGATAATAACGTGCCCACGGATAAACCAGATGCACCGGCAACGGTGCTGCCTGCCACTCCGGCAACAGCGCCACCAGCTTCCCGGCACGAATTTCTTCTTCCACCGCCCAACTGGAGATCACCGCCACCCCCAGCCCTGCAATGGCGGTGTTACGCGCCGCATACAGACTGTCTGTATAAAGCCGGGGGGAAATCGCCACCTGCTCCGTCTCGCCGTTGAGCTGATGCGTAAGATGGATTTCATGCTGGTAAAAAGTATTCAGCGCTATCCACGGCAATGCGGAGAGCTGTTGTGGCGTTTCTATTGCGGGAAAACGCGCAAGCACTGCGGGCGCCGCCACCAGACTGCGAGGCACTTCCGCCAGCAACACCGACACGGTCGACGGGTCAACTTCTGCCCCTACGCGAATGGCGCAATCGATATTTGCACTGAGGAAATCCACCGTTTTATCGTTAAGCATCCACTCTACCGATAGCTGTGGATGGCGTTCCAGGAATTGCGTTAACGGCCCCAGCAATTGTTCCTGACCAAACGCATGCGGTGCACGTACCCGTAATATTCCCACCGGTTCATCGTCCGACTGACTCAGCTCATCCTCCAGTGCGACCCATGCGTCCGTCACGCGTTTCGCATGCTGATAGCAGCGTTCTCCATCATCCGTGAGTTTCATCGCATGGGTGGTGCGCAGCAGCAGTTTTACGCCAAGCAGGCTTTCCAGCGACTGCAAACGTCGGCTCACTGTCGCTTGTGTGGTGTCCAGCTGGCGCGCTGCTGCCGACAGCGATCCCGCCTCGATGATACGGATAAACGTCCGCATCAGATCCACTCTATCTATACGCTCTTGCCGTTTCATAACAATCACTTTTATACGTTACGCGTATAACCGTTTTACCACTCCGCTGACTACCGCGCTATATCGGGATAAGCAAAAATGTGCCCACACCGTAGCTTTGCTACGCACCGGTTAAAACTCACGTTTCTGGGGAACCATCATATGAACCGTCATTCTCTTTCGACAGATGCTGTTGGCTGGGTCATTTTCGCCCTCGCGCTCGGCGCAGGATTCAGCGTTGCAGCAATTTACTATTCTCAGCCGCTGTTACCGCTGATGGGCAGCGACCTGCATCTTACAATCAACGGTATGGGGCTGGTTCCCACGTTGACCCAGGCAGGTTACGCGCTGGGGATCCTGTTTCTGTTGCCGCTGGGCGATCGCCATGATCGCCGCCGGCTGATCCTGTTCAAAAGCGCGGCTCTGGCGCTGTTATTGCTGGCATGCAGTCTGACCAGCCACCTTCCCTCTCTGCTGATTGTCAGCCTGCTGTTAGGCATGGCAGCCACCATGGCGCAAGATATCGTTCCTGCTGCCGCGATCCTCGCACCTGCGGGGAAACAGGGGAAAATGGTCGGTACGGTAATGACGGGTCTGCTGCTCGGTATCCTGCTTTCCAGAACCGTCAGTGGTTTTGTTGGCGCGGCATTTGGCTGGCGCGTGATGTACCAGATGGCAGCCGTTAGCATTGCGCTGATTGGTGTCCTGATGTGGTCCGTGCTGCCGCGTTTCGCCACGCACTCAACGCTGAGCTACCCGGCGCTGATGAAATCCATGGCGCACCTGTGGCAACGCTATCCATCGCTGCGTCGCGCAGCCATGGCGCAGGGCTTTCTTTCTGTCGCGTTTAGCGCGTTCTGGTCAACCCTTGCGCTGATGCTGCTGGAAAAATATCAACTGGGTAGCGCTGTCGCCGGTACTTTCGGCATCGCAGGTGCGGCCGGCGCACTGGCTGCACCGCTGGCTGGCGGACTTGCAGACAAAGTGGGCGCAGAGAAAGTGACACAATTGGGTGCAGGTCTGGTGACGGTTTCTTTTGCCCTGATGTTCCTGCTACCCGTTCTGCCCCCGCACGGCCAACTGATCCTGATTGCGTTGTCTGCCGTCGGTTTTGATCTGGGTCTGCAATCCAGCCTGGTTGCTCACCAGAACCTGGTTTACGGCCTGGAGCCGCAAGCGCGTGGTCGGCTGAATGCGCTGCTGTTTACTGGCGTGTTTATTGGCATGGCGGCAGGTTCTGCACTGGGCAGCAAACTCTACTCCGTCGCCTCATGGCAGGGTGTGGTCGTGTTGGCAACGCTGTCCGGGCTCATCGCACTGGCTATCCGCCTCATCGATGCCCGCCAGATGCAGCAAGCTGAACAAAAAGCATAAACGAAAAAAAAAGCCCGCTCCGGGGTGATGGAGCGGGCATAGCGAACATGCCCCAGTTTCCAGACATGTCCAAAATGAAAACGTTACTTATTGAGCTGGAACAGCGACATCCCCTGCATATCACTAAACGCCTTGTAAGACGCCTGCAATGCAGCCTGTTGCATGGTGTAAGACGAAATCACTTCGTTCCAGTCTACATCGATCAAATCACTCGACTGTTGCTTCAGACCCAGCGCACGGTCGTCGCCCAGCGAATCAAGGCTTTCCAGTTCGTTCAACTGCGTACCCAGCTCAGCGCGTACGGTAGAGACGTTGTTCAGGGAGTTACCGAGACCGCGACTGGTTTTATCCACGACTGCTTGTGCAGCAGCTTTCGCCGTTTCATCACCCGCGACCGGGGTTTTCAGCGCGGCAACCGCCGTATCCAGCATTTTGAACAGGTCCGTTTCGGACGTACCCGGCAAACCCGTTGACGGATCGGTCGGCTCTGGCGTGGCGTTGCTGCTGATATGGTTAAAGACCTGATCGCCGGTATGTGCAATCACCATGGTGCGAGACGCATCCACTTGCTGGCTGATTGCTTGCGTACCGCCGCTGTAGGTCGCCGTTGCCGAATCATACGGAGCAGACTCCGTCTTGTAGCCCGCGAAAATATAGCGACCGTTACCGTCAGTGCTGTTAGCAAGGTTCAGCAACTGATCGCGATAGCCCTGCAATTCTGTCGCCAGAGAAGCGCGGTCATCGTCGCTAAGCGAGCCGCTGCCCGCTTTCACGATAGTGCTTTGCGCGCCCTGGATTGCCGTAGTCACCTGTTGCAGCACGCTCTCTTCCAGCGACACTTTCTGCGTGGCGAACGTACGTGCGGTGGCATACTGCGTGTTCTGCGCCTGCGCCTGAGAGATCACCACAGCCTGCGAGGCGGCAATCGGATCATCAGACGGGCGGTTAACGCGCTGACCGGTGGACATTTGCTCACCGTACGCCAGCCATTTACTCTGCGCGTTGGTTACTCCGCGCATATTTTGTTCGTACATCATTTGAGTACTGATACGCATTGCTCACCCCTTACTTAGCGTATTTCCAGCAGCGCATTAAAGAGCGTGCTTGCGGTCTGAAGAACCTGCGCGTTTGCCAGATAATATTGCTGATAACGTTGCAGGTTGCCGTACTCTTCATCGAGGTTAACCCCGGAGATAGACTGTTGCTGGTTGCTCAGTTGCGTGACCACGTTAGTCTGCGTCGTACTGCTGGTTTTCAGCGTCGAGGTTTTGTTACCCACATCGCTCACCAGCGTGGCATAGGCATCGTTAAAGGTTTTATTACCGCCGACTTTCTTGGCGCTTTGCAGATCCAGTAACGCCTGACCATTGCGGTTATCGCTCGCACCGTCACCGGAAACAGACGCCATCGCAATTTTCGACTCGTCGGAAATTGCCACGCTCATATTCACAATCGCGTTGCTCACCGGCTTAACAGTAAAGCTGTCGTTCGCCGCGGCAGTGCCACTCACGCTAACTTTAAGACCGTCAAAATTCAACGAACCATCGGTGGAGTCCGGCGTGACAGTGAACGAGGTATTGTTGGACAGACGCGTCACATTCCAGTTGCTACCATCGTAAACCACTTTGTAGTCCGTCGCCTGAACGGCCGTGCTGTCGCTGACGGTTGGCGTCAGTGCAGCGGTGCCGGTGTTTTTGGTATTGCTTAAGGCAGACGGCGCACCAATGGTAAAGAAGTTGGTGCCCTGAACTCCGTCGGAGTCGTAACCCTGGGTGTGCTGTTTGTTAAACGCATCAGCAAATGACAATGCCAGTTGCCCCAGCGTATTACGTGTCTGATCCAGATCCTGTGAGCGGAAGGCCAACAGACCGCCCAGCGAACCGGTAGTAATCAGTTTTTCCGGAATCTCAACATTCCCGGCGGTGTTGTCGACATAGGCAACCGTGGTACGGGATGCATCAGCGCTGGAAGCCACTGCCGCCAGTTGGCGAGAGTTACTGCCCTGCACCAGAGTGTATCCGTTAGCCATCGTCAGGTTATAGGTGTTACCGTCCTGCACGCTAACTTCTACGCCGACAACCTTATTCAGTTCACTGACCAACTGATCACGCTGATCGAGCAAATCATTCGGCGATGCACCCGCGCCAACACCGGTCAGACGGGAAATCTGATCGTTAAGCGAGGCGATCTGTTTGGTGTAGTTGTTGATTTGGTCAACGCTTGAGCTGATAGACAGGTTAATCTGTTTATCCTGGTCGCGCAGATACTGGTCGGCGACCTTAAACTGGTTAACCAGCGCATCGCCTTTGCCCAGCAAAGCCTGGCGGGCTGCCGGATCCTCGGCATTGCTCACCAGCGTTTGCAGACTGGAGAAAAATCCCTGCAAACTGGTCGAAAGCGTATTGGTGGTGCCGGAGAGCACATCATCAATTTTTGACATCTGCTCATAGCGTGTCGTTAACCCGCTGCTCTGGTTTTGCGCAGCACGCAGCTGGTTGGTAATAAAGGCATCATACTCACGCTGAACACCAGAGACATACACACCATTGCCAACCCATCCGCCAGCACCCAGTGTACTGTTCGCCGATGAAAGCACCGTCGTCTGACGGGTATATCCAGCCACGTTATAGCTGGCGATGTTGTTGCTAGAGGTATTAAGCGCTGCCTGGGCTGCAGCGAGCCCACTCATGGCGCTATTAATCAAACTGGACATGGAGGTTCCTTATACACTTTCAGACATGAGTCCTGTTGACGATTATCGGCAACCCAGAGCGAAACTTGAGATATTTCAGAACAGATTTTCGATGTCGCTGTTATAGGCTTTGCTGACTTTTTCACCCATAGATTTAAGCTGTTGGATCATACTCGTCAGCTTACGGGCGTAGTTGGGATCGGTCGCATAACCCGCGTTTTGCAACGCTTGTGCGCCCTGTTCCGCCGTCGCTGCATTCGTGACCGCCGCATAGCGTTTATTGCGCGTCAGCATGCCTACATAGTCAGACAACGCTTCAAGATACGAGCTGTACACACGGAACTTCGCTTTGACTTTCACTGCCTCGCCATTTTCATATTCCGTGGTGGTGATCTCGGTGGTTGGCCCTTTCCAGTTCGGTGTCGCTTTCACACCGAAAATATTAAAGCTTGGCTCACCGTTCTCACGCGGGATCTGCCGCTGACCCCAGCCGGATTCGAGAGCGGCCTGCGCAAGGATCAAGTGATGTGGAATGCCGCTCTGCTGGCTGGCCAGACGCGCCGGAAGCGAAAGCT
The DNA here is from genome assembly GCF_025642095.1 of Kosakonia sp. ML.JS2a. GTDB lineage: Bacteria > Pseudomonadota > Gammaproteobacteria > Enterobacterales > Enterobacteriaceae. The sequence continues at coordinate 3,237,380 of NZ_CP106754.1, forward strand.
GGGCAAGGAAGTCTTTACTGTCGCCTGTCAACGGTTCATCACTGTCATCAGGCGCTTTTGGCATGGCTTTGCGAACTAATTGCGTCAACGCCTGGTTCTGATAACTGGTCACCGTTTCCAGTGGGAATTTCATCGGTACCTGTTGCATCTGATCGGCGGGATCGACCGGCGACTGATCGCCGGTCATCTGTTTCACCATCATATCCGCCAGCCCCAGACCTTTGCCGGCGGTCATCTGCTGGGCAATTTGTTGGTCATACATGCTGGTGTACAGCCGTGTTGAATCGCTACTGAAAATACCGTCTTTGGGCAGGGCTTCACGCATGCTTTTCAGCATCATTTGCACAAACATCCCTTCCACCTGGCGCGCTACAGGTCGCAGGTTGGCCTGCGGATCCTGTCCGGCTTTCGATTTCAGTTCATTCAGCGATTGCGCGTCCCAGGCCGCGCTACTCATCAACCGGCTGTCAGTCAACATTAGATGATCTCCAGTTTCGCTCGCAGGCAACCTGCGCTTTGCATGGACTGCAGGATCGACATCAGTTCCATTGGCGACGCGCCTAACGCGTTCAGCGCACGTACCACACTGTTCAGGTTGGCGCTGGAGCGCACGCTTTGCAGCGACCCACCGCTCTGACGCAAATCGATCTGCGTTTGCGGCGTGACAACGGTTTGACCACCGCCAAACGGCGTATTCGGCTGGCTAACGTTAGCCTGCTGATTCACCGTCACGGAGAGGTTGCCCTGCGCAACCGCACAGTTATCCAGCGCCACTTCGCGGTTCATCACCACGGAGCCGGTACGGGAGTTGATGATCACTTTCGCATCCTGCTGTGTGGTGCCCACTTCCATATTCTGGATATCAGCCAGCATACGAACCTGCGAAGTGCTGCCGCTGGACGTGCGGATCTGCACGGTGCGGGCATCCAGCGCAGTCGCGCTACCATAACCGCGGCTGCGGTTAATGGTATCGGCAATCTGCTGCGCCATGGTGAAGTCTTCCTGATTCAGTTGCAGGTTGATGGTGTTACCTGCACCAAACTGCGTCGGCAGTTCGCGTTCAATCACCGCCCCGCCGGTAATGCGACCGCCGTTCAACTGGTTAACCTGCACACTACTACCACCCGCAGAGGCGCCTGCGCCACCCACAAGAATGTTGCCCTGCGCCAACGCATACACCTGGCTGTCCACCCCTTTCAACGGGGTCATCAGCAGCGTACCGCCGCGCAGGCTTTTTGCGTTACCCATGGAAGAGACCACCACATCGATAGTCTGTCCCTGGCGGGCAAAGGCCGGGAATTGTGCGGTAACCATGACCGCCGCCACGTTTTTCAACTGCATGTTGGTGCCAGTGGGAACGGTGATCCCCATCTGCGACAACATGTTATTTAATGTCTGCGTGGTAAATGGCGTCTGGGTGGTCTGGTCGCCCGTGCCATCAAGCCCCACAACAAGACCGTAGCCAATTAAGGAGTTTTCTCGTACGCCCTGTACGCTGGTGAGGTCCCGGATGCGATCGGCCTGGGCGACAGTCGCCACCAGCACCAACGCGATTCCAGCCAGATATCTAAACATAATTCACCCCGGTTACATCGGCGATAAGTTGAGGAAGAAACGTTGCAGCCAGCCCATCGTCTGCGCTTCGTTAATGTAGCCATTGCCGACATATTCGATGCGCGCATCAGCCACCTGAGTGGACTGAACCGTGTTGCTGCCGCTGATGGTGCGTGGGTTCACAACACCCGAGAAGCGGATGAATTCAGTGCCCTGGTTAATGGCGATCTGTTTTTCACCCACAACATGTAAATTGCCATTGATCAGCACCTGGTCGACCGTGACGGTCAACGTGCCGCTAAATGTGTTGCTGGCATTCGCGCCGCCTTTACCTTCAAAGGTGTTGCTGCCAGAGGTGCTCAGGTCAGCTCGTGCGTTACCAAAAAGGCCTTCAAGGTAGCGAGGCGTCGTATCGATACCAAAACTGGATTTGCCATCACGGCTGGCATTGGCCGACGAACTCTTACTGGCGCTCACGTTTTCTTGCAACGTAATCGTCAGCATATCGCCCACATTACGCGGACGGCGGTCTTCAAACAGGGGTTGATAGCCATAGTTTATTGGCTGCGCGGTCTGATAAATCGAGCCATTAACTAAAGGCACCGGACCCGGGATCGGTTGAGCGGAAGTCGCTCCTTCTACCAAAGGTTTTGAAGGAACCCAGGCACATCCGGTCAGAGTCACTGCCAGTAAAGCCATAATCGGATAGCGGCGCGCGGCGTATTTTTGCATTGCATTCATCTTCGAAATCAGGGTTCCGGTGCGGCAGCAACTACCGCACCGGATAACGCCTTAGAGTTGCGTCAGTTTTTGCAGCATCTGATCGGTCGTCGATACTGCTTTACTGTTAATTTCGTAAGCGCGTTGAACCTGGATCATATTCACCAGTTCTTCGGCAACGTTTACGTTTGAGGTTTCCACATACCCCTGGTACAGCAAACCTGCGCCATTAAGACCCGGCGTCGTGGAGTTTGGCGCCCCGGACGACTGAGTCTCGGTGTACAGGTTCTCACCGATGCTTTCCAGACCGGTGTCATTCATAAAGGTGGTGAGGTTTAACTGGCCAACCTGCACCGGCGCTGTCGCGCCCTGCTGCGTCACACTGACCACGCCGTCGCGGCCAATGGTGATGCTCAGGGTGTTGGCAGGGATAGTGATCGCAGGCTGCACCTGAAAACCACCCGCCGTCACTAACTGACCATTTTGATCAACCTGGAAGGACCCGTCGCGCGTATACGCGGAGGTGCCATCCGGCAGCAGCACTTCAAAGAAGCCCTGCCCTTTAATGGCGACATCTTTGGTGTTGTTAGTCTGTGACAAGCCACCCTGACTATGCAGGCGCTCGGTTGCAACGGGACGAACACCGGTACCGATCTGCAAGCCAGAAGGCAGTGTCGTTTGTTCAGAAGACTGCGCACCAGGCTGACGCATGGTTTGGTACAACAAGTCTTCAAATACCGCACGCTGACGCTTAAAACCGTTAGTACTGACGTTCGCCAGGTTGTTGGCGATAACGTCCATATTGGTTTGCTGGGCGTCAAGGCCGGTTTTCGCGATCCATAATGAACTGATCATAGGTAATCCTGTTTATTAGCCCAGTGACAGCAACTGATTGGCGCGTTGCGCGTTTTCATCAACGCTGCCGATCACCTTCATCTGCATTTCGAAGCGACGTGCGCTGGCAATCATGTCGGTCATTGCTTCAACGGGTTTAACGTTGCTGCCTTCGAGTACGCCCGACATCACACGGATAGAGGCATCGGCTTGCAACGTCGTGCCACGCGTGGCCTGCGCGGCCTGGCTCACACGGAACAGGCCGTCATCGCCACGCACCACGTCTTTGCCTTCCGCCTTAACCAGCTTCAGCTTGCCTACCGGTGCAATGGTATTCGCCGAATCGCCGGGATTGAGCGCAGAAATCGTACCGTCGGCGGCAATCGTGATCTGCGAGCCTTCCGGTACAGAAATCGGACCCGCTTCACCAATCACCGGGTGACCCTGAATGGTCAACTGACCGGTCGGGCCGACCTGGATATTACCGTTACGGGTATATCCTTCCGAACCATTCGCCGTCTGTACTGCCAGCCAACCGTCCTGCTGTAACGCCACATCAAGCGGGCGCGAGGTGTAATCCAACTGACCGGGCGTCATATCGGCGCCCGGGGTGGACGCCACCACCAGAGTACGGGTTGGCAGCGAAAGCCCTTCAACCGGCACGGCACGCAGCGCATTAAGCTGCGCGCGGAAGCCCGGCGTTGAAGCATTCGCAAGGTTGCTGGCGGTGACAGCCTGCTGATTCAGCGTTTGGCTGGCGGCGCCCATCGCGGTGTATATTGCGTGATCCATTAAGCCATCCCGTCAGACGATTAACGCAGGTTAACCAGCGTATTAAGGATCTGGTCCTGGGTTTTGATGGTCTGCGCGTTCGACTGATAGTTACGCTGCGCGACGATCATGTTCACCAGTTCTTTACTCAGATCCACGTTTGATGCTTCAAGCGCACCGTTGGTCAACGAACCGAAGTTACCGGTACCTGCTGTGCCTAACAGCGCAACACCCGAGGAAGAGGTTGCGGACCAAACGTTGTCACCTTCAGATTGCAGACCTTCGGAGTTGGCGAAGTTCGCCAGTACGATCTGTCCAAGCAGCTGTTTCTGCTCGTTGGAGTAGTTACCAACAACGGTGCCATCGTCGTTAATCTGGTAGCTCACCAGGTCGCCCGGTTTGTAACCGTTCTGCGTGGTGGCAACGATGTTGTTAGAGCCGGTGTTCTGCTGCATGGAGTTCAGGAAACTCAGCGAGAACGTTGCCGGGGTTGCGCCATTGATGGTGCCGGTGGTGATGGTGGCAGAAGTACCGCCCGTCAGCGCGCCGTTAGTATTGAAGGTCATGGTGGTCGCAAGCGTTGCTGCACTGCCGCTCACGCTGCTGTCCTGGGTATAAACGCTCCAGGTGTTCGCCGTTGAACTCTTCACAAAATAGACGTTCATGTCGTGGGCGTTACCCTGACTGTCATAAACAGTGACGGAACCTTTTTTGTTGTAGCTGTCGGCATTAGTCGGGTCGAACGTGGTCACGCTTGGCGTGCTGTCCGTCGAGTTAAGGTTGATCTGCATCGTTGCTGTGGTGGTGGTTTTCGCCGCCATCAGCGTGTTCGGGATGGTGATAGCCGTCGGGTTCGCGCCGGTCTGTACTGTCGGCGGCGTACCGGTAGCCGGGTAGCCCGTTACCTGCATACCCTGCATGTTCACCAGATTGCGGTCTTCGTCCAGTTTGAACTGGCCGTTACGGCTGTAATACACAGAACCATTGCTGTCGACCAGACGGAAGAAACCGTTTCCGCTCAGTGCAACGTCAAGACCACGACCGGTGTTGGTGGTGGTGCCATCGCTAAAGTCCTGGGTAATGCCCGCCACTTTAACACCGAGACCCACTTTAGAACCGGCGAACATATCAGCGAAGGACGCAGATCCGGATTTAAAGCCATAAGTGGCGGAGTTGGCGATGTTGTTACCAATGACATCGAGGTTGGTGGCCGCAGCATTCAGGCCGCTGACCGCTTGTGAAAAGGCCATGACTTACTCCTGATAAGTGTTAAGGCTTTAAATAATCTGCCGTACTTCGTCGAGGGTGGTAGTACCATAGGTACCCAAATCTAATGTGCTCCCGCTGCTATTGCGGGTAACGCCCTGCACCAGCGCAAACTGCAGAGGTTGAGCAACCAACTGCGTTGAACCCGTGCTGGCGGCGATGGAGACTTTATAAGAGCCATCCGGCGCCGCCGTGCCATCCGAAAGTTTGCCGTCCCAGCTAAAGGTATGGACGCCCGCTTTCAGCGCGCCGATATCAATGGTGCGCACCACGGTGCCGTCTGAGTTGGTCACGGTGGCGGTCACTTTATCGGCGGCCTGAGTCAGCTCCACACCAAACGGTGTAGAGGTTTGATTACCCACCAGAATGGTCTGCCCTGGGATCATCACACCATGGCCGATCAAGGTGGTTGCCTGCAGCGACTGGCTGTTATCGATCTGCCCGGAAATTGATCCCAGCGTGGTATTCAGTTTTTCAATCCCGCTGACGGTGCTAATCTGCGCAAGTTGCGTGGTCAGTTCGTTGTTTTGCAGCGGGTTGGTCGGATCCTGGTTTTTCAACTGCGCGACCAGCAATGTCAGAAAGCTGCTCTGCAGGTCGGAAGCGCTGTTAGTACCGGTTGTGGTTGTCCCCGTCGTACTGGTTGTTGCACCGGAGTTGGTCGGGTCATTAACTTTTACAGCGATAGACATGCTGTGCGTCTCCTTTACTGGCCGAGGGTCAGGGTCTTGAGCATCATGCTCTTAACCGTGTTAAGTACTTCAACGTTTGCCTGATAGCTGCGAGAAGCAGACATGGTGTTTACCATTTCCCCGACCACATCAACGTTCGGCATTTTGACGTAACCATTGGCGTCCGCCAGCGGGTTACCCGGCTGGTAAACCAGTTTGTCTGGTGCCTGGCTTTCAATAACATCGGCGACTTTCACACCGCCGGTCGCCTGACCAGGTGCGGCATCAACCTGGAAAACGACCTGTTTGGCGCGATAAGGTTGACCGTCCGGCCCGGTCACGCTGTCGGCGTTGGCAAGGTTACTGGCCGCCACGTTCATACGTTTGGACTGCGCCGCCAGCGCGGAGCCGGCAACATCAAAAATATTCAGTAATGCCATCTATCAATTCCCCCCTTGCAGAACACTCATCATGCTTTTGATCTGCCCACCCAATACCGTTAAGCCGGTCTGGTATTTCACGCTGTTGTCAGCAAACTGCGTACGCTCACGATCCATATCCACGGTGTTGCCATCCAGAGAGGGCTGATCCGGGATGCGATACAGCAGATCGGTGGACGGCGGGGTCATTGCCTGCGCAGGAATATGACGGGAAGAGGTCAGCGCCAACGAAACACCGCTCTCTTCAGCACGACCGCGCTCCATGACTTTTTTCAGTTCACTGGCGAAATCAATATCGCGCGCCTGAAACCCCGGGGTATCGGCGTTGGCAATGTTTGCCGACAGAATTTCCTGGCGCTGGGCGCTCAGGTTCAGCGCTTCTTGCTGAAAACGCAGTGCGGCATCAAGTTTATCGAGCATGGCTCCCCCACTGATGACAATTATTTAGCCAACAGCTTAAATCTCCTTACGCAAGCCTTATCGTTGGAATAAGCGCAAAATGCGTCGCTATTTATTGCGTTGATAGATTTGCCATGCGGTTAAAATCTCCTCATTCCATCAACAGGCAGGAGTCTGCGATGAACACTCTGAAGGGCTGTGTGGCCGCGGCCTTACTGTTATTAAGCCCGCTAACGCAGGCGTCCGACTTACAGGCGAAACTGACCGCTTTCTTTGCTCAACGTCTTGCTGGATTTAGTGATGAGGTAGTGGTAAATATACGCACCCCGCAAAATCAGCTTCCCACCTGCGACCAGCCCGAGCTGAGCGTCATCGGAAATGCTAAACTGTGGGGTAACCTGAGTGTTCTGGCGAATTGCGCAGGCGCAAAGCGCTATTTGCAAGTGAGCGTTCAGGCGACGGGTAACTATGTTGTGGCCGCCCAGGCAGTCGCGCGCGGCAGCACGTTACAGCCGGGCAGCGTGAAATTAGCGCGCGGCCGTCTCGATCAGTTACCCCCGAGAACGATGCTGGATATCACCCAGGCGCAGGATGCGGTAAGTTTGCGCGATCTCGCACCCGACCAACCGATTCAACTGTCTATGCTGCGCCAGACATGGCGTATAAAAGCGGGCCAGCGTGTACAGGTTGTGGCGACGGGTGATGGCTTTAGTGTGAACGGCGAAGGTCTTGCTCTGAATAACGCATCGGTGGCGCAAAACGCCCGTGTGCGCATGTCTTCAGGCCAGATTGTCAGCGGGGTTGTGAACGCTGATGGGAATATTCTGATTAACCTATAATCTTTTTAAAGAATTTGCGTCGGCTGCCGATATATAAGCAACGACTACAGATAGCAGGCCCCAAACGCCGGGGAACCTCAGTGAGGACTACACAATGAGCATTGATCGCACATCGCCCCTCAAGCCGGTAAACACTGTACAACAGCGTGAAGCCAGCGAGAACCAAACGCAAAAAACGCGTCTGGAGAAATCCGCGACGACGAACAGCACCAACGTCACCATCAGCGGCGCTCAGGCTAAGCTGATGCAGGCGGGGGCAAATGACATCAACACAGAACGCGTTGAGCAACTGAAAACCGCGATCCGTAATGGTGAACTGAAGATGGACACTGGCAAAATCGCCGATGCCCTGATTGACGAAGCGAAGAGTTACTTGCAGAGTAAATAACAGTATGAACCGACTGTCAGACATTCTCGATCAAATGACAGTTATCCTGAGCGCTCTTAAAGACGTGATGGATGCTGAGCAAAAACAGCTTTCCGTGGGCCACATTAATGGCAGCGCGTTGCAGCGTATTACGGAAGAAAAAAGCTCCTTGCTCGCAACTCTGGACTACCTTGAGCAACAACGCCGGGCGACGCAGAAAGCGCAACATAGCGCAAATGACGATATCGCCGATCGCTGGCAGACCATTACCCAAAAGACGCAGCATCTGCGTGACCTGAACCAGCACAACGGATGGTTGCTGGAAGGGCAAATCGCGCGCAATCAACAAGCGCTGGACGTTCTGAAACCGCATCAGGAACCCGGGCTTTACGGCGCGAATGGTTATACCTCTACCGCCAACCGTGGTGGAAAGAAAATCTCTATCTAGATCTGTTCAGACCGTTCATATTCTGATTTTTAGCCAGGGGATCCGTCCCCTGGCTGCCTTTCTGTTTACGCCGTCCGGCGTGCGAACTCTTTAACTTTGAAGCCCAATGCCGCAAGCGTCGCGAAGTAAGCGACAATTCCCACCAGCACAACCGCCATCAGACGCAGCAGACGATAAGGCATGGTGCCTTGCGCCCATTCCGGCATAACGTAAAGCATGCCTACCAGCGCAGCCGACATCACCAGTACCGCAATCACCAGACGGATCAGAAAACTCGACCACCCCGGTTGCGGGGTAAAAATATTCTGTTTGCGCAGTTGCCAGTAAAGCAGCACGGCATTCAGACAGGCCGCCAGGCCGATCGACAAAGAGAGACCGGCATGTTTTAGCGGACCGATAAAGGCCAGGTTCATCAGTTGCGTCATGATCAGCGTTACGATAGCAATTTTCACTGGCGTTTTAATGTTCTGACGCGAATAGAACCCGGGCGCCAGAACCTTCACCACAATCAGCCCCATCAGTCCCACAGAGTAGGCAATTAACGCCCGTTGCGTCATCGACGCATCGAAGGCGGTAAATTTACCGTACTGGAACAGCGACACCGTGAGCGGCTTCGCCAGGATCCCCAACGCCACCGCACTGGGCAGCGCCAGCAGAAAGCAGAGCCGCAGCCCCCAATCCATCAACCGGCAATACTCATCATGGTTGCCGCTGGCAAAGCTTTTCGATAGCGAAGGCAGCAGAATTGTCCCCAACGCCACCCCCAGTACCCCGGAAGGAAATTCCATTAAACGGTCGGCGTAATACATCCATGATACGGAACCGGAAACCAGAAAAGAGGCGAAGATGGTGTTGATGATCAGCGAAATCTGGCTAACGGAGACCCCAAGAATGGCCGGTCCCATCTGCTTAATGACCCGCATCGCCCCCGCATCATGGAAGCTGATGCGCGGCAGTACCAACATACCGATCTTTTTCAGATGCGGCAGTTGGTAAAGCAGTTGCAGCACGCCGCCAGCGGTCACCGCCCACGCCAGCGCCAACACCGGTGGGTGGAAATATGGCGCGCCAAACAGCGCAAAACCAATCATGCTGATGTTCAAAAACGTCGGTGCAAACGCCGGAACGGAAAAACGGTTCCAGGTATTGAGGATCGCGCCGGCCAGCGATGCCAGCGATATCAACAGAATATAAGGAAAGGTAATACGCAACAGTTGCGAGGTTAATGCGAATTTATCGGCCGTATCAGCAAACCCGGGAGCGGTCACGAGGATCACCCACGGTGCCGCCAGCATCCCGGCGACGGTGACAACGGCCAGCGCCAGCGTCAACAGACCAGACACGTAAGCAACAAAAACCCGTGTTGCATCATCCCCCTGTTTGCTCTTGTATTCCGCAAGGATCGGCACAAAAGCCTGGGAAAACGCCCCTTCAGCAAAGATACGGCGTAAAAGGTTGGGCAATTTGAATGCCACAAAGAAAGCATCGGTCGCCATGCCCGCGCCGAAAACCCGCGCCACAATGGCGTCACGCGCGAAACCCAGTACGCGGGAAAACATGGTCATGGAGCTGACAGCCGCCAGCGATTTTAATAGATTCATTCTGGTTTCCATAAGACACAACGCCTGCAATGCAGGCGTTGGTGTACAGCGAAGCGCTTAGTCTACAGGGAAAAAGGCGAATTACTATCGCCAGATGTTACAGGCAGTTATTCGCTCATCGCCTCGCGCCAGAGCTTTTCAACGATACGTTGCGCCAGAATAGCCTGTTCACCGGCTGTTTCAGGAACCGTCTGATTTTGCACACATTCAATAAAATGACGCGCGCATCCGGCAAAACCACGCTGCTCCAGCGTACTTTGCCAGCCGGGAACCGGGCGGGCAATCACGCCCTGCCCGCGCTCTTCGCGCCACTCGCGCATATCCGTAATATCGAACAGTCCGCCATCAGTAACGGCCTGAACCCACTCGCGCTGGCTTCCCGCACGGCGGTGCATACTGGTAGTGATTTGCAGATGTTCAACACTGAAATGGTGCTCAGCGTAAACCATGGCGCCGTCATCATTGGTCAGCAGCGTACCGCTATTCAATTGCGCAGCGCCCCCGGCCAGCCACAGTGCGGTATCCACCACATGCAGATAATCATCAAGTAAGGTAAAACGTAAATCGTGCGGCCCGACGCTGTCGCTACGGTGTTTATCCATACGCAACGAAGCGGCCTGCGGCATGTGCTGCTTTAGATCCCGGTACAACGGTGAAAAGCGACGGTTAAAGCCCACCATCAGCGTTAGCTTCTTCCGGGCAGCCAGCTCAACCAACCGTTCAGCATCCTGTAAATTTTCCGCCAGCGGCTTATCCACACACACATGTACGCCAAGATTGAGCAACTCGCTGACCACGGCGTAATGCGACGAGGTGGCAGTATGAACAAAAACGGCGTCACACTGCGCCGCCAGGCTGGCGAGCGAATCCGCATAAGGGATACGCCAGGTTGCACATATGCGTTCGGCTTTCTCCCGGGTGGGTGACCAGGCTGCCGCCAGCGTCCAGTCTGTCGCCGCGCCTAACACCGGCAACCAGGCTTTTTGCGCGATACCGCCCAGGCCCACAACACCAATACGTAATGTCGCCACGGTTAATCCCCCAAATGTGCGAGAAGCGAATCCAGACGCTGTTTCAACTCAGCGACTTCGTCTTCCAACGCTTCAACGCGCGCCAACAGTAAGTCCGCAGCCGGGCTTTCTGCTTCCACGACGCCAGCCAGCGTCGGCACCTCGCCGCTGAACAGATGCATAAAACGACTTTCACGCTTACCCGGCTCACGGGGCAGGCGCACAACAAACGGACCATCTTCCCGCGTCGCAAGATGCTCGAGCGTACTCTCCACTTCCGCCATGTCGCTAAATTGATGCATGCGTTCAGCACGCCCACGTAACTCGCCAGGGGTTTGCGGCCCGCGCAGCAGCAGTGTGGTGATCAGCGCCACTTCGGCGGAAGTCAGTTTCAGATCGCCAAATTCAGAGTTGCAGAAGCGTTGCTCATATTTTGTCACCCGATTACCAAAACCGCTGACAGTACGCAGATAATGACGCTTTACCAGCGCATCGAGCACGTCCTGAACGTCGTGTTCACCGAGGTTCATCACCGGTTCGCGGTTGGTTTTCTGGTTACAGGCCGTAACCACCCCGTTAATAGAAAGCGGATATTGTTCGGGCGTCGTCACCTGTTTTTCCAGCAGGCAACCAATGACCCGTGCTTCCACGGCGCTCAATTGATACTTCATCTTTGCTCCTTAACGACCCGGGGTCCATTCCTGCGCGGTTAATGCTGTTAATACGTGATCGCGCCATTGCCCGTCGATTAACAAATACGATTTGGCGTAGCCCTCTTTTTCAAAACCGAGTCTCGCCAGTAGATCACCGCTGCGTTTATTGTGCGGCATGTAGTTTGCCATTATGCGGTGCATATGTTGCGTACGTTGCATATAGCGGATCGCAGTGGTCAGGGCCTCAAACATTAACCCTTGTCCTTGCCACTTTTGCCCAATGGAGTAGCCCAGATAACAGGCATGGAATGAGCCGCGAACCACATTAGAAAAATTCGCCACGCCAATGATTTCTTTCTCTTCCGGATCGAGCAACGCGAAATAGAACGCGGTGCCTTGCTTGTGGAATTCATTGATCATACCGAGCCGTGCCTGCCAGCCGGAAGGGTAACAATGGCTTTCATCGCGCACGGGCTCCCAGGGTTTTAAAAATTGGCGATTTTCAGCGTAATAATCCGCCAGGCGCCAGGCGTCGCGGTCGTGGACGAGGCGCACCACCAATCTGTCCGTTACTAAGCGTACTTTCGGCACGTTACTGCGATAGCCAAACATGCATTACCACTCCTTCCGTTTCACGACTTTTTTAACCCCTTCCCTTTACTATACATTTGCATAGCCGCTCTGGGAAAACAGCAACATGGCATTTTCTGCGTCAAGCGCCATTTTCGATGAAAACTCTCAATCAAAGACTGATTTTGATAAAAAAATATTGTCACCATCAATATGGGAAAAGCCGTAGCGAAACCGCAAAATAAGATTGTCTTATCTTTCTGATTTCCCGGAGGGGAAATGGCGCGCATATCGCAGGCAAGGAGCCTGGGTAAATATTTCCTGCTTGTCGATAATATGTTGGTTGTCCTCGGCTTTTTTGTCGTTTTCCCCCTGATTTCCATTCGCTTCGTCGATCAACTGGGCTGGGCCGCTTTAATGGTCGGTATTGCCCTCGGTTTGCGTCAGTTTATTCAACAAGGGCTGGGGATTTTCGGTGGGGCGATTGCCGACCGTTTTGGTGCAAAACCGTTGATTGTCACCGGCATGCTGATGCGCGCGGGCGGTTTCATTGCCATGGGCGTTGCGCATGAACCCTGGGTATTGTGGCTCTCCTGTCTGCTCTCCGGGCTTGGCGGCACACTGTTCGATCCGCCGCGTTCTGCGCTGGTGGTCAAACTGGTGCGCCCTAACCAGCGCAGCCGTTTTTTCTCTCTGTTGATGATGCAGGATAGTGCCGGTGCGGTTGTCGGCGCACTGCTCGGCAGTTGGCTGTTGCAATACGATTTTCGTCTCGTCTGCGCCGTGGGTGCGTTAATGTTTGTTCTTTGCGCCGCGTTTAACGCCTGGTTGCTACCTGCGTGGAAATTGTCGACGGTTAAAGCACCAGTGCGCGAAGGGCTTGGCCGCGTACTTCGTGACAAACGCTTTGTCACCTATGTACTGACGCTGACCGGTTACTACATGCTGGCGGTACAGGTGATGTTAATGCTGCCGATTATGGTTAACGACATTGCCGGTTCGCCAGCGGCGGTGAAATGGATGTATGCCATTGAGGCCTGTTTGTCGTTGACTCTGCTCTATCCGATTGCCCGCTGGAGCGAGAAACGCTTTCGCCTGGAACACCGCCTGATGTTTGGACTGTTGGTGATGTCGTTTAGTCTGCTGCCGGTGGGTATGGTGGGCTCATTGCAACAATTGTTCACGCTCATTTGCACGTTCTATATCGGGTCGATCATTGCCGAACCCGCGCGTGAAACGTTGGGTGCGCAACTGGCAGATGCCCGTGCGCGCGGAAGTTATATGGGCTTCAGTCGCTTAGGGTTGGCGTTTGGCGGCGCGCTGGGTTACGCAGGCGGCGGCTGGTTGTTTGATGCAGGAAAAGCCTTTAATCAACCGGAACTCCCGTGGATGATGCTGGCATTGATAGGCCTTATCACCTTCTTCGCACTGCTGTGGCAATTTGGTCTTAAACGCCTGCAACAACGGATGCTGGAACCAGGCGCCTGATTATTCTACAGGCGGAAGCGCCCGCTTCCGCCAGTGCATTCAGCTTTTTCCGCTGGTCTTTGCGCGGCGTGTGACGCATGCTACTCCCCAGGACTGAAGCATCAGGACCACGTTGAGGAACACATGAAGAAAATCATTTTTGCCGCTGCATTAATGTTGAGCGGCGTGCTGGTGGGCTGTAACCAACTGACCCAATATTCCATCAGCGAACAGGAGATCAATCAGGCACTGCAAAAACGCAACGATTTCGCCAAAGATATCGGCGTGCCGGGTGTCGCGGATGCACACATTGTGCTGAACAATCTGGCCAGCGGAATTGGTCGCGAAGAGCCGAATAAAGTGACGCTGACCGGCGACGCAAATCTGGACATGACCTCCCTCTTTGGCAACCAAAAAGCGGTGATCAAGTTAAAAATGAAAGCGCTGCCGGTATTTGATAAAGAGAAAGGCGCGATCTACCTGCAGGAGATGGAAGTGGTCGATGCGACAGTCACGCCAGAGAAGATGCAAACCGTTCTGCAGACGCTGTTGCCTTATCTGAATCAGTCTTTGCGCAGCTATTTTAATCAGCGCCCGGCCTATGTGCTAAAAGAAGACAACAGCAAAGGCGAAGCGCTGGCGAAGAAATTCGCCAAAGGCATCGAGGTGAAACCGGGCGAGATTATCATTCCCTTCACCGACTGAATTCTGATTCTGAGGGCGCGAATGCGCCCTTTTTTTCAGGAAAAAGATGCAAACGAAAACGTTTCCGCATATCCTTAGTGCCCGGCAAAAACAACTGATCCTCACCAGCCGGAGCATTCCAATGACACAACCCCAGGTTTTGAAAATCCGCCGTCCTGACGACTGGCACGTCCACTTACGTGATGGCGATATGCTGAAAACCGTCGTGCCGTGGACCAGCGAAACTTACGCCCGCGCCATTGTTATGCCCAATCTGGTTCCCCCTGTAACCACCGTGGACGCGGCCCGTGCTTATCGTCAGCGTATTCTTGATGCTGTCCCCGCCGGGCACGATTTCACTCCGTTGATGACCTGCTATCTGACCGATAGCCTGGATGCCAACGAAGTCGAACGTGGTTTTAACGACAATGTCTTCACGGCGGCAAAACTCTATCCGGCAAACGCCACCACGAACTCCAGCCACGGCGTCACCAGTATTGATGCAATCATGCCGGTACTGGAACGCATGGAAAAACTGGGGATGCCACTGTTAGTGCACGGCGAAGTTACACATGCGGAAATCGACATTTTCGATCGCGAAGCGCGCTTTATTGAAACCGTGATGGAACCACTGCGCAAACGCCTGCCTGGCCTGAAAGTGGTGTTCGAGCACATCACCACTAAAGACGCCGCGGATTATGTCCGCGAGGGCAATGAACGGCTGGCAGCAACGATCACCCCTCAACATTTGATGTTTAACCGTAACCATATGTTGGTTGGCGGCATACGCCCACATCTCTATTGCCTGCCTGTTCTCAAACGTAATGTCCACCAACAGGCTTTGCGCGAGCTGGTCGCCAGCGGGTTTGAACGCGCATTTCTGGGCACCGACTCCGCGCCGCATGCCCGTCATCGCAAAGAAGCCAGCTGTGGCTGTGCGGGTTGTTTCAATGCGCCAACTGCGTTGGGCAGCTATGCAACAGTGTTTGAAGAGATGAATGCATTGCCGCATCTGGAAGCGTTTACGTCGCTGAATGGCCCGCGTTTCTACGGTCTGCCGGTCAACGAAACCTTTATCGAACTGGTGCGCGAAGAGCATGTAGTGCCAGAGACTATTACCCTGCCGGACGATGCACTGGTGCCCTTCCTTGCCGGTGAAACGGTACGCTGGAACGTGAAGCGTTAAAAACTTTACGCCCCCTGTTGTAATAAGCATAAGTTAACTGTATAAATATACAGTAAATAACGCAGGGGGCTATTATGCGCATTGAAGTGACGATTGCCAAAACCACATCCTTACCGCCGGGCGCCATTGATGCACTGGCGGGTGAATTATCCCGTCGTTTGAATAATTATTACCCCGATCGTGAAAACAAAATCACGGTTCGCTATGCCGCCGCGAACAATTTGTCCGTGCTCGGTGGTGCAAAAGAAGATAAAGATCGCATAAGTGAAATTTTACAGGAAACCTGGGAAAGCGCTGACGATTGGTTTATCACCGAATAATTTCTCTTTAAGTTTGTTCTTATTGCCGGGTCGCCCCGGCTTTTTTGTTTCTTTGCTAAGCGTTTAATGACGTTGTCGGCAGGTAATAAAATGAGTGATTAAGATCTCGCTCTGTTATTCAAAAAAACGCAATCAGCGTAAAAAAGATGTTGCAGAGTGTTTATTCATTCGATCTATCCTGCCAGTTGTTGGTATACTGAAAGGGCTTCAAAAAAAACACGCATTGAACCTCGAAAGTCGTCGTCTAATTAAACACGCCAAAATGGGGGTTATGATGGTAAAGAATAATGAAGTCATCCAGACCCATCCGCTGGTCGGATGGGACATCAGCACAGTGGACAGTTATGATGCCCTGATGCTCCGGTTGCACTACCAGACCCCAAACAGAGCCACACAGGAAGAGACCGAAGTCGGTCAGACGTTGTGGCTAACGACGGATGTCGCCCGCCAGTTTATTTCGATCCTTGAAGCGGGCATTGCCAAGATTGAATCTGGCGATTACCAGGAAGATGAGTACCGCAGACATTAGAAATAATGCCTCTCAGCCACTCAACAGGCACCCATCGGGTGCCTTATTTATTTCCGCCCTTGTATAACACCGCCATGTTATTTACCCTCCTGAAAAAAGCATTCACCTGGAGAACACCATGAAATACGATCTGATTATTATCGGCAGCGGCTCTGTTGGCGCAGCAGCGGGCTATTACGCCACCCGTGCCGGGCTTAATGTGCTGATGACCGATGCACATTTGCCGCCACACAAGGAAGGTAGCCATCACGGTGATACGCGCTTAATTCGCCATGCTTACGGTGAAGGGGAGAAATATGTGCCGCTTGTCTTGCGCGCCCAACAACTCTGGGAACAATTGGCGGCGGAAAGCGGCGAAACCGTATTCGAACGTACTGGCGTGATCAATATTGGCCCGACGGACTCCAGCTTCCTCGCCAATGTCACGCAGAGCGCTTTACAGTGGAACCTGGCGGTAGAAAAGCTTGACGCACCTTCTCTGATGGCGCGCTGGCCGGAGATCCGTGTGCCGGACGACTATATTGGGCTGTTTGAAGCTGACTCCGGCGTACTGCACTGCGAGCTGGCGGTGAAAACCTGGATCGACCTTGCCCGAAAAGCCGGTTGCGCACAGTTATTCAATTGCCCGGTGACAGCGCTGCATCATACGGACGACGGCGTCGCAATTGACACGCCGGAAGGAACATTCCGCGGCACGAAAGTGTTGGTCAGTGCAGGGACCTGGGTTCAACAGTTGCTCCCCGCCCTGCCGATACAGCCGGTGCGGAAAGTTTTCGCCTGGTTCCAGGCAGACGGACGGTACAGCACCAAAAATCGCTTCCCGGCATTTACCGGCGAAATGGCCAATGGCGATCAGTATTACGGGTTTCCGGCAGACGATAATGCGCTGAAGATTGGTCGCCACAATGGCGGGCAGCTCATCACTGAACCACAACAGCGAACAGCATTTGGTGATGAAGCTGGCGATGGCTCCGAATGCTTCGCGTTCCTGCGCCAGTTTCTGCCCGGCATCGGTGGCTGTTTATACGGGGCTTCTTGCACCTACGATAACTCGCCGGATGAGGATTTTATTATCGATACCCTGGCGGATCACCCCGATACGCTGATCATCACAGGACTGAGCGGCCATGGGTTTAAATTCGCCCCCGTGCTCGGAGAAATCGCCACTGCCTTTGCTGCAGATAACAGTACGGAGTTTGATTTGACCCCGTTCTCTCTCGCACGCTTTGCGTGATAATCCTTCAGCGACCGTGAATTAAGGTCGCTGAACGTCTTAATAACGAGGTCATCATGCGGCGTCTGTTCCATTACTTAATTAATAACGTGCGTGAGCATTTGATGCTTTATATTGTCCTGTGGTTACTGATCGCCGCGATCGATATTATTTATATTGTATGGCCGGGCTAATAATAACTGACAAAAGCTTACGTTAATTTAATTAAAGTTAATAAACGCATTAACCTTCGTAATTGTTTCAATATCAAGACAGTAAGAAAAATCTCATATCAGGCAGAATATATGATCATTTTTCTCTAACCGACTGAATATATCAGCCGGTTCTCGTTCAAAAAAAATGATATAGAAAAAATAGCAATTCAATTCACCGATTTTCAGTTGCAATATTATTTAACTCACGCCATTTTAAATTAACTCTCTATTAACTTCGGTTAACAATTATGCAATTGCGTAATACCCCATCTCGTTATGGCGTTATTTCCGTTGCCCTGCACTGGTTGGTTGCAATCGCGGTTTATGGCATGTTTGCGCTGGGCTTATGGATGGTCACGTTGAGCTACTATGACGGCTGGTATCACCAGGCACCGGAGCTTCATAAAAGCATCGGTGTGCTACTGATGCTCGGATTAGTGGTGCGCATTGTCTGGCGTTACCTCTCCCCACCACCGCCTGCACTTGCCACCTATTCCCCTCTGACGCGCATTAGTGCTGTGGCCGCGCATATCGCGCTCTACCTGTTGCTGTTTGGCATCATTGTTAGCGGCTATCTGATTTCGACAGCCGACGGCAAACCCATCAACGTCTTCGGCCTGTTTGAAATACCGGCAACCCTGGCTGATGCAGGCGCACAGGCCGACCTGGCCGGGACTGTTCACCTGTGGCTGGCATGGAGCGTTGTCGTGCTCTCTGTTTTGCACGGCCTCGCCGCATTAAAACACCATTTCATCGATAAAGACGTCACTCTCAAGCGCATGCTGGGAAAATCGTCACCTGACTCTGGAGCATAATATGAAGAAAATCCTGCCGGGACTTACCCTCGCCTCGCTGTTATTTGCCGCCGGTTCCGCCGTGGCAGCAGACTATAAAATTGACAAAGAAGGTCAACACGCCTTTGTTAATTTCCGTATTCAGCATCTGGGTTATAGCTGGTTATACGGGACATTCAAAGATTTCGACGGCACCTTTAGCTTTGATGAGGCGAATCCTTCAGCCGATAAAGTTAACATCACCATCAATACCAATAGTGTGGATACCAACCACGCTGAACGCGATAAACACCTGCGCAGCGCGGAATTTCTGAATGTGGCTAAATTCCCGCAAGCGACCTTTACGTCGACAGAGGTGAAGAAAGATGGCGACGGTCTCGACATCACCGGCAATCTGACCCTGAACGGGGTGACAAAACCCGTCACGCTGGATGCAAAACTGATGGGGCAGGGTAACGATCCATGGGGCGGCGTGCGTGCAGGTTTTGAAGCAGCAGGGAAAATTACGCTGAAAGACTTTAACATCACCACCGATTTAGGTCCGGCATCGCAGGATGTTGAGCTGATTATTTCTGTTGAAGGCGTTCGCCAGAAGTAATGACGTCGGAGAGGGCACGCCCTCTCCGCATTACGCTTATTCCGGATCCGGAATGCCCAGTGTAGTGTTCAGGCGACCACGGGATTTATTGAAAATCTTATTCCCATTTTCACGTCCCGCACGGCGCTTACGCTGCTCGTCTTCCGGCAGTGCGCGCTCTTCCTTACACAATTCACTGCAGCACCCGTTGAATTTTTCCGCACAGGCCGGGCACTGGATAAACAGCAAGTGACAACCGTCGTTCAGGCAATTGGTATGTGAGTCGCAGGGCGCGCCACACTGGTGGCAATGGGCAATCACATCCTCAGAAATGCGCTCCCCCATGCGTTCGTCAAAGACAAAGTTTTTACCGATAAAACGCACCGGCAACCCCTGTTCACGGGCCCGGCGAGCGTACTCGATAATACCGCCTTCGATATGCCACACTTTGTTGAATCCGTTGTGCTTCATCCAGGCGCTGGCCTTTTCACAACGGATGCCGCCAGTGCAATACATCACGATTTTCTTATCTTTGTGCTCCTGCATCATCTCTACCGCTTTCGGTAACTGCTCGCGGAACGTATCGGCAGGGATCTCCAGCGCACCATCGAAATGCCCGACTTCATATTCGTAGTGGTTGCGCATATCGATAAAAATGGCCTCAGGATCGTCCAGCATCGCGTTCACGTCCGCCGCTTTCAGGTAATCACCCACATCACTGGCGTCGAAGCTGTCATCATCAATACCGTCCGCGACAATCCGGTCACGCACTTTCATGCGCAGCACCCAGAAAGATTTGCCGTCATCATCAATCGCGGTGTTCATCCGTAGCCCGTCGAGCGCCGGATCAAAGGCATAAACAACGTCGCGGAACGCAGCAAAACGACTTTGCGGCACGCTGATCTGCGCATTGATGCCTTCATGCGCCAGGTAAACACGACCGAAAACGCTCAGCCGCGTAAATGCCTGATACAGCGCATCGCGCGTGACCTGCGGGTTGATGATGGAGAAATACTTATAAAACGAAACGGTGACGCGCGGCTCGGTTTCAGCGAGCATGCGGGCTTTTAATTCATCATTAGAGATGCGGTTGTGTAACACTGGCATGGTGTACGTATCCTGCAAGAGTGAAAAAACGGCGGCATCATAAAGCAAATACGGATAATTTACATCCTTACATTTTGCGCTACATTTTCCTCATTCTCATTACCACATTTCAACAGTTACCCACAAAAACAGGCGTTATGTGCGCTCTGATTTTGGCTAATTCCGAAAAAATGAGAGAATACAGGGAATTGTTGCTTAAAAAAGGACAAACATGACGCATTTACCCAAGTTCTCAGCAGCGCTTCTGCATCCCCGCTACTGGCTAACCTGGCTGGGCATCGGAGTACTGTGGTTAGTCGTTCAGCTCCCTTATCCCGTGATTTATCGCCTCGGCTGCGGTATCGGCCGCCTGGCAAAACACACGATGAAGCGTCGAGTGTCGATTGCACAACGCAATCTTGAGCTCTGCTTTCCGCACATGAGCGACGTTGCTCGCGCAAAACTGGTGGACGATAATTTCGTCTCTGTCGGCATGGGTCTGATGGAAACCGGTATCGCCTGGTTCTGGTCCGATCGTCGTATGGCGCGCTGGATGGATGTCTCCGGCTTTGAACACGTACGTAACGTGCAGGCGCAAGGGCGTGGCATTTTGCTGATCGGCGTCCATTTTTTGACGCTGGAAATCGGTGCCCGCATGTTCGGTATGAATGAGCCCGGTATTGGCGTTTACCGACCTAATGACAACGCGCTTATCGACTGGCTGCAAACCCGGGGTCGCATGCGCTCCAATAAGAGCATGATCGACCGTAAGGATCTCAAGGGTATGATCCGGGCGCTAAAAGCCGGAGAAGTCGTCTGGTATGCGCCTGACCATGACTACGGCCCGCGCGCCAGCGTATTTGCCCCTTTCTTCGCCGTTGAGCAAGCGGCCTCCACCTCCGGTACCTGGATGCTGGCACGTATGTCGCAAGCGTGTATCGTGCCATTTGTTCCGCGTCGAAAACCCGACGGCAAAGGCTATGAGTTAATTATGCTGGAGGCGGAATGCTCCCCGCCGCTTGACGATGCGCAAACAACTGCTGCGTGGATGAATAAGGTTGTGGAGCGCTGCATTATGATGGCGCCAGAACAATATATGTGGCTGCACCGCCGCTTTAAAACCCGACCGGAAGGCGTTCCATCCCGCTACTGATCGCGCACAGCCCGCTGAGCGGGCTGTTTTCTTTTGTCACACATAACTCCCGCCGCACATTGCAGTGACCATCCCGCAGGCGCATAA
Source organism: Kosakonia sp. ML.JS2a (assembly GCF_025642095.1). Taxonomy (GTDB): domain Bacteria; phylum Pseudomonadota; class Gammaproteobacteria; order Enterobacterales; family Enterobacteriaceae. Next base: position 3,258,834 of record NZ_CP106754.1, read on the forward strand.
TTAGCATGCTTACCAAATTCAATCACTACTCTGTGCGTTAAAACAACGCCGTTACGGATCGTTATGCCATCCTCTGATGTCCCGATAAACTGGAAACGTAACCTGACTGTTGCCTGGTTTGGATGTTTCCTTACCGGCGCTGCATTTAGCCTAGTGATGCCATTCTTACCACTCTATGTTGAGCTGTTAGGGGTGACCGGTCACAGTGCGCTGAACATGTGGTCGGGGCTGGTTTTCAGCATCACGTTTCTGTTTTCCGCCATTGCCTCTCCATTCTGGGGTGGGCTTGCCGACCGAAAAGGTCGCAAAATTATGCTGCTGCGTTCCGCACTCGGTATGGCAATCGTCATGGCGCTAATGGGGCTTGCTCAAAACGTCTGGCAGTTCCTGATCCTGCGGGCCTTACTCGGTTTACTGGGCGGCTTTATTCCTAATGCCAATGCGCTCATCGCAACACAAATTCCGCGGAATAAAAGCGGCTGGGCGCTCGGTACGCTTTCCACTGGCGGCGTGGCGGGCGCGCTTCTCGGGCCACTTGCTGGCGGTCTGCTGGCAGATACGTGGGGCCTGCGAATGGTCTTTTTTATCACCGCCTCAGTGCTGTTTATCTGCTTTCTGCTGACGCTGTGTTATATCCGTGAAAATTTTGTCCCGGTGGCAAAACGTGAAATGCTGCACGCCAGAGAGGTTTTTGCTTCGCTCAAAAACCCGAAACTGGTGCTAAGCCTGTTTATCACCACCATGATTATCCAGGTTGCCACCGGCTCCATCGCCCCCATCCTGACGCTATATGTACGTGAACTGGCGGGCAACGTTAGCAATATTGCGTTTCTCAGCGGAATGATTGCGTCAGTGCCTGGTGTTGCAGCCCTGCTCAGCGCACCGCGTCTGGGTAAACTGGGCGATAGAATCGGCCCGGAGAAGATCCTGGTCGCTGCGCTGGTGATTTCAGTGCTGTTACTCATCCCCATGTCGCTGGTGCAAACGCCGTGGCAGCTGGGCGTGTTGCGCTTTTTGCTGGGCGCGGCGGACGGTGCGCTGTTGCCCGCCGTGCAGACGCTATTGGTGTATAACTCCACCAATCAGATAGCCGGGCGTATTTTCAGTTATAACCAGTCATTTCGTGATATCGGTAATGTCACCGGCCCACTGGTTGGCGCGGCCATTTCCGCCAGTTTCAGCTTCCGCGCAGTATTCTGCGTGACGGCAGGCGTCGTTCTGTTTAATGCCCTCTATTCGTGGTTCAGTCTGCAACGCCCGGCCCGTTCCACCACCGTGGAAAAAGAACGCCCGCGAGTACAGCAAACACTGCCGACTGACGATTAAATCCATACCACGACACAATGGACATTTGCCTGAAATCTGCCTGACGCAGCGCACAAAAAATGCGCAGGTAATCAGGCGAATGACCCATATTCCGTAAAGCGTGAGCTGGCTTCGCATGGAAAGGAAATGATGGTGTTATTTTTTAAAAACACCATTTCAATAAGGAGTTTCCATGCGTAAACGGATCACGTTGTCTTGCCTCACCGCCTGTATTGCCTCCCTTTCACCCCTCAGTTCCAGCTTTGGCGCGAGTGATGTGAAATTCCCCGATAAAGTGTGTAACGTCACCCACTACGGCTCGGAAGGCCACAGATTGCAAATCGACCTCAATACGACCGCTATTCAACAAGCCATTAATGATTGCGCCCAGGCTGGCGGCGGAACCGTGCTGATCCCTCGCGGTAATTACCTTACTAACCCGTTGTTTCTGAAAAGCAATGTACAGCTAAAGCTGGAGAAAGACGCCACGCTGGTTGCTTCTACCGAGATTGCCGCCTGGCGCGCCAATGAACAATCCCGCTATGCCGAAGCGGAAAATGGCTGGTTGCCGTTTATCAGCATTGCCAATGCCAGCAACGTCGCCATTACCGGGGAAGGCACCATTGACGGCCAGGGGGCTGTCTGGTGGGAGCGCTGGCGGGAAAATATTCGCGCGACGGGTAAAAAAGGCGGTACCGATCGCCCAAGGCTGGTGTATATCAAGCAATCCAGTAACGTGCTGATAGAAGGGATCACGCTCACGCACTCCCCCAGCTTCCATATCGTCATGCGTTATTCTCACGATATTGACGTCAATAAAACGCGCATTTTATCGCCCTGGCATGCGCCAAACACGGATGCCATCGACCCTATCGATAGCCAGAACATCCGCATCACCCATAATTTTATTGACTGTAATGACGATCATATCGCCATCAAAGCTGAAAAACCGGACAGCCGTTTTCCGGACGGCGTAGTGGAAAATATTTATATTGCGAACAATACGCTCAAACAAGGGCGCGGTATTTCGATTGGCAGTGAAAGTGCTGGCGGGGTAAATAACGTACTGGTTGAAAACAATACGTTTGAAGGATCGATGTACGGGATCCGGATAAAAAGCCCGCGAGGCAAAGGTGGCGAGGTAAAAAATATTGTCTACCGGAATACACAAATGCACGACGTTGAAGTCCCGCTGGTGTTTTCCGCCTATTACAAAGCGGCGCCAATTGTGCAAGCCGAGGTGGATAAAATGCTCGAAGGCGGCGGCTTCACGCTGGGTGAGCAAATTTACCCGCCAGACAGCGACGCCAAACAGCCGTTTGATAAATACAAAACGCCGCATTTCAGCAATATTACCGTCGAGGATTTAACCTCCACCGGGAACAGCAAAGCCGCCGCATTTATTATTGGCACGCCGGAAGCTCCGCTCAGCGGGTTCCACTTCACCAACGTCAATATTGAGGCTGTGCGTGGTCTTCGCGTACGCAACGCCGAACTGGAGACCAAAGGGCTCAATATCAAGGTGGTGGAAGGCCCGGTGATTCAGCAGGACGCGGGAGTGAAGATCAGCCATTGACCGTCAGACGCACTGCTTTTCCGGGCGGTGCGTCCCTTCTTTTGTCCTGACTTCATGCATTCGTTACGGACAACACAATTCGCAATTTGACGCTCTCAATACCAGCGTCTATAGGTTTCTGCATACCTTTTTTCCTCTCGCTAAGGAGTTAGATATGGCCGATTCCAACCTGAATTTTTACTCGACGCTCTCTGAAGCAATTGATGCTGCCCGCGAAGAATTCCTCGCCAGTAATCCTGAGCTGGATGAAGAAGGGGCGAACGTCCAGCAATTCAATGTGCAGAAATACGTTCTGCAGGACGGTGATATCGCATGGCAGGCTGAATTTTTTGCCGATGAAGACGAGCCCGGTGAATGTCTGCCCATGCTCAGCGGCGAGGCGGCACAAAGCGTATTTGACGGCGAGTATGATGAAATAGAGATAAGCCAGGAGTGGCTGGAGGAGAATACCCTGCACGAATGGGACGAAGGCGAGTTTCAGCTTGAACCCCCACTCGATACAGAGGAGGGGCAGACCGCTGCCGACGAATGGGACGAGCGCTGATCACTCGTACGGACCGTGATGGGCATCTATAGGTAGCAATAAGGTATCGAACACCAGCGAGAAGGGTAAGTCCAGCACGGTGATATAACGCCACGCGGAGTCGCGGACGTCCCACTTCACCCCCGGGTAGTATTGATTTCCATGGCCCTGCCCGGGGATCGTCCGGCTGATGATGCTACCGCACCCACTCAGCAAACATGCCATCACAACGACCACTATCACTTTCACCTGCTACCCCGCCTCAACATTTGTGGATAAAAAAATACCGGCGCTCAGGCCGGTATTTTCCTTATTGTCGGCTTACTTCGCCTTCAGCGCCAGCGGATTAAGCTTCAGCGTCTCGTAATAACTAACCCAGGACAAATATTTCTCCGGGGCTGACCATACGCGGTAATGCATCCGCGACAGCGTAACCGGGTCACTTAGCAGCACCAAACGACGATCGCGATTCAGTTTCTCCGGCGTTTCATTCAGCGCCTGTTCAACGTGACGATCGCGGGCGATTTCCAGCACATGGCTTGCGCGGTGACGCGCTGTTGCCATCGCTGTCGCCAGCGCATTGAAGGACGGGTTAAACACCGCATGCATAAAACCATCATCCAGCGAGCGCGAGCGGTTCAGCTCCAGGTACGTATCTGTGTCCACCAGCACTTTAGGCGGTGAATACTCTTCCGGGATCAGGAACAGCTTCCAGCGTTTGGTGCGCAAACCGATTGTTGAGCGGCTGGAGATAACCGATACAAACGGCGACAGGATCAGCGAGAAGACAATCGGCGCCAGCCAGAACAGGAAGCGCAAATCCAGCCAGGCCATGCCCACTGCCCATACCAGCCCCAGCAGCAACTGCGAACCATGGCGCATAAAAGCCTCGCCCCACGGCGTGGAGTCATCATCACGCTGCGGTGAGTTCCATACCACTTCCCAGCCCAGGAACGCGCTCACCACAAACACTGTGTGGAACAGCATGCGCACCGGCGCCAGCAGCACGGAGAACAGCACTTCAAGCAGCAGTGAAAGCGTCACGCGGATGAAACCGCCAAACTCTTTTGGCCCTTTGCACCACACCAGAATGATACTCAGCAGCTTCGGCAGGAACAGCAGCACCATCGTTGATGCGAAAAGCGCGATGGCCAGCTCCGGACGCCACTGCGGCCATACCGGGAAAAGCTGGCGTGGCTGCAGGAAGTACTGCGGCTCGGTCAGGGCATGCACCACCTGCAACGCTGTGGAAAGTGCCAGGAACATAAACCACAGCGGCGCAGAAAGATAAGACATCACGCCGGTCAGGAACACGGCGCGGTGCACCGGGTGCATCCCTTTTACCAGGAACAGGCGGAAGTTCATCAGGTTACCGTGGCACCAGCGGCGATCGCGTTTCAGCTCATCCAGCAGGTTGGGCGGCAGCTCTTCATACGAGCCCGGCAGATCATAGGCGATCCACACGCCCCATCCGGCACGGCGCATCAACGCCGCTTCCACAAAGTCGTGCGACAGAATGGAACCGGCAAAAGACCCTTCACCAGGCAGCGGCGCCAGTGCGCAGTGCTCAATAAACGGCTTCACACGGATAATGGCGTTATGGCCCCAGTAGTGCGATTCACCCAACTGCCAGAAATGCAGGCCCGCGGTAAACAACGGCCCGTATACGCGGGTGGCGAACTGCTGGCAACGCGCGTAGAGCGTGTCCATACCGGATGCTTTCGGCGAAGACTGGATGATCCCGGCATTCGGGTTCGCTTCCATCAGACGCACCAGCCCGGTCAGGCACTCGCCGCTCATCACCGAGTCAGCATCGAGCACCACCATATAGCTGTACTGGCTGCCCCAGCGACGGCAGAAGTCGTCAATGTTGCCACTCTTGCGTTTCACGCGGCGGCGGCGGCGACGGTAGAAAATCTGACCTTCGCCCTGCACTTCGGCAATCAGTTCCATCCAGGCTTTCTGTTCCGCAACGCAGATATCCGGGTTGTAGCTGTCGCTGAGGACATACACGTCGAAGTGCTGTTGCTGCCCGGTCGCTTTCACCGACTCCCACGTTGCACGCAGGCCAGCGAAAACGCGGTCCACGTCCTCGTTACAGATCGGCATAATCAACGCGGTGCGATGCTCAGGATTCAGCGGTTCATCGCCAACGGTCGACGCCGAAATGCTGTACTTATCCCGGCCTATCAGCAGTTGCAGAAAGCCCATCAACGCGGTCCAGAAACCTGCAGAAACCCAGCAGAACAACACGGCGAACAGGATCAGGATGCCGGTTTGCAGCACATACGGCAGTAGCTGCATAAAGGAAACCCACAGATCCTGGCCTGCCATATCGGTTGGCGTGATCAACGCCCACCCCTGATAAGGCAGGATAGTTTTCATATACCAGGTTGCGACCACGGTCTGCGCCAGCGTCAGCAGCAGCAGAATATAGCGACGGATGGAACCGACCGTGCGCCATTTCTGTTCGTGAGCCTGCTCTTCTTTGGTCAGACGCGCGAGATAACGCGGAGCGACTTCGCGCCCACGCAGGCGATCCCAGAAACGGCCAATCGGGTTTGTACGCCAGGGGTCCGGAAACATGGAGGAGCGTTTTGCCTTCGGCATTGCCTGCAGTTGCGCGCGCCCTTCATCATCTTTAATCAGTTGGTCTTTCGCCAAAGAGTCTGGCCAACTGCCTTCCAGACGTGCAGCGACAGAGCCCAGCGGGGTGTCATCTTCACGTTCCCATGGCGTATGTTCCACATCCAGCGCGGTGTGCACGCGCTGGAGACTGTCTGTCGGCAACGCCGCCTTCTTCTCGTCCGGAAGCGGCAGCGCGTCGATATACTCAGTTATCTTATTCATTGGCAGGTAGCTGATAGCTCCAGGTTTCACTCAGGGTCTGATCGGCATTGACCAGCGCTGCACGCATATCCGTCGTTTTCTTCGGATCTTTCACTTTCACACGCAGCATCAAACGCCAACCTTGCGTAACCGGGTTATAGCGAACGGTGTTTTCAACGATCTCGCCGTTATCGCCAATGCTGGCTTGCGCAGTGACAGGGGTATTTTGCGGCAGTTTTTTCATGTCCTGGCCAGTGAAATCCACCACAAACGCGATGGTGCCGTCTGGCTGACGGATAAGATTTGACTGTTTCACATCCCCCGTAGAACGACGAGTCTGCAATACCCAGGCATTATCCGGTGCATGCAGCTTGTCTTCGTCACGGCTAAAGGTGATGGTGTATTTGAAGTTCATCTCTTTACCGGGTTCCGGCAGTTGGTCCGGTGTCCAGTAAGCGACAATATTATCGTTGGTTTCATCGTTGGTTGGAATTTCAACCAATTCAACTTTCCCTTTGCCCCACTCCCCTTTCGGCGTTACCCACGCGCTCGGGCGCAGATCGTAGCGGTCATCGATATCTTCAAAACGGGAGAACTGGCGCCCGCGCTGCAGCAAACCAAAGCCCTGCGGGTTTTCCATCGCATAGCTGCTCACCGCCAGATGTTTCGGGTTGTTCAGCGGACGCCAGATCCACTCGCCATTACCGGCCAGCATCGACAACCCGTTAGAGTCGTGCAATTCAGGACGGTAGTTGGTAGCAGACGACGGCTGAGCAGGCCCAAACAGGAACATACTGGTCAGTGGGGCGACCCCAAGTTTGCCGACTTTATCGCGCAGGTAAACTTTCGACTGCACGTCAACCACGCTATCCCTGCCTGGGATAATCACGAAACGATACGCGCCGGTAGCACGTGGCGAGTCCAGCAATGCATAGATAGTCAGGCGTTTATCCGTCGGTTTCGGACGCTCGATCCAGAACTCACGAAAACGCGGGAACTCTTCACCAGACGGCAGCGCCGTATCAATCGCCAGACCGCGCGCGGAAAGGCCGTAAACCTGGCCTGCACCGATCACGCGGAAGTAACTGGCGCCCAGCATGCTGACGATTTCATCGTTTTTGTCTTTATTATTGATGGGGTAAAGAACTTTGAAACCCGCAAAACCCAGATCTTTGACCGTGTCTTTATCGTGCTGGACATTGCCGAAATTGAAGTAGTCCGGGTTGTATTTGATTTGGCGAACGGCGGTGGCGGTCACTTCATTGATGGTCACCGGCGTGTCGAAGTACATACCCTGGTGGTAAAACTCAAGCTTAAACGGGGTGTTGGTCGCGTTCCAGTAGGCTTTATCGTGGTTAAACTGGATCTGCTGATAGTCCGCGTATTTCATTTCACGGAACACAGAGGGCAAGTTGCTCTTGGGCGCTTCGTAGCCTTTGCCGGCCAGGGATTGTGCCTGTTTTGCGACATCATCAATAGAAAAAGCCCAGCCCGATGACGTATAAAGTGACAACAGTACCGCTGCACCTACCCAACGCATTTTCATCATTCGTAATTTAGGTTTCATAATAACTAAGCACTTCCCCCTTTGTGTGCTTAAATCGATCCGATCCATTTTAATGGAAACTCACGCAATCCGACAACTGAATCCCCGCATTGTTCTGCATGCCGGCTCAGTGAATAAACAATTGAAACTAACCCTTTATCGTTTTGCGAGCTATCCTGGAGACAGGATCCCGGTCGTAGTGTAGGGTTAGTTGCGAATGTAATCATTATTTGTCTTATGGATAAGACGAAAAGTCTGAGAATGCACAGAGTTATATGACCAGAGCCCCTGCACAACGTGAATATTTCCTCGATTCCATACGCGCATGGCTGATGCTGCTCGGAATCCCCTTCCACATATCGCTGATCTATTCAAGCCATATGTGGCATGTCAACAGCATCTACCCCTCGTGGTGGCTAACGCTGTTCAACGACGCCATTCATGCGTTCCGCATGCAGGTATTTTTCGTTATTTCCGGTTATTTTTCATACATGCTTTATCTGCGTTATCCGATGCAACGCTGGTGGACGCTTCGCGTTGAGCGCGTCGGTATTCCCATGCTGACTGCTATTCCCCTGTTGACGCTACCGCAATTTATTATGTTGCAATATGTGAAAGACAAAACCGGCGAATGGCACGCCCTCTCGACTTATGACAAATTCAATACTCTGTGCTGGGAACTGATTTCCCATTTATGGTTTCTGTTAGTGCTTGTTGTATTAACGACAATCGGCATGTGGTTGTTTAAAAAAATAAAAAACAATGCGCAACGCTTCCTGGGGGCTATTTCTCTGGGCAAGCTCTCATTGTGGTTTCTGCTGTTTGGCATTGTCTGGGCAGTGGTGCGCCGAATAATCGTTATCACCTGGCCGGAAATATTGCGCGATGCGCTGTTTAATTTCGCGGTGATGCAGTCGCTGTTTTACATTCCGTTTTTCCTTCTTGGCGCGCTAACGTTTATCAATCCGCGGCTGAAGTCGTTGTTCACCACCCCGTCTCCGTGGTGTGCGGTAGGGTCATTACTGGCGTTTGCTGCGTATCTGCTCAATCAGCATTACGGTAACGGTGATGCCTGGCTGTATGAAACCGAATCCATCATTACTATGCTGCTGGGATTGTGGATGGTTAACGTGGTGTTCTCACTGGGACACCGCTTGCTGAATTTCCAGTCGGCGCGGGTGACCTATTTCGTTAACGCTTCGCTGTTTATCTATCTGGTGCACCATCCTCTGACGCTGTTATTCGGCGCCTGGATAACCCCGCACATTCAGTCAAATCTCTTAGGTTTTATTACCGGGTTGGTGTTTGTTGTGGGTGTTGCTGTGCTGTTGTATGAAATGCACCTGCGCATCCCGCTGCTGCGCTTCCTCTTCTCCGGAAAACCGCAGGAGAAAAATGCACAACCGCAGGTCACAACACATTAACCAGGCTGGCTGCTGCTTTGGTCTTCAAACCAGCCACTGAATCCACCAACCAGACCAGCCAGGCAAATGACTGCATATCAGCGGGCCGGTTCATCTCCCAGTTGAGTAAGCAAGCGTTGATAAAGTCGGGTGGTGTCATCGTCATAGCAAACAAAGTATATCTGCTGCAGGTGGTGATGCCGGGCGAGATAATCTGTAACCGTATTGACGGCAATCTCCGCAGCCGCTGCTTTCGGATAACCATACACACCGGTGCTGATCGCCGGGAAAGCGATGGTCATATAGCCGTTCGCTTCGGCCAGTTGCAGACTGTTGCGGTAAGCGTCTTCCAGCAACCGGGCTTCATGCTCATCCCCGCCGCGCCAGACAGGCCCCACCGTGTGGATCACGGCTTTCGCGCGTAAATTTCCAGCAATGGTGATAACGGCGTGTCCGGGAGGGCATTCCCCCTGCTGCTGGCGCACCTGCTTGCACGCATCCAACAACGCTGGCCCCGCCGCACGGTGGATCGCGCCATCGACGCCCCCGCCACCAAGCAATGACGGGTTTGCCGCATTGACGATGACATCAACATCAAGGGTGGTGATATCCCCCTGAAGCACTTGTATACGTGGTTGCATCTTTGCCCCCTTTCCGGCTGCTAACCCACTCACACTCTTAAGTGTATCCTGGCCTGCAAGGAAATGACGGGCATCGCATGCTCCTCACAGTACCTGCACAATCAGTTGTAGGCGACGTCAATAATTGCCATCGAATGCTGTTGGTTAAGGTAGCGCATCTGCACTTTTTCGAATACGGAAACGGATTGAGGGGCTGCGGCGATGGCACTCAAATCAATGCGCTGGATCGGTTTTGTGGCATTTTGTGGACACGCAATAACCAGTGTGTGCGGTACAGTCTGCATGTCACACCCCTCTTCGACAATTGCCCCCCGAAAAGCAATATTTCCCCTGTCAGTAGAAGCAGTAGCAGAGCAGGAACTGGCAATGGTAAATCCGGCAAGAGCGAAAACACACAGGTTAAAAAGACGCATAAGCACCTCAGGACACCTTCTATTCATCATACTGGTATGACCAGGAATTAAGATGGCATAGCTGCGAATTTTTTGAAACTAACGCATTGATGAATTTAATGTAAGTGCTTAAAACAGCATATATTCACATAAAAAAAAGGATTATTTAATTTAGAGAAGTTTTTTCTGAGGGAAGCACTGGCTCGCGCCGGGAGGCCAGCCACAGGCCGCTGTTTTTCATCGCATATCCAAACAGTAAACCAACAGCCAGTGACGGCATTACCAGCCGCCAGTCACCCTGACCGGCAAAGGTGGCACAAGCGCCAAT